>NZ_JBOFQE010000021.1:0-28176 GCF_051660785.1 Pseudomonas sp.
GGAGCGAGCCTGCTCGCGATAGCGGTGTGTCAGTTGGCATAGCTTTGCCTGATTCACCGCTATCGCGAGCAGGCTCGCTCCCACAGGGATCTCGTCGTCATATCCATTTGCGACATCCTGAAAAAGTGCATTTGCCCGTTCTTGTGGCTTGCAGCTTGAAGCTCGCCGCTTCCCCTGCCCAATCACGCCATCCTTGTAGGGCAATCCCTACCCCCAACCTTCCATCCGGCTGAGGCGATTCTCTCCTGCGCCCCGATTTGCGCGCTCCCCAGCGTCCACTAGGCTTAGTCCACAGCAGTCATCAACAAAAAAGGTGTGGGTATGAGCCAGGTCGATTCAAACGCAGGGGCCAGTGACATTCTGGTCAGCTTTCGTGGAGTGCAAAAAAGCTACGACGGCGAGAACCTGATCGTCAAAGACCTCAACCTGGAGATTCGCAAAGGCGAGTTCCTCACCTTGCTCGGGCCGTCCGGCTCCGGCAAGACCACCAGCCTGATGATGCTCGCCGGTTTCGAAACACCGACCGCTGGCGAAATCCAGCTGGCCGGACGCTCCATCAACAACGTGCCGCCGCACAAACGTGACATCGGCATGGTGTTCCAGAACTACGCACTGTTCCCGCACATGACCGTGGCTGAAAACCTGGCGTTCCCGCTGACCGTGCGCGGCTTGAACAAGAGCGACGTCAGCGACAAGGTCAAAAAAGTCTTGAGCATGGTTCAGCTCGACGCCTTCGCCCAGCGCTATCCGGCGCAACTGTCCGGTGGTCAGCAACAGCGTGTGGCCCTGGCCCGCGCTCTGGTGTTCGAACCGCAATTGGTGCTGATGGACGAACCCCTCGGTGCACTGGATAAACAACTGCGCGAACACATGCAGATGGAAATCAAGCACCTGCACCAGCGCCTGGGCGTGACCGTGGTCTACGTGACTCACGACCAGGGCGAAGCCCTGACCATGTCCGACCGTGTGGCGGTGTTCCACCAGGGCGAGATCCAGCAGATCGCTGCGCCGCGCACCCTCTATGAAGAGCCGAAAAACACCTTCGTCGCCAATTTCATCGGCGAGAACAACCGCCTCAACGGCCGCCTGCACAGCCAGACCGGCGACCGCTGCATCGTCGAGCTGGGTCGCGGTGAAAAGGTTGAAGCGCTGGCGGTGAATGTCGGCAAGACCGGCGAACCGGTCACGCTGTCGATTCGTCCGGAGCGCGTGAGCCTTAATGGTTCGAGCGAGTCCTGCGTCAACCGCTTCTCAGGAAGGGTGGCGGAATTCATCTATCTGGGCGACCACGTCCGGGTTCGCCTGGAAGTCTGCGGCAAGACCGACTTCTTCGTGAAACAACCGATTGCCGAGCTCGATCCCGCGCTCGCCGTCGGTGATGTGGTACCGCTTGGCTGGCAGGTCGAACACGTTCGCGCGCTCGACCCACTTCTAGAGGCGCATTGATCGCCCCCTGCTTCAACAACACCAACCCTGCACGTGGAGAGAACAATAAATGTTGAGATCCCTGAAATTCACCGCTTTGGTCATGGGCATGATCGGCGCGGCACACGCGATGGCGGCGGGCCCGGATTTGACCGTGGTGTCCTTTGGCGGGGCGAACAAGGCGGCGCAGGTCAAAGCCTTCTACGCACCGTGGGAAGCGGCAGGCAACGGCAAGATCGTGGCGGGCGAATACAACGGTGAGATGGCCAAGGTCAAAGCCATGGTCGACACCAAGAGCGTGTCCTGGGACCTGGTGGAAGTTGAATCGCCAGAACTGTCTCGCGGTTGCGACGAAGACATGTTCGAGCAACTCGATCCTGCGCTGTTCGGCAAATCCGAAGATTACGTCAAAGGCGCTATCCAGCCTTGCGGCGTAGGTTTCTTCGTGTGGTCGACCGTGTTGGCCTACAACGCCGACAAACTGGCCTCCGCACCGACCAGCTGGGTGGATTTCTGGGACACCAAGAAATTCCCGGGCAAGCGCGGCCTGCGTAAAGGCGCCAAGTACACCCTGGAATTCGCACTGATGGCCGACGGCGTTGCGCCGAAAGACGTCTACAAAGTGCTGGCCGGCAAGGACGGTCAGGACCGTGCGTTCAAGAAGCTTGATGAGCTGAAACCAAGCATTCAGTGGTGGGAAGCCGGCGCACAGCCGCCGCAATACCTTGCGTCCGGTGACGTGGTCATGAGCTCGGCCTACAACGGCCGGATCGCCGCTGTGCAGAAAGAAAGCAACCTGAAAGTCGTGTGGAACGGCGGTATCTACGACTTCGACGCATGGGCTATTCCAAAAGGTCTGGACGCCAAGCGCGCCGAAGCGGCGAAGAAATTCATCGCGTTCTCGGTGGCGCCGCAGCAGCAGAAGACTTACTCGGAAAACATCGCTTACGGCCCGGCCAATGTCCAGGCCGTACCGTTGCTGGCCAAGGATGTCCTGAAAGACATGCCGACCACCCCGGAAAACATCGCCAACCAAGTGCAGATCGACGTCAGCTTCTGGGCTGACAACGGCGAGCAACTGGAACAGCGCTTCAATTCCTGGGCTGCGAAGTAACTAGAGGGCTCGCCCTCCCGTGAGGGCGAGCTTTTGTGGCGAGGGAGCTTGCTCCCGCTTGAGTGCGCAACACTCACAAAATTGGACGTTGTTAACAGAATTTTGGGGCCGCTTCGCAGCCCAGCGTCGGAACGCCGCCCGGAGCAAGCTCGCTCGCCACACAGGTTCGCTCTCACTTCAACGATTTATCAAAGATTTCCGGAGTACGCCATGGCCACCGCCATTCCCCTGAACGCGGGCACTGACCCCACCTTGAAGCAGCGGCTCAAGCACGCCGAGCGGATCAATCGCTGGAAAGCACAAGCCTTGATCGCGCCCCTGGTGCTGTTTCTGTTGCTGGTGTTCCTGGTGCCGATCGTGGCGCTGCTCTACAAAAGCGTTGGTAACCCGGAAGTGGTCGGCGGCATGCCACGTACCGTGACGGCCATCGCCAGTTGGGACGGCCGAGGCCTGCCCGCTGAACCGGTGTACAAGGCGGCCAGCGAAGACCTCGCTGAAGCGCGCAAGAATCAAACTTTGGGCGATCTGTCCAAGCGCTTGAACATGGAACTGGCCGGCTACCGCAGCCTGCTGACCAAAACCGCCCGCGCCTTGCCGTTCGCCACCGAACCGACCTCTTATAAAGAAGCACTGGAAGGCCTCGACGAACGCTGGGGCGACCCGGCGTATTGGCAAGCAGTGCGCCGCAACACCAGCAGCATCACACCGTACTACCTGCTGGCAGCCGTCGATCACCGCATCGACGACCTCGGCGAAATCGCCCCGGCGACCCCCGATCAGGCGATCTACCTCGACATCTTCGCCCGCACGTTCTGGATGGGCCTGATCATCACCGTGATCTGCCTGTTGCTGGCGTATCCATTGGCTTACTTGTTGGCGAACCTTCCGTCACGCCAAAGCAACCTGCTGATGATTCTGGTGCTGTTGCCGTTCTGGACCTCGATCCTGGTGCGAGTTGCCGCGTGGATCGTATTGCTGCAATCGGGCGGGCTGATCAACAGCGGCCTCATGGCGATGGGCATCATCGATAAACCGCTGGAGCTGGTGTTCAACCGTACCGGGGTCTACATCTCGATGGTGCACATCCTGCTGCCGTTCATGATCCTGCCGATCTACAGCGTGATGAAAGGCATCTCGCCGACCTACATGCGCGCCGCGATTTCTCTGGGCTGCCACCCGTTCGCCAGTTTCTGGCGGGTGTACTTCCCGCAGACCTATGCCGGTGTCGGCGCTGGTTGCCTGTTGGTGTTCATCCTCGCCATCGGCTACTACATCACCCCGGCGTTGCTGGGCAGCCCGAACGATCAGATGGTCAGCTACTTCGTCGCCTTCTACACCAACACCAGCATCAACTGGGGCATGGCGACCGCACTCGGTGGGCTGCTGCTGTTGGCGACCGTGGTGCTTTATCTGATTTACAGCTGGCTGGTGGGCGCCAGTCGCCTGCGCCTGAGCTAAGGGGAGAATGAAATGCTGAGTCCTTATATGTCGCCCATCGAACGGGTGTGGTTCTACAGCTTGCGGATACTCTGCGGCCTGATTTTGTTGTTCCTGATTCTGCCGGTGCTGGTGATCATTCCGCTGTCGTTCAACTCGGGCAGTTTCCTGGTGTACCCGCTGCAAGGCCTCTCGTTGCACTGGTATCAGGACTTCTTCGCGTCGGCGGAGTGGATGCGTGCCCTGAAGAACAGCATCATCGTTGCTCCGGCGGCGACGGTGCTGGCCATGATCTTCGGGACGCTGGCAGCGATTGGCCTGACTCGCGGTGATTTCCCGGGCAAGGCGCTGGTCATGGCCCTGGTGATTTCGCCGATGGTGGTGCCGGTGGTGATCATCGGTGTGGCGAGCTATCTGTTCTTTGCGCCGCTGGGCCTGGGCAACAGCTTCTTCTCGCTGATCGTGGTGCATGCGGTGTTGGGCGTGCCGTTTGTGATCATTACCGTGTCGGCGACCTTGCAGGGGTTTAACCACAACCTGGTGCGCGCCGCTGCAAGTCTGGGCGCTTCGCCGCTGACGGCGTTCCGCCGGGTGACGTTGCCGCTGATTGCGCCGGGTGTGATCTCGGGTGCGCTGTTTGCTTTCGCGACGTCGTTCGATGAAGTGGTAGTGACGCTGTTCCTTGCCGGCCCGGAACAAGCGACGTTGCCTCGGCAGATGTTCAGCGGTATCCGCGAAAACCTCAGCCCGACGATTGCTGCTGCAGCGACGCTGTTGATCGCCTTCTCGGTGATCCTGTTGCTGACCCTCGAGTGGCTACGCGGCCGCAGCGAAAAACTGCGCACCGCGCAGGTCTAAGATTTACACCGATCCCCTGTAGGAGTGAGCCTGCTCGCGATAGCGGACAATCAGTCGACATCAATGTTGAATGACAGTCCGCTATCGCGAGCAGGCTCGCTCCTACAGTTGTTTTGTGTGGTTTTCGGGATGTTGGGTCATTCATGGCCTGAATAGCAGACAAACCCCAATCCCCAGCTACTATTGTGCCCAGCTCCCCTACGTATAAGAGGCTGCGCACGATGAGTCTTTCCTCTTTCAAAATCGCTCACAAACTGATCACTGGTGCCGGTGCCATCGAGCAACTGGCGGCTGAACTGACACGCCTGGATATCGACAACCCACTGATCGTCACCGACGCTGCACTGGTCAAGTCCGGTACGGTCGAGCTGGCGCTGGCGCAGTTGGGGGATCGGCCCTACGAGATTTTCGACCGTGTGCTGCCAGACCCGGAAATCGCCATCGTCGAAGACTGCATGCGGGTTTACCGCGAAGGCGGACATGACGGTCTGATCGGCCTCGGCGGCGGCAGTGCCATCGACATCGCCAAAAGCGTCGCCGCCTACGCCGGTTATCACGGCGCGCTGGAGGATTTGTTCGGCGTCGATCAGGTGCCGCGCAAAGGCCCGCCGCTGATCGCTATCCCGACCACGGCCGGCACCGGTTCGGAGGTGACCAACGTAGCGATTCTCTCCGACAAGGTTGCGCAGCTGAAGAAAGGCATTGTCAGCGACTATCTATTGCCGGACGTGGCGCTGGTCAGCCCGCAAATGACCCTGACCTGCCCGCGCAGTGTCACCGCTGCCAGTGGTGTCGATGCGTTGGTGCATGCCATCGAATCCTATCTGTCGCTGAACGCCTCGCCGATCACCGACGCCCTGGCCATCGGCGCCATCAAGCTGATCGCCAAAGCATTGCCCAAGGCCTACGCCAATCCGTCCAACCTGCAGGCCCGCGAAGACATGGCCACCGCCAGCCTGATGGCCGGCATGGCGTTCGGTAATGCCGGGGTCGGCGCGGTGCATGCGCTGGCGTATCCGCTGGGCGGGCGTTTCAACATTGCCCACGGTGTCAGCAATGCCTTGCTGCTGCCGTATGTCATGACCTGGAACAAGTTGGCTTGTGTGGAGCGCATGCAGGATATTGCCGAGGCCATGGGGGTCAAGACTGCCCACCTGAGCGCGACCGATGCGGCGGACAAAGCCGTGGAGGCGATGACTGCGTTGTGCGCGGCGGTAGAGATCCCGCCAGGTCTGCGCAGCTTCGGTGTTCCCGAGGATGCGATCCCGGCCATGGCCGTGGAAGCGGCGGGGATCGAGCGCCTGATGCGCAACAATCCACGCAAATTGAGCGCCATCGATATCGAGAAGATCTACCGAGCAGCGTACTAGAGCCTGCCGAAACTGATTTGATCGAAGGCAGGCCCAATCATCGCGGTCACAGTGCGCGCGTCAAAGCATGAGGTATACAATGCGCGCCATCGTGATTCTGCTCAAAAAAGGTGCGTCATGCAGCCCTTCGTCATTGCTCCGTCGATTCTCTCCGCCGACTTCGCCCGCCTGGGTGAAGAAGTGGACAACGTCCTGGCCGCCGGCGCCGACTTCGTGCACTTCGATGTCATGGACAACCACTACGTGCCAAACCTGACCATCGGCCCGATGGTGTGCTCCGCGCTGCGCAAGTACGGCGTGACCGCGCCGATCGACGCGCACCTGATGGTCAGCCCGGTGGACCGCATCGTCGGTGACTTCATCGAAGCCGGTGCGACTTACATTACCTTCCACCCGGAAGCCACGCAGCACGTCGACCGTTCCCTGCAATTGATCCGCGAGGGCGGTTGCAAGTCGGGCCTGGTGTTCAACCCGGCGACGCCGCTGGACGTGCTCAAGTACGTGATGGACAAGGTCGACATGATCTTGCTGATGAGCGTCAACCCGGGCTTCGGCGGGCAGAAGTTCATCCCTGGCACTCTCGACAAGCTGCGTGAAGCGCGCGCGCTGATCGATGCCTCCGGCCGGGACATCCGCCTGGAAATCGACGGCGGCGTCAACGTGAACAACATTCGTGAAATCGCTGCGGCTGGCGCCGACACCTTCGTCGCCGGCTCGGCGATCTTCAATGCACCGAACTACCAAGAGGTGATTGAAAAGATGCGTTCCGAACTGGCGTTGGCTCGTCCATGAGTGGCTTTGAGCAGCTGTTCCCGGGGCGTCTGCCACGGCTGGTGATGTTCGATCTGGATGGCACGCTGATCGATTCGGTCCCCGACCTCGCCCTGGCTGTGGATAACATGCTGCTCAAACTCGGGCGTCAACCGGCCGGCCTCGAGTCGGTGCGTGAGTGGGTCGGCAACGGCGCGCCGGTGCTGGTTCGCCGTGCGCTGGCCGGTGGCATCGACCATTCGACGGTCGACGACGGTGAAGCCGAGGGCGCACTGGAGATTTTCATGGAGGCTTACAGCGAGAGCCATGATCTGACCGTGGTCTATCCCGGCGTGCGTGACACCCTGAAATGGCTGCACAAGCAGGGTGTCGAGATGGCGCTGATCACCAACAAGCCGGAGCGCTTCGTCGCGCCGCTGCTGGATCAGATGAAAATCGGCCGTTACTTCAAGTGGATCATCGGCGGCGACACCTTGCCGCAGAAGAAGCCTGACCCGGCGGCGCTGTTTTTCGTGATGAAAATGGCCAACATCCCGGCCTCGCAATCGCTGTTTGTCGGCGATTCGCGCAGCGACGTGCTGGCGGCAAAAGCGGCGGGGGTGAAGTGCGTAGCGCTGAGTTATGGCTACAACCATGGCCGGCCTATTTCGGAAGAGTCGCCGGCGCTGGTGATCGACGATCTGCGCAAGCTAATTCCCGGTTGCCTGGATCCGGCCGCTGAGATAACGTTGCCCGACGTTGCTCAATCCCCTTCTGGAAACGCCATCGTGGTGGTCACTCGCAAACTCTGGATGAAAGTCATCAAGGCCCTGGCCCGCTGGCGTTGGCGCGCCTGACTCGATTCTGGCCGGCTTTCCGGCGCGTTTGCATACCTGACTGTTAGCACCTCAAGCCACGAGGCTACCCCATGATCCGCGAAGAATTCCTGCGTTTGGCCGCTGCCGGCTATAACCGTATCCCGTTGGCCTGCGAAACCCTGGCCGACTTCGATACGCCGCTGTCGATCTACCTGAAACTGGCCGACGAGCCGAACTCCTACCTGCTGGAATCGGTGCAGGGCGGGGAGAAGTGGGGCCGTTATTCGATCATCGGCCTGCCGTGCCGCACCGTGCTGCGGGTTCACGATCATCACGTCAGCGTGACCCACGACGGCGTCGAGATCGAAAGCCACGAAGCCGAAGATCCGCTGGCCTTCGTCGAAGCCTTCAAAGCCCGCTACAACGTGCCGACCATCCCTGGCCTGCCACGCTTCAACGGCGGTCTGGTGGGTTATTTCGGTTACGACTGCGTGCGCTATGTGGAGAAGCGTCTGGGCAAATGCCCGAACCCGGATCCGCTGGGCGTGCCGGACATTCTGCTGATGGTCTCCGACGCGGTGGTGGTGTTCGACAACCTCGCCGGCAAAATGCACGCGATTGTTCTGGCCGACCCGTCGCAGGCTGACGCCTTCGAACAAGGTCAGGCCCGTCTGGAAGCGCTGCTGGAACAACTCCGTCAGCCGATCACCCCGCGTCGCGGCCTGGATTTCAGCAAGCAACAGTCGGCTGATCCGGTGTTCCGTTCGAGCTTCACCCAAGACGATTACGAAAAAGCCGTCGACACCATCAAGGAATACATCCTGGCCGGTGACTGCATGCAGGTCGTGCCGTCCCAGCGCATGTCGATTGATTTCAAGGCCGCACCGATCGATCTGTACCGGGCGCTGCGCTGCTTCAACCCGACGCCTTATATGTACTTCTTCAACTTCGGCGACTTCCACGTCGTCGGCAGTTCGCCGGAAGTGCTGGTGCGGGTCGAAGACAACCTGATCACCGTGCGCCCGATTGCCGGCACTCGCCCACGCGGGGCCAACGAAGAAGCCGATCTGGCGCTGGAAAAAGATCTGCTGTCAGACGACAAGGAAATCGCCGAGCACTTGATGCTGATCGACCTCGGTCGTAACGACACCGGTCGGGTGTCGGAGATCGGCTCGGTGAAGCTCACCGAGAAAATGGTCATCGAGCGTTATTCCAACGTGATGCACATCGTCTCCAACGTCACTGGCCAATTGAAGGCCGGGCTGACGGCGATGGACGCACTGCGCGCGATCCTGCCGGCGGGCACCTTGTCGGGCGCACCGAAGATTCGTGCGATGGAAATCATCGACGAACTGGAGCCGGTCAAGCGTGGCGTCTACGGTGGTGCGGTGGGTTACTTCGCCTGGAACGGCAACATGGACACCGCGATTGCGATCCGCACCGCAGTGATCAAGAACGGCGAACTGCATGTACAGGCCGGTGGCGGAATCGTCGCCGACTCGGTGCCGGCGCTGGAATGGGAAGAAACCCTGAACAAGCGCCGCGCGATGTTCCGCGCCGTGGCCCTGGCCGAACAAACCCCGGACGACTGAGATCACACAAAAAAAACTGTGGGAGCGAGCCTGCTCGCGATAGCGGATTGTCTGTCACATAGATGCTGGATGTGCCGACGCTATCGCGAGCAGGCTCGCTCCCACAGGGATCTTCACCAGCATAAAAAAACGCGGCGCCTGTGAGGGCGCCGCGTTTTTTGTTGCTTGCAATTTAGAAGTCCAGCGCAACCCCAACGTTAATACCTTGCTGGGTAAAGTCATCATCCTTGCGAATGTCATAACTGGCCCGCAATGCCAGATCCTTGGTTAGGTTGTGGCTCACGCCCACATTCAAACGGTTCAGGTGGGATTGCGGGGTGTAGCCGGCCAGGGAGTAACTGTTGTTCGGCAGGCTGTTGAGGTTCATGGTCACGTCTTGGGTGTCGTCGTTGTACTCGCGCTCGTGGGCCAGTTCGCCAAACACTTGGGTCTGCTGAGTGATCTGGTACTTGCCCTGGATACCGAGACCCAAGCGCCTGGAGATGCGCGACTGGTCATCGAAGGTCAGCGCGGTGGAATCAGCGCCATCTTCCGAGTAACCGTCGACTTCAACCTTGGCGAAGTCAGCGCTCACGAACGGCGACAGGTGCCATGGGCTGCTGGCCTGTGGCGCGATGTCATAACCCAGGCGGCCACTGATAGCCACCAAGTAGCCGTCGGTATCGCCTTTCTCCCCGCGCTCATTGGCACCCAACTGGAATTTACGCTTGAGGCTGTCGTAGTCCAGATGCCCGGCCGTCAATGCCGCGTCAGCCCACCAGCGGTTTTGCTGGTACTGGGCAAACGCCGTACCCATGTAAGTGTTGAGCTTGTAATCCGAGTCGCGATCGCCGGCTTCGAGCTTCTGGTTGTAGAAGCCAGCCGCCAGGCCAACGCGCCATGCATCGTTGAGCCGGTAGCTGCCACCGATGTTCAGGTTGGCGCCATTGCCGTCGGCACTGGCGCCGCTGCGCTGGCTGTCGAAGTCCTGATGTTGCCCGCCACCGGCGACAATCGCGCGCCATTGGCCGACGCCTTGCCAGTTTTCCCAATCCGCCAGCCACTGGTTACGCAATTCATCCTGATGGGAGCGCAAAGAACCCTGGGCCATTTGCGGCAGCAGGGTCGCTTCCCATGGTGCCGCCAGCAGCGAATAGGCGTAATCGGCAATCAGGCGCTGTCCGGCTTCGGTCGGGTGCACCGCATCGTTGTAAATCAGTTTGCTCGGATCCGGCGTCGCACTGTTAATGCCGTAACGGGCGTTTTCGGTGCATCCGCTGCCGCTGAAGCAGGTGGCGCTCAGGTTCTGGTCAGTGGCCAGGCCGAACTGCGCCGGGTTGGCAAACGTCTCTTTGAGCAGGACCGGAATGTTGAGCGGGATGACGTTGGCATTGACGCTCTGCAGCTGGCTCACCAGTTCGGTGTTGAACTGGGCGCTGAGTTGGGAAGTGAACGTTTGCAGCGGGCCGCCATTGAAGGCCGGGGTGAAGCCGATGTCTGGCAGCAACCAGACCATGATGTAGCGGGCACCAGCCTGTTGCAGGGTTTGCACGCTGCTGACCAGGCGATCGGCCGCAGCGCTGGCCTGAGGCAGGCTGGTCACGCGACCTTGGAGGAAATCGTTACCACCGCCCGACAGGTAGTACAGCGCATTCGGGTCAGCGCGGAAGTTGTTCGACGGCAGGTAACCCGCGCGGGTGCGATCGCCCGTGGCGGAGGTGCTGGTGATCGAATCGAGAATCTGGTCGGTGCGATAACCGCCGACGGCCCAGTTGTTGCCATCGGGTTGGCCATTGTTGGCGCGTACCGCCGAGGACGATGAGGCGGTCTGATCCGCCGAGAACCCCAGTTTTCCACCCAGAATCTGCGTCGAGTTGAGCGAACGGACTTCGCCGCTGCCATCCAGGTAAACCGGCCCCGTCCGGTTGGTAAAGCGCTGGGTCGAACCGGCCGGTCCGCCCGTATCGGCAAAGGTCCCGGCATCGTTGAGACTGTCGCCGAAGACGACGAAATTGGTGTAAGGATTAGGCGCGGCGATCGCCTGGGCGCAGGCCATGGCGAGCAAGCATCCTGCGAGCGGTACAAACAGCGTCTGTTTGATCATGAGCAAGTCCGTTTATTTATTGTTGTAGTGAACGAAACGACAGTACCAAAAACTTCCGGCCTTTTGCCATCGGTCGCGAACCCTTCAATTGTTTCGCGGCCAGTCACCCCGGCCATATTGCACGCTCTGCCCAGCTAAGTTACTGTGCCGAGACGTATGAATGAGACCTTCCCCGTGTTGATCATCAGCAAACTCCTGGATCAAGTCATCAAGGCACACGCCCGCTGGCGTTGGCGCGCCTGAATTCTTTTGCCGGCCCTGCCGGACCTGTACCGCTTTGCCTTCTTCACCCGTATGACATACCGCTTTGCCGGCGCACCCGGCGACTGACAAAGCGCAGGACGCTGCGGGTCACCATTCGAAGGCTGTATTAAAAGTCAGTGAATTCAAGAGGTTCCAACCGCCATGTTGCTGATGATCGATAACTACGACTCTTTTACCTACAACGTTGTGCAGTACCTCGGTGAGCTCGGCTCCCAGGTCAAAGTCGTGCGCAACGATGAACTTACCGTTGCCGAAATCGAAGCCCTCAACCCTGAGCGCATCGTCGTGTCCCCCGGTCCCTGCACCCCGACCGAAGCCGGTGTCTCGATCGACGTGATCAAGCATTTCGCTGGCAAACTGCCAATTCTTGGCGTCTGCCTCGGCCACCAATCCATCGGTCAGGCCTTTGGTGGTGATGTGGTCCGCGCCCGGCAAGTCATGCACGGTAAGACTAGCCCGGTATTCCACGAGGACAAGGGCGTATTCGAAGGCTTGAACCGGCCGCTGACGGTGACGCGCTATCACTCGCTGATCGTCAAGCGTGAAACCCTGCCCGATTGCCTGGAGCTGACCGCCTGGACCCAGCTGGAAGACGGCTCGGTCGACGAGATCATGGGCCTGCGCCACAAGACATTGAACATCGAGGGTGTGCAGTTTCACCCCGAGTCTATCCTCACCGAGCAGGGCCACGAGCTGTTCGCTAACTTCCTCAAACAAACCGGCGGCACGCGCTAAGGACTTTTCATGAATATCAAGACAGCCCTGAGCCGTATCGTCGACCACCTCGACCTCAGCACCGATGAAATGCGCGATGTGATGCGCGAAATCATGACTGGGCAATGCACGGATGCGCAGATCGGCGCGTTCATGATGGCCATGCGCATGAAAAGCGAAAGCATCGACGAGATCGTCGGCGCGGTGTCGGTCATGCGCGAGCTGGCGGACAAGGTCGAACTCAAGACCCTGGACGGCGTCGTCGATGTAGTCGGCACCGGCGGTGATGGTGCGAACATCTTTAACGTATCGACCGCTTCTTCTTTCGTGGTTGCAGCGGCCGGATGCACCGTGGCCAAGCATGGTAACCGTGCGGTGTCGGGCAAAAGCGGCAGCGCTGACTTGCTGGAAGCAGCCGGTATCTACCTGAACCTGACCCCGGTCCAGGTGGCGCGTTGCATCGACAACGTCGGCATCGGTTTCATGTTCGCCCAGACCCATCACCGTGCCATGAAGTACGCCGCCGGCCCGCGCAAGGACCTTGGCCTGCGCACGCTGTTCAACATGCTCGGCCCGCTTACGAATCCGGCCGGCGTGAAACATCAGGTGGTGGGCGTGTTCAGTCAGGCGTTGTGCCGGCCATTGGCCGAAGTCTTGCAGCGTCTGGGCAGCAAGCACGTATTGGTGGTGCACTCGAAGGATGGCCTGGACGAATTCAGTCTGGCCGCGCCGACCTACGTGGCGGAATTGAAAAATGACCAGGTCACCGAATACTGGGTCGAGCCAGAAGACCTGGGCATGAAGAGCCAGAGTCTGCACGGCCTGGCAGTGGAAAGTCCGGCGGCGTCCCTCGAACTGATTCGCGATGCCCTGGGCAAGCGCAAGACCGAGAGCGGTCAGAAAGCCGCCGAGATGATCGTGCTCAATGCCGGTGCGGCGCTATACGCGGCCGACCTGGCGACCAGTTTGAAAGAAGGCGTTGCGCTGGCGCACGATGCGCTGCACACAGGCCTCGCTCGGGAGAAACTTGAGGAGTTGGGTGCATTTACCGCGGTATTCAAAGTGGAGAATGAGGGATGAGTGTACCGACGGTTCTGGAAAACATTCTGGCGCGCAAAGTCCAGGAAGTCGCCGAGCGTAGCGCTCGTGTGAGTCTGGCGGAGCTGGAAAGTCTGGCCAAGGCGGCCGATGCACCCCGTGGTTTTGCCAGGGCTTTGATTGCTCAGGCCAAGCTGAAACAACCGGCAGTCATTGCCGAAATCAAGAAAGCCTCGCCGAGCAAAGGCGTGATCCGCGAGAACTTTGTTCCCGCCGACATCGCCAAAAGCTACGAGAAGGGCGGCGCGACGTGCTTGTCGGTGCTGACCGATATCGATTACTTCCAGGGCGCCGATGCGTATCTGCAACAGGCGCGGGCGGCGTGCAACCTGCCGGTGATCCGCAAGGATTTCATGATCGATCCGTACCAGATCGTCGAAGCCCGGGCCTTGGGCGCTGACTGCGTGCTGTTGATCGTCTCCGCGCTGGACGACGTGAAAATGGCCGAGCTGGCAGCCGTGGCCAAAAGCGTCGGTCTCGATGTGCTGGTGGAAGTCCACGATGGCGATGAGCTGGAGCGGGCCTTGAAAACCCTCGACACGCCACTGGTCGGCGTGAACAACCGCAACCTGCACACCTTTGACGTCAGCCTGGAAACCACGCTTGACCTGTTGCCACGGATCCCGCGTGATCGCTTGGTGATTACCGAGAGCGGCATTCTCAACCGGGCCGATGTGGAACTGATGGAAATCAGCGACGTGTACGCGTTCCTGGTTGGCGAAGCGTTCATGCGTGCCGAAAGCCCGGGCACCGAGTTGCAGCGCCTGTTCTTTCCTGAGCGCGGCGGCCCGGTCAGCGGTTCTACGCTCGACTGATTACTCGCAGACCGAGTAGACCCCATCGCCGGCAAGCCGGTCTCGCTCCCACAATGGACATGCTGACACCAGACATCCAATGTGGGAGCGAGCCTGCTCCGGGCGGCGTTCCGACGATGGCGGCATAAGTAGCACCACAAACTTCATGCCTAATGGAATCCTTATGACCTCAATCGTCTCTTCTTTGACTGTCGAAGCCGGCCTACAGGCCGAACAGGATCTGCTGGCGACGGTCTGCGCCGGCGACGCTGAATTTGGTCTGCTGTTCTGGCAACCCAATGACCGTGCACTTGTCATGCCCCGACGCCTGAACCGTCTGCCAGCCTTCGAAGCCGCATGTGAAGTATCAGCCGCCGCAGGCTGGCCAGTGTTGTTGCGTGAAACCGGCGGTGAGCCAGTGCCACAATCGGCTTCCACCATCAACATCGCACTGGTCTACGCACCACCCCGCAGTGAAGGCGACCAGAACCGTATCGAAACCGCTTACCGCCGACTCTGCGACCCGATCTGTCAGTTACTCGATGCGCTGGGTGGCGTTTCGTCCCTGGGCGAAGTTGACGGCGCATTCTGCGATGGCCGTTTCAACGTCAACCTCGACGGCCGCAAGATGGTCGGCACGGCTCAGCGCTGGCGCCAGAGCAAGGGTGGTACGCGTCCAGTCGGATTGGTGCACGGCGCCTTGTTGCTGGATAACGAGCGTGAATCGATGGTCGCCGCGGTCAATCGCTTCAATGAAGCGTGCGGTCTTGAACAGCGGGTTCGCGCCGAAAGCCACATTGCCTTGCATGAGAAGTTTGCCGCGCCCGATGTACTCGGGCGGCTTGATGCGCTTTATCGCCAGTCGCTGGCAGATATGCTCGCCGTTTGATTTTCGAGCTTACCGCGTACCGAAGACCACCATGGTCTTGCCTTTGACGTCCACCAGGTTGCGTTCTTCCAGATCCTTGAGCACGCGACCGACCATCTCCCGCGAACAACCGACAATCCGCCCGATTTCCTGACGGGTCACTTTGATTTGCATGCCGTCCGGGTGGGTCATGGCGTCCGGCTGTTTGCACAGCTCCAGCAGGCAGCGGGCGACGCGACCAGTGACGTCGAAGAAGGCCAGGTCGCCGACCTTGCGCGTGGTATTGCGCAGACGCTGTGCGATTTGTCCGCTGAGCACGTAAAGAATGTCTGGATCTTGCTGGGACAGTTCGCGGAATTTTGCGTAGCTGATTTCCGCTACTTCACACTCAATCTTCGCGCGTACCCAGGCGCTGCGTTCCTGCTCAAGCCCGGCTTGTTCAAACAGGCCCAACTCACCGAAAAAGTCCCCGGAGTTCAGGTAGGCGATGATCATCTCGCGGCCATCGTCATCCTCGATCAGGATCGTGACCGATCCCTTGATGATGAAGAACAGCGTTTCCGAGCGATCACCGGCGCAAATGATGTTGCTCTTGGCCGCATAACGACGGCGCTGGCAATGCATCAGCAGCTTGTCGAGGTTCTTGATTTTGGGGCTTGGGGCAAGAGCAACCATGGTTGTATCCCGAAAAGACTTCACGGTGTATTTGGTTTTTTTATGAGTCGCTGATGACGGTTGCGGCAAGGGCTGGCCATGCGCCAGCGAATTGGCGCCAGCTTAACAGACACTTCCTGCAATATTCGAGCATTTACCTACGGTTCGGAAGGTTATGCCCTACAAATGCAGGGCACTGTCTATCCTGGGCCCTGTGCTAAGCTGGCGACCCTTTTTTATGCAGTGGAGTCTGGCGATGAAGGCACGCATCCAATGGGCTGGCGAAGCCATGTTCCTCGGTGAATCCGGCAGCGGTCACGTCGTGGTCATGGACGGTCCGCCCGATGCAGGCGGTCGCAACCTGGGTGTCCGGCCAATGGAAATGCTCCTGCTGGGTGTCGGTGGTTGCAGCAATTTCGACGTGGTCAGCATCCTCAAGAAGTCGCGTCAGGCGGTCGAGAGCTGTGAAGCCTTCCTTGAAGCCGAGCGTGCAACCGAGGATCCCAAAGTCTTCACCAAGATCCACATGCACTTCGTGGTCAAGGGCCGCGGGCTGAAAGAAGCGCAGGTCAAGCGCGCTATCGAGCTGTCTGCCGAGAAGTACTGCTCGGCTTCGATCATGCTGGGCGCGGCGGGCGTCGCGATTACCCACGACTACGAGATCATCGAACTCGGTTGAATCGACATTCAACTATCATAAAAGCAGTGCAGACTCTGGCGATCCCAAGCTGACGTCTGCATAATGCGCCACTTTTTTCAGGGTCGTGGCCGGTCATCGACAGGCTGCGAACCCGAACAGACAACCAAAATCGCCATCGCGAAGAGGTGTTAACCGTCCTACGCAGCTGCGTTGTTCGCATCTGACGGGCATGCTTGATCACGCGGCCCGGGCCGCAATACATAGAGAGTTTTTAACGGTGAAAAGCAAACTCAAGCTCCACGGGTTCAATAACCTGACAAAGACCTTGAGCTTCAACATCTATGACATCTGCTACGCGGAAACCCCGCAGGACCAACAGGCTTACGTCGAGTACATCAATGAAGAGTACAACGCGAAGCGCCTGACGCAGATCCTCACAGAAGTTGTCGATATCATTGGTGCCAACATCCTGAACATCGCCAGTCAGGACTACGACCCACAGGGCGCCAGCGTCACGATTCTGATCTCTGAAGAGCCGGTGACCCCGACCGACAGCCAGATCGAGGAATCCCCGGGCCCATTGCCCGAGATCATCCTGGCCCACCTCGACAAGAGCCACATCACGGTGCATACCTACCCGGAAATCCATCCGGACGACGGCATTGCGACATTCCGTGTAGACATCGACGTGTCGACCTGTGGCGTCATTTCACCGCTTAAAGCGCTCAACTTCCTGATCCACCAGTTCGATTCGGACATCGTGACCGTGGATTACCGTGTGCGCGGTTTCACCCGTGACGTCGAAGGCAACAAGCACTTCATCGATCACGAGATCAATTCGATTCAGAACTACCTTTCCGACGACACCCGCGACGCGTACCAGATGACCGACGTGAACGTGTACCAGGAAAACCTGTTCCACACCAAAATGCTGCTGAAGAACTTCGAACTGGACAACTATCTGTTCGGTGACGCGACGAACAACCTGTCCCCTGAGCAGCGTGCTCAAGTGACGGATCGTGTGAAACACGAAATGCTCGAAATCTTCTACGCGCGCAACATGCCTAACTAAGATTTTTCGAGCACAAAAAAGGCGACTTCCTCACGGCAGTCGCCTTTTTTATTACCTGAACACGGACACTGTGGGAGCGAGCCTGCTCGCGATAGCGCCCTCCCGGACAGTGCATCTATCAGATCCGATAGGTGCTCTTGGTCATCACTTTGGCCATCAAACTCATCCCGAACTTCACCGGCGCCGGAAATCGAAACCCTCCAGCCTCCAGCGCGCTTTCAGCATGGTGCTCTTCATCAACCCGCATCTGTTCAAGAATCGCCCGGGACTTCTCGTCTTCCGCCGGCAATTGCTCAAGGTGCTCGTTCAAGTGTTTGCACACCTGATGCTCGGTGGCGGCAACGAAACCCAGGCTGACCTTGTCGCTGATCAATCCGGCCACGGCGCCAATCCCGAATGACATGCCGTAGAACAGCGGGTTGAGAATGCTGGTGTGGCTGCCCAGCTGTTTGATGCGTTGCTCGCACCAGACCAGGTGATCGATTTCTTCCTCGGCAGCATGTTCCATGGCAGCACGCACGTGCGGCAGCCTGGCAGTCAGGGCCTGACCCTGATACAGCGCCTGGGCGCAGACTTCACCGGTATGGTTGATGCGCATCAAACCGGCGACATGGCGGGTGTCTTCGTCACTCATTTGCGCATCCGGTTGCACGATGGCGGGTGACGGGCGGTACGGCTGGCCACTGAAAGGCAGCAACGTACGCATCGCGGCATCGGCTTGCAGCAGAAGACGGTCAATCGGCGAGTAGTGACGCTGGGTAGTCATGCTGACCTCCGGGAAGAATCTCGGCGGCCAGTTTAACCCAATCGGCCGGGGAAGGTTTGCGCTGGGTCATTTGCAAGAATGAGGCATGTGGCGAAGGGCTTTCTGTGGCGAGGGAGCTTGCTCCCGTCGGACTGCGAAGCAGTCACAATCAAAGACAATGAGTCCTCAGGTTTCAGGGCTGCTACGCAGCCCAACGAGAGCAAGCTCCCTCGCCACAAAAGCCCTCGGCCTCAATCAGCCCGGCGGCCAGTGCATCTGGCGCTGACCCAGCACATGCATATGAATGTGATAGACAGTCTGCCCACCCAGCTCATTGCAGTTCATGACAACACGGAAACCTTCTTCGCAGCCCAGTTCCAGGGCCAGGCGCTGGGCGGTGAACAGAATATGCCCGGCCAGAGCCTTGTCGTCCTCAGTGAGGTCGTTAAGGGTGCGCACCGCTTTTTTCGGGATGACCAGAAAATGCACCGGCGCCTGTGGGTTTATGTCGTGGAAGGCCAGTACCTGGTCGTCCTCGTAGATGATCTTTGCCGGGATTTCCCGGTTGATGATCTTGGTGAACAGAGTATCCACAGCTGTTTTCTCCGTTGATTGGGCTGGCCTGAGTGTACTCATGGGTTATCGCCGAGCCCAGCCTTTTACCTTCAGGTCTGATCAGCGCGGGCAGTAGGCCTTGTTGACCATGCCAGCGATTGTTCGTATCAGCCAGCGAGAGCCGAGCCGCGGCAGTAAGGCGCGCCAGCGGTTCCCGCGACCCGGAATAATGATGGCGCGATTTTTCTCCAGGGCCCGCACGGTATACAGCGCAACCTCTTCGGGGCTCATCAGCAGGTTGCTGTCGGCCAGTTTGCCGGTGTCCAGCTGCGCAGTGCGGAAGAACCCGGTGCGTGTCGGGCCGGGGCAGAGCACCGAGACCTTGACTGCGCATTTCTTCAGCTCGACGCGCAACCCTTCGGAAAAGTGCAGCACATAAGCTTTGCTGGCGTAATACGTGCTCATCCACGGGCCTGGATGGAACGCCGCCATTGAAGCGACGTTCAGGATCTGCCCGCCCCCCTGCAAGGCCATGCTGTTGCCGATGGCGTGGCACAAGCGGGTGAGGGCCAGGATGTTCACTTCGATCAGATCCTGTTCGGTCATCCAGTCCTGGGCCAGAAAGGGTCCGCAGGTGCCGATGCCGGCGCAGTTGACCAGCAAATCGATTTGCCGGTCACCTTCTTCCAGTTCCAGCAGAAACCCGGACAGCCGTAACGGCTCGCCGAGGTCACAGGCGCGGAACAAGACTTCCACGCCAAACCGTTGGGTCAGTTCGATTGCAATACTTTCCAGCTGATCACGCTGTCGGGCCACCAGAATCAGGCTACGGCCCCGGCGGGCCAGCGCTTCGGCCATCGCCAGGCCGATGCCACTGGAAGCGCCAGTGATCAGAGCGTAACGGGTCATGCAGTTCTCCATCGCAACAGCTCCGCGCCGGCGACGCGGGTGTCACGGGCGGGGAGCGCTGTTCATTCTTTCGCAGAGTCTACAGTGGACGCGGTTATTCGGCTTCTTCGTCTGCGGAGTCGGGTGCTTGCTCAGCCTCTTGCGCCGGCTCGACTTCCACTTCTTCGGTGGTCACTGAACTGCTGTCGTAGCTGGTTTCGGCAGCCGTTTCGTACTCTTCCTGTATTGCGGTAATGCCTCCGGCCAGCGCGCCAACCAAGACGATGGCAATCAACACGACCCACAGCGAAGACAGCACTTTGACCGCGGTAGTGTTGGGCGGAGGCGGCGCGCCGTAGCGATTGGCGATGTTGGTGCCCGGGGCGATCATGATCACGAACGGGAAGAAGCTGCCCACGAACGGCACAAGGTTCAGCAACCAGAGCCAGCCGGACCAGCCGATGTCGTGCAGGCGCTGAACGCTGATCTGAACGCTGACGACCGCCATGACAATGAACAGGATGAACGCCACCAGGCCGCCGAGAATCAGGCCTGCGGTCGAGTCGGCGCTGATGATGGCGAAGGCGAAAATGGCCAATACCGATCCGACGGCCAGCGTGACCAGCGTCAGGACCATCGTCCAGGCCAGATAACGCAGACGACCGATGCGACCTTCAACACTGAATGGCTTGAGTGGCGCATACGCAGGCAGGCTTTCGCCGACAGTGGCTCGGGGCGGTGCGTAAGGGGATGCGGACTCGGCGAATACCGGTTGGCTGCTGACAGGCCTGTGCTCGTGAGCGTCAGCCAGGTTCAGCTCGATGGACGATTCGCTTTCGATGCGCGCATCGATGCCGGTTTTCTTCAGTGCCTGAAGGTAGATTTGCGCATCGACCTGCGACAGGTCTTGTTTGAGCGTAACCGTCTTGCCAGTGAACAGTCGCTCGACAGCCGCGACCTCACTTTTGTACAGCGCGGCCAGATTCTGTTTAGCAGTGGTGGCATCAACGCCTGGCAGCAGAGCGCCGTCGAACACGATCTTGAAACGGTTGTCGCTCATTGCGAGGCATCCTTGTCGCGAGAATTTGTAATAGGGTGTGTTTCGAGGATGGAGTGTAAGGCCAGCCGGGGCGGGCTGGCCAAACTTTCATCTCAGCGTGGCCAGCGTTCAGGCAACGCGGCCGCCAGTTCCAGGGCCTTGCGGTATTCCGCGTCCAGCCGTGCGACCAATTGATCGACGCTCGGCAAATCATCGATTTCCCCGACACCCTGGCCCGCAGACCACACCGTTTTCCAGGCTTTGGCTTCATCGCTGATGGGCTTGAGTTTGGAGCCGAAGTCGACCTCGCCCTTGCCTTGCAGCGCCTTCATGTCGAACCCGGCAGCTTCCAGGCTTTGGCGCATGAAACTCGCGGGTACGCCCGAGACCGCCGGAGTATGGACAATGTCCGCAGCTCTGGCAGTCAGCAACATCTCTTTGTAGGCGTCAGGCGCATGACTTTCCGTGGTGCCGATAAATCGCGTACCGAAGTAGGCCAGATCCGCACCCAGCAATTGCGCTGCAAGTATCTCGTGGCCATGGTTAAGGCAGCCTGCCAGCAACAGGGTCTTGTCGAAGAACTGGCGAATTTCGGCAATCAGCGAGAACGGGCTCCAGGTCCCGGCGTGTCCACCGGCGCCTGCCGCCACGGCGATCAGGCCATCCACACCGGCCTCGGCGGCTTTCTCGGCATGGCGACGGGTCGTCACGTCGTGAAACACCAGGCCGCCATAACTGTGGACCGCATCGACGACTTCTTTCACGGCGCCGAGGCTGGTGATTACGATCGGCACTTTGTGCTCGATGCAGATCGCCAGGTCTGCTTGCAGCCGTGGGTTGGTGTTGTGGACGATCAGATTGACCGCGTAAGGCGCCGGATTATCCAGTGTCGCCAGTCCTGCTTCGATCTCTTCCAGCCAGGCCTTGAAGCCGCTGCTCTCACGCTGGTTCAGCGCGGGAAAGCTGCCGACCACGCCGTTACGGCAGCAGGCGAGCACCAATTGCGGATTGGAAATCAGGAACATCGGCGCTGCCACCACGGGCAGACGCAAACGTTGTTCGAGCAAAGCGGGCAGCGACATTGGAAGTACCCCGGTGAGTTGTGACTATTGGAGTTAGAACGGCCGAACGACGACCAGAATTACGATTGCCAGCAATATCAGAACCGGCACTTCATTGAACCAGCGATAAAAGACATGGCTGCGGGTGTTTTCGCCACGGGCAAAACGTTTCACCTGTGCGCCGCACATGTGGTGGTAGCCAATCAAAATCACCACTAGCGTCAGTTTGGCGTGAATCCACGCGCCTTGGCTGAAGATGCTTGGGTTCAGCCAGATCAGCGCGATACCGAAAATCAGCGTGGCGATCATCGCCGGGCCCATGATGCCTCGGTACAGCTTGCGCTCCATGAGGCTGAAGCGTTCCTTGCTGACGGTGTCTTCACTTTGAGCGTGATAAACGAACAGGCGCGGCAGGTAAAACAGGCCGGCAAACCAGCAGACCATGCTGACGATATGAAGCGCTTTGAGCCACAGATAGAGCATTTTTGGTTATTCCCAGGTTCACGGTAGCCCGAATAGTAGAGGCTTGACTGTCCGCACGTCACCTAAGCGGTTGTCGCAGGGCCGCATGGCCCCTATTATCGACGGCTTTCCAGTGGGTTCGTTGAGGGCAGGTTTATGGTCAAGGTCGGTATCGTCGGCGGCACGGGTTACACCGGTGTCGAACTGCTGCGTCTGTTGGCACAGCATCCGCAAGCTGAAGTGGTCGTGATCACTTCCCGATCCGAGGCCGGTCTGGCCGTGGCTGATATGTACCCGAACCTGCGAGGCCATTATGACGGCCTGGCCTTCAGCGTTCCGGACATCAAGACACTGGGCGCCTGTGATGTGGTGTTCTTCGCCACGCCTCACGGTGTTGCTCATGCGCTGGCCGGCGAACTGCTGGCCGCTGGGACCAAGGTCATCGACCTGTCGGCGGACTTCCGTCTGCAAGACTCCGTTGAATGGGCCAAATGGTACGGCCAGCCGCACGGTGCGCCGGAGCTGCTGGAGGAAGCGGTCTACGGTTTGCCGGAAGTCAATCGCGAGCAGATCAAGGACGCTCGCCTGATCGCCGTGCCGGGTTGCTATCCAACCGCCACGCAATTGGGTTTCCTGCCATTGCTCGAAGCCGGGCTGGCCGATACCACGCGTTTGATCGCTGACTGCAAATCCGGTGTCAGCGGTGCCGGCCGTGGCGCTTCGGTTGGTTCGCTGTACTCCGAGACGTCGGAAAGCATGAAAGCCTACTCCGTCAAAGGTCACCGTCACTTGCCGGAAATCCGCCAGGGTCTGCGTCGTGCAGCGGGCAAGGACGTCGGTCTGACGTTCGTTCCGCACCTGACGCCAATGATTCGTGGCATTCATTCGACGCTTTATGCGACCGTCGTCGATCGCTCGGTGGACCTGCAAGCGTTGTTTGAAAAGCGCTACGCCAATGAACCGTTCGTTGACGTAATGCCGGCCGGCAGCCATCCGGAAACCCGCAGCGTGCGTGGCGCCAATGTTTGCCGTATCGCCGTGCATCGTCCTCAGGACGGTGATCTGGTGGTGGTGTTGTCGGTGATCGATAACCTGGTCAAAGGCGCGTCGGGTCAGGCGGTGCAGAACCTGAACATCCTGTTCGGTCTGGATGAACGTCTGGGCCTGTCCCACGCCGGCATGCTGCCGTAAGGCTTTATCCCGTTCAGCAAAAAGGCCCGTCTGACGGGCCTTTTTGCGTTTGAACCGGCAATCGGGTTTATTGATATACCGTAACAATAGTTGACCGATTTTCTAGGAGAAGCGGATAATGCGCGTCATCACGCATTATGGCGGCGTAACGCCGGGAGATAGTCAGCATGAGCGTCGAATCCTTCACCCCCACCGCTTTGCAATTCACCCACGGTGCCGCGCACAAGGTGAAGAGCCTGGTCGATGAAGAGGGGAATGATCGCTTGAAGCTACGCGTATTCGTTACGGGCGGCGGTTGTTCAGGTTTTCAGTACGGCTTTACCTTCGATGAAGAAGTGGCCGATGACGACACCATCGTCGAGCGCGAAGGTGTGAGTCTGGTCGTAGACCCGATGAGCTTCCAGTACCTTGCCGGTGCCGAAGTGGATTATCAGGAAGGTCTGGAAGGTTCGCGTTTCGTGATCAAGAACCCGAACGCCAGCACCACGTGTGGCTGTGGCTCTTCGTTCTCGATCTGATCGCGTTTCACCGCATTATCAAGCGCCGCATGGCTTCAGGGCTTTGCGGCGTTTTGTTGTCTGGGATTTGATGGACAGTCAGGCCGGGTAGATGGCGCCGAGTACGCGCAGGCCGCGAGCGCCGGTGACGCTTGGGCGGTTGGCGGCGATGCCTTCCAGGCAGCAATGAGCCAGCCAGGCGAAGGCCATGGCCTCGACCCAGTCAGGGTCTACGCCGTAAGCGGCGGTGCTGCTGACTGTCGCGTTGGGTAGCAGGCTGGCCAGGCGCTTCATCAGCGTGGCGTTGTGCGCGCCGCCACCACAGACCAGCAACTCCTGAGTGTCCGATTGGGCATGCCGCAGTGATTCGACGATGGTCAGCGCGGTCAGCTCAAGCAGGGTTGCTTGCACGTCTTCAGCGGCGAAGGTCGGCAGCTTCGAGAGGTGCTGTGTCAGCCATGGCAGGTTGAACACTTCGCGGCCGGTGCTCTTAGGGCCTTTGGTCACAAAAAACGGGTCGCTCAGCAATTCATTCAGCAGTATCGGTTCAACCTTGCCGCTGGCCGCCCATTGACCGTCTCGATCAAAGTTGTCGCCGCGTTGCTGATGAATCCACGCATCCAGGAGGACGTTGCCGGGACCGCAGTCGAAGCCGGCGACGGG
This sequence comes from Pseudomonas sp., assembly GCF_051660785.1. Lineage (GTDB taxonomy): Bacteria > Pseudomonadota > Gammaproteobacteria > Pseudomonadales > Pseudomonadaceae > Aquipseudomonas. The sequence goes on from NZ_JBOFQE010000021.1 coordinate 24,653, forward strand.
CCTGCCGGGTTCGATCAGGCTGAGGTTGCTGAATCCGCCAACGTTCAATACCGCACGATTGCCGGCACGTTCTTCAAACAACGCTTCGTGAAAAGCTGGAACCAGCGGTGCGCCTTGCCCGCCAGCGGCCACGTCACGGCTGCGGAAATCGCTGACCACGGTGATGCCGGTCAACTCTGTGAGCAAGGCGGGGTTGCCGATCTGTACCGTGAAGCCGCGTGCCGGTTCATGGCGAATGGTCTGGCCATGGCTGCCAATCGCGCGAATGTCTTCGGGTTTCAGGTTGTGCTGATGGAGGAGGGCGTTAATGCCCTGAGCGGCCAGTTTCACCCAGTTTTGCTGGGCGATTGCGGAGCGGGCTATCTCGTCCGGGCCGCTGGCGCACAAGCCAAGCAGCTCGGCGCGCAGGGAAACAGGCATTGGGGTGTAGTGCGTGGCGATCAGGTTGATCGCCGGGGTCAGCTCGATCAGCGCGATGTCCAGGCCATCAAGACTGGTCCCGGACATCACACCTATATAGAGCGTCATGGCTTAGCGCTTGCTCGAGGCGAGCATGGTGGCTTTCTCTTGATCCATGCGCGCCATCAGCGGTTGGCTCTGCGCAAGGAAGCGTGAGCGTTCAGCTTTGGAGATCGGGTCGGCCATCGCAACCTTCTGGCCCAGTGGGTCGACATGCACGCCATTGACCTGGAACTCGTAGTGCAAGTGCGGGCCGGTAGACAGGCCGGTAGTACCGATGTAGCCGATCACCTGGCCTTGCTTGACGCTACTGCCAGTCTGCACGCCTTTGGCGAAGCCTTGCATGTGGCCGTACAGGGTGCGGTAAGTATTGCCGTGCTGGATGATCACGGTATTGCCGTAACCACCACGGCGACCGGCCAGCAACACTTTGCCGTCACCGGCGGCTTTGATCGGAGTGCCGCGTGGTGCTGCATAGTCGACACCTTTGTGGGCGCGAATCTTGTTCAGGATCGGGTGTTTGCGGCCCATGGAGAACTTCGAGCTGATGCGGGCGAAGTCGACCGGCGTGCGGATAAACGCCTTGCGCATGCTGTTGCCATCAGCGGTGTAGTAGCTGCTGTTGCCTTGCTTGTTGGTATAGCGCACGGCGGTGTAGGTCTTGCCGCGGCTGGTGAAGCGTGCGGAAAGGATCGGACCGTTGCCGACCGCCTTGCCGTTGACGACTTTCTGCTCATAGATCACATCAAACTCGTCACCCTGGCGAATATCCTGGGCGAAGTCGACGTCGTAGCCAAACACACTGGCCATGTCCATGGTCAGGCTGTGAGACAGGCCGGCACGCGCGGCAGACTGCGACAGCGAGCTGTTGATCACGCCATGAGCGTAGGCAGAACGCACGGTAGGCTTGGCGGTAATGCGGTTGAACGTATAACCCTTGTCACTCTTGGTCAGGGTGATGCTTTCGAGGTCGCTCACTTTGCTGTGCAAGTTGGTCAGCTGGCCGTCGGGGGTCAGTTCGAATTCGAGTTTCTGGCCGTGTTTGAGTTGGCTGAACTGCTTGGCCTGCTTATCGCTGGCCAGCACTTCGTGCACCGAAGTGGCTGGAAGGCCGACTTTCGCGAACAGGGTGGAAAGGGTGTCGCCTTTGGAGACGATCACTTCCCTGTGGCCTGGCGCCTTCTTTTCTTCGGCGGCAGGCGTCGGTGCTGGAGCCGGCGCTGGTGCGGCCTGGGCTGTTTCCTGCGGTTCTTCGGCGCTGTTTTCGATCTGCGCGAAAGGGGAGGCTGCCGGCTCATTTGTGGCTTGAACGGCTTCAGCAGCGTCTTGATCTTGTGTCAGTTGTTCAGCAGGGCTTTCCAGTTCAAGACTCAGGGTCGTCTTTTTGGCTTCAACATCACTGGAAGGGAATACCAGAAGCGCCAGGCTCAGAAGAGCAGCGATACCACTTGCTGCGAGCAGGTGGGTCTTCGGGTAAAGCGGTGGCGCTTTAGACGATTCTTTGGTCATAGGTAATTTTTGACTTTGAAAAAGATGAATTGGAAAAGATGAATGACATGATGAAGATGAAATAACTGTATAAAATATAACCAAATCATCTCTGAAGCAAGTCCGTGGTCACTCTGCCAGCGGATTGGCGTCATTGCGCCGGCCAAACTTTGTATTTGACGCGTGATCTTGTATGGTTGGTTCCCTTTGAATTCGAGCCTTGCGGGTCTGTTATGAAGTCGGTTGAAGAGCAGCTAGCGCTGATTAAACGTGGTGCGGAAGAATTGTTGGTCGAGTCCGAGCTGATCGAAAAGCTCAAGCGCGGCCAGCCGCTGCGTATTAAGGCAGGCTTCGATCCGACTGCGCCGGATTTGCACCTGGGTCATACCGTGCTTATTAATAAGCTGCGCCAGTTCCAGGAGCTGGGTCACCAGGTGATCTTCCTTATAGGTGACTTCACCGGGATGATTGGCGATCCGAGTGGCAAGAGCGCGACGCGTCCTCCGCTCACCCGCGAGCAGGTTCTCGAGAATGCCGAGACCTACAAGACTCAAGTCTTCAAGATTCTTGATCCAGCCAAGACGGAAGTAGCGTTCAACTCCACCTGGATGGATCAGATGGGGCCGGCGGACTTCATTCGTCTGACTTCGCAATACACCGTGGCGCGCATGCTTGAGCGCGACGACTTCGACAAGCGCTACACCACCAACCAGCCAATCGCTATTCATGAGTTCCTCTATCCGTTGGTTCAAGGGTATGACTCGGTTGCTTTGCGCGCGGATGTCGAGTTGGGCGGTACCGATCAGAAGTTCAACCTGCTGATGGGGCGTGAGCTGCAGCGTAGTTATGGTCAAGAGGCTCAATGCATTCTGACCATGCCGTTGCTCGAAGGCCTGGATGGCGTGAAGAAGATGTCCAAGTCCTTGGGCAACTACGTCGGTATCCAGGAAGCACCGGGTGTCATGTACGGCAAGCTGGTCTCTATTCCGGATGCGTTGATGTGGCGCTACTTCGAATTGCTCAGTTTCCGCTCCATGGATGAGATCAATGCATTCCGTGCCGATGTCGAGGCGGGTGCCAATCCGCGTGATATCAAGATCAAGCTGGCTGAAGAAATCGTTGCGCGTTTCCATGGTGAAGAGGCTGCGGCCAATGCTCATCGTGCGGCGGGCAACCGTATGAAGGATGGCGAGCTGCCGGACGATCTGCCAGAGATCGAACTGACTGCTGCTGAAGACATGCCGATTGCTGCTGTCCTTAATAAGGCAGGCTTGGTGAAGAACTCGGCGGTGGCGCGTGATCTGCTGAATTCCGGCGGTGTGCGTATAGATGGTGAGGTTGTCGATCGCACCTTTATATACGTACTGGGTGCGACCCATGTTTGCCAGGCTGGAAAGAAGGCATTTGCGCGTATTACGCTCAAATCTGAATAAAGCTGAAATTAAGGGTTGACGGCAGATTCTGGAAGTCTATAATTCGCCCCACTTCCGGCGCAGTCGAAACGGAAAACTCCTTGGTAAACAAAGAGTTACGCAGTTTTCGACAGCGAGTTGCTTCAGGTCATCGAAGCCCAGAAG
>NZ_JBOFQE010000022.1:0-62445 GCF_051660785.1 Pseudomonas sp.
AGCCTGCTCGCGATAGCGGTGTATCAGGCGACATCAATGTCGGATGCTAAACCGCTATCGCGAGCAGGCTCGCTCCCACATTGGTTTCGGGTGCGGACCCGAAAAATCAATTTGACACCCAATCGTATGATGATTAGCGTGGAGCCCCATCGTGAAAGGCTTTATGCCGTTCCTGCATCGAGGTGCCCATGTCCAGCAGTTTTCATGCGTCGACCGTCGATTGGCTGGGTTGCTGGATAGCCGCAGGCCAGGTCAAGCCCGGTGAGACCATCAAGGTGGAAGCCGACCTGGGTGAGCAACTCGGTGTCAGTCGCACGGTTATTCGCGAAGCCATCAAAACCCTGGTTGCCAAAGGCATGCTCGAAGTCGGGCCGAAGGTTGGCACGCGGGTGTTGCCGGTGCGGCGCTGGAATCTTTTCGATCCACAAGTCGTGGGCTGGCTGTCGCGCAGTGGCTTGCCGGAAAACTTCGTCGACGACTTGCTCGATCTGCGCCGCACCATCGAACCGATGGCGGTGCGCTGGGCGTGCGAGCGCGCTACCGGCGAACAGGTTCAAGCGATCCTGCTAGCCTACAACGCGCTGGAACGAGCGGTGGACAGTGGCATCGATTACAACCACGCCGACCAGATCTTCCACGAATGCATACTCGCCGCCAGCCACAATCAATTCATCGAACAAATGGTCCCGGCCCTCGGCGCGCTGCTGGCAGTGTCGTTCGAAGTGTCCGCCGCCGACCCTCACGAACTGCGCCGCACGCTACCGATTCACAAAGACATGGCCGACGCCATCGCCGCCCGGGATGCCGCGCGCGGTGTCTGGGCCTGCATGACCCTGATTGATAACGCTGACCTGGCGATCAAACGGTTTTACCCGAAAGTCATGGCCGACAAAAAAGCCAGCTGATCACACAAATTCCCTGTGGGAGCGGGCTTGCCCGCGAAAGCGGTTTAGCATTCAGCGACAAGGTGCCTGACACATCGCTATCGCGAGCAGGCTCGCTCCCACATAAAGCAGAACGCAGGAGGCTTCATGACGTGGAATGCGGTTACCGGGCACCGTGCGCAACTCGGTGAAGGCCCGTTCTGGGATGTGCCGACTCAGGCGCTGTACTGGGTCGACATTGCCGGCAAGCAAGCCCTGCGGCTGATCGGCGCCAATGTGCAAATCTGGGAAATGCCGGAACACGTTTCCGCGTTCATCCCCTGCGAACGCGGTGATGCGCTGGTGACCTTGAGCAGCGGCGTCTATCGACTGGACCTTGATTCCCCAGGACTCGAACCGCGCCTGACCTTGCTTTGCGTCGCTGACCCGCAACCCGGCAATCGCGCCAACGAAGCCCGCTGCGATGCGCAGGGGCGGCTCTGGCTCGGCACCATGCAAAACAACATTGGCGAAAACGGCGAAGACCTGCCCATCGTGCGCCGTTCCGGTGGCCTGTTTCGCATCGACCGCGATGCCCGCGTCACGCCGTTGCTGCGCGGGCTGGGCATTCCCAACACGTTGCTGTGGAGCGAGGATGAGACCACGCTGTTTTTCGCCGACAGCATGGATAAAACCTTGTACCGCTATTTCGTCCACACCGACGGCAACCTGGACACCGCGTACGTCTGGTTCGGCCCCCATGAACGCGGCGGTCCGGATGGCTCGGCGATGGATGCCGAAGGTTTCATCTGGAACGCCCGCTGGGATGGCAGCTGCCTGATCAGACTGACGCCCGACGGTTACGTCGACCGGGTGATCGAACTGCCGGTCAGCCGTCCTACCAGTTGCGTGTTTGGTGGCGAAGATTTGAAAACCCTGTACATCACCAGCGCCGCAAGTCCGTTGAACCATCCGCTGGACGGTGCGCTGCTGTCGATTCGTGTCGATGTGCCGGGAAAACCTTGTACTCGCTTTGCTGGATAAATCCCAAAATATGGGATGTAAAATTATATATTGAGATTATTTGATGGTCGGGTTTATAGTCGGCCATCAGTTACACGCACTCACACTTAAAAAAACAAAACAGGTGAAGTGATGCAGCGATTTTCCAAAGAGACTTTTGACCGGCCATTGAAAGATGCCCGGTTTTTGTCGTGTCTGGAAAAGGGGGCTTGATCCATGGCTGAACCTCTTTCCTTGCCGGCAGTGCCCGAACCTCCCAAAGGTGAGCGTCTGAAAGACAAGGTGGTGCTGCTGACCGGCGCTGCGCAGGGCATCGGCGAGGCCATCGTTGCCACCTTCGCGTCGCAGCAGGCCAAGCTGATCATCAGTGATATTCAGGTCGAGAAAGTCGAGAAAGTCGCGGCCCATTGGCGAGCCCAAGGTTTTGATGTTCAGGCGACCAAGGCTGATGTCTCCCGGCAACATGACTTGCACGCGATGGCCAGGTTGGCGGTCGAGCTTCACGGCCGGATCGACGTACTCGTCAACTGCGCCGGGGTCAATGTGTTCCGTGATCCACTGGAAATGACCGAAGAAGACTGGCATCGCTGCTTCGCCATCGACCTCGACGGCGCCTGGTACGGTTGCAAGGCCGTGCTGCCGCAAATGATCGAGCAGGGCATCGGCAGCATCATCAACATTGCCTCGACCCATTCCACTCACATTATTCCGGGATGCTTCCCGTACCCGGTGGCCAAGCACGGCTTGCTTGGCCTGACCCGCGCGCTGGGCATCGAGTACGCGCCGAAGGGCATTCGCGTGAATGCGATTGCGCCGGGCTACATCGAGACCCAACTGAACGTCGATTACTGGAACGGTTTTGCCGACCCCCACGCCGAACGTCAGCGGGCCTTCGACCTGCATCCACCGCGCCGTATCGGGCAGCCGATGGAAGTGGCAATGACTGCCGTATTCCTGGCCAGTGATGAAGCGCCGTTCATCAATGCCTCGTGCATCACCATCGATGGTGGTCGCTCAGTCATGTATCACGACTAAGCAAAACGGCTTTCAGACGCGGAACTCCGTCTGAAATCCAATCATCATACGATATGACTATTTGCTGCACCGTTTACAAAATAACGCTCAAAAAAAATAACAAGGAGTCAGCTTATGAATCGTCGTCGTGGGATCCGTTCCCTGTGCTGTGCCGCTTTGGCGGTCACTGCGGTCAGCCTGAGCAGCACGCTGCTGGCGGCCGAGGAAGTGAAAATCGGCTTCCTGGTCAAGCAGGCGGAAGAGCCCTGGTTCCAGACCGAATGGGCCTTCGCCGAAAAGGCCGGGAAAGAGAAGGGCTTCACTGTGATCAAGATCGCCGTGCCTGACGGTGAGAAAACCCTCTCGGCCATCGACAGCCTCGCGGCCAATGGCGCCAAGGGCTTCGTGATCTGCCCGCCGGACGTCGGCCTCGGCCCAGCCATCGTCGCCAAAGCCAAGGCGAATGGTTTGAAAGTGATCGCTGTCGATGACCGTTTCGTCGATGCCAGCGGCAAGTTCATGGAAGACGTTCCGTACCTCGGCATGGCCGCGTTTGAAGTCGGCCAGAAACAAGGCAACGCCATGGCCACCGAAGCGAAAAAACGCGGCTGGGACTGGAAAGAAACTTACGCGGTGATCAACACCTTCAATGAACTCGACACTGGCAAGAAGCGCACCGACGGTTCGGCCAAGGCGCTGGAAGATGCGGGCTTTCCTAAAGATCACATCCTCTTCACCGCACAGAAAACCCTCGACGTACCGGGCAGCATGGACGCTACCAACTCGGCCCTGGTGAAGCTGCCGAGCGGCGCGAAAAACCTGATCATCGGCGGCATGAACGACAACACTGTGCTGGGCGGCGTGCGCGCCACCGAAAGCGCCGGTTTTGCCGCGGCCAACGTGATCGGCATCGGCATTAACGGCACCGACGCCATTGGTGAGTTGAAGAAAGCCAACAGCGGTTTCTACGGTTCGATGCTGCCAAGCCCGCACATCGAGGGCTACAACACCGCCAGCATGATGTTCGATTGGGTCACCACCGGCAAAGAGCCACCGAAATACACCGCGATGGACGACGTGACACTGATCACTCGCGAAAACTTCAAGCAGGAACTGGAAAAGATCGGCCTGTGGAACTGAGGGCTGGTTGATTTCATCGGCGGCCCTGGCGACGGGGCTGCCTGATCTGTGTGATGAGGTGGTTTTATGCACGCGCAATTACAGACACATGAGCACAGCGTCGGCGGCAGCTTGCGCTTCAACGGGATCGGCAAGACCTTTCCCGGGGTGAAGGCGCTGGACAGCATCAGCTTCGTCGCTCATCCGGGGCAGGTTCACGCCTTGATGGGCGAGAACGGCGCCGGCAAGTCGACCCTGTTGAAAATCCTCGGTGGTGCCTACACGCCGAGCAGCGGCGACCTGCAAATCGGCGAACAGACGATGGCCTTCAAGTCCACCGCCGACAGCATCGCCAGCCGGGTGGCGGTGATCCACCAAGAGCTGCACCTGGTCCCGGAAATGACCGTGGCGGAGAACCTGTTCCTCGGTCATCTGCCGGCCAGTTTCGGCCTGATCAATCGTGGCGCGCTGCGACAGCAAGCACTGGCCTGCCTCAAAGGCCTGGCCGATGAAATCGATCCGCAAGAGAAAGTAGGGCGCCTGTCCCTCGGCCAGCGACAGCTGGTGGAGATTGCCAAGGCGTTGTCCCGTGGCGCCCATGTGATTGCCTTCGACGAACCCACCAGCAGTCTGTCGGCGCGGGAGATCGATCGCTTGATGGCGATCATCGGACGCCTGCGCGACGAAGGCAAAGTGGTGCTTTACGTGTCCCACCGCATGGAAGAAGTGTTCCGCATCTGCAACGCGGTGACGGTGTTCAAGGACGGCCGCTACGTGCGCACGTTCGAGGACATGAGCGAGCTGACCCACGACCAGTTGGTGACGTGCATGGTCGGTCGCGACATTCAGGACATCTACGATTACCGCAATCGCCAGCGTGGCGCAGTGGCGCTCAAGGTCGATGGTTTGCTCGGGCCGGGTTTGCGTGAGCCGGTGAGTTTCGAGGTACACAAGGGCGAGATTCTCGGGCTGTTCGGCCTGGTTGGCGCGGGGCGTACCGAGTTGTTCCGGATGCTCAGCGGGCTGACACGCAATACCGCCGGACGCCTGGAACTGCGTGGTCATGAGGTCAAACTGCGATCCCCCCGCGATGCGATCGCTGCGGGCATTCTGCTGTGCCCTGAAGATCGCAAGAAGGAGGGCATCATTCCGCTCGCCAGCGTCGCCGAGAACATCAACATCAGCGCGCGCGGGGCTCATTCCACGTTCGGTTGCCTGTTGCGCGGCCTGTGGGAGAAGGGCAACGCCGACAAGCAGATCAAGGCGCTGAAAGTGAAGACGCCCAGTGCCGAGCAGAAAATCATGTACCTGTCTGGTGGCAATCAGCAGAAGGCCATTCTTGGCCGCTGGCTGTCGATGCCGATGAAAGTCCTGCTGCTGGACGAGCCCACTCGCGGCATCGATATCGGGGCGAAAGCCGAGATCTACCAGATCATCCACAACCTGGCCGCCAGCGGCATTGCGGTGATCGTGGTGTCCAGCGATCTGATGGAAGTGATGGGTATTTCCGACCGCATCCTGGTGCTCTGCGAAGGCGCGATGCGCGGCGAGTTGTCTCGCGCAGAGGCCAATGAATCCAACCTGCTGCAACTGGCTTTGCCGCGCCAACGCGCTGACGGCGTGGCGAACTGAGAGGTGACTATGACAATCCAAAACAACGCTCTGCCGACCCAGCGCAAACCTCTGGACCTGCGGCGCTTTCTCGATGACTGGGTGATGCTGCTGGCGGCCGTCGGGATCTTCGTGGCCTGCACGCTGCTGATCGACAACTTCCTGTCGCCGCTGAACATGCGCGGTCTGGGCCTGGCGATTTCGACGACCGGGATTGCTGCGTGCACCATGCTCTATTGCCTGGCTTCCGGGCATTTCGACTTGTCGGTGGGGTCGGTGATTGCCTGTGCCGGCGTGGTGGCGGCGGTGGTGATGCGCGACACCGACAGCGTGTTTCTCGGCGTCAGCGCGGCGCTGGTGATGGGGCTGATTGTCGGCCTGATCAACGGCATTGTGATCGCCAAGCTTCGGGTCAACGCGTTGATCACCACGCTGGCGACCATGCAGATTGTTCGTGGCCTGGCTTACATTTTTGCCAATGGCAAAGCGGTCGGCGTGTCGCAGGAATCGTTCTTCGTCTTCGGTAACGGGCAGTTGTTTGGCGTGCCGGTGCCGATCCTGATCACCATCGTGTGTTTCCTGTTTTTCGGCTGGCTGCTGAATTACACGACTTATGGGCGCAACACCATGGCCATCGGCGGCAACCAGGAAGCGGCGTTGCTGGCCGGGGTGAACGTTGACCGGACCAAGATCATTATCTTTGCCGTGCACGGCGTGATCGGTGCGTTGGCCGGGGTGATTCTGGCGTCGCGCATGACCTCCGGCCAGCCGATGATTGGCCAGGGTTTTGAGTTGACGGTGATTTCGGCTTGTGTGCTGGGCGGGGTGTCGCTGAGCGGCGGGATCGGCATGATTCGGCATGTGATTGCCGGGGTGTTGATTCTGGCGATTATCGAGAATGCGATGAACCTGAAGAATATCGACACCTTCTACCAGTACGTGATTCGCGGTTCGATTTTGCTGCTGGCTGTTGTGATTGACCGCCTCAAACAACGCTGAGATCAAGATCCACCCCTCACCCCAGCCCTCCCGAAACGTCGGACCGCCCCATAGGGGAGAGGGGGAAAGGGAGCAGATCTTCAAGCCTTTCAAAACCTGAGTTCGACTTGCTGTTTCAGGTCGCAGTAAATCCTCCAAACTCCTCGGTCAGCCCCCTCTACCCCTTGGGGCGGTCCGACGTTTCGGGAGGGTTGGGGTGAGGGGTGGATTCACCTGACACCACACCTCCGAACATCCACCTCCCGTCACTTCCCCAAAATATCCCTTGCTCGCCCCCGCCCGTTTCGGTTATCACTTTGTACATGATTAGACAGGTACGATTTGACAAGAAACAACGGGTGGTCGACGAACTCATCCGGCGCATCGAAAGCGGCCTCATGGAGGACGGCTTTCTATTGCCGGGCGAGCATCAGTTGGCTCAAGAATTCAAAGTCAGCCGCGGCACGCTGCGCGAGGCCCTTGCCGAGTTGAAACGACGCAACTACATCGCGACCCAAAGCGGCGTGGGCTCCATCGTCACCTTCGACGGTGTGCTGCTCGATCAACGCAGCGGCTGGGCGCAGGCGCTGGCCGACAGCGGGGCGCTGATCAACACCGAAGTGCTGCGGCTCGAGGCCGTCACCCGGCCGGACCTGCTGTCACGCTTCGGCACCGACCAGTTCATCACCCTCGACCGGCGCCGCCGTTCCAACGACGGCAAGCTGGTTTCCCTCGAACGCTCATTGATGCCCGCCACCGGAGGCCTGGAAAGCCTGCCACGTGTCGGCCTGATCGACAATTCCCTGACCATCACCCTGGCCGCCTATGGCTACATCGGCGAACGCGGCGATCAATGGATCGGCGCAGAACCTCTGAGCACCGAAGACGCCGAGCTGCTCGGGCGCCCGGTCGGCACCGTTTTCCTGAAAGCCTTGCGCACCACGTACGACCGCCAGAACCGCTTCATGGAACAGGTCGAAAGCCTGCTCGACCCGGTGCACTTTCGCCTGCACCTGCAATTCGGAGAATCAAAATGACCGCGCTCGACCGTGCGCTCGGCGCGTTCTACGGACTGGCCCTGGGCGATGCGTTGGGCATGCCGACGCAATCCCTGAGCCGTGCCGAGATCAAGGCTCGGTTCGGTGCGATCACCGATCTGCAAGACGCCGGCCCCGATCAACCGATTGCCGCCAACATGCCCAAGGGCTCGATCACCGACGACACCGAACAGGCGATTCTGGTCGGTCAGTTATTGGTTGAGGGTGAGGGCCGGATCGAACCGGCCGTGCTCGCTCAACGGCTGATCGAATGGGAAGCCGAGATGCAGGCCAAGGGCTCGCAGGATTTACTCGGGCCTTCGACCAAACGCGCGATCGAAATGATCCTCGCCGGCCAATCTCCCGAAGAGGCCGGTCGCTACGGCACCACCAATGGCGCGGCGATGCGCATCACTCCGGTGGGCATCGCGGCGGATGTCGCCAACCCTGAACGGTTCATCAGCGCCGTGGTGCAAGCCTGCCAGGTCACCCACAACACCACGCTGGGGATTTCCAGCGCGGCGGCGGTGGCGGCGGTGGTTTCGGCCGGCATCAACGGCATGGACCTGGGCGAGGCGTTGAACCTAGGTCAGCAAATCGCCCAGCAAGCTGAAGGCCATGGCCACTGGGTGGCGGGCGGACGGATAGCCTCGCGCATCAGTTGGGCGCGGACCATCAGCGTCGACAGCGACAAAGCGTTGCTGGCGGACTTAATGTACGACGTGATCGGCACGTCGGTGGCTTCCCAGGAGTCGGTGGTGGTCTCGTTTGCCCTGGCGCAACAAGTCGCCGTCGGCGAAATGAACGCCTTCGAAGCGGTGTGCATGGCCGCGAGCCTGGGGGGTGACACCGACACCATCGCGGCGATTCTTGGCGCGATGCTTGGGGCCTGTCTGGGGCTTGGGAGTTGGCCGGTGGCGATGATCGAACAGGTCAAAACCGTCAATGATCTCGAGTTGGAGCCTTTGGTAAAAGGCCTTTTGGCTTTGCGTTGACCTGACTGACGCCATCGCGAGCAGGCTCGCTCCCACAGGTACGGCGTGTACCGTGAGGTTTGCACTATCCCTGTGGGAGCGAGCCTGCTCGCGATGGGCGCGCCACCTATTTAATTTTGAAAACCCCGCAATGGATCGCACGGACTTGGCCAGGATAGCCGGGCTGTTGTTTTCGTCTTCCGTCATTGCCCACAACCACAACAAAGGCAACAGGAGCATTTTTCATGAGTTCATCAAACGCCGGGCAAAGCGCCGGGCAACTGGAAACCCGCGGTATCGAGCCGGTGCCGGAAGCGGAGTGCAACGGTCATCCGCTGCAACTGTTCTGGGTCTGGTTCGCGGCCAACATTTCCATCCTCGGCCTGCCGCTGGGCGCCACGCTGGTGGCGTTTCGCGGGCTGGCGATCTGGCAAGCGATCATCGTCGCGATCCTCGGCGCCGCCGGTTCCTTCGCGGTGGTCGGCATCATCTCCATCGCCGGCCGCCGAGGGCGGGCGCCAAGCCTGACCCTGTCGCGCGCCATCTTCGGTGTGCGCGGCAACATCGGCCCGACCCTGGTCTCGCTGATGTCGCGGCTGGGCTGGGAAACCGTCAACACCACCACCGCCGCCTTCGTGCTGCTGTCGCTGTGCTCGATCCTGTTCGGTTCGCCGGTGGAAGCGAAAAGCGCGCCTGTCCTGACCCTGATCTTCATCGCGATTTTCGTTCTGCTGACCTTGTCGGTCTCCGGCCTCGGTCACGCCACGTTGCTGGTGATCCAGAAGTGGGCGACTTACGTGTTCGGCGCGCTGAACATTCTGGTCGGCGGCTTCCTTTGCGCCACCATCGACTGGAGCGCGGTGTTCAACGCCACGCCCGCGCCGTTGAGCGCGATGATCATCGGCGTCGGCACCATGGCCGCCGGCACCGGGATCGGTTGGGCCAACGCCGGCGCCGACATGTCGCGCTATCAGCACCGCAGCGTCAAAGCCGTGCGCCTGGTGGCGTCGGCTGCCTTCGGTGCGGGGATCCCGCTGGTGTTGCTGATCACCCTCGGCGGCTTACTGTCAGTGGGCAACAACGACCTGGCGTCGGCCACTGACCCGATCATCGCGATCCGCGACATGCTGCCGACCTGGATGGCCGTGCCGTACCTGATCACCGCGTTCGGCGGGTTGCTGCTGTCGAACAACCTGTCGGTGTACTCCGCCGGTTTGACCACGCTGACCCTCGGCCTGAAGGTCAAACGCGTCTACGCCGTGGTGGTCGACATCGTCGCGATCTTCGCCGGTTCGATCTACTTCATGCTGATCGCCGACAGTTTCTACGGCCCGTTCATTACCTTCATTTCGCTGCTGGCGGTGCCGATTACGGCGTGGGTCGGGATCTTCGTCGTCGACCTGATTCATCGTCATTACTACAGCCCCAAAGACTTGCTGGACGTCAGCCCGAGCAGCGCCTACTGGTACAACGGCGGCATCGAGTGGCGCGCCTTTGGTGCGTGGGCGCTGGCGATCGTGCTGGGCTTCAGCTTCACCACCATTGGCACCACCGAACAAAACGTCTGGTTCCGCGGTTTCCTGTCGGACTCGTGGCTGGGCCATAACGGCCTCGGCTGGATCGTCACGTTCCTGGTGGCTGGCGGGATTTATTGTGTACTCGGTGGGGCGAGGGATCGTCGCGCTGCGTTAACCGAGAACGCTCATGCCTAGATTGCTGCACACCGGCCAGGTCATCATCGACCTGGTCATGGCCGTGGATAAATTGCCTCAACCGGGCGGCGACGTGCTGGCCCAGTCCGCCAGTTTCGAAGCCGGCGGAGGGTTTAACGTGATGGCCGCCGCTGCGCGTAACGGGCTGCGGGTGGTTTACCTCGGTCGTCATGGCACGGGTCGTTTCGGTGATCTGGCCCGTGAAGCGCTGAAGGCCGAAGGCATCCGGATTGGCATCGCACACAAGGCCGAGCGGGATACGGGATTGTGCGTTGCGGTGACCGACGCGTCGGCCGAGCGCAGTTTCATTTCCTACATTGGCGCCGAGGGCGAATTGTCTGCCGAGGACCTGACGAGCGTGCCAGCCGAGGCGGGCGACTACGTTTACGTCAGCGGCTACAGCTTGCTGCACGCCGGCAAGGCGCAGGCGTTGGTGGACTGGGTGTCGGGTCTGCCGAAGGCAGTCAACGTAGTGTTCGATCCGGGCCCGTTGGTGGATTCGCCGGATCAGCCATTGATGCAGGCGCTGCTGCCGCGCATTGATCTGTGGACCAGCAACAGTGTCGAGGCGCTACGTTTTACCGAGGCGTCAGACATTGCCGAGGCGCTGGACAGACTGACCGATCATCTGCCGGCCGATGTGTTGATGGTGGTTCGTGATGGCCCGCAAGGGTGCTGGATCAGCCAGCGTGGCGACCGACAGCACGTGCCCGGTTTCAAGGTTAAAGCGGTGGACAGCAATGGTGCTGGGGATGCCCATGCCGGAGTGTTTCTGGCCGGGTTGGCGCACGGGTTGCCTGCAGGTGAAGCGGCGCGGCGGGCGAATGCGGCGGCGGCGCTGGCGGTCACTCGGTGGGGGCCGGCGACATCGCCTGGAACTGCTGAAGTTGATGCGTTAATCCGCAAGACTTTCCGCGCCTGACCTGACGCCATCGCGGGCAAGCCCGCTCCCACAGGGTTTTGGGGTGTACACGAATAAGTGAATGCCCTTGATCACTGTGGGAGCGGGCTTGCCCGCGAAGGGGCCATAAGATCCAGCATTCATTCTGATTCTTAGCCAGGCTTGCGCAGCGCCTCGATCAACGCCTGCTGCTTGTAACGTCAGTCAAACGGCCGCAGCCGCGCACGACTGCGACCTGGTTCATCGTGTTAAACGTCCAGCTTTCGCGCCGCCTCAACCCCAGCCGCGCTGAGTTTGATCGGCAGTTGCAGCGAGTGTTCGCCGGCTTCGTTACAGGTCACATGCCCATGCTGAATCAGCCCGCGATCCTGCAGCGTGGCGAGGGCGCTGGCCACGACTTTTTCCCCCCGGTAATTGTCCAGGACCTCCTTGCCCAAGCCACCTGGGTGGGCGTGAAGCAGACGGGTCAGGACTTCTTTCTCAAGGTTTTTATCGACGTTCATGGTTACCTCTTCATGGATGTGGATAGATCGCGTGGGCGAATTATTGGCTGGCGCCGCCTTCAGAACCCGAGCCACCGGTAGTGGTTTTCGAGCCGATGCCGGCGCCGGCGTTATCGGGTGTCTGGGTGTCCGGCACGTTCATTCCGCCTTGACGGCCCGCATCGTTGCCTTGAATCCGTGGGTCGGTGCCCGTGGACGCAGGCACGCTCTCGACGCCCGAGCCATTGGTATTCATGCCGGGCGAGCCTTGGGTGGTCGGGGATTTCGGACCTTCGACCGGGTTGGTCGGGCCGGTACCGGTGGCGGTGGTCGCCGCGAACGCGGCAGAGGACAACAGTGTGGCAAGAGCGAGGGCAGTCAAGCGGGACGTGATCATGGTGTCGTCTCCATTCAATTAGAGTCCTTACCTGATGTTGGTCAGCCTCCGATTTCGATTGGTGCCTGATGAACGACGAACGGTCTAGACCTGCTGCAACGATCGGGCGCTGAAGACCCGACGCAAGATCAAGCGGCCCACGGTGATCAGCCAGTTCAACAACGCCACGATGAGAACTGTGAGCAGAAGTGTCGTCATCCCGTGTTCGACAATGATCTTCCCGGCCAGCAACGGAAAACCGAACACGCCGATGAAGTACGACAGGCTGAACAGCAGCAACGATTGCGAGGTGGTGCCGTGAGGCGCTTCGTTCGCCGCCAGGCCATTGATCACCGAATACGTCAGCCCGTAACCGACCCCGAGCATCATCGCCGCCAGCACGTAGCTGAACCCGCTGTCGACGACAAAACCGAACAGCACAATCGAGCCCATCATCAGCCCCGATAGCAGGCAGGATGCGCGCAACGGATCGCGCTTGACCACGAAGCCGGCAATCAACATTCGGCCGCTGATCGCCGCGCCCATGAAGCCGAAAAAGAACAGTGAGTAATCCAGTGAACGAGATGCCGCGTAACTGGTTTGAAAGCTCGACAGGCCACCGAATACGCACCCGCCGAGGCCGACCATGATGATCGGGAACAGCGCTTTGGAGGACAGCACCTGAGCGGTGGCGCGCCAGGAAATGCGTGCGACGGTGGCGGCAGGCGAGGGCGCTTTTTTCAGCTGTGAATCCAGCCGCCAAAACAGCAACACACCGATCAGACTGGCCAGCGCCGCGAGGTAAAACGCGGCGGTCAACGGATATCCCAGCGCACTGGCGGCGCGACCCAACAACGGACCGCTGCCGATCCCGGTCATCATGCTGCCCGACAGCAACGCAAAGTACTTTGCGCGTTGCGCCGGCGTTACCAGACTCGCAACGATAATCGGCCCCAAGGTGTAGAACACCCCCCAACCCAGCCCCAGCAGCAGTCCGAAAAACAGCAACAGATTGCCGAACCCTGGCGTCAGCGCGAAGCCAAGGCTGGCGGCCACCAGCAACACGCCAAACAGCGCAATAGAACGCGCCGCGCCGAGCAAATCGGACAGGTGCCCGGAGACAATCACCGCCGCAAACGTACTGAGCATCGCCGCCGAAATCACACTGCCGGCATCGTGTTCGTTGCCGCCCCGGGAGCTGATCAACAGCGACAACAGAAACGTCGAGCCGTAGGACAACGACAGCAAATAACTGGCGAGGCAAAACAGGCCGAACAACCTGCTTGAGACGTGGGGCGTTGTGGTAGACATGACGCGGTTCCTTGACTCGATAGACGTGAGCCTCACCTATCTATCATGCGAGACGCGGATATTAGGTCCGAGGTTATCGATGCCAGGGTTAGTGGCGGGCGGAGTAATGCCTGTACATGATTGCCCTGTAGCTTTGGTGGCGAGGGAGCTTGCTCCCGTTGGACTGCGAAGCAGTCCCTGTGACAGATCGACTCTGTCTGCCTGTGAGATCGCGCCGCGTGTTTTTAGGGTGCTGCGCAACCCGCGGGAGCAAGCTCCCTCGCCACAAACCACGCGCCGACTTAGTATGGCGTTTTCAACTTTCGACAGAGGCCCGTCCATGACGATCGAGATCCGCCCGGCGACCCCCAGCGATGCACCGCAAATCCTCGGGTTCATCACCGAACTGGCCGACTACGAACGTGCCCGCCACGAAGTCATCGCCAGCGTCGCCGACATCGAACGCAGCCTGTTCAGCGAAGGCGCCACCGCCCACGGCCTGATCTGCCTGCGCGACGGCCTGCCGATCGGCTTCGCGGTGTTCTTCTTCAGCTATTCCACCTGGCTCGGCAGCAACTGCCTGTACCTCGAAGACCTCTACATCACCCCCCAGCAGCGCGGTGGCGGCGCCGGTAAAACCCTGCTGCGCCACCTCGCCAAAATCGCCTGCGCCAATGACTGCGGACGCTTCGAGTGGAGCGTGCTCGACTGGAACAAACCGGCGATCGAGTTTTATAAGTCGCTGGGTGCCCAGCCACAGGAAGAGTGGGTCCGGTATCGGATGGATGGGGCGGTGTTGCGGGAGTTTGCCGAGGGCAGCTAATCGCTTCAGGGCTTGCTAACTATCGCAGCCTCCAACGGCTCCTGCCTCGATTTGCAGGGGCCGTGGAAAGCTGCGATATTTTTTTGATTAAGTCCCAATATATGGGAATGATATTTATATATTGAGATTTTGCCGCGTCCGGGTTTATAGTCCAGCTCACTCACTGCCAATAAACAGAACAGGTGAAGCGATGCTGGCGCAATTGATCGCGCTCGATTGGGGGACGACCTCATTACGTGCTTACAAACTCGCCGCGGGTGGCCAGGTGCTGGAACAGCGTTCGCTGTCGTCCGGGATCATGCAGTTGCCCCGGACGCCGCGAATCATCAACGGTCAGGCATGCGTCGACGGTTTTGAACTGGCCTTCGACGAGGCGTGCGGTGACTGGCTCGACGCGCAGCCGGAGTTGCCGGTGATTGCCTGTGGCATGGTCGGCAGCGCCCAGGGCTGGCGCGAAGCGGCTTACTGCGACACGCCGGCCAACGTCGCCAATCTCGGAACTTCCCTACAAACCATTCGCAGTCTTCGCGGTGTCGATGTGCACATCGTGCCGGGCGTGATTCAGCGTTCGCGCTTGCCGAACGTGATGCGCGGAGAAGAAACCCAAGTGCTCGGTGTCCTGCAAAATATGCCGATCGAGCAGGGCCGTGATCTGTTGATCGGCCTGCCGGGCAGTCATTCGAAATGGGTGGAAGTGGCCGCCGGTTGCATCGTGCATTTCGATACCTTCATGACCGGCGAGATCTTCGCCGTGCTCAGCGAACACAGCATTCTGGGGCGCACCCAGCAAAAGGGCGCGTCCTTCGATGGCCAGGCGTTCGATCGGGGTGTGCAAGTGGCGCTGTCGGCGGAGGGCGAGATCGGGCCGTTGTCGACAGTGTTCAGTGCCCGCAGCCTTGGGTTGACGGGCGAACTCAGCGCGACCGCGCAACCGGACTACTTGTCCGGCCTGCTGATCGGCCATGAGCTGTCAGCACTGGCCAACGTTCAACGGCGCCGACGCAACAGCGTTCATCTGCCGTCGATCATCCTGATCGGCAATTCTCAACTCTGTGCCCGCTACAGCCGGGCCCTCGACGCCTGCGGATTTGCCCGCGTGACCCTGGCCGAACACGCCACCGAACGCGGGTTGTGGCAGTTGGCGGTCGCCGCCGGACTGATCGCCGCGCACCTACCCCGTTAAACCTGACTGGAGGTCTGACATGCTCAAGCAAGCACTGGCGCAAAACGGTCTGATCGCGATCCTGCGTGGCCTGCGCCCGCAAGAAGCGGCCGCCATTGGCGAAGTCCTTTACGCCGCCGGATTTCGCGTCATTGAAGTGCCGCTCAATTCCCCCGAGCCGTATGAAAGCATCCGCATCCTGCGCAGTACTTTGCCTGCCGATTGCCTGATCGGCGCCGGCACGGTGCTGACGCCGGAGCAGGTCGAACAAGTGAAAGCGGCGGGCGGCCAGGTGATCGTCATGCCGCACAGCGATGCCAAGGTGTTGCGTGCGGCGAAGGCGGCCGGCTTGTACCTGTCGCCGGGTGTGGCGACGCCGACCGAAGCCTTTGCCGCTCTGGCCGAAGGTGCGGATGTGCTGAAGATGTTTCCGGCCGAACAGATGGGGCCCGCCGTTGTGAAAGCCTGGCTCGCGGTGCTGCCCGCAGGAACGATTCTGGCGCCGGTCGGTGGGATAACACCGGACAACATGCAGGTGTTTATCGACGCCGGTGTCAAAGGCTTCGGTCTCGGTTCCGGGTTGTTCAAACCGGGCATGACACCTGAAGAAGTGGCCGTGAACGCCAAGGCCTATGTCGCTGCATGGAACGCTCTGCGTTAAGACTTTTTTGGCGCCGAGCGCGCTGCATCTAACAAGAGAGACAACAGATGAAAATCACCAAACTCACTACCTTCATTGTTCCGCCGCGCTGGTGTTTCCTCAAGGTTGAAACCGACGAAGGCGTGACCGGTTGGGGCGAGCCCGTGGTCGAAGGTCGCGCGCACACCGTGGCGGCGGCCGTTGAAGAATTGTCCGACTACCTGATCGGCAAAGACCCACGCAACATCGAAGACATCTGGACCGTGCTCTACCGCGGCGGCTTCTACCGGGGCGGCGCGATTCACATGAGTGCGCTGGCCGGTATCGATCAGGCGTTGTGGGACATCAAGGGCAAGGCTTTGGGTGTGTCGGTCAGCGACTTGCTCGGTGGCCAGGTGCGCGACAAGATTCGGGTGTATTCGTGGATTGGAGGAGACCGGCCGGCGGACACCGCTCGCGCAGCGAAAGAAGCGGTCGAACGTGGTTTCACTGCAGTGAAAATGAACGGCACCGAAGAGCTGCAATTCCTCGACTCCTTCGAGAAAGTCGACCTGGCCCTGGCCAACGTTGCCGCCGTGCGTGACGCGGTGGGCCCGAACGTCGGCATCGGCGTCGACTTCCATGGCCGGGTGCACAAACCCATGGCCAAGGTGCTGATGAAGGAACTCGACCCGTACAAACTGATGTTCATCGAAGAGCCCGTGCTCAGCGAAAACTACGAAGCGCTGAAGGAACTGGCGCCGCTGACCAGCACCCCGATTGCCCTCGGCGAGCGCTTGTTCTCGCGCTGGGATTTCAAGCGTGTGCTCAGCGAAGGCTACGTCGACATCATCCAGCCGGACGCGTCACACGCCGGTGGCATCACCGAAACCCGCAAGATCGCCAACATGGCTGAAGCCTACGACGTCGCGTTGGCGTTGCATTGCCCGTTAGGCCCGATTGCCCTTGCGGCGTGCCTGCAACTGGATGCGGTCTGCTACAACGCGTTCATCCAGGAGCAGAGCCTGGGCATTCACTACAACGAGAGCAACGACCTGCTGGATTACGTGAAAGATCCGCGGGTGTTCGACTACGACAAAGGCTTCGTGAAAATCCCCAACGGCCCGGGCCTGGGGATCGAGATCAACGAGGAATATGTGATCGAGCGCGCCGCCGTCGGCCACCGCTGGCGCAACCCGATCTGGCGCCATGCCGATGGCAGTTTTGCCGAGTGGTGAGTTCTCCCTGACCCCACACAAAACTCCTGTGGGAGCCAGCCTGCTGGCGATTGGTTCGGCACATCCAGCATTGATGGTGACGGACACACCGCTATCGCCAGCAGGCTGGCTCCCACAGTTTGATCTCCATGGACAGGGGGATTTGCGGCACCCCCCGATTTCACATCGACCTCAATAAACACAAGAAGAGGCATTCCCCATGCAACCGCAAACCCTCACCGGGCAGGCGTCGTTGGTGGCGCCCAGCCGCAAGCGTTTTTTCATCATGGTGCTGCTGTTTATCACCGTGGTCATCAACTACCTCGACCGCAGCAACCTCTCCATCGCCGCCCCGGCGCTGACCAGCGAACTGGGCATCGACCCGATCCACGTCGGTCTGATTTTCTCGGCCTTCGGCTGGACCTACGCCGCCATGCAGATCCCCGGCGGTTGGCTGGTTGATCGAGTGCCACCGCGCATCCTCTACAGCGTTGCCTTGCTGCTGTGGTCGGTCGCCACGGTGATGCTCGGTTTCGCCGCCAGCTTCATCGCGCTGTTCGTCTTGCGCATGGCGGTCGGTGCCCTGGAAGCGCCGGCGTATCCGATCAACAGCCGGGTGGTCACCACCTGGTTCCCGGAGCGCGAACGCGCCACAGCCATCGGTTTCTACACTTCCGGACAGTTCGTGGGGCTGGCATTCCTGACGCCGGTACTCGCCTGGCTACAGCATGAATTTGGCTGGCACATGGTGTTCGTCAGCACCGGTGCGGTCGGCATTCTCTGGGCGGTGATCTGGTACGCGGTATACCGCGAGCCACGGGATTTCAAGGGTGCCAACGACGCCGAAATCGAGCTGATCCGCGAAGGCGGCGGGCTGGTGGATATCCAGGCCGAACAAGCCAAGGTAAAAGCCAAATTCAGTTGGACCGACCTCGGCATCGTTCTGACCAAACGCAAGTTGTGGGGCATCTACCTCGGCCAGTTCTGCCTCAACTCGACGTTGTGGTTTTTTCTGACGTGGTTCCCGACCTACCTGGTGAAATACCGCGGCATGGACTTCATCAAGTCCGGCCTGTTGGCGTCGCTGCCGTTTCTCGCGGCTTTTATCGGCGTGCTGTGTTCCGGGTTCTTCTCCGACTTCCTGATCCGTCGCGGCTACACCGTGGGCTTCGCCCGCAAACTGCCGATCATTGGCGGCTTGCTGATTTCCACCTCGATCATCGGCGCCAACTTCGTCGAATCCACGCCGTTGGTGATTGCCTTCCTCGCATTGGCGTTCTTCGGTAACGGTCTGGCTTCGATCACCTGGTCGCTGGTGTCGACGCTGGCGCCGGCGCGGTTGCTCGGGTTGACCGGCGGGGTGTTCAACTTCATCGGCAACCTGTCGGCGATTACCACGCCGATCGTCATCGGTTTCCTCGCCACCGGTGATTCGTTTGCCCCGGCGATCACTTACATCTCGGTCCTGGCATTGATTGGCGCGCTTTCCTACATCTTGCTGGTCGGCAAGGTCGAGCGTATCAAGTTGTAGTGGCAGCCATCGGGCGACCATAATGCCGCCCGTTCACTGGCTCAACGGTAAAGGCTGGATATGCAGGAAGACGCCCCAAAAATCGCCAAGGACGCCGCACCGACCGGCACCCAGACACTGCTTCGTGGTCTGGGTGTGGTTCAGGCCGTGGCCAGTGGCGCCCGCGATCTCAAGGAAATCGCCCGGCTGATCGGCACGACGCGCAGCACCACCCATCGTCTGGCCAGTTGTCTGGTGGACGAGCGTTACCTGCGGGTGGTGCCGCAAGTCGGTTATCTGTTGGGTCCGAAGCTGATCGAGCTGGGTTTCCAGGCGCGCGAAGAATTGCCGCTGGTTACATTAGCCGGGCCGTATCTGGATGAGTTGTCGGCGTTGACCGGCGACACCATTCACCTGGCGATTCGTGAAGGCGACGAGGTGCTGTACCTGCACAAGAATCCGGGGCGCAATGGCCCGGAAATGCGTTCGCGGGTCGGCCACCGCATGCCGTTGGCGCGCACCGGGATCGGCAAGGCGTTGATGCTCGATGACACGCAGGAAGAATGGCAACGGCTGTACGAAGTCAGCCTGCCGGCAGGTGGGAAAAATCAGTTCTGGCCGCTGCACCCGGAGCAGTCCTGGGAGCAGTTTCAGCAGCGCATGATTGAATACGTGGCGGGCGGTTACGCTTTCGACCTGGAAGACAATGAACCGTCGATCCGTTGTGTCGCGGCGCCGATCCGTGATGCCAGCAAGCGCATCGTTGCCGGCATCAGCATCGCCAGCACGGTGCCGTACATGCCGTTGGAAAAGATGGCCGAGCTGATCCCCCTGATCAAAGGGGTCACAGCCCGGCTGTCGGCGGAGCTTGGACTTAAGGTTTAAACCTTGAGCGTCGCCATATCGATCACGAAGCGGTACTTCACATCACCGGCAATCATGCGGGCGTAAGCCTCGTTGATCTGGCGGATGTCGAGCATTTCGATGTCGCACGTGATGTTGTGCTCGGCGCAGAAATCCAGCACCTCCTGGGTTTCGGCAATGCCGCCGATCAGTGAACCGGCCAATACGCGACGGCTCATCACCAGTTTGCCGGCGTGGACCGGAGGATCGACCGGTTCAATCAAGCCCACCAGAATGTGCACGCCGTCGAAACGCAGGGTATCGAGGTAGGGGTTGAGATCGTGCTGCACCGGAATGGTGTCCAGCAGGAAATCGAAATAGCCCGCCGCCGCCTTCATCTGATCGGCATCGGTGGACACGATCACGTGGTCCGCGCCCTGACGACGACCTTCTTCAGCCTTGCTTGCCGAACGGGTGAACAGCGTGACTTCGGCGCCCATCGCCTTGGCGAATTTGATGCCCATGTGGCCGAGTCCGCCCATGCCGAGAATCCCGACCTTGTCGCCGGCCTTCACGCCGTAGTGCTTGAGCGGCGAGTAGGTGGTGATGCCGGCGCAAAGAATTGGCGCGGCACTGGACAGGTCGAGTTTTTCCGGGATGCGCACGACGAAGTGCTCGCTGACCACGATGCTGTCGGAGTAGCCGCCCATGGTGTTGCTGCCATCGACCCGGTCCGGGGTGGCATACGTCATGGTCGGACCTTCGAGGCAGTATTGCTCGAGGTTGGCCTGGCAGGCTTCGCAGCTGCGGCAGGAATCGACCATGCAACCGACACCAACCAGATCGCCGACCTTGTGCCGGGTAACATTCGCACCGACGCCGGTCACTTTACCTACGATCTCGTGGCCGGGCATCAACGGGTAAACGGCAATGCCCCACTCGTTGCGGGCCTGGTGAATGTCGGAATGGCAGACACCGCAGTAGAGAATATCGATCGCAACGTCGTCGGCCCTTGGGCTGCGGCGTTCGAATTTCACGGGGGCGAGGGGAGTGGTGGCCGATTGGGCGGCGTATCCGATGGCGGTGTACATGGTGAACCTCGCAGAAGCAATGACAAGTGAGGCGGCGCATTTTGGGCGCCGTGTCCGCCATCGGCCATGGCGATTCCTCCGGGTGTCATGCCTATTCCTCCGGCAACAGCTTTCGTTTGATCAAATGCGCGATCAGACCTGCGATGATGCTTTCATCCCCTTTTTCCAGAAGTTTTTCTTATGTTGTTAACGCGTCATCTCGATGCCAATGCCAATCTGGTTTCGCTGATTGAGCCGCTGACCACTCGCGATGGATTCGCCGCTACGGCATTGCCGGGCGTTCAGGTTTTGCGAGCCAGTTGCGATGTGGCCCGTGGTCCGCAGATCTATGAGCCAAGCCTGGTCATCATTGCCCAAGGCAGCAAACTGGCGTATCTGGGGCCGCGCACACTGGAGTACGGCGCCGGCCATTATCTGATTCAGGCATTGCCGGTGCCGTTTGAGTGCGAAACGTTTTCGGCACCAGACGGGCCGATGCTCGGCGTTTCCATTGCCATTGATCGGGTGTTGCTCGGTGAGTTGGTGTTGGCGATGGGTTTGGCGCCGGGGCGCAATATTGCTGCGCAGACGCCGGAGTCGATGACCTCGGCGGTGCTCGACAATGACATGCGGGGTTGCGTGGAACGACTGTTGCGCTGCCTGCACGATCCGCTGGAATGCCGGATCATGGGGCAGGCGCGTTTGCGTGAGTTGTTGTTCGTCGCCTTACGCGGTCCGCAAGCCGATGTGTTGCGTGCACTGGTGGAGCAGCAAGGGCAGTTCGCGCGGATCGCAGCCTCGCTCAGCCATTTGCATGCGCATTACACCGACCCCTTGAATGTCGAGACGTTGGCCAGTTGCGCGAACATGAGTGCATCGACGTTCCATGAGCATTTCAAGCGCAGCACGTTGTTGTCGCCGGTGCAGTATTTGAAGCGGTTGCGCTTGCTGAAGGCGCAGCAGTTATTGCTCGCCGAGGGGTTGGGCGTGGCGCAGGTGGCGCATCGGGTCGGGTATCAGAGCACGTCGCAGTTCAGTCGTGAGTACAAGCGCTATTTCGAGCGTAATCCTGGGGATGAGCGCGCTGCCTGATTCACCGCAAATCCCCTTGTGGGAGCGAGCCTGCTCGCGATTGCGGTTCATCATCCAGTATACGTGTTGACTGACCCGCCGCTATCGCGAGCAGGCTCGCTCCCACTGGGTTTTGGGTTGGGCTTATACCTGTGCAACAAAAAGGCCCCCATTTCGGGAGCCTTTTTGTTCAGCGATTCAACTTACATGTTCGGGTAAGTCGGGCCGCCAGCACCTTCCGGTGCTACCCAGGTGATGTTCTGTGCAGGGTCCTTGATGTCGCAGGTCTTGCAGTGAACGCAGTTCTGGGCGTTGATCTGGAAGCGCTTCTCGCCGTCTTCCTTGGTCACCACTTCGTACACGCCGGCCGGGCAGTAACGCTGGGCAGGTTCATCGTACATCGGCAGGTTCTTGGCGATCGGAATGCTCGGATCGGTCAGCTTCAGGTGGCACGGCTGTTCTTCTTCGTGGTTGGTACCCGAGATGAACACCGAGCTGAGTTTGTCGAAGCTGATCTTGCCGTCCGGTTTCGGGTAGTCGATCTTCTTGCAGTCGGCCGCGAGCTTGAGGCACGCGTAGTCCGGCTTGTTGTCGTGCAAGGTGAACGGCAGTTTGCCGCCGAAGATGTTCTGGTCGAGCCAGTTGAAACCGCCGCCGACGATCGCGCCGAACTTGTGGATCGCCGGGCCGAAGTTGCGGCTGGCGAACAGTTCGTCGTAGAGCCAGCTCTTCTTGAACGCGTCGACGTAAGTGGTCAGCTCTTCAGTGCCGTCCTTCTCGGCGAACAGCGCCTCGGCCACGGATTCAGCGGCGAGCATGCCGGACTTCATCGCGGTGTGGCTGCCTTTGATCTTGGCGAAGTTCAGGGTACCGAGGTCGCAACCGATCAGCGCGCCGCCCTTGAAGACCATTTTCGGCAGCGAGTTCAGGCCGCCTTTGCAGATGGCGCGGGCACCGTAGCTGATGCGCTTGCCGCCTTCCAGGTACTGCTTGAGCACCGGGTGATGCTTGAGGCGCTGGAACTCGTCGAAGGGCGACAGGTAGGTGTTGCTGTAGGAAAGATCGACAATCAGACCGACGACTACCTGATTGTTTTCCAGGTGATAAAGGAACGAGCCGCCAGTGTTCTCGGTGCCCATGATGTCCATCGGCCAACCGGCGGTGTGGACGACCAGGCCTGGCTGGTGCTTGGCGGGATCAACTTCCCAGATTTCTTTCAGGCCGATGCCGTAGTGCTGGGCGTCGGCTTCGCTGTCGAGGTTGAAGCGCTTGATCAGTTGCTTGCCGATGTGGCCGCGGCAACCTTCGGCGAACAGCGTGTACTTGCCGCGCAGTTCCATGCCCGGGGTGTACAGGCCTTCTTTAGGGTGACCTTCGCGGTCAACGCCCAGGTCCCCGGTGATGATCCCGCGAACCACGCTATTCTCGTCGAACAGCGCTTCCTGAGCGGCGAAGCCCGGGTAGATTTCTACGCCCAGGTTCTCGGCCTGCTGGGCCAGCCAGCGGCACAGGTTGCCCAGGGAGATGATGTAGTTGCCATCGTTGTGCATGGTCTTGGGCACAAAGAAGTCAGGAATTTTTTGCGCGCTGTCGGCATTCTTGAGGACGAAGATGTCATCGCGGGTCACCGGCGTGTTCAGCGGGGCGCCGAGTTCTTTCCAGTCCGGGAATAATTCGTTCAGGGCGCGGGGTTCGAAGATCGCGCCGGACAGAATGTGTGCGCCGACTTCGGAGCCTTTTTCGACCACGCAGACGCTGATTTCCTTACCGGCTTCAGCAGCCTTCTGCTTCAAGCGGCAGGCGGCGGAAAGACCCGCGGGGCCGGCACCGACGATGACCACGTCGAATTCCATGTATTCGCGTTCCACAGGTTATCTCCTACTCAAGGCTCAACAGTTTTTTTTCTAATTGGAGGTTTGGTGTCGCATCCATGAATTCCTTCGCAACGCGCGGAACAGGACAATCGATAGACCACCTTTCTCTCTGGGTGGCGCATTATATCTACACCACTCCTAGCGTCCAATACAAACGTTTGTTTGAATTGGCTCAAAGCCAGAGAAATCAAAGTCACGCGGCTTATGAACGGCTATTTTGCCGTATTGACCGGAATAGGCGTTCCGGTCAAGATACGGTCGGTTTTGCGCTCGCCGTAGGCTGACTGCAGGTTTCAAGAGCACCTCTAAAGACAGGGCGATGGCAGTACCAGGTGATGCGCTGCGCAGGTTAGACACGCAGTTTACACGCCGCGATATTGAATGACTTGTTGGTCACCACTGACGAACGGTCATCAACATCCTGAGCGATGGTCACCTGACACGAATGCCGGCGTTTTTAGAGGTGCCCTTGCGCCGATGAGCATCAAACCGCCAGGTTCGCCTAGGCGACTTTCTTTTCACCGGAGAGTAACGAGGAATCCATGAAGGTTCTTGTAGCTGTCAAACGCGTTGTGGATTACAACGTCAAGGTTCGCGTCAAGGCGGACAATTCCGGCGTCGACCTCGCCAACGTCAAGATGTCGATGAACCCGTTCTGCGAAATCGCAGTGGAAGAAGCCGTACGCCTGAAAGAGAAAGGCGTTGCGACTGAAATCGTCGTCGTCTCCATCGGCCCGACCACCGCTCAAGAGCAACTGCGCACCGCGCTGGCTCTGGGTGCTGACCGCGCCATCCTCGTCGAATCTGCCGAAGATCTGACTTCCCTGGCCGTTGCCAAGCTGCTCAAGGCTGTTGTCGACAAGGAACAGCCGCAGCTGGTGATCCTTGGCAAACAAGCCATCGACAGCGACAACAACCAGACTGGCCAGATGCTCGCTGCACTGAGCGGCTACGGTCAGGGCACCTTCGCTTCGAAAGTCGAAATCAGCGGCGACAGCGTTGCTGTGACCCGCGAAATCGACGGCGGCGCGCAGACAGTTTCCCTGAAACTGCCGGCCATCGTCACCACCGACCTGCGTTTGAACGAGCCGCGCTACGCGTCCCTGCCAAACATCATGAAAGCCAAGAAGAAGCCTCTCGAAGTGCTGACTCCGGACGCTTTGGGCGTTTCCACCGCCTCCACCAACAAGACCGTAAAAGTCGAAGCGCCTGCTGCACGCAGCGCGGGTATCAAGGTCAAGTCGGTGGCTGAACTGGTCGAGAAACTGAAAAACGAAGCGAAGGTAATCTAATCATGACTATCTTGGTAATCGCTGAACACGACAACAAGGTAGTGGCTCCGGCCACCCTGAACACTGTGGCTGCCGCTGCCAAAATCGGCGGTGACATCCACGTTCTGGTCGCAGGCCAGGGCGTTGGCGCCGTGGCTGAAGCCGCTGCGAAAATCGCTGGCGTGGCGAAAGTGCTGGTGGCCGACAACGCCGCCTACGCTCACCAACTGCCGGAAAACGTCGCGCCGCTGGTGGCCGAATTGGGCAAGGGCTACAGCCACATCCTGGCTGCCGCCACTTCCAACGGCAAAAACATCCTGCCGCGCGTTGCCGCACAGCTGGACGTTGATCAGATCTCCGAGATCATCTCGGTCGAAAGCGCTGATACCTTCAAGCGCCCGATCTACGCCGGTAACGCCATTGCAACCGTTCAATCGAACGCTGCAGTCAAAGTGATCACCGTGCGTGCCACTGGTTTCGACCCGGTTGCCGCTGAAGGTGGTTCCGCTGCTGTTGAAGCCGTTGCTGCTGCTCACGACGCTGGCACTTCTAGCTTCGTTGGCGAAGAACTGGCCAAGTCCGATCGTCCGGAACTGACCGCTGCCAAGATCGTCGTTTCCGGCGGCCGCGGCATGCAGAACGGCGACAACTTCAAACACCTGTACGCCCTGGCCGACAAGCTGGGCGCTGCCGTCGGTGCTTCCCGCGCCGCGGTCGACGCAGGTTTTGTACCTAACGACATGCAGGTCGGTCAGACCGGCAAGATCGTTGCTCCACAGCTGTACATCGCCGTCGGTATCTCCGGCGCGATCCAGCACCTGGCCGGCATGAAAGACTCCAAAGTGATCGTTGCGATCAACAAGGACGAAGAAGCGCCGATCTTCCAGGTGGCCGATTACGGCCTGGTGGCAGACCTGTTCGAAGCCATCCCCGAGTTCGAGAAGCTGGTCTAATCCAGTCGCTTGACTTATAAAGAGCCCGACCTTTTGGTCGGGCTTTTTTTTGTTCCGGATTTGGATGGGAGAGTGTCGCCATGGATTTGCGCCGCGTATGTGGCTGGTCATTATTGCTCGGGCTGACGGTGCTGCCGGCGTTGGCCGTGGCCGCCAGCAAGTGCGAACGCCTGGTGGTGACCGGCAGTCCCGACGCGCCGCCGTACCTGTGGCAAGACCCGCAAAACCCCAAGCATTTGATCGGGGCGAGTGCTGACCTGTTGCAACACGTGGCAGGGGAGTTGGGCATCAAGGTCGAATTGCTTTACGCCGGCAAGCGCGCCCAGGCCCTGGACGAAGTGCGCAGCGGGCGCATGGACATGCTGGCCGATGCGCCGTTGACGGTCAACGAGCTGGACACCCTGGATTACATCCATCCGCCGCTGCTGGAAAACGACTATCTGGTCTGGACTCGAAAAGACTCGGCATTGCTCTACAACGAAGCGAAAGACCTTCACGGCCATCCCGGTGCCGTGTCGGAAAAGTCTCGAATGACCCAGGCATTCGGCACTTTCGCCGAGCAGCAATTGACCCTCGTGCGTACGCCGAACCTGACCCAGGCCTTGCAGAAATTGCTGCTGGGCGAGGTGGAATTTGTCCTCGCCGGACGCTACTCAGGCATGGCCGCCGCGCAAACCCTGAGTATGGCCAACGACCTGGTCGCTCGACCCCAACCAGTCGACAAACCTGGCCTTTTCCTCGCGTTATCCCATAACTCCGCCTGCAACGATCCGTGGTTGCGCGGACAGCTGGCCAAAAAGATGACAGAATTGCCCGCGTCCGGACTGACGGAGATCGCGCTACAACGCAATATTGAGCGTTGGAAAGCGCAGCAGCAACAACCGCAGCAACAGCCCGTCAGTGCCCCAAAACAGTAGGAATTTTTAGTGAGTATTCGACCTCTTTTCGCTGCCCTGGCCGTTCTGGCTCTGGCGGGTTGTGCAGCCGATCCGGCGCCGAATGAACAGATACGCTTGACCGAGCAGGCCCTCGTGCAAGCCAAAGCCGTGGGTGCCACCGCCGACGACGTGCCGGAAATGAAACTGGCCGAAGACAAGTTTTCCCGTGCCCAGGGCGACATGACGGATCAGTCCTACAGGCATGCGCGCATGCGTGCCGAACAAGCCGAACTGGACGCACGCCTGGCAGAAGCCAAAGTGCTGACGCTCAAGAGTGAGGAGCAGTTGAACGTGCTCAATACCCGCATCACTCGTCTGCGCAAGCAACTGGGAGATGCCCAATGAGCCTCAAGTCCAAAGCACTCGGTGGTTTGATCCTGGCGGGTTGCGCGAGCCTTTACGGTTGCGCCGGCCAACACAGCGAGGCCGTTTTGCAGCAGGCCGGAACCGACTTTCAGAAGGTCAAGGAAGATTCCAACGTGCTGCGAATCGCGCCAAAGGACGTGATTCGTGCCGGTGAATCGCTTGCCCGCGCTGACCGTCTTTCCACCTATTGGGGCAGCGGCTCGGACGTGGTGCATTACGCCTACCTGAGCCAGCGCTACAGCGAAATCGCCCGTGAACACACTAATCAGGTGCTCAACGAAGAACGCGCCGCGAAGCTCGAACTGGAACGTCAGCGCCTGCAGCTGGCCCTGCGCGAGTCCAAGTTGCTCAGCGTGCAGCAGCAGGGCAAATGGCTTGAAGAACAGATCCTTGCACTGGCCACCACGCAGACCGACCGTGGTCTGGTGATGACCCTGGGCGATGTGCTGTTCGACACCGGCGAAGCAGAGCTGAAGAGTTCGGCGAACCGCGTGGTGCTGAAGATCGTGCAGTTCCTGCAGCTCAATCCCAAGCGCGTGGTCCGCATCGAGGGCTATACCGATAGCACCGGTGGCAAGCAGGACAACCTCAAGCTGTCCCGTGACCGCGCGCAATCGGTGGCGGATGTATTGATGGACCTGGGCATTGACGACAAACGCATCAAGGTCGAAGGCTACGGCGATGAATACCCGGTAGACGTGAACGCTTCCGAACGCGGTCGCGCGCAGAACCGTCGGGTGGAAATTGTGTTCTCCGACGAAAAAGGCCAGCTCGGCGCCGCCCGCTAAGGGCTGCGTTTCGGAAGCTCTTGAGGTCCTGTAGCAGCTGTCGAGTGAAACGAGGCTGCGTTCTTCTTGCGCTCATGACTCAGGTGGAACTGTAATATCGCAGCCTCGTTTCACTCGACAGCTGCTACAACCCGGCCTGCCTGACAGTGCCGGGTTTTTTTATGCCTGCCAATTGCCTCTCAAAACAGTACAGTTTTTGCTGACACTGCACTGTACGGTCGACTATTGTGGCAACTGTCCCAGTACACTTCTAAACTGTTCCGGTATTGTTTCACACAAGAATAAAATGCCCGTGATATCGAGTGCTGCGTCATGACCAATCTCTTGCTCTACCAACGTATTGCTCAGCAACTGGCCGAAGACATCCGCCGTGGTGTCTATCAACCGGGAGAACGTGTGCCCTCGGTGCGCAAGATGAGCTCGCAGCTCAACGTCAGCCACGCGACCGTTTTGCAGGCCTACGCCAATCTCGAGGATCAAGGGCTGATCCGCGCCCGGCCGCAGTCGGGCTACTACGTGCACCAGACCCCGGCCCTGACGGCGCCGACGCCGGACATCGCCCGGGTCGAACGGCCCGGCTTGGTCACTCGCAGCAGCATTATTCAGCAAGTGCTGGTCGAATCCCGTCGCGAGGGCGTTTTCCCCTTGGGCGCGGCGGTGCCAAGCGTTGACTATCTGCCGGTGCGCGCCCTGCATCAGCAATTGGCCAAGGTCACTCGTTTCCACAGTCCGCGTGCCTTCAGCTACATGTTCAGCCCCGGTTTTGAGCCGTTGCGCCGACAAGTGGCGATCCGCATGCGTGATGCCGGCGTGGTGGTTGATCCATCCGAAGTGGTGATCACCCACGGTTGCGTCGATGCGTTGCAGATGTCGCTTCGTGTGTTGACCCGCCCGGGCGACCTGATCGCCGCCGAGTCACCGACTTATTATGGTTTGTTGCAACTGGCCGACCTGCTGGGCCTCAAAGTCATCGAGATCCCGAGCGACCCGGCGACCGGCATGAGCCTCGAAGCCCTGCAATTGGCGGCCAACCAGTGGTCGATCAAGGCGCTGGTACTGACCACTCGTCTGAGTAATCCACTGGGCGGCACCATGCCCGAAGAGCGGCAGAAACAACTGCTGCGCCTGGCCTCGGATTTCGATATCCAGATTGTTGAAGACGATATCTACGGCGAATTGATGTTCGAACAGGGCCGGACCAAATCGCTTAAAGCCTACGACCGGCTGGATCGAGTGATTTATTGCTCGAGCTTCTCCAAAACCTTGTCCCCGGGCGTGCGGATTGGCTGGATGATCGCCGGCAAATATCAGCAGGAAATTCAGCGTTTGCAGACGTTCAGCACGCATTCGGCGTGCAGCGTCACGCAAATGGGCATCGCCGCTTACCTGGAGAACGGCGGTTACGACCGTCATTTGCGCTACATCCGTCAGGAATACCGCAAGAACCTCAGCGCCTTCCAGTTGGCCGTGCAGCAGTATTTCCCGGAAGGCACGCAGATGACCCGGCCTACGGGCGGCTTCATTCTGTGGGTCAGTCTGCCGGGAAGGGTCAACACTCAGGAGTTGCACGTACGTGCGTTGCAGCAGGGCATCAGTATCGCGCCAGGGCTGATTTTCAGTAACACCGAGCAGTTCAATCACTGCATCCGCCTGAACTGCGGCACGCCCTGGAACCGTGAAGCCGAGCGCGCATTGATGACGCTGGGGATGTTGGCAACGCAGCTCTGTCAGGAGATGGCCGGCGGTTTCTGACAGAACGGCGGGTCGTTTCGTACACGTGCTTGTTATGTTGCGTACAACAGGCGAGCATATGGCCCTCTGCCGTTAGCGTCGTTGGGTCCATGAAACCGATTTTTCCTGTCGTCTGCCTTTCGATCTGTCTCTTGATGACCGTTCATGCCCAAGGCGTCATGGCGGCTTCGTCTCAGGAAAAACCGGCAGCCAGCAGCGAAACCGCGAAAAAACCAGCGCCCGTCAAGAAAACCGCTGCGGTCAAAAAGAACACCACACCGGTAAAAAAGAAAGCGGCAGTGGTGAAAAAACGACCGCCTGTTGCCTCCAAGTCCAAACCCGCCAGTGAGGTCGTGAAAACCAGACTTCCTTCGGTCGACCTGGATTTGAGCCTGCCCCAGGAAATGGCTGAGGAGCTAAAACCGCTCGGTACGGTCCCATTGCCCAAGCGCGACGCTGTGTTGCCACAAATGTTCGGTGACAAAAGCGCTCCGTTTCAGCTCAACGGAAGGCTGATCAGCAACGAAATGCAGTTGCAACTGCGAAATGAAGAACGCCGTGAAGTCGAAGGCGCGGCGCTGGAATTCGAGTTCAAGCGGTAATTCCTTCCCATCTGTGATCTGCTGGCCAGACACTTTGTCGGAGACTGGTCAGTCACATCCGTTTGAGCGCAAAAACCTCGGTCCGGGGAATTTTAAACAACTGTTTTAGCGGTTACTCTGTGCCCCGTCCATTAACACATCGCCCGTCGCGAGGAGCTTGTCGTCATGAAATGCCGTGAAGGCTGTGGCGCCTGTTGCATTGCCCCTTCCATCAGTTCACCGATTCCCGGCATGCCCAATGGCAAAGCTGCGGGAGAACGTTGCGTACAACTGTCTGTCGATAACCTGTGCAACATTTTCGGCGATCCGAAACGTCCCGCCGTGTGTTCGGCATTTGAAGCCGACGTCGAAGTCTGCGGAAGCAGCAGTGACGAAGCGATTAAGCTATTGGGCTGGTGGGAGCAAATGACGGCTGCG
Source organism: Pseudomonas sp. (assembly GCF_051660785.1). GTDB lineage: Bacteria > Pseudomonadota > Gammaproteobacteria > Pseudomonadales > Pseudomonadaceae > Aquipseudomonas. The sequence goes on from NZ_JBOFQE010000022.1 coordinate 30,636, forward strand.
TGATGTGTTCTACGAACGGAACTTCAACAATAAGGAATAAGACTATGGGTTCGCTGCATCGTATGGCTGTGCTGTGTGGTTTGACGGTTGTGCTGGCCACCACGGCTGCACAGGCCGAGGACTGGAAAGTTGCCAAGAATGAAGACGGCATCAAGGTGTCCCTGAGTGAAGTGGCCGGCTCTGATTACAAGGCCTACCAGGGCGTTACCTTGATGAAGACCACCATGGCCAAACTGCGCGCGCTGCAGGAAGACGTGTCAGGCGCCTGCGCCTGGATTCACGAATGCAAAACCCAAAAGCTGCTCAAGCACGAAGGCGATCAGAGCTGGACGTACACTCAGTTCAATACCCCATGGCCGGTCACCCCGCGTGATTCGGTGCTGCATATCACCACCACCGAAGGCGCCGATGGCAGCCTGACCCGCAAGCTCGAAGGCGTGCCGAAGTACATGCCCGAAGAAAAAGGCTTTGTGCGGGTCACCAAGGTCGACGGTTTCTGGAAGTTCGTTCCCAAGGGTGACCAGATCGAAGTGACCTACCAGGTGCACACCGAGCCAGGCGGCAGCATCCCTTCGATGGTTGCCAACAAGTTCGTGGTCGATGCGCCGTTCAACACGCTCAAGGCCTTGAAGGAACGCGCGGAGAAGTAATCGCGCGCTGTTTTATCAAACGCCCCGACCTTTCGGGGCGTTTGTTTTTGCCATTATTTTGTTTCCAGATATACGTTGCACGAAATTTTCACAATGCCTCCAAGACAATTCGCCCGCTCCAGCATGCCGAACAGTAATCAATGGCAATGCTGCGGTTGATCGTGCAACATTTGCGCACCGCGCAAGCCCCGGGGCCGAGAACTGGCCAACAGAGGGCAGGGCGCCGCTTTACTTTTGAAACTTCAACTTCCAATGGGTCCTAAAACGACATGGCAAACCCGGACGCCCTGAGTCAGCAGCGAGCTTCTAGTCGCCTGCTGCAACCGACCGTCAAATCGCATCTGGCCTACACGCTGCTGTGCGCCTTGGTCATGATGGTCATGTTCAGCCTGCTGCGCGTCGCGCTGCTGGTCTACAACCGCGAAATGATCCAGGATTCACCGGCCTCGACCTTTTTCGAGGCGTTCGCCAATGGCCTGCGTTTCGACCTGCGCCTGGTGGTGTACCTCTGCATTCCGCTGATACTGGCACTGTTCAGCGCCCGGGCCATGGCCGCTCGCGGGTTCTTCCGCTTCTGGCTGACCATCGCCTCGAGCATCGCGCTGTTTCTCGGCCTGATGGAGATGGACTTCTACCGCGAATTCCACCAGCGCCTCAACGGCCTGGTCTTCCAGTACGTGAAGGAAGACCCGAAAACCGTGATGAGCATGCTCTGGTACGGTTTCCCGGTGGTTCGCTACCTGCTGGCCTGGGCGTTCGGCACGTTGATCCTGACCCTCGCATTCAAGGGAGCCGACCGTGCGACCCGTCCACGCGGTCCGTTCAGCGGCGGCAGCATCGGCACGCGCCAGATCGCCCCGTGGTATGCGCGAGGCATGGTGTTCGTGGTCTGCCTGCTGGTCTGTGTGGTTGCCGCTCGTGGCACCCTGCGTCAGGGGCCGCCGCTGCGTTGGGGGGACGTCTACACCACCGACTCGAACTTCGCCAACCAGCTGGGCCTGAACGGCACACTGTCGCTGATCGCAGCGGCCAAGAGCCGGATGTCCGAAGAACGCGACAACATCTGGAAAGCCACACTGGATCAGCCATTGGCTCAGCAGACCGTCCGCGATATGTTGCTGACCCCAAGCGACAAGCTGGTAGATGGCGAAACCGCTGCCGTGCGCCGCAACTATTCTCCGGCCGCCGACAAGACCCTGCCGATCAAGAACGTCGTCGTGATCCTGATGGAAAGCTTCGCCGGTCATTCGGTGGGCGCGCTGGGTCGTCCGGGTAACGTCACGCCGTACTTCGACAAGCTGTCGAAAGAAGGCCTGTTGTTCGACCGCTTCTTCTCCAACGGTACCCACACCCACCAGGGTATGTTCGCCACCATGGCCTGCTTCCCGAACCTGCCAGGCTTCGAATACCTGATGCAGACTCCGGAAGGCAGCCACAAACTGTCCGGTCTGCCGCAGTTGCTCAGCGCCCGTGACTACGACGATGTATACGTCTACAACGGTGACTTCGCCTGGGATAACCAGTCGGGCTTCTTCAGCAACCAGGGCATGACCAACTTCATCGGCCGCAACGACTTCGTTAATCCGGTGTTCTCCGACCCGACCTGGGGCGTGTCCGATCAGGACATGTTCAACCGTGGCCTGGAAGAGTTGAAAGCCCGCGATGGCAAGGACAAAAAACCGTTCTATGCCTTGCTGCAAACCCTGTCCAACCACACGCCGTACGCCTTGCCGACGCCTTTGCCGGTCGAGCGCGTGACCGACCGTGGCAGCCTCAACGAACATTTGACCGCCATGCGCTACTCTGACTGGGCGTTGGGTCAGTTCTTCGAGAAGGCGCGTAAAGAGCCTTACTTCAAGGAAACCCTGTTCGTGGTGGTCGGCGACCATGGTTTCGGCAACGAGCAACAGATTACCGAAATGGACCTGGGCCGGTTCAACGTCCCGATGCTGCTGATCGGGCCGGGCGTGCAGGACAAGTTCGGTCAGGTTGACCACACCGTGGGCACTCAGATCGACATCGTGCCGACCATCATGGGCCGTATCGGTGGCGACGTGATTCACCAGTGCTGGGGTCGTGACTTGCTGAACCTGCCGGAAGGCGACAAGGGCTTTGGCGTGATCAAGCCTTCGGGCAGCGATCAGACCGTGGCGTTGCTGACCGCGGATCGCGTGCTGGTGTTGCCGAAAGAAATGCCGCCCAAGCTGTATCAGTACGAACTGGGCGCCAATCCGAAAGGTGAAGTGATCCCGGCGTCGGCTGACGAAGCGGCTCTCAAGCAGAAACTCGAGTCGTTCATTCAGACGGCCACCAAGAGCCTGATCGACAACACCGCCGGTGTGGTTGACGGCAAGCCGGACTAAAGTTTTGGCGCAATAAAAAAGAGGCCCTTCAAGGGCCTCTTTTTTTTGCCTGTTAAATCTTTATATCTTGCCAAGTAACAGCAGAATCAACAGCACCACCAACACCACGCCGATGATACCCGACGGGCCATAACCCCAACTTCTTGAGTGTGGAAAGACCGGCAAACCACCTACCAGCAGGAGAATCAGAATTACGATAAGAATTGTGCCCATGTCTATTTCCTTGTTGGAAGTGTTCTGGAATGACCTAGCTTTTAACTGTCAGCTGGAATGCAATAAACCCGAGCTGCTTACAAAATCCGACTCTCGCGAGTGTCAGAAAATTCCAAGTTTTTTTAATGTTTTTCGAAGAAAGCCTTATTTCGTTTTCTCCAGCTTTAGTTGATCCCGACGCTCCCACGGTTTGCTCGGGCCATTCAGCAATCTGATGGAGCGTGGGTCTCGCAATGTCCTTCGCTACACTCAGCGCATCTTCCCCGGAACAACAAGGCTGTTTGCTATGCAAAATCGCATGATGATCACTGGTGCGGGCTCGGGCCTGGGTCGCGAAATCGCGCTGCGCTGGGCGCGTGAAGGCTGGCAACTGGCCTTGTCGGATGTCAGCGAGCCCGGTTTGCAGGAAACCTTGAAACTGGTTCGTGAGGCGGGCGGTGACGGTTTTGTTCAGCGTTGCGATGTACGTGATTACAGTCAACTGACGGCGTTCGCCCAAGCGTGCGAAGAGAAGCTTGGCGGCATCGATGTCATCGTCAATAACGCCGGCGTGGCCTCGGGCGGGTTCTTCAGTGAACTGTCCCTGGAAGACTGGGACTGGCAGATCGCAATCAACCTGATGGGCGTGGTCAAGGGCTGCAAGGCCTTCCTGCCGCTGCTGGAAAAAAGCAAAGGCAAGATCATCAACATCGCGTCGATGGCCGCCCTGATGCAAGGCCCGGCCATGAGCAACTACAACGTGGCCAAGGCCGGCGTGGTGGCCTTGTCCGAAAGCCTGCTGGTCGAACTGGCGCAGCAGGAAGTGGGCGTGCACGTGGTTTGCCCATCGTTCTTCCAGACCAACTTGCTGGACTCCTTCCGCGGCCCGACCCCGGCCATGAAAGCCCAGGTCGGCAAGTTGCTGGAAAGCTCGCCGATTACCGCAACCGACATTGCCGATTACATCTATGAGCACGTCGCCGCCGGTGAATTCATGATTCTGCCCCACGAACAGGGTCGCATGGCCTGGGCGCTCAAGCAGAAAAACCCGCAACTGCTCTACAACGAAATGACCACCATGGCCGACAAAATGCGCGCCAAGGCCAAACAAAACGCAGGCTGAACTTGCCCGTGCGCAACACCGTCGTTAGGGTGGCCGCAACCGGTCATCCTCACGAGACGCCTGCATGCTCAATTACCTGTGGTTTTTCCTCGCGGCGCTGTTCGAAATCGCCGGCTGCTTCGCGTTCTGGATGTGGCTGCGCCAGGGTAAAAGCATCTGGTGGGTGGTTCCGGCGTTGCTCAGCCTGACGTTGTTCGCGCTGTTGCTGACCCGTGTCGAGGCGACTTACGCCGGTCGCGCCTATGCCGCCTACGGTGGCATTTATATCGTCGCTTCCATCGGCTGGCTGGTGGTGGTCGAGCGGATTCGTCCCCTGGGTTCGGACTGGCTGGGCGTGGCACTGTGTGTGATCGGGGCCAGCGTCATTCTGTTCGGCCCGCGTTTCTCCGCTTCCTGAAACGGTATTCAATGGTTTGTCAGACGTTTCCGTAAGGGGGGATCGTCCTGCGCTGTAGGGCAAGACTGAATTGCCGTCATCGCATTGAAGACCTGCTGTGCGACGGGCATCTTCAGGGGCCGGTAACCCTGAAGGATGAATGCCATGCTTGTACTCAGTCGCGTTGTAGGCGAGATGATTTCCATCGGTGACAACATTTCAGTGCGCATCATCGCCGTCAACGGAGGCAGTGTGCGCTTCGGCGTCGAGGCGCCACAAAACGTCAATGTGCATCGGGCCGAAGTCTATGATCGCATCCAGGTCAAACTGGCCAAGATCAAAGGTCGCTGAGCCCTCAGTCGAACAGGTGCTTGGGCACATCGTGCTTGAGCATCAACTGGCATTGCTCGCTGTCCGGATCGAAAACAATCAGCGCCTGCCCCTTGGTCAATGCCTGGCGAACACGCAATACACGGGTTTCCAGCGGCGTGTCATCTCCATTGTCCGTGCCGTCGCGGGTCACGAAATCCTCGATCAGGCGGGTAAGGGTGTCGACTTCAAGTTGGTCGTAGGGAATCAGCATAGGCACCTCGGCTAAACAATGTCGCGATGCTACGGCGAATGAAGGATCGCGGCTAGTCCAGGCCTGATGGAGTGCCTGCTCGCGATGGCAATCTTTCAGTCACCAAAAATCTCTATACAAAACTCAGCTTTCAGAACGTTGCCCAACCAGGCTATCCACCGACGGCACCCGCGTATCGCTTTCCATCTGCGTGTCATGCTCGATCTGGTGACTGAACCGGTCCAGCGAGCCCTTGGCAGGCTGCGCATCACTGGCAAATACCGGTGGACTAAGAATGTAGGCACCGAGCAACCGACTCAGCGCAGCCAGGCTGTCGATGTGCGTACGTTCGTAGCCATGAGTGGCGTCGCAGCCGAAGGCGAGCAGGGCGGTGCGGATGTCGTGCCCGGCGGTGACCGCCGAATGCGCATCGCTGAAGTAATAACGAAACAGGTCACGGCGCACCGGCAACTCGTTTTCGCTCGCCAGTCGCAGCAGATGCCGCGACAGGTGATAGTCGTAAGGCCCGCCGGAATCCTGCATGGCCACGCTCACCGCGTGTTCGCTGGAATGCTGGCCCGGCGCAACCGGGGCGATGTCGATGCCGACGAATTCGCTGACGTCCCAGGGTAAGGCTGCCGCTGCGCCGCTGCCGATTTCCTCGGTAATGGTGAACAGCGGATGACAATCGATCATCAACTCTTCACCGCTGTCGACGATCGCTTTCATCGCCGCCAGCAGCGCTGCAACGCCGGCCTTGTCGTCAAGGTGACGGGCGCTGATGTGACCGCTTTCAGTGAACTCCGGCAAAGGGTCGAAGGCGACGAAATCGCCCACGCTGATCCCCAGGGAGTCGCAGTCGGCGCGGGTGGCGCAGTAGGCGTCCAGACGCAATTCGACGTGATCCCAGCTGATCGGCATTTCATCCACGGCGGTGTTGAACGCGTGCCCGGAAGCCATCAGCGGCAATACGCTGCCGCGAATCACACCGTTGTCGGTGAACAGGCTGACGCGGCTGCCCTCGGCAAAACGGCTGGACCAGCAACCGACCGGGGCGAGGGTCAGGCGTCCGTTGTCTTTCACCGCGCGAACCGCTGCGCCGATGGTGTCGAGGTGAGCGGAGACCGCACGGTCCGGGCTGTTTTTCTTGCCCTTGAGCGTGGCGCGAATGGTGCCGCGCCGGGTCATTTCAAAGGGAATGCCCAGCTCTTCGAGGCGTTCGGCGACGTAGCGCACGATGGTGTCGGTGAAGCCGGTCGGGCTGGGAATGGCGAGCATTTCCAGCAGGACTTTTTGCAGGTAGTTGAGATCTGGTTCGGGGATTTTGCTGGTCATGGAAACTCCTGATGAGTTGAGCGCATCGATGGTTTCGATGAGGAAGAATTTTTGTTGCCTGTCAGGCCGCCATCGCTAGCAGGCTAGCTCCCACAGTTGGAACGCGGTCAAATGTGGGAGCCTGCCTGCTAGCGAGGGTGTCAGCCCAGACGACACATGACTAGGAAACAGCCGGCTGACTATGCGGAAACAACAAATCCACAAAACGCTCCGCCGTCGGCTGCGGTTCATGGTTGGCCAACCCGGCACGTTCGTTGGCTTCGATAAACACGTACTCCGGTTGATCGGCGGCAGGCACCATCAGGTCGAGCCCGACCATGGGAATATCCAGCGCCCGCGCAGCCCGAACGGCGGCATCGACCAGGGTCGGATGCAAAATCGCCGTGACATCCTCCAGAACGCCGCCGGTATGCAGATTAGCCGTACGCCGTACAAACAGACGCTCGCCGGCCGGCAGAATGCTGTTGTAGTCGTAACCCGCCGCCTGCAGCGTGCGTTCGGTCTCATGGTCCAGCGGGATTTTGCTTTCACCGCTGGTGGCGGCTTGCCGGCGCCGGCTCTGCGCTTCGATCAGCGCGCCGATGGAATGCTGACCATCACCCACCACTTCGGCGGGCCGGCGAATGGCCGCGGCGACCACCTCGAAACCGATCACCACAATGCGCAGGTCGAGACCTTCGTGAAAGCTTTCCAGCAGCACACGGCTGTCGAACTGGCGGGCGGCTTCGATGGCTTGCTGGACCTCTTCGATGGTCCGCAAATCCACCGCGACGCCTTGACCCTGTTCGCCATCCAGTGGCTTGACCACCACCCGCTCGTGCTCGTCGAGAAACGCCAGATTGTCATCGGCGTTGCCGGCCAGTTGCTGCGAAGGCAGATTCAAGCCGGCGGCCTTGAGCACTTTGTGGGTCAGGCTTTTGTCCTGGCACAGGGTCATGCTGATGGCGCTGGTCAGGTCGCTCAGGGATTCGCGGCAACGCACCCGGCGCCCGCCATGGCTGAGGGTGAACATGCCGGCGTCGGCGTCATCGACGTGCACATCAATCCCGCGACGATGGGCTTCCTCGACAATGATCCGTGCATACGGGTTGAACTCGGCTTCGGGACCAGGGCCCAGGAACAGCGGCTGATTGATGCCGTTCTTGCGCTTGATGGCGAAAGTCGACAGGTTGCGAAAGCCCAGTTTGGCGTAAAGATTTTTCGCCTGTCGGTTGTCGTGCAGAACCGACAAGTCCAGGTAACTCAGCCCACGGCTCATGAAGTGCTCGATCAAATGCCGCACCAGCACTTCACCGACGCCGGGTCGCGAACAGTGCGGATCCACCGCCAGGCACCACAGGCTGCTGCCGTTCTCCGGATCGTTGAACGCCTTGTGATGATTGAGGCCCATGACGCTGCCGATGATTGCGCCGCTGTCTTCATCTTCGGCCAGCCAATACACCGGTCCGCCCTGATGTCGCGGAGTCAGCAGATTCGCATCTATCGGCAGCATGCCGCGCGCCTGGTACAGCTGATTGATCGCCTGCCAATCCGTCTCGCTTTGCGCGCGGCGAATACGAAAGCCGCGAAATACCCGGGTCGACTGACGGTAATCGCTGAACCACAGACGCAAGGTGTCGGAAGGATCGAGGAACAGTTGCGCCGGTTCCAGCCCCAACACTTGCTGGGGGGCCGCAACGTACAAGGCGATGTCGCGCTCACCGGTCTGTTCGTTGAGCAGCTCCCGGGCCAGGCTCGCCGGATCGGGAAAGGTATGGCCGATCAGCAACCGGCCCCAGCCGCAATGCACGGCAATCGGCGCCGCACCCAGTTCGCTGCCGTCTTCGGCCAGGCGCGCCTGCAAGCGTTCATAAGAGGGCGCCTGACCGCGCAACAAGCGTTGGCTATACGCCGTGGCGTGAGGTTTCATCGATCAGATTCCTTGTTCACTGAGCCACAGGTTCAGAGCCGCCAATTGCCACAGCTTGGAGCCGCGCAGCGGGGTCAATTGGCCTTGCGGATCGGTCAGCAGGCGGTCGAGCATGGCCGGGTTGAACAGGCCGCGATCCTGACTTGGATCGAGCAGCAGTTCGCGCACCCAGTTCAATGTGTCGCCTTGCAAATGCTTCAGGCCCGGGACCGGGAAGTAGCCTTTCTTGCGATCGATCACTTCACTCGGAATCACGAGTCGCGCGGCTTCTTTCAACACTTGCTTGCCGCCATCCGGCAGTTTGAATTTGCCTGGCACCCGGGCTGACAATTCCACCAGGCGATAGTCAAGAAACGGCGTACGTGCTTCCAGGCCCCAGGCCATGGTCATGTTGTCGACGCGTTTGACCGGGTCGTCCACCAGCATGACCGTGCTGTCCAGCCGCAGGGCTTTGTCCACCGCCGCGTCTGCGCCGGGCTGTGCGAAATGTTCCTTCACGAAGTCACCGGCAGCGTCATTGGCCGTCAGCCATTTCGGTTGCACGGTGGCTGCGTAATCCTCATAGCTGCGGTCGAAGAACGCATCGCGATAGGCCGTGTAGGGATCGGCGGCGCCATCGACTTGCGGATACCAGTGATAACCGGCGAACAATTCGTCCGCACCCTGGCCGCTCTGCACCACTTTGCAATGCTTGGCCACTTCCCGTGACAGCAAGTAGAAGGCGATGCAGTCATGGCTGACCATCGGCTCGCTCATGGCGCGGAACGCCGCCGGCAGTTGCTCGATGATCTCGCTCTCATTGATGCGCAGTTGGTGGTGCTGGGTGTTGTAGTGCCTGGCGATCAAATCCGAATACTGAAATTCGTCGCCACGCTCGCCGCCAGCATCCTGAAAACCGATGGAAAAGGTGGACAGGTTTTCCACGCCGACTTCACGCAACAAGCCCACGAGCATGCTCGAATCGACACCGCCCGAAAGCAGTACGCCGACGTCTACCGCCGCCCGTTGACGAATCGCCACCGCATCGCGGGTGCTGTCGAGTACACGGTCGCGCCAGTCTTCGAGTGTCAGATTCATCTCGTCGGCGTGGGGGCCGTAGGGCAGGGTCCACCAGGTTTTCTGCTCGGTGGTGCCATCTGCTTCAACGCGCATCCAGGTCGCGGGCGGCAGTTTTTCGATGCCGGCCAGCAAGGTGCGCGGGGCGGGAACCACCGCATGGAAATTCAGGTAGTGATTGAGCGCCACTGGATCGAGGATCGGGTTGATATCACCGCCCTTGAGCAACGCCGGCAACGCCGAGGCAAAGCGCAGGCGCTGGCCGGTACGCGACAGGTACAAAGGCTTCACGCCGAGACGGTCGCGGGCGATGAACAGGCGCTTGGCGTCGCGCTCCCAAATGGCGAAGGCGAACATGCCATTGAGTTTCGGCAACAGCGCTTCGCCCCAGGCGTGATAGCCCTTGAGCAGCACTTCGGTGTCACCACCGGAATAGAAGGCATAGCCGAGGCTTTCAAGCTCGGTACGCAGTTCCGGGAAGTTATAGATCGCGCCGTTGAAGGCCAAGGACAAGCCCAACTGATTGTCGACCATCGGCTGCGCCGAGCCGTCCGACAGGTCCATGATTTTCAGGCGACGGTGGCCCAGAGCAATCGGCCCCTGGCTGTGAAAGCCCCATGCATCCGGGCCGCGAGGGGCCAGGTGATGGGTGATTCGTTCAACGGCCGCGAGGTCCGCAGGTTGTTGGTCAAAGCGTAACTCGCCAGCTAATCCGCACATAAAGTCCTTACCGGTTTTTCCGTTGGGGAGGGTCAATCGATACCCGGCCAAAAACGGCGGGTACTCAGAAACTGACCCGCCTCGGTTGTGGGAGTTTTAGATCGATGAGTTATAAGCAGCGGTTGCTGGACGAACGGCAGCCCATGCAGAAATGATCATTGCCATGGCGGTAATTAATGATGTGATGCATAGGAATAGCTGCTTGGATAAGTGCCCGTTCGATCCGGTATTCGAATTATCAAATGCCGGCAGCGCTTCATAAACTGAGGGCCTCTCAACGCAATAAGGATATTGCCGATGCTGACCTCAACACCCAAGGCCCCCCCTGCGACAGTGCCAATAACGCCTGCACAACAACTCGAGGCGTTGTTGGAGCACACAGGCGATCTGGACAAGGCAGGCGTCCTGCAAGCGTCTATTCCGCAATGGTTGGCGACTGCAGATCTGAATGTGGTGCAGGCTTTGAAGTCCGCGTTCGAACAGTCTTTTCTTGCTCAAGGCAAGGCGACAAGGGCGCTTGAAAAGCTCAAGCCGCTGGACGAGTTCTGCAAGGAGCAACTGACCGGCTTCCTCAAAAGCAAATGGAAGGTCGATTTCGACGTCGAGCGAGACACGCTGGACATCACAACAAAAACCTACTCGTCAACAGGTGCGCTCCCGGTCTTCGGTTCCGCGGCTGAAGTCATCACCACCTCGCGCAGCCTGCTGCAGGCGGCCATGGAAAACTTTACTGCCGCAGAGGCGCGGAGCGGGGGAATCTCAGCGGATTCGGTGATACGAATCAACGCACAGGCCCAATCAGGTGCTGAAGCAACCCCTGAAAAATTCGCCACCCTCTGTCGTGAACTCGACCTCGGTATCCGCTATCAGCGCCATATCGAAGATGCGTTGGCGTTGCCGGCCGAACCCGCCAACGTTGCGCCGATCGATGATCGGGCCTCTGCTGCTGACATCCGTCGATTGAAGATGCTGGACATGCGAGTCGCGCTCCACATGGCCTCCCTGAAAAACACAATCACTCCCGCTGTCTACGCGATGCTGTTGAGTGTGATCGATCAGGACCTCCCTGCGGCCCAAACCAGGGACGCAGTGTTTGATGGCGGGCCGGTGTTGTGGCAGGGCTTGATGATTCATGACACCTGTATCTGTGGCGCGCTGGTATTTACCAAAGTCTCCATCGATACCGATCCGAACGCCCGGTGTGTGGTTTACATGCCGAATGAACCCCGACGACCGCTGTATGAATACGCCTCGCTGGATGAATTCAAGGTTTACCTTGCCCTTCATTTGCAAAGCAAAAGCTACCGAAAATATTTCGCCGGGCAGTACCTGCACGGCCACGAAAAAACCGGGTTCTTTGCTGAGTTTGACAAGGGCAAGACCTTGGGCACGCTAGCTGCCGCTCCCGTCGATACTTGTCTTGCCGATTTTTTCTTCAGCGCTTTTGTCAGCACCACTCAAAAAGATGCGCGAATGCTTGCCGTGCCGACTGAAGACGTCGATGAGCAACAACGGGAAAAAATCCTTCAGACATTGGTGGATGGCGGTCTTCTTCTATTGAACGCAGCTGCTTTTTTCGTACCTGTGATTGGCCAGTTGATGCTGGTGTCGGCCGTCGTCGACATCGTCAGCGAGGTGTATGAAGGTGTGGTTGACTGGACGCACGGCGAGCGGGCCGAGGCGTTGTCGCATTTGCTGAGTGTTGTCGAAAACCTCGCGCAAATGGCGGCTTTTGCGGCGGGGGGCAAGTTTATCGCGGGAGCTGTCGGCAGAGGTGTGAAAGAGCAGGCGGCATTCTTCGACGGTTTCGAGGCGGTCACCCGCCCGGATGGCAAGGCCAGATTGTGGAAACCCGACCTCGAACCCTATAAGCAGACCACGAACCTGCCAGCTGACGTGCAACCTGATGCGCAAGGGCTTTACCGGCACGCCGGACAGACGTCGATCGTCATGGAAGGAGCCTCCTATCGAGTCACCCGCAACGCCGCGGGATCGGCATGGACCCTCAATCATCCTGTGCGCTCTGACGCCTTCCAGCCTGCCGTGGAGCGAAATGTGGAAGGTGGCTGGCGGCATGCCCATGAGCATGCGCATGAGTGGCGCGACGGTGCTTATTCGTTGAGGCGAACGGACCCGCGCCTGGGCGATCTCGGCAGTGATCTGGAAGCGATCGCCGACATCACCGACATCACGCCCGACAAGTTGCACCAGCTCCATGAAAGCAACCTCGAATTGCCGCAGCGGCTGAACGATTGTACCGAGCACTTCAGGATTGACCGGCGCATCAGTGCATTGGTCGCGGCAATGGAGCGGGGCGAGACTGCGAACAAGGACTTCGTTCAGGAACAACTGCATACACTGCCAAGGCTGCCCGGCTGGCCGTCGGAGCGTTTCATTGAAGTGCGCGACGAAGATGACGTGGTCGTGTCCCGCTTCCCCGAGACAGCGCCACACGATGATGATGGCAACAGCGTGCACGTTTATCAGACGGATCTGGATTCGGGGAAACTGCTCGATGATGTCATCAGTGGCCTCTATCCGAGCGAAGTGGAGGGAATCCTCGGTCGCACGGCAACCGAATCGAAATCGCAGCTGTTGGCAAAGAAGATCGCGACCAGCCTCAAGAGCAATCGCCGACCCTTGCGTGAGTGGCTTTACAAGACTTATGACGGCACTGCTACCGGTGATGTGGCAACACTGCGCGAACAGGCCGAGGATCTTCCCGCCCGTGTGTGTCAGGAATTGCTGGATAACGCATCGGGCAGGGATCGCAGTTTTCTGCGTGACCACAAGGTCCTCGGAATGGATCTCGCCCGGAAGGTCAGTGACGCGCAGGCGGTGATCAGACAGGATCGTGCGCTCACAGGGCTGTATCTCCCGCAACTCGCCAACGCCGACACCGACAAACTGACGCTCGGGCTGATGGATCGAGTGCAAGGCTGGGATGACGGCTATCGACTTGAAGTGCGACAGGGTTCAGTGGCTGGTACCTTGCTGGACAGCGTGGGCGCAACTGATGCGCAGTCGAGCGGGGTCATTGTCAAGACGTCCACCGGCTACCAGGTCACCCAAGCCAATGGCAATGTGTCTTCCACGGTGACGAGCGAAACGCTGCTTCAGTCGATACTGGATGCGTTACCTTCCACCCAGCGCACTCGCATGGGTTTCACTGGCAACGACGCGCTGGATGTCCCGACGCTTCGGTCACGCCTGTCGAGAGCCGCCGCTGGCGATCCGGCGCGTACTGGCCGGGTACTTCGGGGTGAGCGCAGTGAAGCTCCGAAATACCTTGTTGCCTGCGTTTTGGCGGATCCTCCCGCCGCGAGCTCTTACGCAAGGGGCTTGATTCGTAAAGTCAGAAAGCTCTATCCGCTGTTCACGGATGCCCAGGTTTCGACGTTTCTCGATAATGCCGGTACGACCTCGCTGCAGCGGGTGAATCGAATCAAGGAGCTGCGCCAGCAACTGAAAAAACTGCTCGGCGTGTTGCACACCTGGCGTGACGATGAAGTGGCAATGAAAAAGCTGCCGGGGGCACTCAGCGATATGCGGGTCAACCGTCGTCAGGTGGCCAATGCCATCGAAAACTGCTGGCGCCGGATATCACCTGGGCGCTGGCCGGGAAATCAGTCTTTTACAACGCTCACGCTGGAGCGCAACCCGGTGGGCCCATTACCGACACTGACCGAGCAGGACGTCGAACATGTGCGCAGCCTTTCAATCAAGGACATGCAGGCGGGGGACGAACTGGCGTATTTCCTCAAGCCGTTCAAAGGGCTTGTCACTCTGGAACTGGACCGCAATCAACTCACACGATTGCCAGAAATTCTGTCGCACATGCCCGACCTTGAGCACTTGAGTCTGAAGGGCAATCAGATAAAACTGACCGAACACACACTGCCAAAACTGGCTGACATGCGCAATTTGCGCACGCTGGAACTCAGTGATAATCATCTGGGCGCCACGATTGATGTCAGCAAAATGCTTGATCTGCAATCGCTGTTTCTGAGCAGTACCCATGCAACGGAACTGCCAGTGGGGCTTTCCCGCCTGCCCTATCTGAACATGGTCGACCTGCGAGATAACCAGATTCAAGAGTTGCCGGACTGGCTGTTTCGCGTCCCTGCGAGATTCGCTCGCGTGATCAACCTGCGCTCCAACTCCATCTCCGCGGTGAGCCGTGCGAAGCTGGAACGCTACCATGCCACTACGGGTGTCGGAATGGGGTTGCTGGACAACAATATTGCGGTGCTCAGCGAGCAACGGGCTCGAGACCTGTGGATGCCCAAACCGGTAGAGGACACCTATGTCAGGCGCAATCGAGCATGGCTGGCGCTGAAAAACGAGCCTGATTCGAATGGATTCTTTGAATTGCTGGCAGAAGTGGGAAGCACGGCCGACAGCCGCTATGTGCGCGAAGACATGACCCGGCGGGTCTGGAGTGTCATTGAGGCGACTCAGACGGGCCCGGCGTTACGTGCTCAATTGCTGTCGATGGCGGTGAAAGCCAATTGCGCTGATTCCGCGGCCATCATTTTCAGTAACCTTGAAGTGGCCGTGGCCATTGATACGGTGGTTCGGCTGTCCGCGAATGCCCACGATCAGGCCGCTCGGCTGTTAGGTCTTGGCCGACGCCTGTTCCGTCTTGATTCCCTCACCAGCCTCGCTCGGGAACATGCCCTGGCCGATTCCAAACTTGATCCAGCGGAAGTGGAGCTGGCCTATCGAACCGGCCTGGCCGACAGACTCGACCTGATCGGTCAGCCCCGGCATATGCGTTACGCATCTCTGGCCGGCGTAAAACCGGATGACCTGGAGAGGGCCTACACCAAGATCCTCGCCGCAGAAGCCTCCCCTGAACTGTCGACTTACATCATTGGCCGCACGTTCTGGAGTAACTTTTTGCGAGAGCATCATGGCCAACTGTTCAGCGACCTGCTTGCGCCCTTTCACGTGCGGATGGAGGCGGCCTATGACAACGAGGCGACGCTTGGCGTGGACTACCGCAAAACGGTCGACGGCATCGCCGATGAACTGAAGAGGGCCGAGACGACCCTGTTGAAGCGTCTGACCGAGGAGGCCATGCAGGCTGACGAGGCAAAGACTTGCTTTGCGCTCGATTGACCGCCTCAGGCCTTGCCTCGAATCAAGCGACGCAACGCGAAGCGGTTCGGATGACAGGCCTCGGCCACGGCTCTGGGCAATGGCAGCGGTTCATCGTCGAGCCAGGCCGCCAGCAACTCGCCTGACAATGGCGCGGTGATCAGGCCTCGTGAACCGTGGCCACTGTTGACGTATACACCATCCAGCCACGGGCAAGGGATGTCCGGCGTTTGCCGGGCATCCTTGCCCAGAACGGCGTAGGCGTCGGCGAAGGTCTGACTGTCAGCCAGCGGGCCGACAATCGGCAGGTAATCCGGGCTGGTGCAACGAAACGCTGCGCGACCTTCAAGTGCATCGGGTTGCAAGGCGTCTGCACCGAGCCGGGTGACCAGGTCCACCGAGATTTCTTCGAGCAGTTGCAGGTTGCCGAGGTGCTCGGCGGTGGTAGGCGTCAGGTCGTCGTTGTTGAAATCGAAACTTGCGCCCAGGGTGTGTTCACCCAGACGGGAAGGCGCGACATAACCTTCAGCGCACACCACGGTGCCCAGGCTATGACTTGCAGGTGTCTCAGGCAGGCGAGTGATCTGTCCGCGAATACGTTTGAGCGGCAAATCGCTGCTGAAGTCGAAACGCTTGATGTCGGCAGCACCGGCCAGCACCACCACAGGCGCGTTGGCCAGCAAACGGTCGCCATCCCACGCTTGCCATTGCCCCTCCACACGACGCAGTTCCAAAACGTCGTGATGGGTCAGGAGCTGGATACCCGGATGCGCCGCTTGCCATGCGCACAGGGCTGGCGGATGCACCCAGCCGCCTTCGGGGTAAAACAGTCCGCCCGATTGCAACGCGATACCCGCGCGAATCTCGGCGTGTTCCCGATCGAGTGTGTGCAGCAAATCTTCAGGAAACGCATGCGCCAATTGCGCCTGACGCTCTGCTTCCTTTGCGCTGAAGGCCAGTTGCAGCACGCCGCAATTGTCCCAGTCGACGCTGCGCTGCAAATGCTCCAGCAGGCGCCGGGTGTAGCCGAAACCGCTGACAATCAACTGTGACAATGCCGTGCCATGGGCCGAAAGCTTGAGGTACAGCACGCCCTGTGGATTGCCCGAAGCTTCCCGGGCAAGCGCATCATGCCGCTCCAGCAAACTGACATGCCAACCTCGCGCCGCCAGACTGGCGGCGGTGGCGCAACCGGCCAGCCCTGCGCCGATCACCAGCGCGTGACGTTCGCCGGTCAAAGGAGCCGGGCGCGCAAACCAGGGTTTGGGACCGGCGGCTTTCGGAGCGTCGTCCGGCCAACCGAGAAACACGCCGCGCAGGATCTCCCATTTGTGGCCGATCCCGGGCGTGCGCTTCATCTTGAAACCCGCCGCGTTCAGCAGACGGCGTACCCAACCGGTACTGGTGAAAGTACTGATGGTCGAACCGGGCGCGGCCAGACGCGCCAGTTCGGCAAACAGTTCGGCGGTCCACATGTCGGGGTTTTTTGCCGGGGCAAAACCGTCGAGAAACCACGCGTCAATCTGTGCATCCAGTTGTGGCAATTGCTCCAGTGCGTCGCCGATCAGCAGCGTCAGGGTGACGCGGCCGTTGTCCAGAACCAGTCGCTGGAAGCCTTGATGGATCGCCACGTAGTGCGCCAGCAATTGATCGGCAAACGGCTTGAGTTCCGGCCACAACGCCAGCGCCCGCTGCAAGTCCGGCTGGCTCAGCGGGTACTTTTCGACGCTGACAAAATGCAGTCGTGCACCGGCCACTGCGTGCTGCTCGAACAGTTGCCAGGCGCAGAGGAAGTTGAGTCCGGTGCCGAAACCGGTTTCGCCAATGACCAATCGACCGCCGTCCGGCAACGCGGCGAAGCGTTCACCCAAACCATTCTGTTCGAGGAAAACGTAACGGGTTTCTTCAAGGCCTGACTTGTCCGAAAAATAGACGTCGTCGAACACTCGTGAATACGGGCGACCCTGGTCGTCCCAGTCGAGTTGGGCGTGAGGCAATACAGGTTTCATGGCAGGCTCGGCAACGGCAAGGCGGGCATTCTAGCTGATCGCCGTGGCGGTGCTTGATCCATGGCAAGTGTCGGGCTGGTGTTGCAGGGACAATCACCTGTTTTGTGGCGAGGGAGCTTGCTCCCGCTCGGGTGCGAAGCAGCCGCCGACGAGTTGTCTGTGTATCACCAGAATTCGAGTTTACTGATGATGGGACGGCTTTGCCGTCCAGCGGGAGCAAGCTCCCTCGCCACAGATTTCATATCAGCCGCAAAAATGGATTTCTCCCACGCGGATGAGGTCAATCCGCTAGTCTTGCTCAATCCGGGAAGGGAGTTGTCCATGTTCGAATCTGCTGAAATCGGTCACGCCATCGACAAAGAAACCTACGAAGCTGAAGTGCCGGCGCTGCGTGAAGCGTTGCTCGAAGTGCAGTTCGAACTTCAGCAGCAAAAGCGCTTTCCAGTAATCGTCCTGATCAACGGCATCGAAGGCGCCGGCAAGGGCGAGACGGTCAAGTTGCTCAACGAGTGGATGGACCCGCGCCTGATCGAAGTCCGCACCTTCGATCAGCAGACCGATGAAGAGCTGGCGCGACCACCGGCCTGGCGCTACTGGCGGATGCTCCCGGCCAAGGGGCGCATGGGGATTTTCTTCGGCAACTGGTACAGCCAGATGCTTCAGGGCCGGGTGCATGGGGTGTTCAAGGACGCAGTGCTGGATCAGTCGATCAATCAGTCCGAGCGTTTTGAAAAAATGCTCTGCGACGAAGGCGCGCTGATTTTCAAATTCTGGTTTCACCTTTCCAAAAAGCAAATGAAAGCGCGGCTCAAGGCACTCGCCGACGATCCCTTGCACAGTTGGCGCATCAGCCCGCTGGACTGGCAACAGTCGCGGACCTACGACAAATTCGTCAAGTACGGCGAGCGTGTGTTGCGCCGCACCAGCCGCGACTACGCGCCCTGGCATGTGATTGAAGGGGTGGATGCGCATTACCGCAGCCTGGCGGTGGGCAAAATCCTGCTCGAAGGTATGCAAAATGCCTTGAAGCGATCCAGGATCCATCCCGTCAAGGTCAACGCTGCGCCGCTGCCGATCCATGTCGATCAGTTGAACCTGCTCGACAGCCTGGACTTGAGCCAACGCCTGGACAAGGACGATTACGAAGAACAGCTGATTACCGAGCAGGCGCGATTTTCGGGCCTGATGCGTGACAAACGCATGCGGCGACACGCGTTGGTCGCGGTGTTCGAAGGCAATGATGCGGCGGGCAAGGGCGGGGCGATTCGTCGAGTCGCTGCGGCGCTCGATCCACGCCAGTACAGCATTGTGCCAATCGCCGCGCCCACTGAGGAGGAACGCGCGCAGCCGTATTTGTGGCGCTTCTGGCGGCACATTCCGGCCAAGGGCAAGTTCACGGTGTTCGATCGCTCTTGGTATGGTCGGGTGTTGGTCGAGCGCATTGAAGGCTTCTGCCCGCCTGCGGACTGGTTAAGGGCCTACAGCGAAATCAACGATTTTGAAGAGCAGATTTCCGAGTCGGGTCTCATTGTGGTCAAGTTCTGGCTGGCCATCGACAAACAGACGCAACTGGAGCGCTTCCAGGCGCGCAAGGAAATCCCCTTCAAGCGTTTCAAGATCACCGAAGACGACTGGCGCAACCGGGACAAGTGGGATGCTTATCGTGCGGCCGTCGGCGACATGGTTGACCGCACCAGCACCGAAATTTCGCCGTGGACCCTGGTAGAAGCCAATGACAAGCGCTGGGCCCGGGTCAAGGTCCTGCGCACAATCAACCATGCCCTGGAAGAAGCGTTCGAGAAATCAGACAGGCACGACAAGAAGGCCAAAAAACACAAGTCGTGAGCCGATGGTCACGCATACGCGGGGTGAATGATTGTCGCGGTCGGTTATGAGGTGGACTTATGCTCGGTCCACTCTCAACCGACAACAACAATGAGGTATGCCATGCGTGAAGTGGTGATCGTCGACAGCGTGCGGACCGGCCTGGCCAAATCCTTTCGCGGCAAGTTCAACCAGACCCGTCCGGATGACATGGCGGCGCATTGTGTCGATGCCTTGTTTGCGCGCACCGGCATCGACCCGGCCAGCGTTGAGGATTGCATCGTCGGTGCAGGCTCCAATGAAGGCGCCCAGGGTTACAACATTGGCCGCAATGTCGCGGTGTTGTCGCGTCTGGGCATTGGCACCGCCGGCATGACCCTCAACCGCTTCTGTTCGTCGGGCTTGCAAGCCATCGCCATCGCCGCCAACCAGATCGCTTCGGGTTGCAGCGACATCATTGTTGCCGGCGGTGTTGAATCCATCAGCCTGACCATGAAAAGCGTCAACACCGACAACCTGATCAACCCGCTCCTGAAAGAGCAGGTACCTGGCATCTATTTCCCCATGGGCCAGACCGCCGAAATCGTCGCACGTCGTTACAACGTCAGCCGTCAGGAGCAAGACCTTTACGCACTGCAAAGTCAGCAACGTACGGCTCAGGCTCAGGCCGCTGGATTGTTCGATGATGAAATCGTGCCGATGTCGGTGAAGTATCGGGTTGAAGACAAGGCCACCGGTCAGATCCAGATCCTCGACGGCATCGTCGATCGCGACGACTGCAACCGCCCGGACACTACGCTGGAAAGCCTGGCCGGGTTGAAACCGGTGTTCGCCGAGGACGGTTCGGTGACGGCGGGTAATTCGTCGCAACTGTCCGATGGCGCTTCGATGACGCTGGTCATGAGCCTTGAAAAAGCCTTGGCATTGGGGCTCAAGCCAAAGGCGTTCTTCCGTGGTTTCGCGGTGGCCGGGTGCGAACCGGACGAGATGGGCATCGGTCCGGTGTTCTCGGTGCCGAAATTGCTCAAGGCCAGGGGGTTGCAGGTGGCCGACATTGACCTGTGGGAACTCAACGAAGCGTTCGCTTCGCAGTGCCTGTACAGCCGCAACCGCCTGGAGATCGATAACGAGAAGTACAACGTCAATGGCGGCTCGATTTCCATTGGCCACCCGTTCGGCATGACCGGCTCGCGTCAGGTCGGGCACATTGTGCGAGAGCTGCAGCGACGCAATGTGCGGTACGGCGTCGTCACCATGTGCGTGGGTGGCGGGATGGGGGCGACCGGGTTGTTTGAGGCGGTGCGATAAGCCCGGAATATTTGTGTTGCCTGATTAACCGCTATCGCGAGCAGGCTCGCTCCCACAGGAATCTGATGCGTTACACAGATCCAATGTGGGAGCCAGCCTGCTGGCGATGGCTGCGCCTCGGTCTAATGCTTGGCACCCAAATCCTGCAACCGCGCAATATAAGCCTGAATCTCCCGCTCCACCGCCTGCGGATTTTCAAACGGCCCCTCCAGCGTGTTTTCCCGGGTGCTGAAAAACAGTTCCCCATTCACACGGCACACCCGGTCGCAGCGAAAATGCGTAGCGGGGGCGTTGTCCTGGGCGCGCTTGCCGTACATGGCGATCTCCTGAGGATGTTCCTGTTGGCGGATCCAATGAGCTTATGCATGAACCACTTGCGGCGCCTGACCAACCGATCGACGGCACATCGCCAGATTAATGGTGCGACCTGCACAGTTTCATTCGCGGCGGGTCGCCAACTGTCCCTGTGTCGCGCCCGGGTCTGCGCCTAGAATGGTGTTTCTTGCCATCTGGCTTTGGGGTACGCATGCACATTTCATCCGGTCGCTGGGTTTACGGTCTGTTCCTGGCCTTGTTGACCGCGGTTCTGTGGGGAATCCTGCCGATCAAACTCAAACAAGTCCTGCTGGTGATGGACCCGGTGACGGTGACCTGGTTTCGCCTGACGGTGTCCGGTGGCTGCCTGTTCATCTATCTGGCGGCGACCAAACGCCTGCCGAGCCGCAAAGTCCTCGGCCCGCGCGGCGGCTGGCTGGTGCTGATGGCGGTGCTCGGTCTGGTCGGCAACTACGTGTTGTACCTGATGGGCCTGAACCTGCTGAGCCCGGGCACTGCGCAACTGGTGGTGCAGATGGGCCCGATCATGTTGCTGATCGCCAGTCTGTTTGTGTTCAAGGAGCGGTTCAGTGTGGGGCAGGGGATGGGTCTGCTGGTGCTGCTGATTGGCTTCGCGCTCTTCTTTAATCAACGCCTGGCCGAGTTGTTGACCTCGTTGACCGATTACACCGCAGGCGTGTTGCTGGTCTTGCTGGCGTCGACGGTCTGGACCTTTTATGCGCTGGGTCAGAAACAACTGCTGACGGTGTGGAATTCGTTACAGGTGATGATGGTGATCTACCTGTTCTGCGCACTGTTGCTGACGCCATGGGTGCATCCGCTGGAGGCACTGCAATTGAATCCCTTGCAAGGCTGGTTGCTGCTGGCGTGCTGCATGAACACCTTGATCGCCTACGGTGCATTTGCCGAAGCGCTGGCCCATTGGGAAGCTTCGCGGGTGAGTGCGACGCTGGCGATTACGCCGTTGGTGACGTTTGCCGCGGTGGCCGTGGCGGCATGGGCGTGGCCGGAGTATGTGCACGCCGAGACGATCAATGGCCTGGGGTATGGCGGCGCGGTGCTGGTGGTGGTGGGGTCGGCGTTGGTGGCGTTGGGCCCTTCGCTGATTGCCGGGCTCAGGGCGCGCAAGGTGCGGATGGCGGCCAGTTAGACCGTGTCATCGTTCATCGCAGGCAAGCCAGCTCCCACAGGGTTTGCACCGGTCACAATTTTAATGAACGACACAAAATCTGTGGGAGCTGGCTTGCCTGCGATGGCGGACTAACAGTCACTTATCGATTCAGCCCTTGGCACCGGCTTCCAGCATATTCTCCGGCCTGACCCAGGCATCAAACTGTTCATCCGTCAGATACCCCAGCTGCAACGCCGCCTCACGCAACGTCAGCCCTTCGCTGTAGGCCTTTTTGGCAATCTCCGCCGATTTGTCGTAGCCGATATGCGGGTTCAGCGCCGTCACCAGCATCAACCCGCGCTCCAGGTGTTCAGCCATTTTCGCCGCGTCCGGTTCAAGCCCGGCGATGCAATGCTGCTGGAAGTTGCTGCAACCATCGCCCAGCAGACGGATCGATTGCAGCAGGTTGTGGATGATCACCGGTTTGAACACGTTCAGCTGCAAGTGGCCCTGACTCGCCGCAAAACCAATGGCGACGTCGTTGCCCAGCACCTGACACGCCAGCATCGACAGCGCTTCGCACTGAGTCGGATTGACCTTGCCCGGCATGATCGAGCTGCCCGGTTCGTTGGCCGGCAATTTCACTTCGGCAAAACCGGCGCGCGGCCCGGAACCCAGCAGACGCAGGTCGTTGGCGATTTTCATCAGGGTCACGGCGAGGGTTTTCAGCGCGCCCGACAACGTGGTCAGCGGCTCATGGCCGGCCAGCGCGGCGAACTTGTTCGGCGCGGTGACGAATGGCAGGCCGGAAAGGGCGGCCAATTCTGCGGCGATCGCTTCACCAAAACCGTGGGGTGAGTTCAGCCCGGTGCCTACGGCTGTGCCGCCCTGGGCCAGTTCACAGACCGCCGGCAGCGCGCTGCGGATCGCCCGTTCGGCGTAATCCAGTTGCGCGATGAACGCCGAGAGTTCCTGGCCAAAGGTGATCGGCGTGGCGTCCATCATGTGGGTCCGGCCGGTCTTGACCAGTTTCATGTGCCGCGCCGACAACTCGGCCAGCCCGCCAGACAGTTCACTGATCGCCGGCAGCAAATGCTGCTGCACCGCCTGGGCGGCGGCAATGTGCATGGCGGTCGGGAAGCAGTCATTGGAGCTCTGGGAGCGGTTCACGTGATCGTTGGGGTGAACCGGGGTTTTGCCGCCACGCGGATTGCCGGCAAGCTCGTTGGCGCGGCCGGCGATCACTTCGTTGACGTTCATATTGCTCTGCGTGCCGCTGCCGGTCTGCCAGACCACCAGCGGGAACTGGTCGTCGTGGCTGCCGTCGAGCACTTCGTCGGCGGCCTGTTCGATCAGGCGGGCGATGTCGGCGGGCAGGTCGCCGTTGCGGTCATTGACCCGCGCCGCGGCTTTCTTGATCAGGGCCAGTGCGTGCAGCACGGCCAGCGGCATGCGTTCATTGCCAATGGCGAAGTTAATCAGTGAGCGTTGCGTCTGAGCGCCCCAGTAGGCTTCATCCGGGACTTCCACCTGGCCAAGGCTGTCGGTTTCGATACGGCTCATCTTGCACACTCCTGTAGGTCGATAGCGCAGTTTAGGCCGTGATCGCCGGCCGTGGTTCCATCAGTCTGGATTTTGACCGTTCAACCCCTCTAATTCAGGCCGGACAAGGCTTGGGGTTGAGTGACACACTTTTTTAGGCGCAGAATGGACGCCCTTGGGGTTTTACCTCGCCTGCTAGAAAAGGAAACTCGATGACTCGTCTTCGTGCCATCTGTACCGCGGTTGCACTGGTTTGCGCCAGCGGCCCTGTTTTTGCCGATACCGCCAGCCACAACGCCAGTGCCGAAGCTTTCCTGACCCTGGCGCACGCTGACAAATTGGGCACTCCGGTGTACATGCAAGTGCAGCAAATGTTCGCTCAGCGCTTCGCACAGACCAAAGCCCCTGAATCGAAAAAAGCCTTGCTGGAAACTTACCAGGCCAAAGCCAACGCCGCGCTGGACCAAGCCATTGGCTGGAACAAGCTGAAGCCGGACATGGTCAAGCTCTACACCACCAACTTCAGCGAATCCGAGCTCAAAGATCTGGTCGCGTTCTACCAGTCGCCACTGGGCAAGAAAGTCCTGGAAAAAATGCCGCAGCTGACTCAGCAATCGGCCCAGATGACTCAAGCCAAGCTGGAAAGCGCGGTGCCTGTGGTCAACAAATTGCTGGCTGACATGACCAACGAGCTGGATCCTAAAGCCGGCGCTGCTGCTCCTGCTGTCAAGAAAAAGCCTTAAGCGGAGCCGGGTATGACCATGCAACAACGCATTGAATCGACGCTGGGCCTGTTGCAGCCGCAGCATCTGCAAGTGCTGGATGAAAGCCACATGCACAGCCGTGGGTTGCAGACCCACTTCAAGGCCGTGGTGGTCAGCCAGCAGTTCGAAGGGCTCAACCGCGTCAAGCGTCACCAGAAAGTCTACGGCACGCTCGGCGAGCTGATGGGCGAGTTCCATGCGTTGGCGCTGCATACCTACACGCCCGAAGAATGGGCACAGATCGACGCGGCCCCGGCCTCACCGACCTGTGCTGGCGGCAGCAAACATTGATGTGAAGGATGAGGGCTGTTGTGGCGAGGGGATTTATCCCCGTTGGGCTGCGAAGCAGCCCTGAATTCAGTGATTGTGCGACTGCTTCGCAGCCGAACGGGGATAAATCCCCTCACCACTGAGATTGATGACAGTCCTAAAACCACACCTTTTTTGCTAGAATCCGCAACGCGCCGCTCAGCCGGCGCGTTTTTTTTTGAATCCGGTTCACCCCTTACGAGGGTAGCCACCTGGAGAATCACCCATGACACAACAGATTGTCGTGGCGGCACTGTATAAGTTCGTCACCCTGGAAGATTACGTCGCCCTGCGCGAGCCGCTGCTGCAAGCAATGGTCGACAACGGCATCAAAGGCACGCTGCTGATCGCCGAAGAAGGCATCAATGGCACCGTGTCCGGCAGCCGCGAAGGCATCGACGGGCTGATGGCCTGGCTCAAGAACGACCCGCGCATGGACGACATCGACCACAAAGAGTCGTACTGCGACGACCAGCCGTTCTACCGCACCAAGGTCAAACTCAAGAAAGAAATCGTCACCCTCGGCGTCGAAGGCGTCGACCCGAACAAAACGGTCGGCACCTACGTCGATCCACAGAACTGGAATGCGCTGATCAGCGATCCTGAAATGCTGCTGATCGACACCCGCAACGATTACGAAGTCTCGATCGGCACCTTCGAAGGCGCCATCGACCCGAAAACCACCAGTTTTCGCGAATTTCCCGACTACATCAAAGCCCACTTCGACCCGGCCGTGCACAAGAAAGTCGCAATGTTCTGCACCGGCGGCATTCGTTGTGAGAAGGCGTCGAGCTACATGCTCAGCCAGGGGTTCGACGAGGTTTATCACCTCAAGGGCGGCATTCTGAAGTACCTCGAAGAGGTGCCGCAGGAAGAAACCAAGTGGCAGGGCGACTGCTTCGTGTTCGACAACCGCGTGACCGTGCGCCATGACCTCAGCGAAGGCGACTACGATCAATGTCATGCCTGTCGTACGCCGATCAGCGTCGAAGACCGCGCGTCCGAGCATTACGTGGCCGGCATCAGCTGCCCGCATTGCTGGGATACGCTGAGCGAGAAAACCCGTCGCAGTGCCATTGATCGGCAGAAGCAGATCGAACTGGCCAAGGCGCGCAACTTGCCTCACCCGATCGGCTACAACTACAAGCAAACTCCTTCAGAGGCTTGAATCATGTCTGCACAGCGCCTGCTCTATGTGATGGACCCGATGTGTTCCTGGTGCTGGGGCTTTGCGCCCGTCGCCAACGCGCTGGTCGAGCAGGCGCAAGCGGCAGGGGTGGACGTGCATCTGGTGGTGGGCGGCTTGCGCACCGGCAGTGGTGCGGCGCTGGAACCGACTACGCGGCGCTACATCCTTGAGCATTGGCAGGCGGTCACCGAGGCTACCGGTCAACCGTTCAAAATCGAAGGCGCGTTGCCTGACGGTTTTGTCTACGACACCGAGCCTGCGTGCCGGGCGCTGGTCACTGCACGCAACCTGGCGCCGGATTGCGCGTGGAAACTGCTCGGGCTGATTCAACACGCGTTCTACGCCGAAGGCCGAGACGTCACCCACGCCAGTGTGCTGGTCGAGTTGGCCGAGCAGGCCGGGCTGCCGCGCATCGAGTTTGCTGCCGCGTTCGATCGTGCCGATCAGCACGCCGCGACCGCTGCCGATTTCACCTGGGTCCAGGACCTCGGCATTGCCGGCTTCCCTACGTTGTTGGCTGAACGTAACGGGCAACTGGCGCTGTTGACCAATGGTTATCAACCGTTGAGTGAATTGTCGCCACTGCTCGGCCGTTGGCTGGAGCGCGCCGCCTGTGCATGACGTACCCGATGACACGCCCGCTTCCAAGCGTGTCGATCGGCTGAGTTGGGCTGAAATCCGGCGGCTGGCCCTTCACCATAAAAAATCCCTGTGGATCGCCAATGGCGTGGCGGTGCTGGCGACCCTGTGCAGCGTGCCGATACCTTTGCTGCTGCCATTGCTGGTCGACGAAGTGTTGCTGGGGCACGGTGATTCCGCGCTGAAAATCATGAACCACGCGTTGCCTGAAAACTGGCAGAAAGCAGCGGGCTACATCGGCCTGATGCTGCTGGTGACTCTGTTGCTGCGTTGTGGCGCCTTGCTGTTCAACGTGGTGCAGGCGAAGTTGTTCTCGGCGCTGGCCAAAGACATCGTGTATCGCATCCGCACACGGCTGATCGAACGGCTCAAGCGTATTTCCCTGGGCGAATACGAAAGCCTGGGCAGTGGCACGGTGACCACGCATCTCGTGACGGACCTGGACACGCTGGACAAGTTTGTCGGCGAGACACTCAGCCGATTCCTTGTAGCGATGCTGACGCTGGTCGGCACCGCGAGCATTCTGATCTGGATGCACTGGAAGCTGGCGCTGCTGATCATGCTGTTCAATCCGCTGGTGATCTACGCCACGGTGCAACTGGGCAAGCGGGTCAAACACCTGAAGAAGCTCGAGAACGACAGCACCTCGCGCTTCACTCAGGCCCTGACCGAAACCCTCGACTCGATTCAGGAAGTGCGTGCCGGCAACCGTCAGGGGTTTTTCCTCGGGCGTCTGGGGCTGCGAGCCCGGGAAGTGCGCGATTACGCGGTGAACTCTCAGTGGAAGACCGATGCGTCGAGCCGTGCCAGCGGCTTGCTGTTCCAGTTCGGCATCGATATTTTTCGCGCGGCGGCGATGCTCACCGTGTTGTTCTCCGATTTGTCCATCGGCCAGATGCTGGCGGTGTTCAGTTACCTGTGGTTCATGATCGGTCCGGTGGAGCAGTTGCTCAATTTGCAGTACGCCTATTACGCCGCCGGTGGTGCGCTGTCGCGGATCAACGAGCTGTTGGCCCGTGCCGATGAGCCGCAATACCCCGGCGGTGTCGATCCGTTCCAGGGGCGGGACACCGTGGGCATCGAAGTCCAGGGCTTGAGTTTCGGCTACGGCGACGAGTTGGTGTTGAACCAGATGGACCTGTCGATTGCTCCCGGTGAAAAAGTGGCGATTGTCGGTGCCAGCGGCGGCGGCAAGAGCACTTTGGTGCAGTTAATGCTGGGGTTGTACACGCCCCTTGCCGGGTCCATCCGCTTCGGTGGCTCGACCCAGCAAGAGATCGGCCTGGAGACTGTGCGCGAAAACGTCGCCGTGGTCCTGCAACATCCCGCGCTGTTCAACGACACCGTGCGCGCCAACCTGACGATGGGCCGTGTGCGCAGCGACGAGGCCTGCTGGCAAGCGCTGGAAATAGCCCAGCTGAACCAAACTGTTCGAGCGTTGCCTGATGGTTTGGACAGCATCGTTGGACGTTCCGGTGTGCGTTTGTCCGGTGGACAGCGCCAGCGGCTGGCGATTGCGCGGATGGTGCTGGCCGAACCAAAGGTGGTGATCCTCGACGAGGCCACTTCGGCGCTGGACGCTGCCACCGAATACAACCTGCACCAGGCGCTGGCGCGGTTCTTGAGCAACCGCACCACGCTGATCATTGCGCATCGGTTGTCGGCGGTGAAACAAGCCGATCGGGTACTGGTGTTCGACGGCGGACAAATTGCCGAGGATGGCGACCATCAGCAACTGATTGCCGACGGTGGTTTGTACGCCAAACTTTATGGACATTTGCAGCAGCATTAATGACAGTTCGTGCCAGGTTGACGCCAGATTGCGCACAAATATGGGCGCTGGCTTGCCGGGATTGAATCCGCACCCTAGTCTAGCTGTAGCGATCACGTTGGATGATGATCTGGCAGTGCTAATGCAAGGGACCTCATGAAGCAAAAGCGGACTCTCGGAACCCCAAGGTTATTGGGCATCGTCTGGCCATTTATTGCCGTAGTGCTATTTCAAGCGCTGTTGGGCGGGGTCAGCCTTTATGTACTTTCGGCGGTTCGCGGCTATGTTGCCGGCGAAAGCCTTTGGTCCAAGGGCCAAAAGGACGCCATCTATTACCTCAATCTTTACGCGGACAGTCGCGATGAGGCCATTTTCCTCAAGTACCAGAATGCCATTGGGGTACCGCAAGGTGGCCACGAGTTGCGTGTGGCGCTGGATCAACAGCCACCGAACATCGAAGCCGCCCGGGTGGCGATTCTCAAGGGTGGCAATCACCCTGACGACGTCTCCAGCCTGATCTGGCTGTACCTCAATTTCCGTCATTTCAGCTACCTGGAAAAGGCCATCGACCGCTGGACGGTGGGTGACGCGTACCTGGTGCAACTCGATAACGTCGCGCAGGAGATGCATCAGCGCATTACCGACAATCAGGCTTCGGACGCTGACATCAAGCGCTGGAAAGACCAGATATTTGCGATCAACGATGGTGTGACGCCTGCCGCCAAAGCGTTCAGCGACGCCTTGGGCGAAGGCTCGCGCCTGATTCTGCGTCTGTTGCTGGTGACAAACCTGGCCACGGCCCTGGGCTTGATTGCACTGGCATTGATGCGTACCCACAAACTGCTCAAGCAGCGCCACGCCTTTGCCGAGGCCCTGCAGTTGGAGAAAGACCGGGCGCAGATCACCCTGCAATCGATTGGCGATGGCGTGATTACCACGGACGTCGACGGTGCAATCGCCTACATGAACCCGGCTGCCGAAGCGTTGACTCACTGGAAAGGCGAACAGGCCATCGGCTTGCCGCTGGCGGCCTTGTTCAACCTGCTGGATGACAACGCTCAGGCCGATGGTTTTACCTTGATCGAGCACATTCTGAGCGGTCAGCTCAGCGGCAGCAGCGAACATTCCAAACTGATCCAGCGCCTGGATGGCAGCACGGTCTCGGTCACTCTGGTTGGTGCGCCGATCCGCAATGCCGACAAGGTCAGTGGCGCCGTGTTGGTCTTGCACGACATGACTCAGGAGCGGCAGTACATCGCCAATCTTTCCTGGCAGGCGACCCACGACGCCTTGACCGGGCTGGCCAATCGTCGCGAGTTCGAGTATCGCCTGGAGCAGGCGTTGCACAACCTGACGCGATACGCCGGGCGCCACGCCTTGATGTTCCTCGATCTGGACCAGTTCAAACTGGTCAACGACACCTGCGGCCATGCGGCGGGTGACGAGCTGCTGCGGCATATCTGCGCGCTGTTGCAATCGGGCTTGCGCGAAGGTGACACCCTGGCCCGGCTCGGCGGTGACGAGTTCGGCATTTTGCTGGAAAACTGTTCGCCGGAGGCCGCCGAAAAAATTGCCGAGAGCCTGCGCCATACCGTGCAGAACCTGCACTTTGTCTGGAAAGGCCGGCCATTCGTCACGACGGTGAGCATCGGGATGGTGCATGTTGCGCAGACCCCGACCACCCTCGAAGCTTCATTGCGTGCCGCTGATATGGCCTGTTACATGGCCAAGGAAAAGGGGCGTAACCGTGTCCAGGTGTATAACGCCGATGATTCGGAACTGTCCCTGCGTTTCGGCGAGATGGCGTGGGTACAGCGACTGCATATGGCGCTGGAAGAGGACCGCTTTTGCCTTTACTCGCAGGAAATCGCACCCCTCGGACATACGGAACACGGCGGCGGGCATATAGAAATTCTGTTGCGACTACATGATGAAGCCGGGCGCATGATATTGCCGGACAGTTTTATACCGGCCGCCGAACGTTACGGTCTGATGACCGCACTTGATCGTTGGGTGGTACAGAACGTTTTCAAGATCATTGCCCAATGTATAGCCGAAGAGCGCAAAGGCCCGTTGGCCATGTGTGCGATTAATCTGTCAGGCACTACTATCGGAGATGACGCGTTTCTGGACTTCCTGAGGGAACAGTTTGTTGCATGGTCTATTCCACCTGAAATGATTTGTTTTGAAATTACAGAAACCAGTGCAATTTCAAATTTGGGAAGTGCAATTAGATTTATCAATGAACTCAAAGGTTTAGGCTGCCACTTTTCCTTGGACGACTTCTGCGCCGGGATGTCCTCATTCGCCTACTTGAAACATTTACCTGTAGACTTCTTGAAGATCGATGGAAGTTTCGTAAAGGATATGCTGGACGACCCGATTAACCGCGCCATGGTAGAAGTGATCAACCACATCGGCCATGTCATGGGTAAGCGTACGATTGCCGAGTTTGTAGAAACACCCCAGATCGAGCAGGCATTGCTGGAGATCGGGGTCGATTTCGCTCAAGGGTATGTCATTGAACGCCCGCATCTGTTTACCTGCGATAGTTTGCAAAGTCGTCCTGCCAGGCCTCAACCTTTGTTATTCAAGGCGCCCGGCACGTTCCGTTGAAATCTCTTGCTGATCCTAACAATCACAATCAAAAGGAGCCCGACAGTGATCGACACATTCAACCGAACCGGACCACTCATGGAAGCTGCAAGTTATCCCGCGTGGGCGCAACAGCTCATCAAGGATTGCAGCGAGAGCAAGCGCCGGGTTGTCGAACACGAACTGTATCAGCGCATGCGAGACAATAAGCTCAGCGCAAAAACCATGCGCCAGTACCTTATTGGAGGCTGGCCGGTCGTTGAACAGTTCGCGTTATACATGGCACAAAACCTGACCAAGACTCGTTTTGCCCGTCATCCAGGCGAAGACATGGCGCGTCGCTGGTTGATGCGCAACATTCGTGTCGAACTTAACCATGCCGATTACTGGGTGAACTGGAGTCTGGCCCATGGGGTCAGCCTGGAAGATTTGCAGGCGCAGCAAGTTGCCCCTGAACTTCATGCCTTGAGTCACTGGTGCTGGCACACCAGTTCGGCGGATTCTCTGATTGTCGCCATCGCCGCGACCAACTACGCCATTGAAGGGGCGACCGGGGAGTGGTCGGCACTGGTCTGTTCCAATGGTGTCTACGCGGCAGCGTTTCCGGAGGAGGATCGCAAGCGGGCGATGAAGTGGTTGAAGATGCATGCCCAGTACGACGATGCCCATCCGTGGGAAGCGCTGGAAATCATCTGCACGCTGGCGGGCATGAACCCGAGCCAATCCCTGCAAGTGCAATTGCGCGAGGCTATCTGCAAGAGCTACGACTACATGCACTTGTTTCTGGAGCGCTGCATGCAACTGGAGCACTCGGAAAAGGCTCCGGTCGCGCGTGAGCGCATGGTATTGGCCGAAAGCTGATCCATAGGCAACACGCCAAAAAAAATGTGGGAGCTAGCTGTGATCTCTCTGTAGGTTGTTCACTCGGGGCTTTTCCGGGAAATTGGAGGTGCGAACCAAACCAAGTACCTGGAGGCCCCGAGTGAACACTCATAAAAATGCCCGATTAACCGTTTCTGGTCGA
>NZ_JBOFQE010000023.1:0-20638 GCF_051660785.1 Pseudomonas sp.
GGCGATGGCGGAGTGTCAGTCGACATTTGTGTTACCTGACACGCCGCCATCGCCGGCAAGCCGGTCTCGCTCCCACAGGGATTGCGCATGACTTGACTCCCAGGGCCCAAGCCGCCAACGTCCTCCCCATCGCCACAACCCAAAGCCTCTCACCATGTCCTTGCCCACTTTGCTGTCCCAGCACATTGTCCGTCGCCCGCAGCGCATCGCGTTGCTGCAGCACATCGCCGAACAGGGCTCGATCACCCGTGCCGCGAAAAGTGCGGGGCTGAGTTACAAGGCGGCGTGGGATGCTATCGACGAGCTGAACAACCTCGCGCAAAAACCGCTGGTGGTGCGCAGTGTCGGCGGCAAGGGCGGCGGTGGCGCCAAGCTGTCCAGCGAAGGCGAGCGCGTGTTGCGCCTGTATCAAAAGCTGCAAGTCTTGCAGGCCCAAGTGCTGGAAGCCGCCGAAGATGCCAGCGATCTGGACCTGCTCGGGCGGTTGATGCTCAGAACCAGCGCACGCAACCAATTGCACGGCAAAGTCGTGGCAATCGACAGCCAGGGGCACAACGATCGCGTCCGCCTTGAACTGGCCGAAGGCTTGACCCTCGATGCGCAGATCACTCACGACAGCACCCTGCGCCTGGAACTGGAGACCGGCACCGAAGTCGTGGCCCTGATCAAGGCCGGTTGGCTGGAGTTGCTGGGCATCGATCAACAAGCAACGCCCGGCAACAATTGCCTCGAGGGCATCATCGAAGAAATTCTCGACGCCGAAGACGGCCCCAGCGAAGTGCGCATCAGCCTTCCCAACGGCCAGACCCTCTGCGCGCTGGCCGAACCGCTGCATTTGCGAACGTTAGATCTGACCGCCGACAAACCGGTGCGGGTGCAGTTTGCGCCGTCCAACGTTTTGCTCGGCACACCGCTCTGAAACAAAAGCTTCATCGACGCTCTTTAAGGTGGCTGCAAAAACCAGCAGGGAGCCTGATGTGAGCCTATTAGAAGAAAACCAGTCCACCGACCTCGAGAAAATGGTCGGTCTCAGCCGTCGTGGCTTCATCAGCGCCGGCGCCCTCTGCGGTGCGGCGATGTTCCTCGGCGGCAACCTGCTGAGCCGCAGTGTGCTGGCCGCGAGTGTCAGCGCAGGCTCCAGCAAACTGTTGGGTTTCGACAGCATCCCCGCCGCCACCAGCGACGCCATTACCTTACCGCCGGGCTACAAGTCCTCGGTGCTGATCAGTTGGGGCCAGCCGCTGCATAAAGACGGCCCGGCTTTCGACCCGAGTGGCAACGGCACCGCCGCGCAGCAGGAAGTCCAGTTCGGCGACAACAACGACGGCATGAGCCTGTTCGAATTCCCCGGTGAAAAAGACCGGGCGCTGATGGCGATCAACAACGAATACACCAACTATCGCTACCTCTACCCGCACGGTGGCATGCCGCAATCGGCCGATGACGTACACAAAGCCCTGGCTTGCGAAGGCGTGTCGGTGATCGAAGTGCAGCGCAAGAATGGTCAGTGGCAATTCGTCCAGGGCTCGCGTTACAACCGCCGCATTCACGGCAACGCGCCGATCAGCCTCAGCGGCCCGGCCGCCGGTCACGTGCTGGTTAAAACCAGTGCCGACCCGCACGGCAAGACTGTGCTCGGCACCTTTCAGAACTGTGCCAACGGCAAGACGCCGTGGGGCACTTATCTGACCTGCGAAGAGAACTTCACCGATTGCTTCGGTAGCAATAACGCCGAGCAGAAATTCGACGCCGCGCAGAAACGCTACGGCGCCGTGGCGACCAGCAAAGAGATCAACTGGCATCAACACGATGAGCGGTTCGACCTGGCAAAAAATCCGAATGAGCTCAACCGCCACGGCTGGGTCGTGGAAATCGACCCGTTTGATCCGCAATCGACACCGGTCAAACGTACCGCGCTGGGTCGCTTCAAACATGAAAACGCTGCACTGGCCGAAACCAAAGACGGTCACGCCGTGGTGTACATGGGCGACGATGAGCGCGGCGAATTCATTTACAAGTTCGTCAGCCGCGACAAGATCAATCACAAAAACCCCAAGGCCAACCGTGACCTGCTGGACCACGGCACCTTGTACGTGGCGCGCTTCGATGCGGGCGACAACAACGCCGATCACCCGAAAGGCCAGGGCGAGTGGATCGAACTGACCCACGGTAAAAACGGCATCGACGCCAGCAGCGGTTTTGCCGATCAGGCCGAAGTGCTGATCCACGCGCGCCTTGCGGCCAGTGTGGTGAAAGCCACGCGCATGGACCGTCCGGAATGGATCGTCGTCAGCCCCAAGGATGGTCAGGTCTATTGCACGCTGACCAACAACGCCAAACGCGGCGAAGACGGCCAACCCGTGGGCGGGCCGAACCCGCGCGAGAAGAACGTGTACGGGCAGATCCTGCGCTGGCGCACCGACCGTGACGATCACGGCTCGAAAAGCTTTGCCTGGGACCTGTTTGTGGTCGCCGGCAACCCGGGCGTCCACGCCGGCACGCCGAAGGGTGGTTCATCGAACATCACGCCACAGAACATGTTCAACAGCCCGGATGGCTTGGGCTTCGACAAGGCCGGGCGGTTGTGGATTCTCACCGATGGCGATTCGAGCAACGCGGGTGATTTTGCCGGGATGGGCAACAACCAGATGTTGTGTGCCGACCCGGTGACCGGGGAAATCCGTCGGTTCATGGTCGGGCCGGTGGGTTGCGAAGTTACGGGTATCAGCTTTTCGCCGGATCAGAAGACGTTGTTTGTCGGGATTCAGCATCCGGGGGAGAACGGGGGATCGACGTTCCCTGAGCATTTGCCGAATGGCAAGCCGCGGTCTTCGGTGATGGCGATTTCCCGTGAGGACGGCGGGATCGTCGGCGCCTGACAAGGCCCAATCGCTATTAGGCTAGCTCCCACACTGGATCTGTGACACACCGCAAATCCCCTGTGGGAGCGAGCCTGCTAGATGGCAACACCACTCTTCTCAAGCCCGAACACTATAGAAGCCCCGTCTGCGCTACCATGCTTGGCCGGACGCGGCAGCCTGCTGCGCGCAGGAGTCAGCATGGCCCACCCGTTTGCAACCCTCACCCCAGACCTCGTGCTCGATGCCGTCGAAAGCATCGGCTTTCTCAGCGACGCGCGCATTCTGGCGCTCAACAGCTACGAGAACCGCGTCTACCAAGTCGGCATCGAAGACTCCGAGCCGCTGATCGCCAAGTTCTATCGACCACAACGCTGGACCAACGAAGCGATTCTCGAAGAGCACCAGTTCACCTTCGAACTCGCCGAGTGCGACGTACCGGTGGTCGCGCCGATGATTCACAACGGCGCCAGCCTGCACGAACACGCCGGTTTCCGTTTTACCCTGTTCCCCCGCCGTGGCGGCCGTGCGCCGGAGCCGGGCAACCTCGATCAGTTGTATCGCCTCGGTCAGTTGCTCGGTCGTCTGCACGCCGTCGGTGCGACCAAGCCGTTCGAACACCGCGAAGCGCTGGGCGTGAAGAATTTCGGCCATGACTCGCTGACCACCTTGCTCGAAGGCAATTTCGTGCCGAAAAGCCTGCTGCCGGCCTACGAGTCGGTGGCCCGCGACCTGCTCAAGCGGGTGGAAGAGGTCTACAAGGCCACACCGCACCAGAACATCCGCATGCACGGCGATTGCCACCCCGGCAACATGATGTGCCGCGACGAGATGTTCCACATCGTCGACCTCGACGACTGTCGCATGGGCCCGGCGGTGCAGGACATCTGGATGATGCTGGCGGGTGATCGTCAGGAGTGTCTCGGTCAGTTGTCGGAATTGATGGACGGTTACAACGAGTTCCACGACTTCGACCCGCGGGAATTGGCCTTGATCGAACCGCTGCGCGCCTTGCGCCTGATGCATTACAGCGCGTGGCTCGCCCGCCGCTGGGACGACCCGGCGTTCCCGCACAGCTTTCCGTGGTTCGGCAGTGAACGGTATTGGGGCGATCAGGTGTTGGCGTTGCGTGAGCAATTGGCCGCACTAAACGAAGAACCCCTGAAACTCTTCTGACCAACACACCCCCCCTGTGGGAGCAGGCTCGCTCCCACAAGGACTGTGTTCACAATTGCCCAACCTAATCAGGTGGGACATCCGCCGACAAATCTCCTTACAATCCCCTCTTTGTTAGCTGCCTAAGCAAGGATTCTGCATGCAAGCTGCCAACCCCCGTCGCGGGTACATTCTGGGCCTGAGTGCCTACATCATCTGGGGCCTGTTCCCGATCTACTTCAAAGCCATCGCCAACGTGCCCGCCGTGGAGATCATCATCCACCGCGTGCTTTGGTCCGCACTGTTCGGCGCCTTGCTGCTGATGGTATGGAAGCATCCGGGCTGGTGGCGTGAGTTGCGTGAGAACCCGAGACGGCTGGCGATCCTCGCGCTGAGCGGCACGCTGATTGCGGCCAACTGGCTGACCTACGTCTGGTCGGTCAACAACGGGCGCATGCTCGAAGCCAGCCTTGGTTACTACATCAACCCGCTGGTCAACGTGCTGTTGGGGATGCTGATCCTCGGCGAACGGCTGCGGCGCATGCAGTGGATCGCGGTGGGGCTGGCGGCGATCGGCGTGGCGCAGCAGGTGTGGCAGGTCGGCAGTCTGCCTTGGGTGTCGCTGGTGCTGGCGCTGACCTTTGGCTTTTACGGGCTGATTCGCAAGCAAGCGCCGGTCAAGGCGCTGCCGGGTCTGGTGGTGGAAACCTGGATGCTGGTGCCGATTGCCATTGCCTGGCTGCTGTTCAATCAGACGGCCATGAGTGCTCAGCCTGAGTTCTGGACCACGTCCGAAGCCTGGTGGCTGGTGGCGGCCGGGCCGGTGACGCTGGTGCCGTTGGTGTGTTTCAACGCCGCTGCACGGCACTTGCCCTACACGACCCTGGGATTTCTCCAGTATCTGGCGCCGACGCTGGTGCTGTTGCAAGCCGTGTTGCTGTTTGGCGAGCACTTGTCTTCCAGCACGTTGGTCGCGTTCATCTTTATCTGGGCAGGCTTGGCAGTTTACAGCGTTGATGCGTGGATAAGTCTGCGCCGGCGCAGCTGATCAGAAAACGTACAAATCTCTGCAGACCACGTATTTCGTGGTCTGCATTGATCCTTCCCAAGGTTATCCACAGCGTGATCCCCGCCGTTTGTGCGCAACTTGTTGAAACTGCTGGTTTTTTGATCAGATCCTGAAGAAGCCCGGCCGGCCTGGGCTGGCGGGCTGTCTCTACAGGTTATCCACAGGCAGGTGCACGTATAACTTGGATAACCCTGTCAGGCTTCGCTGCGCAGTACCAATTCCACCATCAGATCATCGGCCAGGGTTTCCAGCCGTGACTGCAGCACGTCAAGAGACAAGGTTAGCGGCACTGCCAGAATGGCTTCGGCGTGAAACAGCGGCTCGCTGCTCATCGGCGCCGGACGCACTTCGGTCACAAGTCGCTCCAGGTTCACCCCTTGTTCGCTCAGCAATCGAGTGATGTCACGAACGATCCCCGGGCGATCATTCCCCACCAACTCCATGGCAATCGGCTTCCAGGTGCAGGATTGTTCGATGCCGCTTTCGGCTATCAGCACGCGAATGCCGTGGGCGGACAACGCCGTCAGGGCATCGACCAGCTCATCGTAGGCTTCGGCCGGCACGCCCACCCGAAGAATCCCGGCGAACTGACCGGCCATCCGTGACATGCGGCTTTCCAGCCAATTGCCGCCGTGCTCGGCAATGCATTGGGCAATGCGCTCGACCTGCCCTGGCTTGTCCGGCGCGAAAACAGTGAGTACGAGGTGGTCCATGGCGCAGCCCTCTGGTCATTACTTTTGTTATAGAAAAGCAAGTATAGGCAAGTGACCGGAATCAGCCCCGCACTGCTTTTTTGTGGCCAGGGAGCTTGCTCCCGCTCGGGCGCGGAGCGGCCCCCTGCATTATTCAGACAAACTGCATTGGCTGTTTTTTAGACTGCTTCGCAGCCGAGCGGGAGCAAGCTCCCTCACCACAAAAGACAAGCGCCATAGCAGTGCATCAAAGATTATGTGTACAACTTCATATATTTAACTGGAACAATCTCATACTTTTTTGAGAACATCCCCATCCCCGACGTGACCGCAATGCGTCATGGGGTCGCAGAACGACGTAATTAGTCTGATTTTCACAAGCGCAATTCATCATGTAGTATGCCGCAGCGCGCACTACATAACGTTGGATCGATGTCTGCCACCGGCACAGTCGCAGCCCTGAAAGCCCTATCAGCAAGGCCTCAACGCCGTTGATCGGTTCCGTCCCAGCCGCCCGAAATGGCATGTACTGGTGGAGGGGGTTTGTGGTTTAAATAGCCAGAGGCTTCATTGTTAATTTGAAGAGCTGAAAAGCGAAATAGCTGAGCAGAGTGAGGCAAGCAATGACTGAACACGTTCAAGTCGGTGGCCTGCAGGTCGCCAAAGTCCTGTTCGACTTCGTGAACAACGAAGCCATTCCCGGTACCGGCCTCACCGCCGATAAGTTCTGGGCCGGTGCCGACAAGGTCATTCATGACCTGGCGCCGAAGAACAAAGCCCTACTCGCCAAACGCGATGATTTCCAGGCTCGTATCGATGGCTGGCACCAATCCCGTGCCGGCCAGGCGCACGATGCCGTGGCTTATAAGGCCTTCTTGCAAGACATCGGTTATCTGCTGCCAGAAGCGGCCGATTTCCAGGCAACGACGCAAAACGTCGATGACGAAATCGCCCGCATGGCCGGCCCACAACTCGTGGTGCCGGTGATGAATGCCCGCTTCGCGCTCAACGCCTCGAACGCTCGCTGGGGTTCGTTGTACGACGCGCTCTACGGCACCGACGCCATCAGCGAAGCTGACGGCGCGGAGAAAGGCAAAGGCTACAACAAGGTTCGCGGCGACAAGGTCATTGCCTTCGCCCGTGCTTTCCTCGACGAAGCCGCGCCATTGGCGGCCGGCACTCACGTCGACTCCACCGGCTACAAGATCGTTGACGGCAAGCTGGTGGTCGCCCTTAAAGGCGGCAGCAACACCGGCCTGCGCAATGACGCTCAGCTGATCGGCTTCCACGGCGATGCCGCTGCACCGACCGCGATCCTGCTGAAAAACAACGGTCTGCACTTCGAAATCCAGGTCGACGCCAGCACCCCCGTCGGCCAGACCGACGCTGCCGGCCTCAAAGACATCCTGATGGAAGCCGCACTGACCACCATCATGGACTGCGAAGACTCCGTCGCCGCCGTCGATGCCGATGACAAAGTGGTGATCTACCGCAACTGGCTCGGCTTGATGAAGGGCGACCTGTCGGAAGAAGTCTCCAAGGGCGGTCAGACTTTTACCCGCACCATGAACGCTGATCGAACTTACACCGGCGTCGACGGTAAAGAGCTGAGCCTGCACGGTCGTTCGCTGTTGTTCGTGCGCAACGTCGGTCACCTGATGACCATCGATGCGATTCTCGACAGTCAAGGCAACGAAGTGCCGGAAGGCATTCTCGACGGCCTGATCACCAGCCTCGCGGCAATCCACAGCCTCAACGGCAACAACTCGCGCAAGAACAGCCGCACTGGCTCGGTCTACATCGTGAAGCCGAAGATGCACGGCCCGGAAGAAGCCGCGTTCACCAACGAGCTGTTCGGTCGCATCGAAGAAGCCCTCGGCCTGCCGCGCAACACGTTGAAAGTCGGGATCATGGACGAGGAGCGCCGGACCACGGTCAACCTCAAGGCCTGCATCAAGGCCGCCAGCGAGCGCGTGGTGTTTATCAACACCGGTTTCCTCGACCGCACGGGCGATGAAATCCACACTTCCATGGAAGCCGGCCCGATGGTGCGCAAGGCGGACATGAAGGCCGAGAAGTGGATCGGCGCCTACGAGAACTGGAACGTCGATATCGGTTTGAGCACCGGCCTGCAAGGTCGTGCGCAGATTGGGAAAGGCATGTGGGCGATGCCCGACCTGATGGCCGCGATGCTCGAACAGAAAATCGCTCACCCGCTGGCTGGTGCCAACACTGCATGGGTTCCGTCGCCGACCGCCGCCGCGCTGCACGCGCTGCACTACCACAAGGTCGATGTGTTCGCCCGTCAGGCCGAGCTGGCCAAACGTGCCCGTGCTTCGGTAGACGACATCCTGGCCATTCCGTTGGCCGTGAACCCGAGCTGGACCACGGAACAGATCAAGAACGAACTGGACAACAACGCCCAGGGCATTCTCGGTTACGTGGTGCGCTGGATCGACCAGGGTGTGGGTTGCTCGAAGGTGCCGGATATCAATGACGTCGGCCTGATGGAAGACCGTGCGACGCTGCGTATTTCCAGTCAGCACATCGCGAACTGGCTGCGTCATGGCATCGTCACTGAAGATCAGGTCATGGAAAGCCTCAAGCGCATGGCGCCGGTGGTTGACCGTCAGAACGCCAATGACGCGCTGTACCGTCCGCTGGCCCCGAACTTCGACAGCAACATCGCCTTCCAGGCGGCGGTCGAACTGGTGGTCGAAGGCACGAAGCAGCCGAATGGCTACACCGAGCCGGTCCTGCACCGTCGTCGTCGCGAGTTCAAGGCTGCCAATGGCCTGTAACTGAGCGCTGACGCCGTACAAAAAAAAGCCCTGATCGAGAGATCAGGGCTTTTTTGTTTCAAATCGGTTCCTGCACATCCATTCCCAACTCGTGTTTGACCAGCGCCAACAGCTTGCCGGTATCGATAGGCTTGAGCAGAAAATCCACCACACTCAAATGCATCGCCTCGATGGCATCTTTCACATCAGCGTCGCCAGAGACGATGATTATCGGCAAAGCTGCCCGAGCTGACTCACGTACCTGACGGACTAAATCCAGGCCATCTACATTGCCCATACGTAAGTCGGTGATCACCAGTCCGATTGAAAGCTTTTTCAGTTCCTCTTCATTAACCAACATTTTGAGTGCCGTTTCGCCACTAGCAGCGGTCCTGCATCGAATACCATCAAGTTCCAGAATCTGCGACAACAACTCCCGCGCGTCTTTATCGTCATCGACGATCAGCACCCGCTGCATCGGCAAGTCAGGTTCGAGCATGACGGCACTCAGCGCCTCGCGCTCGGCGTCACTCAAAATATCGTGGTCGGACATGGTTTTCTCTACGTTTCCATTTCATTTCCCTAGCACATCCGTCAGACATCGCTAAGCAGGCCCACAATGTGCACTTCGTCGGAAAGTTTTCCTATAGCCAATGTAGGAGGTTTTTCCCACATTTGCGTCAGACATTTCCTAACTTCCGACGCCTGAAAGGCCCGACCTAGACTTACGTCCAATGGGCACCCTGCGCGCGGGGGCCGACCATGACTGAGTCATCCGACAACAACAATTCAAATAAGACTGCGGTCATGGTTATGAGTAAAGCGGACGCCTTCACACAGGCAGGGAAAACCGCGGTGTTGCAGAACATCCAGGGCACTATGCAATTCCTCCAGCGCTTCCCGCCCTTCAATCAAATGGAACACGCGCACCTGGCGTACCTGGTTGAACAATGCCAGATGCGTTTCTACGCCCCAGGCGAGAGCATCATCAAACCCGCCGATGGGCCGGTTGAGCATTTCTACATCGTCAAACAGGGTCGGGTCGTGGGTGAACGCCCGCATACGGCCAAGGGCGGTACCGAAACCACCTTCGAAATCACCACCGGCGAGTGTTTCCCCCTCGCCGCGCTGTTGGGTGAGCGGGCGACCCGCACCGAACACCTGGCGGCCGATGACACCTTTTGCCTACAGCTGAACAAGCTGGCGTTCATCAAATTGTTCGCACTTTCCACCACGTTTCGCGACTTTGCCCTACGCGGTGTCAGCAGCTTGCTGGATCAGGTCAACCAGCAAGTCCAGCAA
Source organism: Pseudomonas sp. (assembly GCF_051660785.1). GTDB lineage: Bacteria > Pseudomonadota > Gammaproteobacteria > Pseudomonadales > Pseudomonadaceae > Aquipseudomonas. The sequence continues at coordinate 9,857 of NZ_JBOFQE010000023.1, forward strand.
AAAGCCGTGGAAACCCTCGGCACTCAATACTCGCTGAATACACGGCTGGGCGAACTGGCCATGCGTCATCCGGTGACCTGCAGCCCCGCCACGCCATTGCGTGAAGCCGTGACCCTGATGCATGAGCAGCAGGTCGGCAGCATCGTGGTCGTCGATGAGCACAAGGCACCCTTGGGCATCTTCACCCTGCGCGACTTGCGGCATGTGGTGGCCGACGGGATTAACGACTTCAACCAAGCGATCGAGTGCCACATGACTCAGGCGCCGTTTTTCCTGTCGCCAGATCACAGTGCGTTCGATGCGGCGATCGCCATGACCGAGCGACACATCGCCCACGTCTGTCTGGTGAAAGACCATCGTCTGTGCGGCGTGGTATCCGAGCGGGATCTGTTTTCCCTGCAAAGGGTCGATTTGGTGCACCTGGCGCGGACCATTCGCAGCGCGCAGAAACTGGAAAACCTGGTAGCGCTGCGCGGCGAGATCGGCCAACTGGTCGAGCGCATGCTGGCGCATGGCGCTTCTTCGACTCAGATCACCCACATCATCACCCTGCTCAACGATCACACCGTGTGCCGGGTGATCGAGCTGACCCTTGCCGAGAAAGGCGACCCCGGCATTCCATTCAGTTGGCTGTGCTTCGGTAGCGAAGGCCGCCGCGAGCAGACGCTGCACACCGATCAGGACAACGGCATTCTGTTCGAAGCCCGTGACGCGGCGCATGCCGCCGAGATTCGCGGCAAATTGCTGCCCATTGCCCAGCAGATCAACCAGAGCCTGGCGCTATGCGGCTTTACGCTGTGCAAGGGCAACATCATGGCCGGCAACCCCGAACTGTGTTTGTCCCGGGCCGAATGGGCACGGCGGTTTGCAGCGTTTATTCGCGAGGCGACGCCGGAGAACCTGCTGGGTTCGAGCATCTATTTCGACTTGCGCGTGGTCTGGGGCGATGAGCAAGGTTGCGAACAACTGCGCCAAGGGATTCTCGATCAAGTCGGCGACAACCGATTGTTCCAGCGGATGATGGCCGAGAACGCCTTGCGTAACCGTCCGCCGGTAGGTCGCTTCCGTGAGTTCGTGCTGGCGCGCAAGAATGGCGAGAAAGCCACGCTGGACCTGAAAGTTCAGGGGCTCGCACCCTTCGTCGACGGCGCCCGATTGCTGGCCCTGGCCCATGGCATCGACGCCAACAATACCCTGGAGCGCTTCCGTGCATTGGTGGCCAAGGAGGTCATCGAACGGCTGGACGGCGCCGCGTATGAAGAGGCCTATCACTTCATTCAGCAAACCCGCATGCAGCAACATCAGCTACAAACCCGGGAGAACTTGCCCTACTCCAACCGGGTCGATCCGGACAGCCTCAATCATCTGGATCGACGAATCCTGCGTGAATCCCTGCGCCAGGCGCAACGCCTGCAAAGCAGCCTGACCCTGCGGTATCAGTTATGAGCCTGTTTTCATGGCTGCGACCGGCCAATCCCGTCCTCCCCGGCGAGCTGCAACAACGCCTGGAACGCTTGCCGGCAGTGGCGGAACTGAGCGAATGCAGCCTGCGCGAGCAACGCTGGGTGGTGCTCGATCTGGAAACCACCGGGCTGAACCTGAACAAGGACAGGGTGTTGTCCATCGGTGCGGTAGTGATCGAGGACGGTGCGATTGATTTCAGCCAACAGTTCGAACGCACGCTGCAATGTGTCGATATGAAAGTGAGCCCCAGCGTGTTGATTCATGGCCTGGGACCGAGTGCGATTGCCGCCGGCAGCGATCCGGGACTGGCGCTACTCGAGCTTATGGAGTTCGTGGGCGACAGTCCGGTGCTGGCGTTCCATGCGCCGTTCGATCAACACATGCTTGGGCGCTCGCTGAAAGATCATTTGGGCTACAAATTGCAGCATGTGTTTCTGGATGTAGCGGACATCGCGCCGCTGCTTTGCCCTCAGGCGCACATTCGCGATGCCGGGCTGGATGAGTGGATTGACTGGTCCAAGCTGGAAGTCTTCGAACGCCACAATGCCAGTGCTGATGCGCTGGCGACGGCCGAGTTGGCGTTGATTCTGTTCAGCAGGGCGCGGCAGCAGCAGATTCACAGCCCGTTGAATTTGCAGCAGCGGTTGAGTCAGTGGAAGCGCAGACAGCGAGCGCCTTCGTTTTGAAGTAGTGGCAAATTCAAGAACCACCCCTCACCCCATCCCTCCCGAAACGTCGGACCGCCCCAATGGGGAGAGGGGGAAAGGGAGCCGATCTCCATGCATTTCAAAACTTGAGTTCATCTTGATATTTCAAGTCGCAAATTTTCTAAAGTAACCCACTGTCAGTCCCCTCGCCCCTTTGGGGAGAGGGTTAGGGTGAGGGGTCGATTTCAAGCCGAGCACCCAAACAAACCTCCCACGCCCCACCCGACCAGCGCCAATTGCTTACCTCCCCCGCCTCTGCCACAATCGCGAACAATTCTCGTTAGTTAACACTTCCCAATCGGTGATGCTGCGTGTCGTCAGTCCAAAGCCCCCAAAGTGAGCTCGTTGGTGCGTTGTATCGCGACCATCGCGGTTGGCTATTGGCCTGGCTGCGACGCAACGTGGCCTGCCCGCAACGAGCCGAGGACTTGAGTCAGGACACCTTCGTGCGGTTGCTGGGCCGCGATGAGCTAAAGGAGCCTCGCGAACCGCGAGCGTTTTTGGTGGCGATCGCCAAGGGCTTGCTGTTCGACTATTTCCGTCGCGCCGCACTGGAACAGGCCTACCTCACCGAATTGATGCTGATCCCCGAAGGCGAACAACCGTCGGTGGAAGAACAGCAGCTGATCCTCGAAGACCTGAAAAACATCGACCGCCTGCTCGGCAAGCTTTCAAGCAAGGCGCGGGCGGCATTTCTCTATAACCGTCTCGACGGCCTCGGCCACGCGGAAATCGCCGAGCGCCTGGGTGTATCGGTGCCTCGGGTTCGCCAATACCTGGCCCAAGGCATTCGTCAGTGCTACATCGCGCTGTACGGTGAGCCGGTATGAGCCCGGTCAGCTCCAAACCGGTGTCAGCCCACGTGCTGGATGCCGCGATTGCCTGGCAATTGTCCCTGGATTCCGGCAACCCGGTGGAGCGCGAAGAATTCGCCAAATGGCACGCCGCCCACGAGGAACACGCCCGGGCCTGGCGCCAGTTGGGCATGCTCGACCAGCGTTTCAGCGTCGCCAGCGGCCCGGCGCGCACCGCGTTACTGCAATCGCGCGAAAGTATCCGCCGACGGGTACGCAAGCTCGGCAGTGGCCTGGCCAGCATCGTCGCGGTGATCGGGTTGGCACTGTTCGCCGGTGATCGTTATCTGCCCGTCGACTACTGGCTGGCCGATCAGCGCACCGCAACCGGCGAGCAGCGCACCCTGCGCCTGAGCGACGGCACGCTGATCAATCTCAACACTCACAGCGCTGTGGATGTGCGTTTCGATGAGAAGCAGCGGCTGATCATCCTTCAGGATGGCGAGATTCTCGTCGAAACCGGTCATGGCGATGCCCGGCCGTTTATCGTCGAAACCCGTGAAGGCAGCATGCGCGCGCTGGGCACGCGATTCCTGGTCAAGCGCGAGGACGACGGCACGCGATTGAGCGTTTTGCAGTCCGCAGTGGCGGCCCATCCGCAGTCGAGTCCTGAAGAGCAGATCCTGCGTGAAGGCCAGCAAGTGCTGATGCGCAGCAATGGCCTGGGGCCAATCATCGCGCTGAACCTCGGCGCCGATGCCTGGACCCGCGGCATGCTAGTGGTGGACAACGCCCGCCTGGAAGACCTGGTGCATGAACTCGGCCGTTATCGACGCGGGCATTTGGGCGTTGCACCGGAGATCGCTGACCTGCGAATCACCGGCAGCTTCCCGCTGCACGACACCGACAAGGCCCTGAGCGCGCTGCTGCCAACCCTGCCGGTGCAGATCGAACTGCACACGCCGTGGTGGGTGACGGTGGCGAAGGCCGAAACCAAGCCCTGAATTTACATCGCCCCCCTGTGGCGAGGGAGCTTGCTCCCGCTCGGCTGCGCAGCAGTCGTAAACTCGGCAACTACAACCTGATGGTTAAAACGCGGTGACTGTTTTTGGGTCTGCTTCGCAGACCAGCGGGAGCAAGCTCCCTCGCCACGAAAGTGCATGACGGGGAGATCACAGGTTTTTGAATCTAAATTATTTTCATCCAGCCCTATCACTTTCGGATTCTCGTTCGGCACCTAGGCAATTGAGAAATATTTCCATTCAGGAGCCGCTGTATGTCCCGTTCGCTAGACACCTTGTTGCGCCCCAGCTTGCTGGCAGTCGCCATTGCCCTTTGCACGCCCTTGGCCAGCACTCAGCTGATCGCCGCTGAACAAGCGTCCAGCGTTCGCGCCTACAACCTGCCTGCCGCACCGCTGACCAGCACCCTGAACCAAATCGCCAGCCAGGCGGGCCTGGCGCTGTCGTTGAATCCATCGCTGGCCGCCGGTAAAACCTCGGCGCCGGTCAAGGGCCAGTTCGACGCGGCCGACGCCCTGCGTGAAGCCTTGCGCGGCAGCGGCCTGCAATTGGAACAAAGCAGCGCCGGCACCTACAGCCTGGTCGCCATTCCCGAGGGCACGCTGGCCCTGCCGGAAACCGCCGTCATCGGAGTCGAAAATTCTGAAAGCGCCTGGGGCCCGGTCGAAGGCTACGTCGCCACGCGCACCGCCGCCGGCACCAAGACCGATACTGCGCTGGTCGAAGCGCCGCGCTCGATTTCGGTCGCGACCCGCCAGCAAATGGAAGATCGCAATGTGCAGAACCTCGACGACGCCGTGCGCTACATGCCCGGCATCGTCGCCAGCAGCTACGGCAGTGACACCCGCGCCGACTGGCTGCGGGTACGGGGTTTCGAACCGACCCAGTTCCTCGATGGCCTGCCGCTGCCAAAAGGCACCTACGCCAATCCGAAACAGGAAACCTGGAACCTCGATCGCCTCGCCCTGCTGCGTGGCCCGGCGTCTTCGGTCTACGGCCAGACCCCGCCGGGCGGTCTGCTGGACATGGTCAGCCGCCGTCCCACCGCTGAAGACAGCCATGAGATCCAGCTGCAATACGGCAGCGACAACCAGCGCCAGATCAACTTCGCCAGCACCGGCAAGATCGATGATGAAGGCCAGTTTCTCTACAGCCTCAGCGGCGTGGTGCGCGACAGCGGCACGCAGATCGACCACGTCGACAACAAGCGCTACAACATCGCGCCGAGCCTGACCTGGAACATCGACGAAGACACCAAATTCACATTGCTCACGCAATTCACCCGCGACGATACCGGCATCACCAGCCAGTTCCTGCCGGTGCAAGGCACCAAGATCGACATGCCGTTCGGCAAGGTGTCCCATCACAAGAACCTTGGCGACCCGGACTGGGAATACTACGACCGCACCTACTACGCACTGGGTTACGCGTTCGAACATCGTTTGAACGACGTCTGGCAGTTCAAGCAGAACCTGCGGTACACCAAATCCGATCTGTCGTTCCAGGGGCTGACTGTCGGCTCGTATCCGTTCACCCAGGTGGATAACGAAGGCAACGTCGGGCGCACCAGCACCATCGTCGATGAAGACATCAGCCAGTTCGCCGTGGATAACAATTTCCAGGCCGACTTCGCCACCGGTGATGTTCGCCACACCCTTTTGCTGGGTCTCGACCACCAGCGCAGCAACACCAACTACACCTCGATTTTCGGCGACGGGCTGACCACCAACGTCAACAACCCGATCTATGGCCAGCCGATCGTTCGTCCGCCGCGCTCCACCGCGTTCTACGACTACAACCAGAAGACCTACCAGACCGGCCTGTACGTGCAGGACCAAATGGCCCTCGACCAATGGCGCCTGACCGTCGGCGGACGTGAGGATTGGGTCCACACCAGCACCGAGTTCTTCAACAAGGGCGACGCCACCAACACCGAGCGCGACAAGGCCTTCAGCGGCAACGCGGCGATCAGCTATGTGTTTGACTCGGGCTTTGTGCCGTACCTGTCGTACGCCGAATCCTTCCAGCCAACCACTGGCGCATCAGCCTCGACCACCGAATCGTTCAAGCCGACCGAAGGCAAGCAGTGGGAACTGGGCATCAAGTACCAGCCACCGGGCAGCAACACTCTGCTCAGTGCGGCGGTGTATGACCTGACCCAGAAAAACGTCTCGGTCACCACCACCGTCGGCGCGACACCAATCACCAGCCAGACCGGCGAAGTGAAGGTCAAGGGCCTGGAACTGGAAGCGGTGTCCGACGTCACCGAAAACCTGAAAATCATCGCCGCCTACACCCTGGCCAAGTCCGAAGTGCAGAAAGGCGACTTCAAGGGCAATCGCCTGCAACTGATGCCTAACCAACAAGCTTCGCTGTGGGCCGATTACACTTGGCACTCCGGCGTGCTGGACGGCTTCGGCATTGGTGCCGGCGCTCGCTACACCGGCAACACCTACGGCGATCAGGGCAACACCTGGCTGGGCAAGGCCGATGCCTATACCGTGTTCGACGCGGCGGTCCATTACGACCTCGGCCGTCTGGACAACAGCCTCAAAGGTGCATCGCTGCAGCTCAACGCGACCAACCTGCTGGACAAGGATTACATTTCCACCTGTGACAGTTTCTACTGCTACTACGGCGACCAGCGCAGCGTCGTCGCCAGTGCGACTTACAAGTGGTAATTGCCTGAGCTGAAACGCTCCAAGACCCAAGCCGTCCCTCGAGGACGGCTTTGGTATTTCTAAGGGCCATGAAATGAAAAGTAAAACAATCCGCCGCTGGTCGTTCATTCACACCTGGACCAGCCTGATCTGCACGGTGTTTCTGCTGATGCTGGCGCTGACCGGCCTGCCGTTGATTTTTCATCACGAGATCGACCATCTGCTGGGCGATGCCGCCGAGTTGAAGCAGATGCCGGCGGACACCCCGCAACTGAACTTGCAGCAGTTAGTGCAGGCGGCGGAAAAACATCGCCCCGGCGAAGTCATGCAGTATTTCGGTTTTGACGAGGAAGAACCCAACGCCGCCATCGCCATCATGGCGGCCACCGCCGGCACCGAACCCAATTCGTCGCACACTTTCATGCTCGATGCCCGCACCGGCGAAGCGCTGGAGATGCCGTCGGCCAACGGCGGTTTCATGATGGTGATGCTGCGCCTGCACGTGGACATGTTCGCCGGCCTGCCAGGCAAATTGCTGCTGGCGTTCATGGGATTGATGTTTGTCGTGGCCATTGTTTCCGGGACGGTGCTGTACCTGCCGTTCATGCGCCGCTTGAAATTCGCCACCGTGCGCCAGGACAAATCCACTCGCCTGCGCTGGCTCGATCTGCATAACCTGATCGGTGTGGTCACCCTGACCTGGGCGCTGGTGGTCGGTGTCACCGGCGTGATCAGTGCCTGCGCCGACCTGCTGATCGCCGCCTGGCGCAACGACGCTTTGAGCGCGATGATCGCGCCGTACCGCGACGCACCACCGCTGACGCACCTGGCGCCTGCGACCCGTTTGCTCGACATCGCCAAAGACGTCGCGCCGGGCATGCAACCCGATTTCATCGCCTTCCCCGGGACACGGTTTTCCAGCGAACACCATTACGCCGTGTTCATGAAAGGCAGTACCCACCTGACTTCGCACCTGCTGACCCCTGTGTTGATCGACGCCAGCACCCTGCAAGTCACCGCGGTGGCCGAACGACCGTGGTACATGGACGCCATGGGCATGTCACAACCCTTGCACTTCGGTGATTACGGCGGCATGCCGATGAAAATCCTCTGGGCGACCCTGGATGTGCTGACCATCATCGTGCTGGGCAGCGGGGTTTATCTTTGGGTGGTGCGGCGCAAGGCGGCGAAAAAACCTGTGCTCGAACAAGCAGAGGCTCAAGCATGAGGCCACGACAGTCGAACTTCTGGAAGGTCTTTGCCACGCCCACCGTGATCGCCTTGCTCAGCGCTGCGGGGTTGTTCGCTGCGCTACTGGGCGATGGCGTGTGGGACGCCTTGAGCTGGCTTGGCCTGGGCGTCCCTGCCGTCCTCGCCCTGCGCGGCCTCCTGCAACGCCGCTGATTTGAACTGAATGGAGGATTCCTGCAACGCCGCTGAACTGAACTGAACTGACTGGAGGATTCCTGTAGCAGCTGCCGAGCAGCGCGGCTGCGACCGCTTGAGCTCCCGGATCAACGCGCTATGCTGCCCAGCACTGCCCAATACCGAGACGCTGCCATGTCCGCCCCCAGCATGACCCTGTTCCACAACTCGTTATCGCCCTTCGTTCGCAAAGTCATGGTGCTGCTACACGAAACCGGTCAGACCGACCGCGTGGCGCTGCAAGACTGCGTGCTCACGCCGGTCAATCCGGACCAGACCCTCAATGAAGACAACCCGCTGGGCAAGATCCCGGCGCTGCGCCTGGACGACGGCAACGTCATCCATGACAGCCGGGTGATCCTCGATTACCTCGATCATCAACACGTCGGCAATCCGCTGATCCCCCGCGACGGCTCCGCCCGCTGGCGCCGTTTGACCCTGGCCTCCCTGGCCGACGGGATCATGGATGCTTCGGTGATGGTTCGGTATGAAGTGGCCCTGCGCGCCCCCGAGAAACACTGGGACGAATGGCTCGATGGCCAGCGCGACAAGATTCGTCGCGCGCTGGCGCTGTTGGAGAAGGATGCGATTGCCGAGCTGACCAGCCATTTTGATGTGGCGGCGATCAGCGTGGCGTGTGCGTTGGGTTACCTCGACTTGCGCCATCCGGATCTGCAATGGCGCGAGGCGAATCCGCAATTGGCGGCGTGGTATTTCGAGGTGAGTCAGCGGCCTTCGATGGTGGCGACGATGCCGAAGGTTTAGATTTTCGCTGACTGTTTCGGCCTCATCGCGAGCAGGTCGGATCGCCGCACCGTCGCTCCCACAGTTGATCTTTGGTGTGCATGAATTTTTTGTTCACTGGAGTTCCTTTGTGGGAGCGAGCCTGCTCGCGATGGCACCACACCGGATCTAAGGGAAACAACCCGGATATCAGCGTCGCCAACACCTCCCCTTCCCGCTGATCCTCACGCAACCCCAGCGACCGGCTCATTCCACCGCTCCAATATCAAACGCCAGCGGCTTGGCCGATTTCTGCCCGATCCCGTACCAATCCAGCTTGCGCGTCAGCACCATAAACACGCCAAGCAAGCCGAACAGCAACAACGAGCCCATCAACAGCGCGTAATCCTCGGCACTCAACAAGCCATAGAGCAAGCCATACAGCGCCGCCAACCCCGCGGAAAAGCTCAAGCCGTGACGCACACTGCGCAGCACATGGCAGACATAGAACCCGATCAGCAACACACAGCCGCCCGCCGACGACAGATAGGCCAGGGCAAAACCGATGTGCTCCGACAGCGACAGCAGCAACAGGTAGAAGAACGCCAGCGCCACGCCCACCAATGCATATTGCACCGGGTGTACCGCCAGGCTTTTCAGCACTTCGAAGAGAAAGAATCCGGCGAAGGTCAGGACGATGAACAGCAGCGCATATTTGATTGCCCGATCACTCTTCAGGTACTGGTCCACCGGGTCGATGAAACTGACGCCAAAGCTGCGGCCGTTGTACGCCTCACAACCTCCGCCGGACACGCAACTGCTCAGCGCTTCTTGCAAGTTGGTGGAGAAAAACGAAGTCTGCCAGTTGGCGGTAAACCCCTGATCGGTGACTTCACGCTGGGCCGGCAGGTAGTTGCCGATGAAGCTTGGGTGCGGCCAGTTGGCGCTCAGCGACACCTTGCTGGTCTTGCCCACTGGAAGGACCTGCAACTGACCAGTGCCTTGCAGGCGCAAATCGAAACCGAAGGTCAATTCCGTCGCTTGCCTGGCATCCAGCGCTGGCAACGTCACGTGAACACCTTCACCTAACCAGCCCACCTGAGTGCCCGGCACGAAGTCCAGTCGCTGGTCATTGAGTTCGAGTTTCAGGGCGTTCTCGATACCGCGAATGTCGCTGATACCGACCGCCAGAAACGGCTGGTCGAACTGGTAATCGGCGAAGTCTTCCTTGATGCCCAGTTGTGCCGGGATCGAGAAATGCCCGCTGATGCGGTTGTCGGCGTGGAACAGTCGCGCCTCATAGATGCCCCGGGAACGCAGTTCGGTCTGCACCTGGCCGTCGAGTTCGAAGCGTTCGGGAAGGAAATACAGCCGACCGCGTTCTTCACCGACTTCCTGGTAGCGCTCATTGGTTTTCTCGTTGAGCTTCCAGGTGCGCACCACTTTGCGATACGGCACCACCATCAACGGCCCGCTCAATTGCTGGCTGTAGCTGGAACTGCGGGCAATGTCTTCGAGCACACCGTCGCGCAGTTGCTGGCGGTCCTGGATGACGCCGTTGATCATCAGCAACGGAATAAGCAAAAGCAGAATCAGAAGGGCAATGGCCCCGAGTTTTATGGTCAGATTTCGATTCATGGGACTCTCCCTGTTTGGATGGGGAGAGTCTGGGATCGGTGTGTGGGGGATTTGTGGGCGGAATGTGGAGAGTGTGTGAGAAGTTCAAGAACCACCCCTCACCCTAACCCTCTCCCCAGGGGGTAGAGGGGACTGACCGAGGTGTTCCTGAGAAATTTTGCGACCGGGGAAATAGAGTCAAACTCAGGTTTCGAAAACCATGAAGATCGACTCCCTTTCCCCCTCTCCCCCGTGGGGAGAGGGCTGGGGTGGGTAAAAACCGGGTACATCCTTTACGTTTGAGACCGGGGACATGGTTTACAGGTATCAATCATGGTCAGGAGGTACTGACCATGCCCTGGAATCGAGA
>NZ_JBOFQE010000024.1:0-50099 GCF_051660785.1 Pseudomonas sp.
CTGCTCGCGATAGCGGAGTGTCAGTCGCCATCACTATCGACTGATACACCGCTATCGCGAGCAGGCTCGCTCCCACAGGAGTTATAGCGCCAGTTGGCGGCGGAGCTCGGCCAGTACTGGCGCCGTATCCGGCCGCACACCACGCCACAGGTAGAACGCTTCCGCCGCTTGTTCAGCGAGCATTCCCAAGCCATCCATCGACACCGCCGCGCCGTGTTCACTGGCCCAGCGGCAGAACGAGGTCGGCTCCTTGCCGTACATCATGTCGTAGCACACCGTCTTGCCCGGTTCGATCAAGCTGCTCGCAATCGGCGGAACATCGCCCGACAGGCTCGCCGACGTCGCGTTGATGATCAGGTCCACCGACTCCTGCAACCAATCGAAACCACTGGCCGACACCGGCCCCAGGTCGGCGAACAATTCCGCCAGCAGCTCGGCTTTGTCCACGGTGCGATTGGCGATGATCAGAGACGCCGGTTGCTCAGCCAGCAATGGCTCCAGCGCACCCCGCACCGCGCCGCCGGCACCGAGCAGCAGGATACGTTTGCCCTTGAGGCTGAAACCGGCGTTGACCGTCAGGTCGCGCACCAACCCGGCGCCGTCGGTGTTGTCACCGAGCAGACTGCCGTCGGCGAGTTTGCTCAAAGTATTCACCGCGCCGGCCCGCTGTGCGCGCTCCGTCAGGCTGTCGGCCAGGCGATACGCCTCTTCCTTGAACGGCACCGTCACATTCGCTCCGCGACCTTCAAGGAAAAACGCCTTGGCGAATTCAGAAAAGTCGTCGAGTGGTGCCAGCGAAGTGCTGTAATCCAGTTGCTGAGCGGTCTGCTCGGCAAACAAACGGTGGATCAGCGGCGATTTGCTGTGGCCAATCGGGTTACCGAATACGACATAACGGTCCATCAGAACTCCTCGTTCAGGCCTTGGCCAACCAATCGCGGTCTTGCAGGAAGTATTCGGTCAGGCGGGCTTCTTCGCTGCCCGGCTCGGCTTTCCAGTCATAGCTCCAGCGCACCTGCGGAGGCAGAGACATGAGGATCGACTCGGTACGCCCGCCCGATTGCAGGCCGAACAACGTGCCACGGTCGTACACCAGGTTGAACTCGACGTAGCGGCCACGGCGGAACTCCTGGAATTCGCGCTGTTTGGCGGTAAACGCATCGTTCTTGCGGCGCTGCACGATCGGCAGGTAGGCGTCGATGTAGGCGTCACCGATGGCGCGCATGAACGCGAAGCTGGTGTCGAAGTCCCACTCGTTCAAGTCATCGAAAAACAGACCTCCGATGCCTCGTGGCTCGTGACGATGCTTGATGTGGAAGTAGCTGTCGCACCAGGCTTTGTAGCGCGGATAGACGTCCGGGCCGAACGGCGCGCAGGCCTGTTCGGCGACGCGGTGCCAGTGCACGCAGTCTTCTTCATTGCCGTAATACGGGGTCAGGTCGAAACCGCCGCCGAACCACCAGACCGCTTCTTCGCCTTCTTTTTCAGCGATGAAAAAGCGCACATTGGCGTGGGAAGTCGGTACATGAGGGTTGTGCGGATGAATCACCAGCGACACGCCCAGGGCTTCGAAACCACGGCCGGCCAACTCGGGGCGATGGGCGCTGGCGGACGGTGGGAGGCCGCTGCCAAAGACGTGGGAAAAGTTGACGCCGCCCTTTTCGATCATGGAGCCGTTTTCGATCACTCGCGTACGACCGCCACCGCCGGCGGGCCGGGTCCAGGCGTCTTCGACGAATTGCGTGCCACCGTCTTCAGCTTCCAGGGCAGCGCAAATGCGATCTTGCAGGTCGAGCAGGTAGGCTTTTACGGCCTCGGTGCGGGTCGTCATGTCATCACCTTGAATCGGGCAAAGCTACGCGGCGCTCCATCGGAGCAGGGGCCGGCGCAAATGGGCGCGTAGCATAACATCGCAGACAGGCCTGCCGCAGTTGACGAGGATCAAGCTTAGGAGTCCGATAGGGAGCTTCGCAAATGACCCAAGGAGAGTTCTGATGGCAAAGCGCATCCAGTTCCGCACCCATGGCGGCCCCGAAGTGCTCGAGTATGTCGACTATCAACCCGCCGAGCCTGGACCGCAGCAAGTTCGCGTGTCCAATAAGGCCGTCGGCCTGAACTTCATCGACACCTACTACCGCAGCGGTCTTTATCCGCCGCCCGCCCTGCCATCGGGCGTGGGCTCGGAAGGCGCGGGCGTGGTCGAGGCAGTCGGCAGCGAAGTAACCCGGTTCAAGGTCGGCGACCGCGTGGCGTACGGCAGCGGCCCGTTGGGCGCCTACAGTGACGTTCACGTTTTGCCGGAGGCCAATCTGGTGCATCTGCCGGATGCCATCAGTTTCGAACAGGCTGCCGGTGTGATGCTCAAGGGCCTGACCGTGCAATACCTGCTGCGTCAGACCTATGAACTCAAGGGTGGCGAAACCATCCTGTTCCACGCCGCTGCCGGTGGCGTCGGCTCCCTGGCCTGCCAATGGGCCAAGGCCTTGGGTGTGAAGTTGATCGGCACGGTCAGCTCACCGGAGAAAGCCGCGCTGGCCAAAGCCAACGGCGCCTGGGCGACCATCGACTACAGTCACGAAAACGTCGCACAACGGGTGCTGGAATTGACCGACGGCAAAAAAGTCCCGGTGGTGTACGACGGCGTCGGCAAAGATACCTGGCTGACGTCGCTCGACAGCGCGGCACCACGGGGTCTGGTGGTGAGCTTCGGCAATGCGTCTGGCGCGGTGGACGGAGTGAACCTGGGGATATTGTCGGCAAAGGGATCGTTGTACGTGACCCGGCCGACACTCGCGACTTACGCAAACAATGCGGAAAATCTGCAGCGTATGGCGGATGAGCTGTTTGAGATGATCATCAGCGGCAAGCTTAAGGTGGACATCAGCCAGAAATATCCGTTGGCTGAAGCGGCGAAAGCGCAGACCGAGTTGACGGCGCGGCGTACCACTGGCTCGACTGTTTTGTTGCCCTGACGGACGCCATCGCGAGCAGGCTCGCTCCCACAGTGGATCGGTGTCGAACACAAAATCTGTGTTCACTGAAGATCAAATGTGGGAGCGAGCCTGCTCGCGATGGGCACACCTCGGTCTCAATCCGGGCGAATAACGTTCCCGGTCGCGAGATCGCGAATCACGCTCGGATTCTTGCGCCCGCCAAGGTTACCGCCCAACACGTAATCCACCTGCCCACGAAAATACTGCTCGACGCGAATCCGCGTGCGCGCCGCAGGGCGCCCTTGAGGGTTAGCCGAGGTCGACACCAACGGCCCGACCGCCGCGCACAAATCCCGCACCAACGGATGATCGCTGACCCGCAGCGCCACGGTTTCATGCGCGCCGGTAATCCACAGGGGCAACAAATTCTGATGCGGCACCAGCCAGGTGTTCGGTCCCGGCCAGGTACTGGCCATGCGGTCCATCCACAGCTCGGGAAAGTCTTCGAACAGAAAGTCGAACTGACGGATATTGTCAGCCACCAGAATCAGGCCCTTTTCCATGGACCGGCCTTTGATCATCAGCAGACGAGAAACCGCGCCTTCGTCCCACGGATCGCAACCCAGGCCCCAGACCGCTTCGGTTGGATAGGCAATCACCGCCCCTGCGCGAACGGCTTGTGCGGCTTGTTGCACACGCCAATTGTTGACCATGAAAAACTCTCCGGAATAAGGCTCTGCGCAGTTTACCGATCTTCATTATAAAACCTAGCTCACCCGCGCAAACCAGCGCCCGTTTTCGCACACCGCCTGCCCATCCATTTCCAGTTCCGTCAGGGCTGCCAGCACTTTGGACAAGGCCCAGCCACTGCTGACTGACAGTGCTTCACTGGTGTGGGGCGCGGCGTGAAGCAACATCAGCAGTGGATGAGTGGGCGCCGACAGCGATTCTGTGGATAACGGCAACCGTTGCCAGCCGCGCAAGGCTTCGAGAATGTGCTCGATGGTTTCCACCAACATCGCCCCGTCGCGGATCAACTGATGACAACCCTTGGCCCCCGGGTGATGGATCGACCCTGGAATCGCGTAGACCTCGCGCCCTTGTTCCGCCGCCAGCCTCGCCGTGATCAATGAACCGCTGGCGACACTCGCCTCGACGACCAACACGCCGAGGGATAATCCGCTGATGATCCGGTTGCGCCGAGGGAAATTGCCGGCGCTGGGGCCGGTGTCCAGCGGGAACTCGGAAAGCACCGCGCTGCCCGACGCAATCATGGCGTCGGCCAGCCGCCGATTGCGCTGTGGATAAAACTTTTCAAGTCCCGTGCCAAGTACACCGACCGTTCGCCCGCCGACGTCCAGGGCGGCTTGATGCGCGGCGGCATCAATGCCCAGCGCCAGACCGCTGGTGATGACGAAACCGGCGCTGGCCAGGCTGCGCGAAAACGCAGCCGCGGTGTCCATGCCCGGCCGCGAAGCGCGACGACTGCCGACCATCGCCAATTGCGGTTTTTCCAGGATGCCCGGATCGCCCGCCACAAATAACAGTGGCGGCGCATCACTGATTTCTGCCAGCAACGCCGGGTATTCGGGCTGGTCCCACATCAGCAAATGCTGGCCCGGGCGCTCTAGCCAGGCCAATGCGTGGCTCGCGCCATCGCGCACTTGATCGGAGCGCCGCGCCTCGGCGCACGCCAGGGGCAAGCCCAGCGAGCGCCAGGCACTGGCCGGTGCACTGATGGCTTTGGACGCCGAGCCGAACGCTTCGAGCAATTTTTTGAAACGCGCCGGACCGAGCTCCGGCAAACGGTGCAGACGTAAACGAGCTTCCAGTTCCGCAGGGGAAACCGGTGTGACGGCAGACAGCGACATGGATCATCCTTGATCGTTATGAGCCCCGTACAAACGGGAATAAGCTGTGGATAACTCTGTTGGTAACTTGTGGAGCCTGCTTACGGATTTCGCACTTTGTCCATGACCGCCAGCGAGCGCGAAGCGTGGAGTACCAGCCCGTAACTGAGTTTGTCGTAGGTGCGGAAAACCATCAGCAAACCAGCACGCTCATCGGGAATTTTCAGCGGTTGGCCGGTAATCCGGTCACGCACGGTTTCACCGGTTTTCATCACCACCAGAACATTGCCTTCGGCCAGGCCATCGCGCTGGCCCTTGTTCAGCGTGACGACATCCATTGCGCCAATCTGCGTGACGCCGCGCGGCACATCGATGATCAACCCATTGACCTGGGTTTTTGGCGCACTGGGCATGAAAGTCGAGTTGATGGATCGCTCCTCACCGCTGAACAAACGGTCGCCTAGACGGACTTCCTGAGTCGTGCGTTGCAGCGCCAACGTGGCGACGTCGCCTTCGGTAGCCACAATCTCGCCACCGCCGATGTCATCCGCATTGATCCCCAAAAACTCTTTACTGTCGGGATCGGTGTAAACCTTGCCCTGACGGAAGATGCCGTAACCCGGTTGATCAGGGTCGAAATGGCCGCGGGCGAAAATGCGGTCACCGGTGCCGCTCAGCACGCGTTCGGCATCGCCGGCGACAATGTAAGGCGCTTTATCGAAGTCCTCGACCTTGTCGACGATGCGATTGCTCAGCAAAAAGCTGTTGATCGATTTCAACGGAATGCTCGGGATCGCATCGGCTACCGGCGAGCTGTGCACCCGTGGCGAGAGCTTGATGGTGCCACGCGAAGTCCCGCGATTGAGGGTCAGGCGTGGCTGGCCGTTGACGTAGACCAGCGACAGCGAGTCGCCGGGGTAGATGAGATTGGGGTTTTCGATCTGTGGATTGGCCTGCCACAGCTCCGGCCACTTCCACGGCTCCCGGAGGAATTTTCCGGAAATGTCCCAGAGTGTGTCACCCGCCACCACTGTGTATTGCTGTGGAAAACCTTCCTTGAGTTGCACTTGCCCGTGCGCCAAACCGGCCGAGGCCAGAAGGAGCAAGGCGAGTAGTGATTTCCTCATGCGGTGAATCCCTTTATTATGTGCGTTCGCGTGAAACGCCAGAGCCCTCGTGGCTCGCTCCTCGTTTCTGAAAAGAAAAGGGAGCTACGCTTCACAACGGTAGCCGGCATCTTCGGACCCGCCAGGCCATCGCCCGACTTTACCTCACACGTGCAGCAATTAAGCTTATGGCCATTTTAGACATCCTCGAATTTCCCGACTCGCGCCTGCGCACTATCGCCAAACCTGTGGCCGTAGTGGACGACGAAGTGCGTCAGTTGGTCGATGACATGTTTGAAACAATGTATGAAGCGCCAGGCATCGGCCTCGCCGCGACCCAGGTCAACGTGCACAAACGTATCGTCGTGATGGACCTCTCCGAAGACCGCACAGAACCAAGGGTGTTCATCAACCCCGAGTTCGAACCGCTGACCGACGAGATGGAGCAATACCAGGAAGGCTGCCTCTCGGTGCCGGGGTTCTACGAAAACGTCGATCGCCCGCAGAAGGTCAAGGTCAAGGCCCTGGACCGCGACGGCAAGCCTTACGAACTGATCGCCGAAGGCTTGCTCGCCGTGTGCATCCAGCACGAATGCGACCACCTCAATGGCAAATTGTTCGTCGACTACCTGTCCAACCTCAAACGCGACCGAATCAAGAAGAAACTGGAAAAGCTCCATCGCCAGAACGCTTGATGCCCTTCTTTCAAAGGCTTGCTGCGGCAAGCCTTTTTCTTTTCAGAGATTGCTCCCATGACTGAGCCACTGCGCATCGTCTTTGCCGGCACCCCGGAATTCGCCGCCGAACACCTCAAGGCCCTGCTCGCCAGCCCTTACGAGATCGTCGCGGTCTACACCCAGCCGGACCGTCCGGCGGGCCGTGGGCAAAAGCTGATGCCGAGCCCGGTCAAGCAACTCGCATTGGAAAACAATATCCCGGTGTTGCAGCCGCCGACCCTGCGCAACGAAGACGCACAGGCTGAAATGGCTGCACTGAAACCGGACTTGCTGGTAGTGGTCGCCTACGGCCTGATCCTGCCTCAAGCGGTGCTGGATATTCCGCGCCTGGGTTGCATCAACAGCCACGCCTCGTTGCTGCCACGCTGGCGCGGAGCGGCGCCGATCCAGCGTGCCGTCGAAGCGGGCGACAGCGAAAGCGGCGTGACCGTGATGCGCATGGAACTGGGCCTCGACACCGGTCCGATGCTGCTGAAAGTCACCACGCCAATCACCGCCGAAGACACTGGCGGCAGCCTTCACGACCGTCTGGCAGAAATGGGCCCACCGGCCGTGATTCAGGCGATTGCCGGCCTCGCGGCCGGCACACTGGAAGGCGAAGTGCAGGACGACAGCCTCGCCACCTACGCTCACAAATTGAACAAGGAGGAAGCGCGCATCGACTGGAGCCGTCCGGCCATTGAGCTGGAACGCCTGGTCCGCGCCTTCAATCCGTGGCCTATCTGCCACAGCACGCTGAACGGCGAAGCGCTGAAGGTGCTGGCCGCGAGCCTCGCCGAGGGGCAGGGCGCACCGGGCCAGATCATCAGCGCCAGCAAGGACGGGTTGATCGTCGCTTGCGGTGAGCAGGCGCTGTGCCTGACCCGTCTGCAATTGCCCGGCGGCAAGGCGCTGAACTTCAGCGACTTGTTCAACAGCCGTCGTGAGAAATTCGCCCTCGGCACGATCCTCGGTCAAGCGGCGGACGCTCAATGAATCCACGTCTGGCCGCCGCCAAGGCACTCGCCGCTGTTCTTAACGGAAAAGCCTCACTCAACAGTTCTCTGCCGACTCAAATGGACAAGGTTGAAGACCGTGATCGCGGCTTCACTCAGGACCTGGCGTTTGGCACCGCGCGCTGGCAGCCACGTCTGTCGGCGCTGGCGGCCAAGTTGTTGCAGAAGCCATTCAAGGCAGCGGACGCCGATGTCGAGGCGCTGTTGCTGGTCGGCCTCTATCAATTGCTCTACACCCGCGTCCCGGCCCACGCCGCCATCGGCGAAACCGTCGGTTGCGCCGACAAGCTGAAAAAGCCCTGGGCCAAAGCCTTGCTCAACGCTGTTTTGCGCCGCGCCCAACGAGAAAGCGAAGCGCTGCTGGCCGAGTTGGAACACGACCCGGTGGTGCGCACCGCGCATCCGCGCTGGCTGCAAAAATCCCTCAAGGCGTTCTGGCCTGAGCAGTGGGAAGCCATTTGCGCGGCGAACAACGCGCATCCGCCGATGATTCTGCGGGTCAACCGTCGTCATCACACCCGTGATGCGTATCTCGGCTTGCTGACTGAGGCTGGCATCGCCGCCACGCCATGCGTTTACAGTCAGGACGGCATCATCCTCGAAGCCGCGTCCGACGTGCGCAGCCTGCCGGGTTTCGCCGAAGGCTGGATCAGCGTGCAGGACGAAGCGGCGCAACTGGCCGCCGACCTGCTCGACCTGGCGCCGGGCCAGCGGGTGCTCGATGCCTGCTGCGCACCGGGCGGCAAGACCTGCCACATCCTCGAAGCCGAGCCCAAACTGGCGGGCGTCGTGGCGGTGGACCTGGAAGCCAAACGTCTGGTGCGCGTGCGTGAGAACCTCGCACGCCTGGGCCTTAGCGCCGAACTGATTGCCGCCGACGGCCGCGACACCGCGACTTGGTGGGATGGCAAACCGTTTCAGCGCATCCTGCTCGATGCACCGTGCTCGGCCACCGGCGTGATCCGTCGTCACCCGGACATCAAGCTGACTCGCCAACCGGATGACATCGCCGCACTGGCGGTGCTTCAGGGCGAGTTGCTCGATGCGATGTGGATAACCTTGGACGTCGGCGGCATCTTGCTTTACGCCACTTGCTCCACGCTGCCGACCGAGAACACCGAAGTCATCGAAGCCTTCCTCGCTCGCACGCCGGGCGCTCGTGAATTGGACCTCGCCACGGCGGCCGGTATCAAGCAACCTCACGGTCGCCAGTTACTGGCCCAGGAAGGCGGCCATGACGGGTTCTACTACGCCAAGCTGATCAAGATCGCCGCCGCGCGCGGTTAATGGGTTTTAAGGGAGTGACTGGATGAAAATCATCATCCTCGGCGCAGGGCAGGTCGGCGGTTCGCTGGCAGAACATCTGGCCAGCGAGGCCAACGACATTACCGTGGTCGACACCGACGGCGAACGCCTGCGCGACCTCGGCGATCGTCTGGACATCCGCACCGTGCAGGGCCGCGGATCGTTGCCGACCGTACTGCGTCAGGCCGGCGCGGATGACGCCGACATGCTGGTGGCGGTGACCAACAGTGACGAAACCAACATGGTCGCCTGTCAGGTCGCCCATACCCTGTTCCACACCCCGACCAAGATCGCCCGGGTCCGCGAAGCCGCTTACCTGACGCGCTCCGAGCTGTTCGATAACGAAGCAATTCCGGTGGACGTGCTGATCAGCCCGGAACAGGTTGTGACCAATTACATCAAGCGCCTGATTCAGCATCCGGGCGCCTTGCAGGTGATCGACTTCGCCGAAGGCAAAGCGCAACTGGTGGCGGTCAAGGCGTACTACGGCGGACCGTTGGTGGGTCAGCAATTGCGCCAGTTGCGTGAACACATGCCCAACGTAGAAACCCGGGTTGCCGCGATTTTCCGTCGTGACCGGCCGATCCTGCCCCAGGGCGATACGGTGATCGAGGCTGACGACGAAGTATTTTTCATCGCCGCCAAGGCGAATATTCGCGCGGTGATGAGCGAAATGCGCCGCCTGGATGAAACCTACAAGCGCATCGTCATCGCCGGTGGCGGGCAGATCGGTGAGCGTCTGGCCGAAGCGATCGAAAGCCGTTATCAGGTGAAGATCATCGAGATGAACCCGGCCCGCTGCCGCCATCTCTCGGACACCCTCGACAGCACCGTGGTGTTGCAGGGCAGCGCCTCCGACCGCGACTTGCTGATGGAAGAGAACATCGCCGACGCCGACATTTTCCTGGCCCTGACCAACGATGACGAAGCCAACATCATGTCCTCGCTGCTGGCCAAGCGCCTGGGCGCGAAGAAGGTGATGACGATCATCAACAACCCGGCTTACGTGGATTTGATCCAGGGCGGCGATATCGACATCGCCATCAGCCCGCAACTGGCGACCATCGGCACCTTGCTGGCCCACGTGCGGCGTGGCGATATCGTCAGCGTGCACTCGTTGCGCCGCGGCGCTGCGGAGGCCATTGAGGCGATTGCCCATGGCGATGCGAAGTCGAGCAAGGTGATTGGCAAGTCCATCGAGAACATCGGGTTGCCGCCGGGTACCACGATTGGCGCGATCATTCGTGATGAAGAAGTGATCATTGCGCATGACGACACGGTGATCGCGGCGGGCGACCATGTGATTTTGTTCCTTGTGGATAAAAAGCATATTCGGGATGTGGAGAAGCTGTTCCATGTGGGGTTGAGCTTCTTCTAAATTTGCGTCGGCTGGTCCGGCCCCATCGCGAGCAAGCTCGCTCCCACAATGGATTTCTGCCGTACACAACTTCTGTGTTCACCGAAGATCAACTGTGGGAGCGAGCCTGCTCGCGATAGCGGTCTCACAAAAACAGATCCCCCCCTGACACACCCGAATAAGGAATCCACTAATGCTCGAATCCCTGGAAAAAATGCTCGCCAAGGGTGTGGATAACTCATTGCTGCGCTTCGGCCTGGGCAAGGGTTATCTGGATCTCGGGGAAAACGCCAAGGCCGCCGAGCATTTCCAGCGTTGCGTCGAGTTCGATCCGAAGTATTCGGCAGCCTGGAAGCTGTTAGGCAAGGCCCATCTGGCGCTGGCAGACTTTGCGGCTGCGCGTCACGCGTGGGAGCAGGGCCTGGAAGCCGCCCGCGCCCATGGTGACAAGCAGGCAGAGAAGGAGATGACGGTGTTTTTGAAAAAGCTTGAGCGTCAGGCGCACTGATCAGAGGTAGCGAAGGCCAATGCCATCGGCATCCACCAGCACTACTTCCATGGGCACTCGCGGCGCGCCTGTGGGTAAGTCCTGCACCTGTCCATACACCACCGCGCCTTTAGGCAACGACGACAAGCCCGGATGCTTGACGTAGACGCCCGTGGCCGAGAGGTTGCGGGTCTGGCCGAGGCATTCGCCGAAGCTTTCGTGAGTGATCTTGATGCGAAACGATTTGCGGTGTTCGGACATCTTTTGCGCCCTTGTATGAACCGTTGTGGATAACCCTGGGTTCAAGGTTATCCACAGATCATGCCAATCAACTCAATACCAACGCTCTTCACCCGGTGGCCGCTTCTTGAAGCGCTTCATGCTCCACATGTATTGGCTCGGATAGGCCCGCACATAACGCTCGACCACCTGGCTCATGGCCGCGCAGGACGTTTCGGTATCAGTGCTGTACATGGCCTCCGGCGCGGCTTCGAGGATCACTTTGTACCCCGAACCATCCGGCAGCCGCAGCGCATGCAGGAACACGCCGACCGCTTTACCGCCGGCAAGCATATTCGGTACGAACTTGCTGGTCAGCGCCTGGGTGGCGAAGAACGGCACGAAGATCCCGGCGGATTCGGCCGGTTCCGGGTCAGCGGGAATGCCCACTGCACCACCTTTGCGCACTTCCTTGATAACGCTGAGGATGCCTTCCTTGGTGGAGGCGGCCACGCGGTTACCTAATTGAACCCGCTGCTTGCGCAGCAAATCATCCACAGCTTTCAGCTTTGGCGGACGATAGAAGATGATCGGTTTGCACTGGTTGCAATAGAAGTGGTTCAACACTTCCCAATTGCCCAGGTGGCTGGTGATACCGACCACACCTTTGCCGGAGGCGAGGGCGTCCTTCAGCACGTCGAGCCCTTCGACTTCACGCACCAGGTCGATGGAACGCTGGGCAGGCCAGATCCATGCGCAGGCGCTTTCGGTCAGGGACTTGCCGATGTCCCGCAGGCTCTGGCCGACCAGACGCTCACGTTCAGCCGGGTCCATCTGCGGAAAGCACTTGGCGAGGTTGATCCGCACCACATCACGGGAACGGTTGGGGGTTTTCCACATGACCCAGCCGATGGCCGAGCCCACGGCCTGCACTGCCCGCCACGGGAGCAGGGCAAACAGCCGCAGAGCGCCTACCAGCAAGGCGCCTTTAAACTTATCCACAGGTCACTCCTGATCTTGTGCTGTGCGCGAGGCGGCCATTCTAACCGCCGTTGGCGAGCTGAGCGTAGCGGTCGCAGTCTTGCGTGTGATCCATGACCATGCCCGAGGCCTGCATCAGCGCGTAACAAATGGTCGGACCGACGAACGTGAAGCCGGCCTTTTTCAAACCTTTGCTCATCTCCACCGCGACCGGCGTGACCGCCGGCACCTCGGTGCGATCCTTGAAATGATTGATCACAGGTGTGCCGCCGACGAAGGACCAGAGAAACTCAACCGGGTCCTCCAGCGCCAGCCAGGCCTGGGCGTTGCGACGGGCCGCGTTGAGTTTGAGGCGGTTGCGGATGATGCCCGGATCGAGCATCAATTCATCGATTTCCGCGTCGCTCATCTGCGCCACTCGCTGTACGTCGAAGCCGAACAATACCTCGCGATATCGCTCACGTTTGCGCAGCACGGTGATCCAGGAAAGGCCGGCCTGGAACCCTTCGAGCAAAAGCAACTCGAACAAACCCTGCGCATCGCGTAGCGGCGTGCCCCACTCCTGATCGTGATAAGCCATGTACAGCGGATCTTCGGAACACCAAAAGCAGCGTGGCATAAGGCTCCAGGGGGCGTGCGCAGGACCGAATCGGGTATACTCCCGCTCTTTAAATCGCAGCCCAAGAAACAGGTGAATTTCGTGAGCCAGCCTACGCCAGCCGTGCGTACCTTCCAAGACTTGATCCTCGCCCTCCAGCAATACTGGGCCGAGCAAGGTTGTGTGGTACTTCAGCCCTACGATATGGAAGTAGGCGCCGGCACTTTCCACACCGCTACATTCCTGCGCGCCATTGGCCCGGAAACCTGGAACGCCGCTTATGTGCAGCCCAGTCGTCGCCCGACTGACGGCCGCTACGGCGAAAACCCGAACCGTCTGCAGCACTACTACCAGTTCCAGGTGGTCCTGAAGCCGAACCCGGACAACTTCCAGGAACTGTACCTGGGCTCCCTGAAGCACGTCGGCCTGGACCCGCTGGTCCACGACATCCGCTTCGTCGAAGACAACTGGGAGTCGCCAACGCTGGGCGCCTGGGGTCTGGGCTGGGAAGTCTGGCTCAACGGCATGGAAGTGACGCAGTTCACTTACTTCCAGCAAGCGGGCGGCATCGAGTGCTACCCGGTGACCGGCGAGATCACTTACGGTCTCGAGCGTCTGGCCATGTACCTGCAAGGCGTGGACTCGGTCTACGACCTGGTCTGGGCTGACGGCCCGATGGGCAAGGTCACCTACGGCGACGTGTTCCACCAGAACGAAGTGGAGCAGTCGACCTACAACTTCGAACACGCCAACGTCGAGAAGCTTTTCGAACTGTTCGACTTCTATGAAAGCGAAGCCAAGCGCCTGATCGAACTCGACCAGCCACTGCCGTTGCCAAGCTACGAAATGGTGTTGAAGGCCTCCCATACCTTCAACCTGCTGGATGCGCGCCGGGCAATCTCGGTGACCGCGCGTCAGCAATACATCCTGCGCGTACGCACCCTGGCGCGTTCCGTTGCGCAAGCCTACCTGCTGGCCCGCGCCAAGCTGGGCTTCCCGATGGCGACCCCGGACCTGCGTGATGAAGTACTGGCCAAGCTGGAGGCTGCACAATGAGTGCTCAAGATTTTCTGGTTGAACTGGGCACCGAAGAACTGCCACCCAAAGCCCTGAACACTTTGGCCGACGCGTTCCTGGCCGGTATCGACAAGGGCCTGCAAGCCGCTGGCCTGAACTACGAGACCAAAACCGTCTACGCCGCGCCACGTCGCCTGGCGGTGCTGATCACTTCGCTGTCGACCCATCAGCCGGATCGCAGCATCAACCTCGACGGCCCACCGCGTCAGGCCGCGTTCGATGCTGAAGGCAACCCGACTCAAGCAGCCCTGGGTTTTGCCAAGAAGTGCGGCGTCGACCTGAGCGAAATCGATCAGAGCGGTCCGAAACTGCGTTACAGCCAAAGCATCGCCGGCAAGCCGACTGCGAGCCTGCTGCCAACCATCGTCGAAGACTCGCTGAACGACCTGCCGATCCCGAAGCGCATGCGCTGGGGCGCTCGCAAGGAAGAATTCGTTCGTCCGACCCAGTGGCTGGTGATGCTGCTCGGTGACCAGGTCATCGATTGCACGATCCTCGCCCAGAAGTCCGGCCGTGATTCCCGTGGTCACCGCTTCCATCATCCGGAAAGCGTACGCATCACTTCGCCGGCCAATTACCTGAGCGACCTGCGTGCCGCTTACGTATTGGCCGATGCCAACGAGCGTCGCGAGCTGATCAGCAAGCGCACCGAAGAGCTGGCAACGATGCAGGAAGGTACTGCCATCGTTCCTCCATCCCTGCTCGATGAAGTGACCGCGCTGGTTGAATGGCCGGTGCCGCTGGTGTGCTCGTTCGAGGAACGCTTCCTTGATGTGCCGCAAGAAGCCCTGATCACCACCATGCAGGACAACCAGAAGTACTTTTGCCTGCTGGATGCCGACGGCAAGTTGCTGCCACGTTTCATCACCGTGGCCAACATCGAAAGCAAAGACCCGCAGCAGATCATCGCCGGTAACGAGAAAGTGGTTCGCCCACGCCTGACCGACGCCGAGTTCTTCTTCAAGCAAGACAAAAAGCAAAAACTCGAAGACTTCAACCTGCGCCTGCAGAACGTGGTGTTCCAGGAAAAACTCGGCAGCGTCTACGACAAGGCCGAGCGCGTTTCCAAACTGGCTGCGTTCATCGCTCAACGCATTGGCGGTAACGCTGCCTGGGCCTCCCGTGCCGGCCTGCTGTCCAAGTGCGACCTGGCAACCGAGATGGTCGGTGAGTTCCCGGAGATGCAAGGTGTCGCCGGTTACTACTACGCCCTCAACGATGGCGAGCCGGAAGAAGTTGCCCTGGCGCTGAACGAGCAGTACATGCCGCGCGGTGCCGGTGCTGAACTGCCGACCACCCTGACCGGTGCGGCCGTGGCCATCGCCGACAAGCTCGACACGCTGGTGGGCATTTTCGGTATCGGCATGTTGCCTACTGGCAGCAAAGACCCGTATGCCCTGCGTCGTGCGGCACTCGGCGTGTTGCGCATCCTTATCGACAAGAAGCTCGACCTCGACCTGAACGACGCCGTGGCGTTTGCCGTGAATGCGTTCGGTACCAAGGTCAAGGTTGCCGGCCTCAACGACTCGGTGCTGGAGTTCATCTTCGACCGCCTGCGTGCGCGTTACGAAGACGAAGGCGTGGATGTCGGGACTTACCTGTCGGTTCGTGCACTGAAGCCGGGTTCGGCGCTGGACTTCGATCAGCGCGTTCAAGCGGTAGAAGCGTTCCGCAAACTGCCGGAAGCCGCTGCCCTGGCTGCGGTGAACAAGCGCGTTTCGAACTTGCTGAGCAAGGTCGAAGGCTCCGTTCCTTCGGTCGTGGAAGCCAAGTACTTCGACAATGCCAACGAGTTCTCCCTGTACTCGGCGATCCAGCAGGCTGACCAGGCTGTCCAGCCGATGGCTGCGGCGCGTCAGTACAGCGAATCGCTGGCACGTCTGGCTGCCTTGCGCGAGCCGGTGGATGCGTTCTTCGAAGCGGTGATGGTCAACGCTGAAGACGCCAAGGTCCGCGCCAACCGTTATGCATTGCTGGCGCGCCTGCGTGGGCTGTTCCTCGGCGTTGCCGACATTTCGATGCTGGGCTGAGGGACTGCTGTTGAAACTGCTGATTCTCGATCGGGACGGGGTGATCAATTTCGACTCCGACGCTTACATCAAGTCGGTGGAGGAGTGGATTCCGCTCCCCGGTTCGATCGAAGCCATCGCGCAGTTGAGCAAGGCCGGCTGGACGGTAGCTGTGGCTACCAACCAGTCGGGCATTGCTCGCGGCTATTACGACATCGCGACCCTGGACGCCATGCACGAGCGCTTGCGCTCGCTAGTGGCGGAGCAGGGCGGCGAGGTCGGGCTGATCGTCTACTGCCCGCACGGGCCGGACGACGGCTGCGATTGCCGCAAGCCAAAACCCGGGATGTTGAAAACCATCGCCGCGCATTACAACGTATTGCTGACTGATCTATGGTTCGTCGGCGACAGTCTTGGTGACCTGGAAGCCGCAAAAGCCGTCGATTCTCAGCCAGTTTTAGTAAGGACCGGGAAAGGCGAAAAGACTTTGGGCAAGACCCTACCGGTAGGCACCTTGATATTTGACGATCTGGCGGCGATTGCCGCAGAACTTATCCACAATTAGAGTGCTTTCGAATTTCCTGACCAAGGATTGATCGGGAGTGCGCTTTATATAGACGGGCAGAGCCCGCACGGTAAACGTCGCCATGTCGATACTGCAGGCCATCAGAACGTTCCTCTTTTATCTGTTGCTGGGCACCAGCTCCTTGCTTTGGTGCAGCCTGAGCTTTTTTATCGCGCCGTTCCTGCCCTTCAAGGCGCGCTATCGCTTCATCAACGTATATTGGTGCCGTTGCGCCTTGTGGCTGAGCAAAGTGTTCCTCGGCATCCGCTACGAAGTGAAGGGCGCCGAGAACGTGCCTGACCAGCCTTGCGTGATTCAGTCGAACCACCAGAGCACCTGGGAAACATTCTTCCTCTCCGCTTACTTCGAGCCGTTGAGCCAGGTGCTCAAGCGCTCCTTGCTGTATGTGCCGTTCTTCGGCTGGGCCATGGCCATGCTGCGACCGATCGCCATCGACCGTGACAATCCGAAAGCCGCGCTCAAGCATGTGGCGAAGAAAGGCGATGAACTGCTGAAGGATGGCGTCTGGGTGCTGATCTTCCCCGAAGGGACTCGCGTTCCTTATGGCACCATCGGCAAGTTTTCCCGCGGTGGCACCGCGTTGGCGGTCAACGCAGCACTTCCAGTCCTGCCGATTGCGCACAATGCTGGCAAGTTCTGGCCGAAAACCGGTTGGGCGAAGAAGCAAGGCGTCATCACCGTGATCATCGGAAAACCGATGTACGCCGTGGGCAGTGGGCCGCGCGCCATTGCCGACCTGAATGACCGGGTGCAGAGCTGGAACGAGCAAATGCAAAGGGAAATGGGTTCGCTGCCGGCAGCTCCGGCTGCACCCTCTGCGAACGATCAGGTCGCTGTCTGAGATTCTGTGGATAACCTGTGTACCGTTTTACTGAAAACTATGGATTTATGATCATATCTTTATGATTTATATACATATTTCTTAAACACATAAAACGCGGGAAATGGTGCATAAGTTTTTTTCGGGCGCAAAAAAACCGGCTGATATAGCCGGTTTTTTTATGCCTGGGATTTGCGGTGCACTAAAGACTAAAACAAGGATACCGCTCATTCCGTAGAGGGCTTGTTCTGCAGCTTTTTCAAAGCGGACGCTATTTGCTTGATGCTATTTTCGGGGGTGGGGAGATCCTCCGGCATGGTGCCTCCCAAATCTGCGATGGTTTCGCGGACCTTCTTACCAACTTCTAAGTGAACTTGATTTGCGTGCTGCTTGTTCTTGACGTCATCGCGACGAAGCTTTTCTTCAGCTTGTGTAGCACGGAACAGATTGGCCGCTAATTCAGTAGAACCCATATGATCAAGAATCTTCTGGCTTCTCTTGAGATCTTTACGCCTGTGGATAGCTTTTTGATCAAGCCCCCCATAGAGCCCCTGATATCCATGGTTTAGAAAAATTGCGAAGTCTAGTCCGGTTTCCACACCTGCTTGCTGCGCAACCTCCACAAGCTGGTTGTTATTCATTGCGCAGCAGTAAGCGCTTCTGATCTTCCTTCAGTTGCTGGAAGGTAGTGTCATCGGCAAGCTCCTGCCGACGTGTCTGGATGGCGAAGTACGTTTGACCAGCAGCAATAATTGGCTTGGACGGATCACCGTTCTGGACAACCAGATAGCAGGCGTAGCGCGAAAGCATTACATCCCGCAGCTCCCTTTGAGCCCCTGAACCTATCCTGACCATCACGAGCACATCCTCGAAATGGTCCAGAATAGTCTGACCGCTGTTCGAACAAGCCTCTTTGGCTCTATTCAAAACAGACTGAAAATGGCGATATTCAGAATAATCGAGCAGTTTTGAAAGGTTTCTCGCAGACCAATATTCCGCTCCTTGCTCGTCGATCTGCTTTTGCGTTTCAAAAGACTGGTATTGCTCGTCCATTATTCTCATCCCTCGTCGTTCATCAGCTCAATGTCGTGGCGCTCAGTCAGCGGTCCTATTCTCAACCTATTAACGAAAAAAAACCCCGACGAAAAGGCCGGGGTTTATTTTAGTGAGCTACTGAATGTGTCCAATTAACCCCGGATCAGAAGTCCAGGTTGGACACCGCCAGGGCGTTGCTTTCGATGAAGTCACGGCGAGGTTCGACCGCATCACCCATCAGGGTGTTGAAGATCTGGTCTGCGCCAATGGCGTCTTCGATGGTCACTTTGAGCATCCGGCGCTGGCTTGGGTCCATGGTGGTTTCCCAAAGCTGATCCGGGTTCATTTCGCCCAGACCTTTGTATCGCTGGATGGTGTGACGCTTGGTGCTTTCAGCCATCAGCCATTCAAGGGCTTCCTTGAACTCGGTGACCGGCTTCTTGCGTTCGCCACGCTGGATGTACGCGCCGTCGTCCAGCAAGGTGCTCAGTTGAGCGCCCAGGGATACAACGGTTCTGTAATCGTTGCTGCCGAAGAAGTCGCGGTTGAACGTTACGTAGTTCGACAAGCCGTGGGAGATCAGTTCGACCTCTGGCAGCCAGACGTTACGTTCACGGTCTTCACGCAGGCTGGCTTTGTAGACAAGGCCAGACTTCTCGACGGTGCGCAGGCGGACTTCGTACTGGGCCATCCATTCCTGCATCGCTGCGTGATCGGACAATTGCTCCAGGCTGACAGCCGGCAGGTAGATGAAGTGCTCGGTCAGTTCCTGTGGGTACAGGCGCGACAGACGCTTGAGGGTCTTCATCACCAGACGGAAATCATTCACCAAGCGCTCAAGCGCTTCACCGGAGATACCCGGGGCTTCTTCGTTCAGGTGCAGGCTCGCGTCTTCCAGGGCCGACTGCGTCATGTACTCTTCCATGGCGTCGTCGTCTTTGATGTATTGCTCTTGCTTGCCTTTCTTGACTTTGTACAGCGGTGGCTGGGCGATATAGATGTAGCCACGCTCGATCAGCTCCGGCAGCTGACGGAAGAAGAAGGTCAGCAGCAGGGTACGGATGTGCGAACCGTCGACGTCAGCATCGGTCATGATGATGATGTTGTGGTAACGCAGCTTGTCGATGTTGTACTCGTCGCGACCGATGCCGCAGCCCAGCGCGGTGATCAAGGTGCCCACTTCCTGGGAAGAGATCATCTTGTCGAAGCGCGCCTTCTCGACGTTCAGGATCTTGCCCTTGAGAGGCAGGATGGCCTGGGTGCGGCGGTTACGTCCCTGCTTGGCGGAACCGCCAGCAGAGTCACCTTCCACGAGGTACAGTTCGGAGAGGGCAGGGTCTTTTTCCTGGCAGTCAGCCAGTTTGCCCGGCAGGCCGGCGATATCCAGCGCGCCTTTGCGACGGGTCATCTCACGGGCTTTACGCGCCGCTTCACGAGCGCGAGCCGCGTCGATCATCTTGCCGACGACCAGTTTCGCTTCGTTTGGATTTTCCAGCAGGAAGTCGGAGAAGTACTTGCCCATTTCCTGTTCGACCGCGGTCTTCACTTCGGAAGACACCAGCTTGTCTTTGGTCTGGGAGCTGAACTTCGGATCCGGCACTTTTACCGAAATGATCGCGGTCAGGCCTTCACGGGCATCGTCACCGGTGGTGGCGACTTTATGCTTCTTCGCCAGACCTTCTGCTTCGATGTAGGTGTTCAGGTTACGCGTCAGTGCGGAACGGAAACCCACCAGGTGAGTACCGCCGTCGCGCTGTGGAATGTTGTTGGTGAAGCACAACAGGTTCTCGTTAAAGCTGTCGTTCCACTGCAGGGCGATTTCTACGCCGATGCCGTCTTCACGCTGGATGTTGAAATGGAACACCTGGTTGACCGGAGTCTTGTTGGTGTTCAAGTATTCAACGAACGCACGCAGGCCGCCTTCGTATTTGAACAACTCTTCCTTGCCGCTGCGCTCATCCTTGAGGACGATGCCGACACCGGAGTTGAGGAAGGACAGTTCACGAATCCGCTTGGCCAGGATGTCCCAGCTGAAATGGATGTTCTTGAAGGTCAGGTCGGACGGTTTGAAGTGGATCTGAGTACCGGTGGTTTCGCTCTCGCCAACGATTTTCATCGGCTCTTTCGGAACGCCGTGGATATAGGTCTGTTCCCAGATCTTGCCGCTGCGGCGAACGGTCAGGACCAGCTCTTCGGACAGGGCGTTCACAACCGAGACGCCTACACCGTGAAGGCCGCCGGATACTTTGTAGGAGTTATCGTCGAACTTACCGCCGGCGTGCAGCACGGTCATGATGACCTCGGCTGCGGAAACGCCTTCTTCTTTGTGTACGTCTACCGGGATGCCACGGCCGTTGTCGCGAACGGTGATGGATTCGTCCGGGTGGATAATGATGCTGATGTCGTCGCAGTGGCCAGCGAGCGCTTCGTCGATCGAGTTGTCGACCACCTCGAACACCATATGGTGCAGACCGCTGCCATCGTCGGTGTCACCAATGTACATACCGGGACGTTTGCGTACGGCATCCAGGCCTTTCAGCACTTTAATGCTCGTTGAGTCGTACGTATTTTCTTCGCTCAATGCCTTCACTCCCGATGGTCGTGGGTCTGGGTGATACGGCCCTGTTCCACGTGGAACAGAGCGACTGGCGTTTCCGTCTGCCAGCCTTCCCTCAATAATTCGTGATCTACACAGGTGATAAACACCTGGCAGCGTAAGTCTTCCAGCAAGCGGCAAAGCGCGCGACGGTGGTGCTCGTCCAGTTCGGACGGCAGGTCATCCACCAGATAAATACACTGGCCGCGTCGGGCCTGGCTCACCAGATGCCCTTGGGCAATCCGCAATGCACAGACCACCAACTTCTGCTGGCCACGGGACAAGATGTCCGCGGCGTTATGTGCGCCCAATCTAAGACGCAAATCAGCACGTTGTGGTCCAGCCTGGGTATGACCCATTTGCTGATCCCTTTGAAGGGATCCGGCGAGCACAGCACTCAGCTCGCGGTCCTTGTCCCAACCGCGGTAATAACTGAGCGTCAAGCCCTCGAGCTCAACCAGTTCGCTCAAGGTCTGTTCAAAGACTGGTTTCAAGGCTTTGATGTAAGCGCGGCGGTATTCATCTATTTCAGCGCTGGCCTGGCACAGTTCCCTGTCCCAAACCGCTTGCGAAACGGCGTCAAGTGTACCATGCCGCAGCCAAGAGTTTCTCTGGCGCAGGGCCTTCTGCAAGCGCTGCCAAGTGGACATGAATCGCGGTTCCACGTGGAACACGCCCCAGTCGAGAAACTGCCGACGAATCTTCGGCGCGCCCTCCAGCAAGCGGAAACTATCCGGGTTAATCAGCTGAAGCGGCAGGATCTCCGCCAGTTGCGCCGCGCTACGAGCGTTCTGACCGTCGATGCGTATCTGGAACTCTCCCTGACGGTCGCGAGATATCCCCAAGGCGCTGTGGCCGCCCTCGGCCACCTCAACCTGCCCAAACACCGTGCACGCCAACTGCTCGTACTGAATGACGGGCAAGAGCCGGCTGCTACGAAACGAACGGGCAAGCCCCAGCAGGTGAATGGCTTCCAGAACACTGGTTTTGCCGCTGCCGTTGGCGCCGTAAAGAATATTGATTCGGGGGGAGGGGGAGAAGGTCACCGGGTGCAGATTGCGCACCGCGGTGACCGAGACGCGACTTAAGGACATCTAGCTTCTGCTGAGCATGATTACAGACGCATCGGCATGACGACGTAAGCCGAGTCGTCGTTGTCGGACTCCTGCACCAGCGCACTGCTGTTGGAGTCGGACAGGATCAGGCGAACCTGCTCGGTGGTCATAACACCCAGCACGTCGAGCAGATAGCTCACGTTGAAGCCGATTTCCAGATTGCCGCCGTTGTACTCAACGCCCACTTCTTCTTCAGCTTCTTCCTGCTCCGGGTTGTTCGCCTGGATCTTCAGCTGACCGTTGGCCAATTGCAGACGGATGCCGCGGTACTTCTCGTTGGACAGAATCGCGGTGCGGCTAAAGGCTTCACGCAGGGCCTGGCGATCACCGAGTACCAGTTTGTCGCCACCTTTTGGCAGAACGCGCTCGTAGTCAGGGAATTTGCCGTCGACCAGTTTCGAGGTGAAGGTGAACTCGCCGGTAGTGGCGCGGATGTGGTGTTGACCCAGCACGATACTGACGATGCCGTCCGGCTCGGTCAGCAGACGCGCCAGCTCAAGGATACCCTTGCGCGGCACGATCACCTGGTGGCGATCCGGCTGACCGATATCCGCCTTCATCGAGCACATGGCCAGACGGTGACCGTCAGTGGCCACGGCGCGGATGATGCCTTCAGAAACCTCCAGCAGCATGCCGTTCAGGTAATAACGCACGTCTTGCTGGGCCATGGCGAAGCTCGTGCGTTCGATCAGGCGACGCAGTTTGCTTTGCTCCAGGCTGCACGTCAGCGAGCCAGGGCCTTCTTCAACCGTTGGGAAATCGTTGGCCGGCAGGGTCGACAGGGTAAAGCGGCTACGGCCAGCCTTTACCACGAGCTTCTGCTCGTCGACCTTGATGTCGATCAGCGCATCGTTCGGCAAGCTCTTGCAGATGTCCATCAGCTTGCGCGCAGGCACGGTGATGGAACCCGGATCCGCAGGCTCTTCGAGTTGCACACGACCGACCAGCTCGACTTCCAGGTCGGTACCGGTCAGCGACAGTTGCTGGCCTTCGACAACCAGCAGCACGTTGGAGAGCACCGGCAAGGTCTGTCGGCGCTCGACGACGCCTGCGACCAGTTGCAGGGGTTTCAACAGGGCTTCGCGTTGAATGGTGAAATGCATGGTCTAGTCCCTTGCCTTAATAAGCTGCGCTGGTGTTCATCAAGTGGTCAGTGTACGCAGCAGGTTCTTGTAGTCCTCGCGGATGTCCGCGTCGGATTCCTTGAGTTCGTTGATCTTGCGGCAGGCGTGCAAAACGGTCGTGTGGTCGCGGCCGCCAAACACATCACCGATTTCCGGCAGGCTGTGGTTAGTCAACTCTTTGGACAACGCCATTGCAACCTGACGCGGACGTGCGACCGAGCGTGAACGACGCTTGGACAGCAGATCGGATATCTTGATCTTGTAGTACTCGGCGACCGTGCGCTGAATGTTATCCACAGAGACCAGTTTGTCTTGCAGCGCCAACAAGTCTTTCAGAGATTCGCGAATCAACTCGATGGTGATATCGCGACCCATGAAGTGAGAGTGGGCAATGACGCGTTTGAGCGCACCTTCCAGCTCGCGGACGTTGGAGCGAATGCGCTGGGCAATGAAGAATGCCGCATCGTGTGGCAGATCGACTTTAGCCTGGTCGGCCTTTTTCATCAGGATCGCTACGCGGGTTTCCAGCTCCGGAGGCTCGACGGCAACCGTCAGGCCCCAGCCGAAGCGGGATTTAAGGCGTTCTTCAAGTCCTTCGATTTCTTTTGGATAGCGGTCACTGGTAAGGATGACCTGCTGGCCACCTTCAAGCAGGGCGTTGAAGGTGTGGAAAAACTCTTCCTGGGATCGCTCTTTGCGGGCGAAGAACTGAATGTCATCGATCAGCAACGCATCCACCGAACGGTAGAAGCGCTTGAACTCATTGATCGCGTTCAGCTGCAGGGCCTTGACCATGTCAGCGACAAAGCGCTCCGAGTGCAGGTAAACGACCTTGGCATTCGGGTTCTTCTTTAATAGGTGG
This sequence comes from Pseudomonas sp., assembly GCF_051660785.1. GTDB lineage: Bacteria > Pseudomonadota > Gammaproteobacteria > Pseudomonadales > Pseudomonadaceae > Aquipseudomonas. Next base: position 23,793 of record NZ_JBOFQE010000024.1, read on the forward strand.
TTACCCACCGCGTGCATCAAGTGGGTCTTACCCAGGCCGACGCCACCATAAAGGAACAGCGGGTTGTAACCGTGCTTCGGGTTATCCGCCACTTGCCAGGCTGCAGCCCGGGCCAGTTGGTTGGATTTACCTTCAACGAAGTTTTCGAAGGTGAAGGTCCGGTTCAGGTAGCTGGTGTGCTTGAGCGCGCCCTCGACCTGCACCGTGCGCTGCTCGGAGCGAACCGGTGCCTGTTGCGAACTGGCGCCGGCCATTGGGTCGAAGCTGTCGCGAGACGGCTCTTCACTCACCTCGGCGACTTTTTGCGTTGCACGCTTGGTCTGTTGGACCGCGGGAGCAGGTGCTGGCGCGCTGAGTGGTGCTTGAGCGGCCTGAGCCTGGGAAGCTGCGGCAGCCAACGGTGCATTCGGTGCCGCACGCGGTGCCGAACTGCGTTTGCTGCCTATTAATAAGGAGAGCGCAGGCGCCATGCCATTGCCATGCTCATCCAGCAGTTCAAGGACGCGGCCCAGGTACTTTTCGTTTACCCAGTCGAGAACAAAACGATTCGGTGCGTAAACACGCAACTCGTCGCCTTCGGCTTCGACCTGTAGTGGACGGATCCAAGTGTTGAATTGTTGGGCAGGCAGCTCATCGCGCAAAAGCTCCACGCACTGCTGCCAAAGTTCCACTGACACGGATATCCCCTAAGTTGAAAGCCGGTGAGGCAAAAACAAGCGGCCATTGTAGCGGCCAGACGTCCACTTATCCACATGCAGGTTGCGCACAGGCCATGAATTATCAACGCGGTAACCGTCAAAAAGACGACCAATGGTATGTGAATAAGCTCTGTGGATAACTGCCCATGAGGGCACTGGACAAGTGGGGGCGAAACTCGGTGGATAACCTGCCTGTGGATAACTACCCATTCCACACACAGCTTATCCGACAGCGCAGCACAGGCTGACCACCGTTTTCCACCGTAGTTGTCATTCTCTGTACAGCACGAGATAGATGGGCTAAAGGCAGTTATCCACAGATGATCGGGTGCCTAGCTTTTATAAGCTTTACAGAAAAGCTTTAAATAACTTCCTTCTTTATTTTTATATCTAGCGAAGGACCTGCGGACGAGAAAAAGCCTGGATATCTATTTATAAGGAAACGCTGGTTGGAAATTGACCTAGAGGCTTGCTTTCTCTAGAATCCCCGGTCTCTTAAAACGGGGGCCATTCCGGCCCGTTGTGGACGAACCAGGTAACACGACAATGAAACGTACTTTCCAACCAAGCACTATCAAACGCGCTCGTACCCACGGTTTCCGTGCTCGCATGGCTACCAAGAACGGCCGTGCCGTTCTGTCGCGTCGCCGCGCCAAAGGTCGTGCGCGTCTGGCAGTTTGATAAGCCGGCACTGGAGGTGAGTCAGGACTTCAGTCGGGAAAAGCGTCTGCTTACTCCCCGGCATTTCAAGGCAGTCTTTGACTCCCCTACCGGCAAGGTTCCGGGGAAAAATCTCCTGCTCCTTGCGCGCAACAACGATCTCGATCACCCCCGTCTCGGGCTGGTTATCGGGAAAAAGAGCGTAAAGCTCTCCGTCGAGCGCAATCGCCTCAAACGTCTGATGCGCGAATCGTTTCGCCTGAACCAGGATTCTCTGGTCGGATGGGACATCGTTATCGTCGCGCGCAAAGGTTTGGGTGACGTAGAAAACCCCGAATTGATTCAGCATTTCGGCAAGCTCTGGAAGCGTCTGGCACGTAGCAAGCCGGTACCAGCAGTCAACACCGAAACTGTAGGGGTAGACAGTCCCGATGCGTAAACTGGCACTCGTTCCGATCCAGTTTTATCGCTATGCCATTAGTCCTCTGATGGCCAGTCACTGTCGTTTCTACCCCAGTTGTTCCTGCTACGCGTATGAAGCCATAGAAAATCATGGCCTTCTGCGCGGTGGCTGGCTGACCTTTCGTCGTTTAGGTCGCTGTCATCCGTGGAATCCCGGTGGTTATGACCCGGTTCCATCTATCCCTACCTCCCGTTCTTCTTCGATGGCCGAGTAATCATGGATATCAAACGCACGATCCTGATCGTCGCCCTGGCAATCGTGTCCTACGTTATGGTTCTTAAATGGAACCAGGACTATGGCCAGGCTGCCCTGCCGACTCAGAATGTTGCTTCCAGTACTACCGCACCGGGCCTACCGGACACGGCGACTGGCAATAATGCTTCTGTCAGTGACGACATTCCACGCGCCGCAAGTGATACCAGTGCAACTGCACCTGCTGAAACACCAGTAGCTGTAAGCAAAGATCTCATCCAGATCAAAACGGATGTGCTCAACCTGGCTATCGATCCACAAGGTGGTGATGTTGCCCAGTTGACGCTGCCGCTGTATCCACGTCGCCAGGACCATCCGGAAATTCCATTCCAGTTGTTCGATAACGGCAACGAGCGGACTTATCTGGCCCAGAGCGGTTTGATCGGTACTGATGGTCCGGACGCAAATCCGGCCGGTCGTCCGGTTTACTCCTCCGAGAAGAAGATCTACCAGTTGGCTGACGGCCAGGACCAATTGGTCGTGGACCTCAAGTTCAGCAAGGACGGCGTCAACTACATCAAGCGTTTCACCGTGAAACGTGGCCTGTACGACGTAACTGTTTCCTACTTGATCGACAACGAAAGCGCCAAGCCTTGGTCGGGTGCGATGTTTGCCCAGCTGAAGCGTGACGCCAGCTCCGATCCTTCTTCCAGCACTGCCACCGGCACCGCGACTTACCTGGGCGCCGCCCTGTGGACAAGTAACGAGCCGTACAAGAAAGTGTCGATGAAGGACATGGACAAGGCTCAGCTGAAAGAAACCGTTAACGGTGGTTGGGTTGCCTGGTTGCAGCACTACTTCGTGACCGCATGGATTCCGGCGAAGGGCGAAAACAACGTCGTCCAGACCCGTAAAGACAGCAAAGGCAACTACATCATCGGCTACACCGCTCCGGCAGTGACCGTTGCACCAGGTGCAAAAGCTGAAGTCAGCGCTGTTCTGTACGCCGGCCCGAAAAGCCAGGCTGTGCTGAAAGAGTTGTCCCCAGGTCTGGAATTGACCGTCGACTACGGCATTCTGTGGTTCATTGCCCAGCCAATCTTCTGGCTGCTGCAACACATCCACGCGCTGATCGGTAACTGGGGCTGGTCGATCATCTTCCTGACCATGCTGATCAAAGGGATTTTCTTCCCGCTGTCGGCTGCCAGCTACAAATCCATGGCACGCATGCGTGCAGTGGCACCGAAACTGGCCGCGCTGAAAGAGCAACATGGCGATGACCGGCAGAAAATGTCGCAAGCCATGATGGAGCTGTACAAGAAAGAGAAGATCAATCCGCTGGGTGGTTGCTTGCCAATCCTCGTGCAGATGCCGGTTTTCCTTTCGCTGTACTGGGTTCTGCTGGAAAGCGTTGAAATGCGCCAAGCGCCGTTCATGCTGTGGATTACTGACCTGTCGATCAAGGACCCGTTCTTCATTCTGCCGATCATCATGGGTGCAACCATGTTCATCCAGCAGCAGTTGAACCCGACTCCTCCGGATCCGATGCAGGCCAAGGTGATGAAGCTGATGCCAATCATCTTCACCTTCTTCTTCCTGTGGTTCCCGGCTGGTCTGGTGCTGTACTGGGTAGTGAACAACTGCCTGTCCATCGCCCAACAGTGGTACATCACGCGTAAAGTCGAAGCGGCTACTAAAGCAGCTGCCTGATTTACACTGTGGATAACCACTCAAAACGCCCCCTAGTGGGGCGTTTTGCTATCTGTCACTTTTGTCTGGATACCGGTTTATGAGCGTTCCTCGTGAAACCATCGCAGCTGTCGCCACCGCTCAAGGGCGTGGCGGTGTGGGCATCGTCCGTATTTCCGGGCCGTTGGCGAGCATTGCCGCCAAGGCGATCAGCGGTCGCGAACTCAAACCCCGCTTTGCCCACTACGGCCCGTTTCTCAATGAAAACGAAGAGGTGCTGGACGAAGGCATCGCGCTGTATTTCCCGGGACCGAACTCCTTCACCGGCGAAGACGTGCTTGAACTGCAGGGTCACGGCGGGCCGATCGTTCTGGATATGTTGCTCAAACGTTGCCTGGAATTGGGCTGTCGTCTGGCCCGGCCAGGTGAATTCAGTGAGCGTGCATTCCTCAATGACAAACTCGATCTGGCGCAGGCGGAAGCCATCGCCGACTTGATCGAGGCAAGTTCTGCACAGGCTGCGCGAAACGCGCTGCGTTCGTTGCAGGGCGCATTCTCCCAACGTGTGCATAACCTTACCGAACAGTTGATTGGCCTGCGCATCTACGTCGAGGCGGCCATCGATTTCCCGGAAGAAGAAATCGACTTCCTGGCTGACGGCCACGTACTGGCGATGCTCGACAAAGTGCGCGATGAATTATCCACAGTGCTTCGCGAAGCCGGGCAAGGTGCCTTGCTGCGCGATGGGATGACCGTGGTTATTGCCGGCCGGCCGAATGCTGGCAAGTCCAGCCTGCTGAATGCCTTGGCCGGTCGAGAAGCCGCGATCGTGACCGAGATTGCCGGCACCACCCGGGACATTCTTCGCGAACATATCCACATCGATGGCATGCCGTTGCACGTCGTCGACACCGCTGGTCTGCGGGATACCGATGATCAGGTGGAAAAAATCGGCGTCGAGCGGGCGTTGAAAGCCATCGGCGAGGCAGATCGCGTGCTGCTGGTGGTCGATGCAACCGCTCCTGAGGCACTTGATCCGTTCGCTTTATGGCCGGAGTTCCTCGAAATCCGACCGGATCCGGCCAAAGTCACGCTGATTCGTAACAAGGCTGATCTGACTGGCGAAGCCATCGCCCTGGAAGTCAGTGACGATGGCCACGTCACCATCAGCCTGAGTGCCAAGTCCGCAGGCGAGGGCCTGGAATTGCTGCGCGATCACCTCAAGGCCTGCATGGGCTACGAACAGACTTCGGAAAGCAGCTTCAGCGCACGCAGACGTCACCTTGAGGCATTGCGACATGCCAGCGCATCCCTTGAGCATGGCCGTGCACAGTTGACCTTGGCGGGCGCCGGTGAACTGCTGGCCGAAGATTTACGCCAGGCTCAGCATTCTTTGGGTGAAATCACCGGTGCCTTCAGCTCCGATGACCTGTTGGGACGCATTTTTTCCAGCTTCTGCATCGGTAAATAGTCCTTCCGTAGTTCACAGACAGGCCATTAGGGCCTGTCTGTTCCCTCCCTTTTCCTAAATCTTCCTCCAGCGCTGAGCAGATTCTTTCTGCTTGAGTGGATTTCCGTGTGCGGAATCTACTCGATCAGCTGTTTTCTGTGGATTAAGCCCTGTGAGTAACTGCCACTAAGGGCAGTTGATAACAGGGCCTTAAAACTGAAGATAACGTCCCCTGTGGATAACCACCCCTTTCATCCACAGGCTTAAACCGGTTATCCAACGGCCTCATTGGCACATGGTCACAGGGTTTTGAATCTCTGTACATATTGAATGTAAAGGCCTGTAGAGATCTATCCACAGAAAGGTGCCTCAGTAGAAATAAACATAAAAACAAAGATTTAATAAATTTCTCTCTTTTTAATTTCTATAACCCAGACTTCTCCACAGCTGGTTAAATTTTGTGCAGAGGGTTCTTTAGGAAGGGCGAAGTCCCTATACTTGCCGACCAGGTATAGAAACCTGAGCTCAAACTATTCCTGATTACCTGACTGAAGCAGGCACGAGGTGCGTGGTGGATTTCCCTTCCCGTTTTGAAGTGATCGTCATCGGCGGCGGTCATGCCGGTACCGAGGCAGCACTGGCCTCAGCACGTATGGGTGCGAAAACCCTGTTGCTGACGCATAACGTGGAAACCCTCGGTGCCATGAGTTGCAACCCTGCCATTGGCGGGATCGGCAAAAGCCATCTGGTGAAAGAAATTGATGCCCTTGGCGGCGCGATGGCCATGGCTACCGACAAAGGTGGTATTCAATTTCGCGTTTTGAACAGCCGCAAAGGCCCCGCCGTGCGTGCAACTCGCGCTCAGGCAGACCGGGTTCTGTACAAGGCCGCTGTCCGCGAAGCATTGGAAAACCAGCCGAACCTGTGGATATTTCAACAAGCTGCTGATGACCTGATCGTCGAACAGGAACAAGTGCGCGGTGTTGTCACCCAAATGGGCCTGCGTTTCCTCGCAGATTCCGTGGTGTTGACCACTGGCACTTTCCTCGGTGGACTTATCCACATAGGCATGCAGAATTATTCCGGCGGTCGCGCCGGCGATCCGCCATCGATCGCCCTGGCTCGTCGTCTTCGTGAATTGCCACTGCGGGTGGGTCGCCTGAAAACCGGTACACCACCGCGTATCGACGGTCGTTCCGTGGATTTCTCGGTCATGACCGAGCAAGCAGGCGATACGCCGATTCCAGTGATGTCGTTCATGGGCTCCAAAGAGCAGCATCCGAAACAGGTGAGCTGCTGGATTACCCATACAAACGCCCGCACCCACGAAATCATTGCCGCGAACCTCGATCGTTCGCCGATGTATTCCGATGCAGGGCAGATTGAAGGCATCGGCCCGCGTTATTGCCCGTCGATCGAAGACAAGATCCACCGCTTTGCCGACAAGGAAAGCCACCAGGTCTTCATCGAGCCGGAAGGTTTGACGACGCATGAGCTGTACCCGAACGGGATATCCACATCCTTGCCGTTCGACGTGCAATTGCAGATCGTGCAATCGATCCGCGGCATGGAAAACGCGCACATTGTTCGCCCGGGCTACGCCATCGAATACGACTACTTCGACCCGCGTGACCTGAAGTACAACCTCGAAACCAAAGTCATCGGCGGTCTGTTTTTCGCTGGGCAAATCAACGGCACCACCGGTTACGAAGAGGCCGGCGCCCAAGGTTTGTTGGCCGGAGCCAACGCCGCACTGCGTGCACAGGGCAAAGACGCCTGGTGTCCGCGTCGCGACGAGGCGTACATCGGAGTATTGGTCGACGACCTGATCACCCTTGGTACCCAAGAGCCCTACCGGATGTTCACCTCCCGCGCCGAGTACCGCTTGATCCTGCGCGAAGACAACGCCGACCTGCGTCTGACTGAAAAAGGTCGCGAATTGGGACTGGTCGATGACGCGCGTTGGGCGGCGTTCTGCAAGAAACGCGAGAGCATCGACGTGGAAGAGCAGCGTCTGAAAAGTACCTGGGTCCGCCCGGGCACCGAGCAGGGCGATGCAATTTCCGAGAAGTTCGGTACGCCGCTGACCCACGAATACAATTTGCTCAATCTGCTGAGCCGTCCGGAAATCGACTACGCTGGTTTGATCTCCGTCACCGGTGGTGGCGCAGAAGATCCACAAGTCGCCGAGCAGGTTGAAATCAAGACCAAATACGCCGGTTACATCGATCGTCAGCAGGATGAAATCGCTCGTCTGCGGGCAAGCGAGGACACAAAACTGCCTGTGGATATCGATTACACAAACATTTCCGGTCTCTCCAAAGAGATTCAGAGCAAGCTCGGTGCGACCCGTCCAGAGACCTTGGGCCAGGCGTCACGTATCCCGGGCGTCACGCCGGCAGCGATTTCGCTGTTGATGATTCATTTGAAAAAACGCGGCGCGGGCCGTCAGTTGGAGCAAAGCGCTTGAGTTCGTTGGTCACCTCGCAACATGCCGAAGAGTTATCCACAGGTGCCCGCCAGCTCGGTGTCACGCTGACAGAAGCCCAGCACACGCAATTGCTGGGCTATCTGGCCCTGTTGATCAAATGGAACAAGGCTTACAACCTGACTGCCGTGCGTGATCCGGACGAAATGGTCTCCCGTCACCTGCTCGACAGTTTGAGCGTGATGTCTTTCGTCGAGAACGGTCGCTGGCTGGACGTTGGCAGCGGCGGCGGCATGCCTGGTATTCCGTTGGCCATCCTGTTTCCAGAGTCGCAAGTGACCTGTCTGGACAGCAACGGCAAGAAAACCCGCTTCCTGACCCAAGTCAAACTCGAACTCAAACTGGATAACCTGCAAGTTATCCACAGCCGTGTCGAATCTTTCCAGCCTGCGCAGCCATTCAACGGGATCATTTCCCGGGCGTTCAGCAGCATGGAGAATTTCAGTAACTGGACTCGCCACTTGGGCGACGCCGATACACGCTGGCTGGCAATGAAGGGCGTTCATCCGGCCGATGAGCTGGTAGCATTGCCCGCAGACTTCCACCTCGATAGCGAACACGCCCTGGCCGTACCTGGTTGCCAAGGCCAACGCCATCTGCTGATACTGCGCCGCACGGCATGATTGGGAACACAAGCAAGAATGGCTAAGGTATTCGCGATAGCGAACCAGAAAGGTGGTGTGGGTAAAACCACCACCTGCATCAACCTCGCAGCGTCCCTGGTCGCTACCAAGCGCCGGGTGCTGTTGATCGATCTCGATCCACAGGGCAACGCCACCATGGGTAGCGGTGTGGATAAACACGGACTGGAAAACTCGGTCTACGACCTGCTCATCGGTGAGTGCGACCTGGCCCAGGCCATGCACTACTCCGAGCACGGCGGTTACCAGTTGTTGCCGGCCAACCGTGACCTGACCGCAGCCGAAGTGGTTCTGCTGGAAATGCAGATGAAGGAAAGCCGCTTGCGCAGTGCATTGGCGCCGATCCGTGAAAACTACGATTACATTTTGATCGACTGCCCACCGTCGCTGTCGATGCTGACGCTGAACGCACTGGTCGCAGCAGACGGGGTAATTATCCCCATGCAATGCGAGTACTTCGCGCTCGAAGGGTTGAGCGACCTTGTGGATAACATCAAGCGCATCGCTGAATTGCTCAACCCGAACCTGAAAGTCGAGGGCCTGTTGCGGACCATGTATGACCCGCGCCTGAGCCTGATGAACGACGTTTCGGCGCAGCTCAAGGAACACTTCGGCGAGCAGTTGTACGACACAGTCATCCCACGCAATATCCGTCTGGCCGAAGCACCCAGCTACGGCATGCCGGCACTGGCCTACGACAAAGCATCGCGTGGCGCTATCGCCTATCTGGCATTGGCCGGCGAGCTGGTTCGTCGTCAACGCAAAAACTCACGCACCGCCGCCGCTCAGCCAACTTAAGGAATCCCCATGGCCGTCAAGAAACGAGGTCTCGGACGTGGACTGGATGCACTGCTGAGTGGTCCGACTGTCAGCTCGCTGGAAGAACAAGCGGTGCAGGCCGATCAGCGTGAGCTGCAGCACCTGCCTCTGGACCTGATCCAGCGCGGCAAATACCAGCCGCGTCGGGACATGGATCCCCAGGCGCTGGAAGAGCTGGCGCAGTCGATCAAGGCCCAGGGCGTGATGCAGCCGATCGTGGTGCGTCCGATCGGCAGCGGTCGCTTCGAAATCATTGCCGGTGAACGTCGCTGGCGTGCCAGCCAGCAGGCTGGCCAGGAAACCATCCCGGCGATGGTTCGCGATGTGCCGGATGAAACCGCGATCGCCATGGCGCTGATCGAGAACATCCAGCGTGAAGACCTCAATCCCATCGAAGAAGCCGTGGCCCTGCAGCGTTTGCAGCAGGAATTCCAGCTGACTCAGCAACAAGTGGCCGAAGCCGTGGGCAAATCCCGCGTGACCGTGGCCAACCTGCTACGCTTGATCGCGTTGCCGGAAGTTATCAAAACCATGCTGTCGCACGGTGACCTGGAAATGGGTCACGCACGTGCTTTGCTCGGTTTGCCGGAGAATCAACAGGTTGAAGGGGCGCGACATGTTGTCGCACGGGGGCTGACGGTACGCCAGACTGAGGCACTGGTTCGCCAGTGGTTGAGTGGCAAACAGGAGCCTGCCGAACCGGTCAAACCGGACCCGGATATCGCCCGACTCGAGCAGCGCCTGGCCGAACGCCTAGGCTCTGCGGTGCAGATCCGCCACGGAAAGAAGGGGAAAGGGCAGTTGGTCATTGGTTACAACTCCCTCGATGAGCTTCAGGGTGTGCTCGCGCACATTCGCTGAAACATTTCCTCATGTAGCGTGCAGTCGGAAATCACTACCTGACAGTTGAATAGGGGCAGAACCGCCCCTATACTCTGCGCGCATTTTGTCGGCACAAATTATGCCAAGTTATTGAATTCTGGCAGCCGATCATTGGGGAGCAAAAACGATGGAGAGCCGCACGCCAAACCGCTTGCCGTTCCATCGCCTGGCAGTTTTTCCGGTCTTGATGGCTCAATTTGTCGTTTTGGTACTGGCCGCTTTGGCGCTCTGGTACTGGCATGGAGTCGTAGCCGGATACTCGGGACTCTGCGGAGGCCTGATAGCCTTGCTGCCCAATGTTTATTTCGCTCACAGGGCATTTCGGTTTTCCGGCGCCCGAGCAGCCCAAGCCATCGTCCGGTCTTTTTATGCCGGTGAGGCGGGCAAACTGATTTTGACGGCAGTGCTCTTTGCATTGACGTTCGCAGGTGTGAAGCCATTGGCGCCGCTAGCAGTATTCGGCGTCTTCGTGTTGACCCAACTGGTCAGCTGGTTCGCGCCCCTGCTGATGAGAACAAGACTTTCGAGACCTTAGGGCGTTTGAGGCAACCATGGCAGAGACAACCGCTTCGGGCTATATCCAGCACCACTTGCAGAACCTGACCTTCGGTCAGCACCCAACTGGCGGGTGGGGTTTTGCCCACACCGCAGCAGAAGCTAAAGAAATGGGCTTCTGGGCTTTCCACGTCGATACCCTCGGCTGGTCGGTCGCGTTGGGTCTGATTTTCGTTCTTCTTTTCCGCATGGCGGCAAAGAAGGCGACTTCCGGTCAGCCTGGTGCTTTGCAGAACTTCGTTGAAGTATTGGTCGAATTCGTCGATGGCAGCGTGAAAGACAGCTTCCATGGCCGTAGCCCGGTGATTGCACCGTTGGCACTGACCATCTTCGTCTGGGTCTTCCTGATGAACGCGGTCGACCTGATTCCGGTCGACTGGATTCCTCAGCTGGCCATCCTGATCACTGGTGATGCGCACATTCCGTTCCGTGCCGTATCAACCACTGACCCGAACGCTACCCTGGGCATGGCCCTGTCGGTGTTCGCGTTGATCATTTTCTACAGCATCAAGGTCAAGGGTATCGGCGGCTTCATTGGCGAACTGACCCTGCACCCGTTCGGCAGCAAGAACATCTTCGTTCAAGCCCTGCTGATTCCGGTGAACTTTCTGCTGGAGTTCGTGACACTGGTGGCCAAGCCTATTTCGCTGGCACTGCGTCTGTTCGGCAACATGTACGCCGGCGAACTGGTCTTCATTCTGATTGCTGTGATGTTCGGCAGCGGTCTGCTCTGGCTTAGCGGCCTGGGCATAGTTCTGCAGTGGGCGTGGGCTGTGTTCCACATCCTGATCATCACCCTGCAGGCGTTTATCTTCATGATGCTGACCATCGTTTACTTGTCGATGGCGCACGAAGAGAACCATTAAGACCAGTCTCGACTAGTCTGATGTCCCACCCGGTCAAACGGGTGGGTGCCCGAACAGGGCTATGAAACGATTTGTTTTACCGCTTTAAAATCTAAAAAACCTAAACCATACGACGTAAAAGTCGGGAGGAAAGATGGAAACTGTAGTTGGTCTAACCGCTATCGCTGTTGCACTGTTGATCGGCCTGGGCGCACTGGGTACCGCAATTGGTTTCGGCCTGTTGGGCGGCAAGTTCCTGGAAGGCGCAGCGCGTCAGCCAGAAATGGTTCCAATGCTGCAAGTTAAAATGTTCATCGTTGCCGGTCTGCTCGACGCCGTAACCATGATCGGTGTTGGTATCGCTTTGTTCTTCACTTTCGCGAACCCATTCGTTGGTCAACTCGCTGGCTAATTACTCGAACCTTCGAGTAATTGGTGTGATGTGCAACGAACGAGCGAGGTGTTGGCGTGAACATTAATGCAACCCTGATTGGCCAGTCCGTTGCGTTCTTCATTTTTGTACTGTTTTGCATGAAGTTCGTGTGGCCTCCGGTCATCGCGGCTTTGCACGAACGTCAGAAGAAGATCGCGGATGGACTGGACGCTGCCGCCCGAGCAGCTCGCGACCTGGAGCTGGCCCAAGATAAAGCGGGTCAGCAACTGCGCGAAGCAAAAGCTCAGGCAGCCGAAATCATTGAGCAAGCCAAGAAACGCGGTAACCAGATCGTTGAAGAGGCTGTTGAAAAAGCCCGTATCGACGCTGACCGTGTGAAGGTTCAGGCTCAGGCCGAGATCGAGCAGGAACTGAACAGTGTCAAAGACGCGCTGCGTACCCAACTGGGTAGCCTGGCAGTCTCCGGCGCCGAGAAGATCCTGGGTTCCACAATCGATCAAAACGCGCACGCGGAGCTGGTAAACAAACTGGCTGCTGAAATTTAAGCGAGGGCGATCATGGCAGAATTGACCACGTTGGCCCGACCTTACGCTAAGGCAGCCTTCGAGCACGCCCAGGCCCACCAGCAACTGGCCTCTTGGTCAGCCATGCTCGGCCTGGCTGCAGCAGTGTCGCAAGACGACACTATGCAGCGCGTGCTCAAGGCCCCGCGACTGACGAGCGCAGACAAGGCCGCCACGTTTATTGACGTGTGCGGCGACAAGTTTGATGCCAAGGCACAGAACTTCATTCACGTCGTTGCCGAAAACGACCGTCTCCCGCTGTTGCCGGAGATTGCCGCTCTGTTTGACCTGTACAAGGCCGAACAAGAGAAGTCGGTAGACGTTGAAGTGACCAGTGCTTTTGCATTGAACCAAGAACAGCAAGACAAACTCGCCAAGGTTCTCAGTGCACGACTCAACCGGGAAGTGCGCCTGCAAGTCGAGGAAGACAAATCCCTTATTGGGGGCATTGTCATCCGCGCCGGCGACCTGGTTATCGATGGCTCGGTTCGCGGCAAACTCGCGAGCCTTGCCGAAGCATTGAAATCTTGAGTTTGAAGGGGCAGCAGAGCAATGCAGCAACTCAATCCTTCCGAAATAAGTGAAATTATCAAGGGCCGCATCGACAAGCTCGATGTGACCTCCCAAGCCCGTAACGAAGGCACTGTCGTCAGCGTATCTGACGGTATCGTGCGGATTCACGGTCTGGCCGACGTCATGTACGGCGAGATGATCGAGTTTCCGGGCGGCGTCTTCGGTATGGCTCTCAACCTGGAGCAAGACTCCGTAGGTGCCGTTGTATTGGGCTCCTACCAGTCTCTGGCTGAAGGCATGAGCGCCAAGTGCACCGGCCGCATCCTCGAAGTTCCGGTTGGTAAGGAACTGCTGGGTCGCGTAGTCGACGCACTGGGTAACCCGGTTGACGGCAAAGGTCCGCTGAACAACACCGAGACCGATGCGGTCGAGAAAGTTGCTCCAGGCGTGATCTGGCGTAAGTCGGTAGACCAGCCTGTACAGACTGGCTACAAGGCTGTCGATGCCATGATCCCTGTCGGCCGTGGCCAGCGTGAGCTGATCATCGGTGACCGTCAGATCGGTAAAACCGCTCTGGCGATCGACGCGATCATCAACCAGAAAGACAGCGGCATTTTCTGCGTCTACGTGGCAATCGGTCAGAAACAATCGACCATCGCCAACGTGGTTCGCAAGCTGGAAGAAAACGGCGCACTGGCTAACACCATCGTCGTGGCAGCGAGCGCTTCGGAATCTGCAGCACTGCAATTCCTGGCACCGTACTCCGGTTGCACCATGGGTGAATTCTTCCGCGACCGCGGTGAAGACGCGCTGATCGTTTATGACGATCTGTCCAAGCAAGCAGTGGCTTACCGCCAGATTTCCCTGCTGCTGCGCCGTCCACCAGGCCGTGAAGCTTACCCAGGCGACGTGTTCTATCTCCACTCCCGTCTGCTGGAGCGCGCATCCCGCGTTTCGGAAGAATACGTAGAGAAGTTCACCAACGGCGCAGTGACCGGCAAAACCGGTTCCCTGACCGCACTGCCGATCATCGAAACCCAGGCTGGCGACGTTTCCGCGTTCGTTCCGACCAACGTGATTTCCATCACCGACGGTCAGATCTTCCTGGAATCGGCCATGTTCAACTCCGGGATCCGTCCTGCTGTGAACGCCGGTGTTTCGGTATCCCGTGTGGGTGGTGCCGCTCAGACCAAGATCATCAAGAAGCTCTCCGGTGGTATCCGTACCGCTCTGGCTCAGTACCGTGAACTGGCGGCATTCGCCCAGTTCGCTTCTGACCTGGACGAAGCGACCCGTAAGCAACTTGAGCATGGTCAGCGCGTTACCGAGCTGATGAAGCAGAAGCAATACGCACCAATGTCGATCGCTGACATGGCGCTGTCGCTGTATGCCGCTGAGCGTGGGTTCCTGACTGACGTTGAAATCGCCAAGATCGGCAGCTTTGAACAAGCGCTGATTGCTTTCTTCAACCGCGATCACGCCGATTTGATGGCGAAGATCAACGTGAAGGGTGACTTCAATGACGAAATCGACGCTGGCATGAAAGCCGGTATCGAGAAGTTCAAGGCCACCCAAACCTGGTAAGCCGCAGCGGGGGCCGAAAGGCTCCCGCTTGCTAACCTGATAGGTGTTACATGGCAGGCGCAAAAGAGATTCGCAGTAAGATTGCGAGCATCAAAAGCACGCAAAAGATTACCAGCGCCATGGAAAAAGTGGCGGTCAGTAAAATGCGCAAGGCACAAATGCGCATGGCTGCTAGCCGTCCTTATGCGGAGCGCATCCGCCAGGTTATTGGCCATTTGGCCAACGCCAACCCGGAATATCGCCACCCGTTCATGATCGAGCGTGAAATCAAGCGCGTCGGTTATGTCGTAGTGAGCAGTGACCGTGGTCTGTGTGGTGGCTTGAACACCAACCTGTTCAAGGCCCTGGTCAAGGACATGGCGGTAAACCGCGAAAACGGCGTCGAGATTGATCTGTGTGTTGTTGGTAGCAAGGGTGCGGCTTTCTTCCGCAACTTCGGCGGTAACGTCGTAGCAGCTATCAGCCACCTGGGTGAAGAGCCGTCGATCAATGACCTGATCGGCAGCGTCAAGGTGATGCTGGATGCCTACCTGGACGGCCGTATTGACCGCCTGTCCGTGGTGTCCAACAAGTTCGTCAACACCATGACGCAAACGCCTACCGTGGAGCAGTTGATTCCACTGGTGGCAACCCCGGATCAAGGACTCAAGCACCACTGGGATTATCTGTACGAACCGGACGCCAAAGAGCTGCTTGACGGCTTGATGGTCCGTTACGTGGAGTCGCAGGTCTACCAGGCGGTGGTCGAGAACAACGCGGCTGAACAGGCTGCGCGGATGATCGCGATGAAGAACGCTACCGACAACGCCGGTGATTTGATCAGCGATTTGCAGCTGGTCTACAACAAGGCGCGTCAGGCTGCGATCACCCAAGAGATCTCGGAAATCGTCGGCGGCGCTGCCGCGGTTTAACGGTTCAAATATTCAGAGGATCCAGCTATGAGTAGCGGACGTATCGTTCAAATCATCGGCGCCGTTATCGACGTGGAATTTCCACGCGACAGCGTACCGAGCATCTACAACGCGCTGAAAGTAGTGAGCGCGGCTGAAACCACCCTGGAAGTTCAGCAACAGCTGGGCGACGGCGTGGTTCGTACCATTGCGATGGGTTCCACCGAAGGCTTGAAGCGCGGTCTGGAAGTCACCGACTCCGGCGCAGCCATCTCCGTACCGGTCGGTAAAGCGACTCTGGGCCGGATCATGGACGTTCTGGGCAACCCGATCGACGAAGCTGGTCCGATCGACACCGAAGAGCGCTGGGGCATTCACCGTCCTGCGCCAACCTTCGCTGAACAAGCGGGCGGCAACGACCTGCTGGAAACCGGCATCAAGGTTATCGACCTGGTTTGCCCGTTCGCCAAGGGTGGTAAAGTCGGTCTGTTCGGTGGTGCCGGTGTAGGCAAGACCGTAAACATGATGGAATTGATCCGTAACATCGCCATCGAGCACAGCGGTTATTCCGTGTTCGCCGGTGTGGGTGAGCGTACTCGTGAGGGTAACGACTTCTACCACGAGATGAAGGATTCCAACGTTCTGGACAAAGTGGCACTGGTTTACGGTCAGATGAACGAGCCGCCGGGTAACCGTCTGCGCGTAGCACTGACCGGCCTGACCATGGCCGAGAAGTTCCGTGACGAAGGTAACGACGTTCTGCTGTTCGTCGACAACATCTATCGTTACACCCTGGCCGGTACTGAAGTATCCGCACTGCTGGGCCGTATGCCTTCCGCAGTAGGTTACCAGCCGACCCTGGCCGAAGAGATGGGTACTCTGCAAGAGCGCATCACTTCGACCAAAAACGGTTCGATCACTTCGATCCAAGCGGTATACGTACCTGCGGATGACTTGACTGACCCGTCGCCAGCGACCACCTTCGCCCACTTGGACGCCACCGTCGTTCTGTCCCGTGACATCGCTTCCCT
The DNA here is from genome assembly GCF_051660785.1 of Pseudomonas sp. Lineage (GTDB taxonomy): Bacteria > Pseudomonadota > Gammaproteobacteria > Pseudomonadales > Pseudomonadaceae > Aquipseudomonas. The sequence goes on from NZ_JBOFQE010000024.1 coordinate 40,150, forward strand.
GGGTATCTACCCAGCGGTCGATCCACTCGACTCGACTTCGCGCCAGCTGGACCCGAACGTAATCGGCCAGGACCACTACGACACCGCTCGCGGCGTACAGTATGTTCTGCAACGTTACAAAGAACTGAAGGACATCATTGCGATCCTGGGTATGGACGAGCTGTCGGAAGCCGACAAGCAGTTGGTAAACCGTGCTCGTAAGATCCAGCGTTTCTTGTCGCAGCCGTTCTTCGTGGCTGAAGTCTTCACTGGTGCATCGGGTAAATACGTTTCCCTGAAAGACACCATTGCTGGCTTCAAAGGCATCCTCAACGGTGACTACGACCACCTGCCAGAACAAGCGTTCTACATGGTCGGCGGCATCGAAGAAGCGATCGAGAAAGCCAAGAAACTGTAATCCCGGCGCCCGGCAACGGGCGCTCATTTAGGTTGAGGCAATCAGATGGCTATGACAGTCCATTGCGATATCGTCAGCGCGGAAGGAGAAATCTTTTCCGGTCTGGTCGAGATGGTGGTTGCGCACGGTGCTCTGGGTGATCTTGGTATCGCCCTGGGTCACGCGCCGCTGATCACCAATCTCAAGCCGGGTCCGATCCGCCTGATCAAGCAGGGCGGGGAAGAGGAGGTGTACTACATCTCCGGTGGTTTCCTCGAGGTTCAGCCGAACATGGTCAAGGTTCTTGCCGACACCGTGCAACGTGCTGCCGACCTGGACGAAGCCTCCGCTCAGGAAGCCGTTAAGGCTGCCGAGAAGGCCTTGCATGAGCGGGGCGCGGAATTCGATTACGGTTCTGCTGCCGCACGTCTGGCCGAGGCCGCAGCTCAGCTGCGCACCGTCCAGCAGATCCGCAAGAAGTTTGGCCACTAATAGGCCATTGCTTGTTGCGCGATTGATTAAAAAGGGTAGCCTCGGCTACCCTTTTTTCTTTTCCGACTTTTATAACCTGGTCGCAGCCGCTGACCACCCAGGATTGGTAGCCAGTCATGTCTCTTGAAATCGTTATCCTCGCTGCCGGCCAAGGCACTCGCATGCGTTCGGCGTTGCCAAAAGTCCTGCACCCGATTGCCGGCAACTCGATGCTTGGCCATGTTATCCACAGCGCCCGACAACTTGATCCACAGCGCATCCACGTGGTGATCGGCCATGGCGCCGAAGCGGTGCGGGAGCGTCTGGCGGCGGACGATCTGAATTTCGTCCTGCAGGACCAGCAGCTGGGTACCGGTCATGCGGTGGCTCAGGCCGTGCCGTTCATCGAGTCCGACACCGTTCTGATCCTGTACGGTGACGTGCCGTTGATTGAAGTGGAAACTCTGCAACGCCTGCTCAAGAAAGTGGCGCCGCAGCAGCTGGGTTTGCTCACCGTCGAGCTGGATGACCCGACCGGTTATGGCCGTATCGTCCGCGATGCCGCCGGCAAGGTCACGGCCATCGTCGAGCAGAAAGACGCCAACGAAGCCGAGCGCGCGATCACTGAAGGCAACACCGGCATCCTGGCGTTGCCTTTCGCGCAACTGGGCAGTTGGATGAGCCGTCTCTCCAATAACAATGCTCAGGGCGAGTACTACCTGACCGACGTGATTGCGATGGCAGTCAGCGATGGTTTGGTAGTGGCCACCGAGCAACCCCACGACGCCATGGAAGTGCAGGGCGCCAACGATCGCAAGCAGCTCGCTGAGCTCGAGCGCCATTATCAGCTGCGCGCCGGTCGCCGTTTGATGGCGCAAGGTGTGACCCTGCGTGACCCGGCGCGTTTCGACGTGCGTGGCGAAGTCACTGTCGGCCGCGATGTGCTGATCGACATCAACGTGATCCTCGAAGGCAAGGTCGTCATTGAAGATGACGTGGTGATCGGTCCGAATTGCGTGATCAAGAACAGCACCCTGCGCAAAGGCGTGGTGATCAAGGCCAACAGCCATATCGAAGGCGCGATCCTGGGTGAGGGCAGCGATGCCGGCCCATTCGCACGCTTGCGTCCAGGCACAGTGCTTGAGGCTCGCGCGCATGTGGGTAACTTCGTCGAGCTGAAAAACGCTCATCTGGGCGAAGGCGCCAAGGCCGGTCACCTGACGTACCTGGGTGATGCCGAGATCGGCGCGCGTACCAACATTGGCGCGGGCACCATCACCTGCAACTACGACGGCGCCAACAAATGGAAGACCGTGTTGGGTGAAGATGTGTTCATCGGTTCCAACAACTCGTTGGTGGCACCTGTGGATATCTCTTCAGGTGCGACGACGGCGGCCGGTTCGACCATTACCCAGAATGTGGATAACGCACAATTGGCGGTGGGTCGTGCACGTCAGAAGAATATTGATGGCTGGAAACGGCCGGTGAAGATCAAGAAGAGCTGAGTTATCCACACAGCGTTTTCAGGTTTTAGTGATACACAGCCTGATTGATCGTCATTGCGGGCAAGCCCGTTCTCACAAGGTTTGCAAGACCTTGTGAGAGCGGACTTGCCCGCGATGCTTTTATCCACAGATATTTTTCTTGCGCAGGCTTGACGAAGTTTCACCGATAGGTTTTGATTGCTTACGTTATCTTTCGAATCGAAACTTATCAGATCATGTCGAAACGCAATACACCCCAACGTCGCCACAACATTCTCGCCTTGCTCACTGAGCAGGGTGAAGTCAGTGTGGATGAGCTGGCCAAGCGCTTCGAAACTTCTGAAGTTACGGTTCGCAAGGACTTGGCCGCGCTTGAAAGTAATGGTCTGTTGCTGCGCCGCTATGGCGGAGCGATCACCATGCCTCAGGAGCTGGTCGCCGACATTGGTCAACCGGTCTCCAAATACAAGCAGGCCATTGCCCGTGCCGCTGTTACGCGGATTCGCGAGCATGCGCGGATCATCATCGACAGCGGCAGCACCACCGCCGCCATGATTCCGGAACTCGGCCAGCAGCCGGGACTGGTGGTGATGACCAATTCCCTGCACGTTGCCAATGCCTTGAGCGAACTCGAACACGAACCGGTGCTTTTAATGACCGGTGGCACCTGGGACCCGCATTCAGAGTCCTTTCAGGGGCAGGTCGCCGAGCAAGTACTACGCTCTTACGACTTCGACCAGTTGTTCATCGGTGCCGATGGCATCGATCTGGTTCGCGGTACCACCACCTTCAATGAATTGCTGGGTCTGAGCCGGGTCATGGCTGACGTCGCCCGCGAAGTGATCGTGATGGTGGAGGCCGACAAGATCGGCCGCAAGATTCCCAACCTGGAGCTGCCCTGGAGCAGCGTCCATACCCTTATTACAGATGATCGCCTGCCGTCCGCGGCGCGCGATCAGATTCAGGCCCGCGGCATCAATTTGATTTGCGCGGCTGTCAGTCAGGAGAAATAGCATGTGTGGAATTGTCGGCGCAGTCGCAGAACGTAACATTACCGCCATCCTGCTCGAAGGTCTTAAACGCCTGGAATACCGTGGCTATGACAGCGCCGGTGTGGCGGTCTTCACCAACGACGAAAAGCTTGAGCGCACGCGTCGTCCGGGCAAGGTCAGCGAGCTGGAACTCGCCCTTGAAGCCGAACCGCTGGTCGGTCGCCTCGGCATCGCCCACACCCGTTGGGCCACACACGGTGCGCCGTGCGAGCGCAACGCTCACCCGCATTTCTCCGGCGACCTGGCCGTGGTGCACAACGGCATCATCGAAAACCACGAAGCCCTGCGCGAACAGCTGAAGGCCTTGGGTTATGTGTTCACTTCGGACACCGACACCGAAGTCATCGCTCACCTGCTCAACCACAAACTCAGGGACCTGCGCGATCTGACCGTGGCCCTCAAAGCCACCGTTAAAGAACTGCACGGTGCTTATGGTCTGGCGGTAATTAGTGCTGATCAACCTGATCGTCTGGTTGCAGCTCGCAGCGGTAGCCCGTTGGTGATTGGCCTGGGCCTGGGTGAAAACTTCCTCGCTTCCGATCAGTTGGCCCTGCGTCAGGTCACCGACCGCTTCATGTACCTGGAAGAAGGCGATATCGCCGAAATTCGCCGCGACAGCGTGAGCATCTGGGACGTCAACGGCCAAGTCGTCGAGCGTGAAGCCGTGCAGTATCGCGACGGTGCAGAAGCGGCTGACAAAGGCGAGTTCCGCCACTTCATGCTCAAGGAAATCCACGAGCAACCGGCCGTGGTTCAACGCACCCTCGAAGGTCGCCTGGGCCCGAACGGTGTCCTGGTTCAGGCTTTCGGTCCACAGGCTGCCGAGCTGTTCGCCAAAGTGCGCAACGTACAGATCGTCGCCTGCGGCACCAGCTACCACGCCGGTATGGTTGCCCGTTACTGGCTCGAAGAACTGGCCGGTATCCCGTGCCAGGTCGAAGTGGCCAGCGAATTCCGCTACCGCAAAGTCGTGGTGCAGGCAGACACCCTGTTCGTCACCATTTCCCAGTCCGGCGAAACCGCCGACACCCTGGCCGCCTTGCGCAACGCCAAGGAACTGGGCTTCCTCGCCAGCCTGGCGATCTGCAACGTCGGCATCAGCTCGCTGGTGCGTGAATCCGACCTGACCCTGCTGACTCAAGCCGGTCGCGAAATCGGCGTGGCCTCGACCAAAGCCTTCACCACCCAATTGGTCGGCCTGCTGTTGCTGACCCTGTCCCTGGGCCAGGTTCGCGGCACCTTGGCCAAAGGTGTCGAAGCGACCTTGGTTGAAGAACTGCGTCGTCTGCCAACCCGTCTGGGCGAAGCCCTGGCGATGGACAGCACCGTGGAGAAAATCGCCGAGCTGTTCGCCGAAAAGAACCACACCCTGTTCCTCGGTCGTGGCGCGCAATTCCCGGTGGCGATGGAAGGCGCCCTGAAACTCAAGGAAATCTCCTACATCCACGCTGAAGCTTACCCGGCGGGCGAACTCAAGCACGGCCCGTTGGCGCTTGTGGATAACGACATGCCCGTGGTCACCGTGGCGCCGAACAACGAACTGCTGGAGAAGCTCAAGTCCAACCTTCAGGAAGTCCGCGCCCGTGGCGGCGAACTGATTGTCTTCGCAGACGAAAAGGCTGGTATGACCAACGGCGAAGGCACCCACGTGGTGCAAATGCCGCACATCCACGACATCCTGTCGCCGATCCTATACACCATCCCGCTGCAGTTGCTGTCGTACTACGTGGCGGTGTTGAAAGGCACGGACGTTGACCAGCCGCGGAACCTGGCTAAGTCGGTGACGGTGGAATAAGTTATCCACAGCTGACTGAACACTAAAAATCGCAGCCTATGGTTGCGATTTTTTTTATCCAAAGAAGGACATTGCCCGATGGACAGATTCCAGGAAATGCAGGTCTTCGCCGCCGTCGCCAAGGAGCAAGGCTTCTCGGCGGCGGCGCGGCGTTTGGGGATGTCGGCAGCCAGCGTCACTCGAGCAGTAGCAGCGCTGGAGAAGCGCATCGGCACGCAATTGCTGACGCGCACTACTCGCAGTGTGTACTTGAGCGAGGCGGGGCAGCGTTATCTGGAGGACTGTCGGAGGATTCTGACTGAGGTGCAGGAAGCGGAGGATTCGGCGGCGGGCAGTCACGCGCAACCCCGTGGGCAATTGACGATTACCGCGCCGGTATTGTTCGGGGAGTTATTTGTCACGCCGGTGATGGTTGATTATCTGGCGCAGTTTCCAGAGGTCAGCATCAATGCGCTGTTGCTTGATCGGGTGGTCAGTGTCGTCGAAGAGGGTATCGATGTAGCGGTGCGCATCGGCGATTTGCCTGACAGTAATCAGCATGCGATTCGGGTCGGCGAAGTGCGGCGGGTGATTTGTGGTTCCCCAGCGCTGATCGCAGCCCATGGTCAGCCCTTGCATCCGCAGGATCTGGTGCAGGCGCCGATTATTGCGACATCGGCCACGGGCCAGTTACGCAACTGGCCGTTCCTTGAAAATGGCGAACCGTTGACGGTGCGCACAGAGGCTCGGCTGGTGGTCACCGCCAATCAGGCTGCCATCACGGCCGCCTGTCTGGGCCTGGGATTCACCCGTGTGTTGTCTTATCAAGTCGCGGGAAAGGTGGCGGCGGGTGAGTTGCAAATCATCCTGGCCGAATTCGAGTTGGCGCCGTTACCGATTCATGTGATTTATCAGGGCGGGCGTAAAGCGCCAGCGCGAGTGCGCAGTTTTGTCGACTTCACGGTGAAGGCTCTGCGCGAGCATCCAGCCTTGAAGAACTAGGCGTTATTGCGCCAGTTGAAATAATGGATTGCATTTGCTGGTTATTCTTTTGTTTCGGTAGCAGGTGGAAGATGACAACCCATCGGCGCCCACTCCTTCCAAACGGCGCCTCCATTTAGCGGAGTCGACCATGCAAGCCATCAAACTCTACAACTTTCCTCGCTCTGGCCATGCTCACCGTGTGGAGCTGATGCTGTCCCTGCTGCAATTGCCGACCGAGGTGATCTTTGTCGATCTGGCCAAAGGCGCACACAAGCAGCCGGATTACCTGGCACTCAATCCGTTTGGTCAGGTGCCGGCGATTGATGACCAAGGTGTAGTGCTGGCCGATTCCAATGCGATCCTGGTTTACCTGGCGCAGAAATACGGCAACGGTCGCTGGCTGCCGGCTGACCCGGTCGGTGCGGCCAGGGTTCAGCGCTGGTTGTCGGTCGCCGCTGGACCGATTGCCTTTGGCCCGGCAAGAGCGAGGTTGATCACAGTGTTTGGTGCGTCTTACAACGCCGAAGAAGTGATCGCTTATTCCCATACCTGGCTCAAAGTGATCAATCAGGAACTGGCCGCCACGCAATACCTTGTCGGCGACGAACCAACCATCGCCGATGTCTCGGCCTACAGCTACATCGCCCATGCTCCCGAAGGCAACGTGTCGCTGGACGACTACGCCAACATCCGTGCCTGGCTGGCGCGTATCGAAGCCTTGCCAGGGTTTGTCGGCATGCCGCGCACCGTCGCCGGTTTGCAAAAAACTGCCTGATGTTCACGGCCCGACTCAGTCGGGCCGTTCTTGTTGCGCGATGAGCGCAGGGGAGAAGCCGTTATGGACCGTTCACCTTGGCACGCTGGCGAGAAACAGTTGCAGGCTCACGTGGGTGTGGCCGAGCGAATGGACACATTAGGGCGTAGGGTGATTCGCGGCGAGATGCCGGATCAGCACCGTCAGTTCTATCAGCAACTGCCGTTCATGCTGTACGGCGCGGTGGATACTGACGGTAACCCTTGGGCCAGTATTCTTGAAGGGCCGCCGGGTTTTGCTCACTCTCCAGCACCTGCGCTGTTGCAGTTCGCCAGCCTGCCCGGCAGCGATGACCCTGCGCAATTGCAAGAGGGCGCGGCGATCGGTCTGCTCGGTATCGAGCTGCACACCCGGCGTCGCAACCGTATGAATGGCCGAGTCGGCGCTGTCACCGAGAGCGGTTTCGGGGTGACTGTTGAGCAGTCTTTCGGCAATTGCCCGCAATACATTCAACTGCGCCAGTTTCGTTCGGTGGCCTTGGCGGATCCGGCGACCCGTGTTCCGCAACACCTCAATGCGCTGGATGACGCGGCCCAAGCCATGATCGCCAGCGCCGATACCTTCTTTGTCGCCAGTTATGTGGACGTCGACGGTCAACGCTCGGTGGACGTTTCTCATCGGGGCGGCCAGGCCGGTTTCGTCCAGGTGGAAGGCAATCGCCTGACCATCCCGGACTTCGCCGGCAACCTGTTCTTCAACACCTTGGGCAACCTGCTGATTAATCCTCGTGCCGGTCTGTTGTTCATCGACTTCAATACGGGCGACCTGCTGCATCTCAGTGGCCGCGCTCAAGTCATCCTCGAAGGCCCGCAAGTCGAAGCCTTTCAAGGGGCTGAGCGGTTGTGGACATTCGACGTGGAGCGAGTGGTACGTCGGCCCGCAGCTTTGGCCTTGCGCTGGCGCTTTGACGGCGTCTCACCCACCAGTTTGCTGACCGGCACCTGGGCGCAGGCGAATGCACGCCTGCAAGCCAAGGCCCTGGGCGATCATTGGCGGCCGCTGCGGGTGGCGCGGATCGAGCGGGAAAGCCACAACATCCGCTCGATCTATCTGGAGCCTGCCGATGGCGCCGGGTTGCCGGTGTTTCAGGCCGGGCAGCATTTGCCCCTGCGATTCAACATTGCCGGCGAGGTGCATATCCGCACGTACAGCCTGTCGAGCGCACCGTCCGATGACTTTTTCCGCATCAGTGTGAAGCGCGACGGGGTGGTGTCTTCGCACCTGCATGAGCAGATCCGGGTCGGCGATGTGCTGGAAGCGCGGGCGCCTCAGGGGCATTTCACCGTGGCGCCCAATGAGCGGCGGCCGCTGGTGCTGTTGGCTGCGGGTGTCGGCATCACGCCGCTGCTGTCGATGGTGCGTGAGGTTGTTTATCAAGGCCTGCGCACGCGGGGCATCCGTCCGACCTGGTTTTTCCAGAGTTCGCGAACCCTGGCCGATCAACCGTTTCGTCCTGAGCTGGACCGTTTGCTTGATGGCCTCGGTGACGCGGTGCGCGTGCTGCGGTTACTCAGTCAGCCGGAGCCGGATGCCCGCGAGGGTGAAGATTTTGACCTGACCGGGCGCATCGACGCCGATTTGCTCAAGACGATTCTTGAGGTGCAAGACTACGACCAGGTGGATTTCGTCCTCTGCGGTCCGGGCAGTTTTACCCAAGGGCTGTACGACAGCTTGCGGGACATGGACATTCGCGACTCAAGGATTCACGCCGAAACCTTTGGTCCGTCGACGCTGCGACGCACGCCGGACCCGGACGCCGTGGTTATCGAGCAACCACCGGCCGCCATCGTTTCGGTACCCGTGGTGTTCCAGCGCTCGGCAAAAGAGGCACGCTGGCAGCCGGAGGGCGGCAGTTTGCTGGAGTTGGCGGAAAGCCGTGGATTGCGCCCGGAATTCAGCTGCCGCGGTGGTTCCTGCGGGACCTGCAAGACTCGCCTGATCAGCGGGGAGGTGAATTATCCACAGCCCCCGGCGGAAGTGCCTGATGCGGGAGAAGTGCTGATTTGCTGCGCGGTGCCGGCGCAAGGTTCGCAGCCGTTGGTACTGGATCTGTAACCAATCAGGAATGCACAGAAGATCCCCTGTGGGAGCGAGCCTGCTCGCGATAGCGGTGTGTCAGGCAACTTCAATGTTGAATGTTAAACAGCCATCGCGAGCAGGCTCGCTCCCACATTGGGGCCGATGTTGGACTGAAAATTACTGCAGACGTCCTACAGACTTGCATGTTCCGGGGGACGATTCCGACACGTTCTAGCGGTTGTTGTGTTGGAAGTCGGGGGGATAGGCTTTGAACGTCGCTGCACATCAGCGACCGGGCGTCGCAGTCCGTTCAGTTCATTTGGTGCATAATCGCCAGCCCAAACCACAGCGCTTCGATGCTAGTCGTTTTGCTTAATGGTGGCTGTGCGCGGGATACCTTCGGGTATGCCGAGTTTCCGAATGGCTCGGTCTGCGACCCCGCGTACAGCTGCCTCCTTCACATCGCGTCGCAGCGATCAGTGGCAGCCAAACCTTTCATTCGGAGTGTCACCATGTTCAAAGAAACACCCAATCCCCCGGAAACCGACGACGTTCCCCCTTACGAATCCATCGATTCCAAAAAACTCAACGAAGCCGCAGAACGCGCGCTCGATCACTACCTAAACCCCGCAGCCCTTAAATCCCCTGTCGCCCGCAAACCCAGCACGATGTTTGTGATCGCACCGGATATCAAAGACGAAGACCTGCTGGCCCACACCTGCGAGTCATTGGCCCAGGCCAGTGTGATGGCGAGTGATTTCGCGGGGTATCTGGAAGGCCCGAACCGGCACACGGCGATGGCGATTCAACAGATCGTCATGCTGGCTGAGTTGGCGGTGAACCGGATGCTGGATAACGTCGCCATACCAAACCCCGCGCCGCACCGCTAATCCCCTGTGGGAGCGAGCCTGCTCGCGATGGCGGTGTATCAGTCGACATCCATGCTGGATGACACACCGCTATCGCGAGCAGGCTC
>NZ_JBOFQE010000025.1:0-4488 GCF_051660785.1 Pseudomonas sp.
GTGGCTTGCCCGCGATGGCAGCACCGCGGTGTACCTGCTGAACCGCGGCGCCTGCATCGCGGGCAAGCCACGCTCCCACAGGATTCAATGTGATCTTGGTAATCTTGCGTGCGGAAAATTGACCCGCAGGTTTACAATCGACGTTCCTGATCAGGAGTAACCCTGTGCTGACTCATCTCGATTCCCAAGGTCGCGCCAACATGGTCGACGTCACCGAAAAAGCCGTGACGTTCCGTGAAGCGACGGCCCAAGCGCTGGTGCGCATGCTGCCCGAAACCCTGCAGATGATCGTCAGCGGCGGTCATCCCAAGGGCGATGTGTTCGCTGTGGCGCGCATCGCCGGCATTCAGGCGGCGAAGAAAACCAGCGATCTGATTCCCCTGTGCCATCCGCTGATGCTCACCGGCGTAAAAGTCGAGCTCAGTGCCGAAGGCGATGACACCGTGCGCATCGTCGCGCGTTGCAAGCTGTCCGGGCAGACCGGCGTCGAGATGGAAGCGCTGACGGCTGCCAGTGTGGCGGCGTTGACCATCTACGACATGTGCAAGGCCGTGGACCGTGGCATGACCATCGAGAGTGTGCGGCTGCTGGAAAAGCTCGGCGGCAAGAGTGGCCATTTCCAGGCGGATCAACCATGAACGTCACCGTGAAGTTTTTTGCCCGCTACCGCGAAGCGCTCGGAGTGGACTCGGTCAAGGTTGAAGGCGATTTCGCCACGGTCGACGATGTGCGTGCGTTGCTGGCTCAACGTGACGGTGCCGAGGTGCTGAGCGAGCAGAACCTGATGTGTGCGCGCAACGAGGACCTCTGCCAGCTCGACGAACCGGTGACTGACGGTGACGAAGTGGCGTTCTTTCCGACCGTGACCGGGGGCTGATCATGGCGATTCGCGTGCAGTCCACGGCGTTTGATCCGGGTGCTGAGGTCAATGCCATGCACGCCGCCAATGTCGGCGTTGGCGCGGTGGTGAGTTTCGTCGGCTATGTTCGCGACTTCAATGACGGGCTCGACGTGGCCGGGATGTTTCTCGAGCACTATCCGGGCATGACCGAAAAGGCTCTCGGCAAAATCGCCCTTGAGGCTGAACAGCGCTGGCCATTGTTAAAGCTTGAAGTGCTGCACCGGATCGGCGCCCTGGAACCGGGTGAACCGATCGTCTTCGTCGGCGCCGCCAGCGCCCACCGCCAGGCAGCGTTCGACGCCTGCGCCTTTGTCATGGATTACCTGAAAACCCGTGCGCCGTTCTGGAAGAAGGAAAATACCCGTGACGGGCCGCGTTGGGTGGAAGGGCGTGACAGTGATCATGCGGCGGCGGATCGCTGGAAGCAGTAGATCTTCAGTGTTCTCTGATACGCCATCGTCGGAACGCCGCCCGGAGCCGGCTCACTCCCACAGTTGATCTCCAGGAACACAAATTTTGTGTACGACGAAGATCAACTGTGGGAGCGAGCCTGCTCGCGATGGGGCCATCCGCTTCACCCAATAACCTTCTGATTCACCACCCGACCATCGGCCAACCCCAACTGTGTCCGCCTGATTGACGATCAATACATAAAAGTCCAGTATGGAATTATAAGTACAAAAAAGGCTTCCCCCATTTCTGCTCTTCATCTGTCTTGCCAAACCAACAACAACCCGCGAGAGAACGAACATGAAGAAATTCCCCCTTATCACCGGTCTGGCCCTGAGCTTGTTGGCGTGCAGCACTTTGTTCGCCGCTGAAAAGACCCTGCGCATCGGCATCGAAGCCGCTTATCCGCCGTTCGCCTCCAAGACCGACAAGGGCGAGATCGTCGGTTTCGACTACGACATCGGCAATGCCCTGTGCGCGCAGATGAAGGTCAAGTGCGTGTGGGTCGAAGGCGAATTCGACGGTCTGATTCCTTCCCTGAAGGTGAAGAAAATCGACATGGCGCTGTCGTCCATGACCATCAACGAAGACCGCAAGAAGTCGGTCGACTTCACCCACAAGTACTACTTCACCTCATCGCGTCTGGTGATGAAGGAAGGCGCGGCCGTGGATGACCAGTACGCCAGCCTCAAGGGCAAGACGGTCGGTGTGCAGCGTGCAACCACCACCGACCGTTACGCCACCGAGGTGTTTGAACCGAAGGGCATCAACGTCAAGCGCTACGGCAACAACGAAGAAATCTACATGGACCTGGCAGCCGGTCGCCTCGACGCCATTTTTGCTGACACCATTCCGCTGAGTGACTTCCTGGCGATGCCGCGTGGCAAGGGCTATGCGTTTGTCGGGCCGGAATTGAAGGATCCGAAGTACGTGGGCGAGGGTGCCGGGATTGCGGTGCGCAAGGGCAATACAGAGTTGGTCAGTGAACTGAACACGGCCATTGATGGCATTCGTGCGAGTGGCGAGTATCAGAAGATTTCCGAGAAGTATTTCAAGTCCGACATCTACGGCGACTGACAAATCGCTATCGCTAGCAGGCTCACTCCCGCAAAGAAACGCATTCCAGTGTGGGAGCGAGCCTGCTCGCGATGAGGCCAGATCAATCAGTACACATGTGATGCGCTAACCCTTCAATTCCTTCAAATGCTTGTAAACGGTCGCCCGCCCCATGTTCAGCACGTTGGCCACATAGTTCGAAGCGCTTTTACCCTTGAAAGCCCCTTCGGCGTGCAGCGCCAGCACCAGTTCGCGTTTGTGGTCGCGCGTCAGCAGGTTCAGGCTCAACTGACGTTCGCGTAACCAGGCGTGCAGAAAGGTATTGATCCGCTCTTGCCAGTCATCGCGAAACAATGAATCCGGCTGAGGAATCAGCTTGCTCGGCGACAGGAACAGATCCAGCGCCGCCTTGGCATTTTCAAACAGCGAAATGTTCAGGTTGATGCACAGCACCGCCAGCGGATGACCTTCACTGTCGCGCAGCACGCTGCTCAGGCTGCGAATCTTCTGCCCATCCCAATTGAGCTTTTCATACGGCCCGATGTTCCGTTCGCTGACATCGTCGCTGAGCATGTCCTCCAAGGCCGCGTCATCGCCTACTTCCCGCTTGGACAGATTGTTGGCGATGTAATCGATTTTTTGCGTGCGCAGATCGTGCAGCACCACCTCGGCATGGGGGAAGAACAACGTAGCGATCGCGTCGGCGATTGCCCGGTAGTTGTCCAGGGCCGGGTCTTTTTCAGGTGCGTTCATACAGTGGAGCTCCAGGCAACGTCAGCGCCCTGCAAAAAGGGCGCTGGAAGTTTGCCGTAATCGTGTCGAAACGTCACCTGAGGACGAAAATCAGCCCAGGCGGGAAGGGGAGAGCATCTCGGCGTCCAGGCCGAAACGGCTGAGTTGTTCGGGCAAGGCTTCACCGCGTACGAGTGCCGCGCCGGCCTGGCCCATGGCGGGTGATGTCTGGATGCCGTAGCCGCCTTGCGCCGCGACCCAGAACAGCCCTGGCACGTGTTGGTCGAAGCCGCAGATCAGATCGCCGTCAGACACGAAGCTGCGCAGTCCCGCCCAGGTGCGGGTCGGACGGCGGATGGTCAGGGTGGTGGCTTCTTCGATCTGGTAGATGCCCATCGCGATGTCGAGCTCTTCAGGCTGCACGTCGTGCGGTTCGACCGGGTCGGCGTTGGCCGGCGAACCGAGGAACATCCCCGCGTCGGGCTTCATATAGAACGATTCGTCGAGGCTAACCAGCATCGGCCAATGATGAATGTCCACGCCCTCGGGGCCGGCGAAAATAAACGCCGCGCGCCGCTTCGGTTGCAGGCCCAGCGGTTTGGCTCCGGCCAACTCGCCGATCTTGTCGGCCCACGCGCCGGCAGCATTGATGAGGGTCGGCGCGCTGAAGGTCTGGCCGTTGGTTTGAACCTGCCACAAGCCTTCGGCAGTGCGGGTCAGGCTCAGCACTTCGCTGTCGGTGTGGACTTCGCCTTTATTGCGACGGATGCCGCGCAGGTAACCCTGGTGCAGGGCATCGGTGTCGATGTCGCTGGCGGTCGGGTCGTAGATCGCGCCATGGACCTTTTCCCTGCGCAAGATCGGCAGGCGCGCGCAGGCTTCGTCGGCACTGAGCAGTTGCATCTCGGCCACCGTGGCTTTGGCGCTCAGGTATTGATTGTTCAGCTCGGCCGGGTCGCCGGTGAAGTCCACGGTCATCTCGCCGCGTGGTGTCAGCAGCGGGTGTTCGCAGAAACCGGTGGGCGGCGCGTCGAAGAAGTCGCGGCTGGCCTGGGTCAATGCCCGAACCTGCGGTGTCCCATACGCGGCGGTGTAGAGCGCAGCCGAACGTCCGGTGGAGTGGTAAGCCGGATGGGATTCGCGTTCGAGCACGATTACCCGGGCGTGCTGCGACAGCCAGAAACCGGTGGAAGCGCCGGCAATCCCGCCGCCGATGATAATAAAGTCTGCCTGGCTCATGAACGTCTCCTGTAAGCCGCAATATAGATCTCCTGTAGGAGCCGGCTTGCTGGCGATGCAGGCGCCGCGGTCTGTCAGATAAACCGCGGTGATGCCATCGCCAGCAAGCC
>NZ_JBOFQE010000026.1:0-79428 GCF_051660785.1 Pseudomonas sp.
GCGAGCCTGCTCGCGATGGCGTCTTCACATCCAACATCTTTGTTGGCTGTTACACCGCTATCGCGAGCAGGCTCGCTCCCACATGGGGTCTTGTGTTGCATTCAGCGGCGGCGTTTTTCCAGGGAGTAGAGGAACGGCGCCGTGATTTCGATGGTGCCATTGGTCAGCATATCAGCCGGAGGCTTGGGCAGCGGTTGGGCGCGACGGATCATTTCCAGGGTAGCCCGGTCCAGATCTGCAGTGCCGGAGCGGCCCACCAGTTCAAACGACAACACATTACCTTCGGCATCAACGACGAAGCGCAGACGGTTGGTCCCTTCCTTGCCCCGCGACTGTGCGCTCACCGGGTACTTTTTGTACTTGCCCAAGTGCGCGAGCAGGGTGCCTTCCCAACTGGCTTTAGCCGCTTGCTGAGCAGCGGACGGGCCTTGTGTTGGCGGAGGGGATTTCTCCGTCGGTGCCTGAGTCGGTTGCGCGTCGCTCGGTTTCTCCTCGGACGGCTTCTCCTTCGGCGGCTCCGGCTTTTTCTCCACAGGCTTGGGCGGTTGCGGCTTCGGCTTGGGTTTGACCGGCTTCGGCACAACGATCTCGGCCTTCGGCACTTCAGCCAGTTTCGGGATCGGCAGTTCTTCCACCGGTGCCGGTGGCTGTGGTGGCGTTATCACTTTCGGCGGTGCCGGCGGTGGCGGAGCGGGAACCGGTGCCAACTCGACCATCATCGCCTGCGGAGGCAGCTCGATGGGTGGGCGCGCGGTCCAGTTCATCGCCAGCGCAATGGCCAGCGCATGGACGCCCAGCACCACGGCCAGGCTCCCGCTGTAACGCGTCAGCTTATGGCGCGTCGTGATCATTTCTTGACTGCCGTCTCGAGCCCGACCAGACCGACCTTCAGGTAACCGGCGGAGCGCAAGTTGTCCATCACGCTCATCAGGTCGCCGTAATCCACGCCTTTATCGGCCTGGAAGAAGATCGTCGTGTCTTTCTTGCCCTGGGTTTTGGCGTCGAGGGTGGCGCCGAGTGCTTCGGCCTTCACTTCTTCTTCGCCGAGGTACAGGCGCTGGTCAGCCTTGACGCTGAGGAACACCGGTTTCTCTGGTCGTGGGGCCGGTTTGGCGCTGGAGGCAGGCAGGTCGACCTTGATGTCCACGGTGGCCAACGGAGCGGCTACCATGAAGATGATCAACAGCACCAGCATCACGTCGATGAACGGCGTGACGTTGATTTCGTGGTTCTCGGCCAGATCGTCGTCTGCGCCTTCTTTCAAATGCAAGCCCATGGCTGATTACCCTACTTTGACCACGTGGGGTTGCGTGGAGCGCTCGACGGTCGGCAGGTGATCGAGGTCGCGGCTGACCAGCAGCAGGACTTCAGCCGAGGCATCCGACACTTGCGCCTTGTAGCCAGCGATGGAGCGAGCGAAGACGTTGTAGATCACCACGGCAGGAATCGCCGCAACCAGACCCAGCGCGGTGGCCAGCAGGGCTTCGGCGATGCCCGGCGCTACGACGGCGAGGTTGGTGGTCTGGGTTTTGGCGATGCCGATGAAGCTGTTCATGATGCCCCACACAGTGCCGAACAAACCTACGAACGGCGCAGTGGAACCGATTGTGGCGAGCACGCCGGTGCCGCTGCTCATGTTGCGACCGCAGGCTGCAACGAGGCGCTCGAGACGGAAGGCGACACGTTCCTTGATGCCTTCTTTCTCGCGGCTGTTGACCGACAAGCGCATCTCTTCCAGGGCGTCATGCACCAGCAGGTTGGCGAGGGTGCCTTGCTTGGTCGCGGACGCGCTGGCTTCTTTAAGGGTGGTGGCTTTTTTCAGGTGGACGATTTCGGTGCGCAGACGACGCTTGGCGCCCATCAGCTCGAAGCCCTTGGCGATCCAGATGGTCCAGGTGATGATCGACGCGATGGCCAGACCGATCATCACGATTTTCACGATGATGTCGGCGTTCTGGTACATGCCCCAAGGCGACAGATCGTGGGCCATGCCCAGGGTGTTATCGGCTTCGAGGACTTCAGGAACGTCTTCGGCGCCTACCGCCTGGGCCGGGTCGGTTGCGGCTGGCGCCACGGCCGGGGCGGCATGATCTGCCGGGGCTGGAGCCGCGGCGGCGGCTGGAGTGGCGGGCGCTTGTGCGTCAGCGAAAGCGGCGGTCGGCGCCAGCATCAGGCTGAGCAGCAGGGCGGCCACTGCGCTCCAGGCGCGAGGTCGTTTGGTTGGCGAAGCGGGGAATTGATTGCGTGTCATGCTGGCCGGACCTGAAAGGAAAAGACGGTAAATGTTCTTCCAGGCCTCGAGAGGCCGAGAACAAAAGTGGCGTGCATTATTGCAAGTAATTCTTGTTAACAGAAGTAATAGAGTATCTTTTTTTCCTTGATTGCTAGCCGCTCGTCCTTTGCCGGCGCTACTCTGTGCCTTTCTGATGGGAGTTTTCTGATGTCTGCGCCTTCTGTTTTGATTGCCGGTTGCGGTGATGTCGGCAGTCGTCTGGCCACACAGCTGGTGGCTTCCGGGTGGGAGGTTCATGGCCTGCGGCGTGATGTTTCGCGCCTGCCCGAGGGGGTCATTGGCGTTGCCGGCGACTTGTTCAAGGAAGACTGCCCGGAGAGCTGGCCGGTCGGTGCAGTGGATTATCTGGTGTATTGCGCGGCCGCTACCGATCACGATGAAGCCGGTTATCGCGCTGCCTATGTCCAGGGTTTGAAGCATGTGCTGGAGTGGCTGGACGACTACGGGCAGGTGCCGAATCGCCTGCTATTCGTTTCCAGCAGCAGTGTGTATGGCCAGCAGGATGGCGAGTGGGTCGACGAGAGTTCGCCGACCATTGCAACAGGCTATTCGGGCAGATTGATGCTTGAGGCGGAGCAAGTTGCACTGCAAAGCGGCATTCCGGCGAGCATCGTGCGCTTGACCGGCATCTACGGCCCCGGCCGCGAATGGCTGTTGACCCAGGTTCGTCGCGGCTATCGCGTGGCCGTTGACCCGCCGCTGTATGGCAACCGCATTCACGCCGACGATGCGGCGGGGTTGATGGCTTATCTACTTGAAGCGGATCGGCGCGGGGTCGCGTTGGATGACGTCTATATCGGTGTAGACGATGCGCCTGCGCCCTTGGCCGAAGTGGTGGGCTGGTTGCGTGAGTATCTGGGTGTGACTGAATGGGCTGAAGATCAGAGCGTGCGGCGCACTGGCAGCAAGCAGTGCAGTAATGCCAAGGCGAAGGCCTTGGGCTGGACGCCGAAGTACCCCACCTATCGCGAAGGCTACGCCGCGATTCTCGAAGGTCGCGGCTGACTTCCCGTCACCCCGAACCAAATGTGGGAGCGAGCCTGCTCGCTCCCACATGGGATCTGCGTTGCAGCTAAAGTCGGGTCACTGCTTTTCCAGCAACCACTTGCGCTCGCCCGGCGTGAACTGAGGCATCTCGTCTGCCTGAGCCGTGTTCACCGCCTGCACAATCTCCAGTTCCTTGCCCTTGCGCGCAAAGATCCAGGTGTTGCCCTGGCCGTTCACTTGCAGCCACATATTGTCATTGCCGCCGCTCATCGACGCGCAATCGCCCGCCAGGCACAGGGCATAACGATCGGCACCCGGCAGGCCGGCTACCTGGCCATCAGCCTGGAATTGCACGGTATTGCCTTCGCCCGGACCATTGACGATCTTCCAGCTGCCGCCCATGTAGGCGGTGTACAACGCGCGTTCGAAGCTCGCGCCAATCGGTGCGCCTTCCGGTACCGGAATCGGCGCACGGTCAAAGACCTGCTCCCGCTCGTTTTCGCTGGCGGCCTGGCTCAGTTGCTTGCCGTCACGCTTCAGTTCGCTGGCGGAGCTGCCATAAAAGTCGATTTTCCAGGCCCCGGACTCTTCGCCCAGCAGCTTGCCGTCGACGTTTTCAAAACCATTGGTGTAGCGGGCCTGACCGGCCTTGGTATTGACGTCCCATTCCAGGTTCGGGCCGTAAGCCTGGAGCGCTTCACGCAGGGGGCCGCCTTTGGACGCAGCGTCGATCGCCACCTGATTGATCCAGGTGCCGCTGATGTCACGGTCGGCAGGGTTGCTGGCACATCCGCCCAAGAGTAGGGCGACCAGCGAGAGAGCTAGCGCTTGGCGCATGGTGGAATCCTTTCAGAAACGAAGTCGGCGCAACCTGAAAGGCTGCGCCGGACGCATTACTCGATGACCAGAATGGCATCCATTTCAACCTGCGAACCCTTTGGCAGGGCGGCCACGCCGATGGCGGCGCGGGCAGGGTATGGCTGGTCAAAGTACTTGCCCATGATCTCGTTGACCTTGGCGAAATGGCTCAGGTCGGTGAGGAAGATGTTCAGTTTGACGATGTCCTTGAAGGAACCGCCAGCGGCTTCGGCCACGGCTTTGAGGTTCTCGAACACCTGGACGGTCTGGGCTTCGAAGCCTTCAACCAGTTCCATGGTTTTTGGGTCCAGAGGAATCTGGCCCGACATGTAGACGGTGTTGCCAGCCTTGATCGCCTGGGAATAAGTACCGATGGCGGCCGGGGCCTTGTCGCTGGTGATAACAGTCTTGGTCATGAATGACTCCTTGTAATAGGTTGGCTTAGGCACGCATGCGGGTGATGCGAATCACCCCGGTCAGTGCGCGCAGTTTCTTGATCACGCGGGCCAGGTGCACACGGTCGTGCACGCTGACCACCAGTTGGACCACGCTGATGCGACCATCGCGTTCGTCCATGCTGATTTTCTCGATGTTGCCGTCGGCCGCGTTGACGCTGCTGGCCAGCAGGGCGATCAGGCCACGCTGGTGTTCCAGTTCGACGCGCAGCTCGACATTGAATTCGCCGGTGACATCCTTGGCCCACGAGAGCTGGATGCATTTTTCCGGGTTGTGGCGGATTTCGCTGATGTTGCGGCAGTTGTCCAGGTGCACAACCATGCCTTTGCCCGCCGACAGGTGACCGACAATCGGGTCGCCCGGGATCGGTGTGCAGCACTTGGCGTAGCTGAGGACCAGACCTTCGGTGCCGCGAATCGCCAGCGGGCCTTCCGGACTTGGCAACTGTTCGCCTTCGCCGAGCAGGCGGCGGGCGACCACGTAGGCCATGCGATTGCCCAGGCCGATGTCTTCCAGCAAGTCTTCGATCAGTTCGAGACGGTATTCGGTGAGCATCGCCTTGACGCGGTCGGCCGGTACTTTTTCCAGCGAACTGTCGAAACCGTTGAGTACTTTGTTCAGCAGGCGTTCGCCAAGGCTGATGGATTCGGAGCGGCGCTGCAGTTTCAGCGCATGGCGGATGTGGGTCCGCGCCTTGCCGGTGACCACGAAGTTGAGCCAGGCCGGGTTTGGTCGCGCGCCTGGGGCGCTGACGATCTCGACCGTGGAGCCGCTTTGGAGCGGTTCGGACAGCGGTGCGAGCCGACGATTGATCCGGCAGGCAATGCAGCTGTTGCCCACGTCGGTGTGCACCGCGTAAGCGAAGTCGACCGCCGTGGAGCCTTTGGGCAGCTCCATGATCCGGCCTTTGGGCGTGAACACGTAGACCTCGTCCGGGAACAGGTCGATCTTCACGCTCTCGATGAATTCCAGCGAGTTGCCAGCCCGTTGCTGCATCTCCAGCACGCCTTTGACCCACTGTCGTGCGCGGGCATGCGTGCCTTTCGGCTGCTCGTCGCCGCTGGATTTGTACAGCCAATGGGCGGCGATGCCGTTGTTGGCCATCTCTTCCATTTCACGGGTGCGGATCTGGATCTCGATCGGAACACCGTGCATGCCGAACAGCGTCGTATGCAGCGACTGATAGCCGTTGGCCTTGGGGATTGCGATGTAATCCTTGAAGCGCCCCGGCAACGGTTTGTACAAATTATGCACAGCACCCAACACGCGGTAGCAGGTATCGACCTTGTCGACGATGATCCGGAACGCGTAGACGTCCATGATCTCGTTGAAGGCCCGACGCTTGCCGCGCATTTTCTTGTAGATGCCGTAGAGGTGTTTCTGGCGACCGCTGACCTCGCCCTGGATGCCATCGATGGCCAGGCAGTGACTGAGGGATTCTTCGATCTTGTTGACGATTTCCTTGCGGTTGCCCCGGGCGCGTTTGACCGCCTGGTTGATCCGCGCGGAACGCATCGGGTGCATGGCCTTGAAACCGAGGTCTTCGAATTCTATGCGGATGGCGTGCATGCCCAGCCGGTTGGCGATGGGCGCATAGATTTCGAGGGTTTCCTTGGCGATCCGCCGGCGCTTTTCACCGGACAGAACTTCCAGCGTGCGCATGTTGTGCAGGCGGTCGGCCAGCTTGACCAGGATCACGCGAATATCGCGGGCCATGGCCATGGCCATTTTCTGGAAGTTTTCGGCTTGTGCTTCGGCTTTGGTCTCGAAGTTCATCTGGGTCAGCTTGCTGACGCCATCGACCAGTTCGGCCACGGTTTCGCCGAACTGCGCTTGCAGCGCTTCCTTGGCAATACCGGTGTCTTCGATCACGTCATGCAGCATCGCAGCCATCAAACTCTGATGGTCCATGTGCATGTCGGCAAGAATATTCGCCACCGCAAGAGGATGCGTGACGTACGCCTCACCGCTTCGGCGGCGTTGGCCGTCGTGGGCTTGTTCGGCGTAGAAGTACGCTCGGCGGACCAGATTGACCTGGTCCTTGCCGAGGTAGGTCGATAAGCGATCGGCGAGGGCGTCTATGCTCGGCATGATAACTCCTGCCGTTCGCTGTGACCCCGCGCCGTGCTACGTCGACCAGGCATAGGCTTAGACGGCCTCGTTGGACTCGTCCTCGAACGCTGCGAACAGCGGTTCGTCTTCGACGATTTCAGCATTGGCGATGAACTCGTAGCTCATCAGGCCTTCAGCGATTTCACGCAGCGCTACAACGGTAGGCTTGTCGTTTTCCCACTGAACCAGCGGCTCTTTGCCACCGGTGGCCAGTTGACGGGCACGCTTGGTAGAGAGCATGACCAGCTCAAAGCGGTTTTCCACGTGTTCTAGGCAGTCTTCAACGGTTACGCGGGCCATGGTATTCCTCGGAGCGAATGCAATATGCGCGCTGCCCGGTTGGGCGAGCGGACTCAACAGTTTAAAAAATCACCAGCGATTAGGGAAGCGCTGATTTTTTGAGCAAGCCCTTCAACGCGCTGCAAGTGCCAATGTAAAGCCCTTGCAGCGGTTTTGGGAAGTGCTGTTTACCCGAGCAATTCAGCCAAAAGTTTTCCGTTACGCTGCTGTTGACGCTTCTGATGTAGCTGATTGGCACGGAAAATCGCCTGCAAATCCTTCAGCGCGTGGGCGAAATCGTCGTTGATGATCAAGTAGTCGTAGTCGACATAGTGGCTCATCTCGCTGACGGCTTCGCGCATCCGGCCGTCGATGATCTCGTCGCTGTCCTGGCCGCGATTGGTCAGGCGCTGGTGCAAGGCCTGCAAAGACGGCGGCAAAATAAAGATCGAGCGGGCCTGGGGCATCAGCTTGCGCACTTGCTCCGCACCCTGCCAGTCGATTTCCAGAATCAGGTCGTGGCCTTCGTCCAGGGTCTGCTGCAGGTGGCTTTGCGAGGTGCCATAGAGATTGCCGAACACTTCGGCGCGCTCGAGGAAATCCCCGTGCTCGATCATCTTCACGAACTCGCCGCGTTCGACGAAGTGATAATTCACACCATTCACTTCACCGGGGCGCATGGCGCGGGTGGTGTGGGAGACCGAGACGCGGATCTCCTGATCAGCGTCGGTCAAGGCCTTGACCAGGCTGCTCTTGCCCGCGCCTGAAGGGGCGGAAATGATGTACAGGGTGCCGGTGCTGTGGGTCATGTCGGGTTTGCCTTACTCAATATTCTGCACTTGTTCGCGCATCTGCTCGATCAACACTTTGAGGTTGACCGCCGCCTGGGTGCTGCGCGGGTCGAAGGCTTTGGAGCCCAGTGTGTTGGCTTCGCGGTTGAGTTCCTGCATCAGGAAGTCCAGGCGCCGACCGGCAGCGCCGCCGGATTTGAGCACCCGGCGAACTTCAATGATGTGAGTGCTCAGGCGATCCAGTTCTTCGGCGACGTCGCTCTTCTGAGCGAGCATGACCATTTCCTGTTCCAGGCGTTGCGGGTCCATCTCGGCTTTCATGTCGGCGAAGCGGTCGAGGACTTTCTGGCGCTGGGTGGCGAGCATCTGCGGGACCAGTTCACGCAGGGTTACCACGTCTCCTTCAATGGAGGTCAGGCGATCGTTGATCAGTCGGGCCAGCTCCGCGCCTTCGCGCTCGCGGCCGGCCTTGAGTTCTTTCAAGCCTTCGTTGAACAAAGCCAGTGCTTCAGCATTCAAGGCTTGCGGGTCGGTGGCATCACCCACCAGCACGCCGGGCCAGGCCAGGACTTCCAGCGGGTTCAGCGCAGCCGGATTTTTGATCAGGCTGGCGATGGTCTCGGCGGCCGCAACCAGTTGCGCGGCGCGTTCGCGGTCCACTTGCAGGGGTTTGTCAGTGTTTTCTTCGGTGAAGCGCAGGGTGCATTCGAGCTTGCCCCGGGAGATTCCCTGGCGCAGCGCTTCGCGAACCGCACCCTCGAGGTCGCGAAACGACTCCGGCAGGCGCAGATGGGGTTCCAGGTAGCGGCTGTTGACCGAGCGCAGTTCCCAGCTCAGGGTGCCTTGGGCGCCGGCTTTTTCAACGCGGGCGAAGGCGGTCATGCTGTGCACCATGGAGGTACCTCGCAATTCAGGTTTGCGTTACCAAAGGTTTCGCAAGACCCGATATCTGTGAATTAAAGCCGACAGGCAGCAAAGGCGCAGGATTGTAGCGCAGTGGGGCGGATGCGCCCAAACACGCGGTGTGACAAAGGGCTGCAGGCCGTCGGCAAAGCGCTGTTCTAAGCTCTAGTCAGCGCCTTCAATCGTCGGGTGGATTTTTTAGAAGTGCCCAGTCTTGGCGCGCGGCTCTATAATGCTCGGCAGTTTTCCGTCCCCCGTACAGGTATTCCCTATGAAACGTCCAAGTGGTCGCGCTGCCGATCAGCTCCGCTCGATCCGCATTACCCGCAACTACACCAAACACGCCGAGGGATCTGTACTGGTCGAGTTCGGTGATACCAAAGTCATCTGCACCGTCAGCGTCGAAAACGGCGTGCCACGTTTCCTCAAGGGGCAGGGCCAAGGCTGGTTGACCGCCGAATACGGCATGCTGCCGCGCGCCACCGGCGAGCGTAACCAGCGTGAAGCGAGCCGTGGCAAGCAGGGCGGCCGCACCCTGGAAATCCAGCGTCTGATCGGTCGTTCACTGCGTGCTTCGCTGGACATGTCCAAGCTGGGCGACGTCACCCTGTACGTCGACTGCGACGTGATCCAGGCTGACGGTGGCACCCGCACGGCGTCCATCACCGGCGCCATGGTTGCGCTGGTCGATGCCTTGAAAGTGATCAAGAAGCGTGGCGGCCTGAAAGGCGGCGATCCGCTCAAGCAAATGATCGCTGCCGTTTCGGTGGGCATGTACCAGGGCGAGCCTGTGCTCGACCTCGACTACCTGGAAGACTCGGCTGCCGAGACTGACCTGAACGTGGTGATGACCAGCACTGGCGGCTTCATCGAAGTCCAGGGCACTGCCGAAGGCGCACCGTTCCAGCCGGAAGAGCTGAACGCTATGCTGGAGCTGGCGAAGAAAGGCATGACCGAGATCTTCGAACTGCAAAAGGCCGCACTGGCCGACTGATCGGATGTTCCACGCAAGGAGGACACCATGAGTGACGAGCAGCAGCTACTTCCCATCCCGAGCAAAGAAGTTCGGCAATGGGCAATGTTTTGTCACTTGTCCGCCTTGCTGGGGATCTGGATTCCGTTCGGTACGCTGATCGGCCCGCTGATTCTCTGGCAGATGAAGCGCGAGATGGACCCGTTTGTCGATGCGCAAGGCAAGGAGGCGCTGAACTTTCAGATCACCGTCGCCATTGCCTCCGCCATCTGCTTCTTGCTGATGGTGGTGATCATCGGGTTCTTCCTGTTTGGTCTGGTGGCGATTGGTGCGTTGGTGCTGACAATCATCGGTGGCGTGAAAGCCAATGAAGGGGTGCCTTACCGTTACCCATTCACCTGGCGGTTGATCAAGTAGCCACGACACAGATCCATTGTGGGAGCGAGCCTGCTCGCGATAGCGTCCCTTCGGCCACTGAATAGGGTGACTGACACGACGCCATCGCGAGCAGGCTCGCTCCCACATTGAAAACTCAGCGCGCACAAAAAAGCCGACACTGCTGTCGGCTTTTTTGTATCTGCGAAAAAACGCTTAGATGGTCAGCGTCCAGTCGTAGTCCACGATCAGTGGTGCGTGTTGCGAGAATCGTGGCTGACGAGGCAGGCGCGCGCTACGAACAAAGCGGCGCAGGCCCGGCGTCAGCAACTGATAGTCGAAACGCCAACCGAGGTTGAGCATCTCAGCCTGTTCGTTATCCGGCCACCAGCTGTACTGGTCACCTTCACGGCTGACTTCACGCAGGGCATCGACATAGCCCATATTGCCGACAATCTCGTCCATCCAGGCACGTTCAGGTGCCAGGAAGCCCGGGGATTGCTGGCTGTCGCGCCAGTTCTTGATATCCAGCTTCTGTTGCGCCACGTACAGCGAGCCACAGTAAATGTACTCGCGACGTTTGCGTCGCTGTTTATCCAGATAACGGGCGAAGTCGTCCATTAGCTTGAACTTCTGGTTCAAGTCTTCATCGCCGTTCTGCCCCGAAGGGAGCAGCAAGGTCGCGATGCTGACCTTGTCGAAATCGGCTTGCAGGTAGCGCCCGTAGCGGTCGGCCGTCTCGAAGCCGAGACCGCTGATGACTGCCTTCGGTTGCAACCGCGAATACAAAGCCACGCCACCCTGGGCGGGAACTTCGGCTTCGCAGGCATAAAGGAAGTAGCCATCCAGTTGGAAGGCTGGATCGTCCAGTTCAAAGGCGGAGGCGCGGGTGTCCTGCAGGCAGATGACGTCGGCATTCTGTGCTTGCAGCCAACTGAGCAAACCTCGCTCCACTGCAGCCTGAATACCATTGACGTTCACACTGATGATCCGCATAAATGGCCCCAAAAATCGCGTGCGTGTATGATACACGGCGTCAACCTAATTAGCTAAATCCGTGGTATTTGGGGTTTTTTTCATGCAAGCGTATCAGCGCGATTTCATTCGTTTTGCCATCGATCGCGGCGTTTTGCGCTTCGGCGAGTTCACCCTGAAGTCAGGACGCACCAGTCCTTACTTCTTCAATGCCGGCCTGTTCAACTCGGGTTCGGCCCTGGCGCAACTGGGTCGTTTCTACGCGGCAGCCATTGTCGAGAGCGGTATTTCGTTCGACGTACTGTTTGGCCCTGCGTACAAAGGCATCCCTTTGGCGGCGACCACTGCCGTGGCCCTGGCCGAACATCACGAGCGTGACCTGCCGTGGTGCTTCAACCGTAAAGAGGCCAAGGCCCATGGCGAAGGCGGCAGCCTCGTTGGCGCGCCGTTGACCGGCGACGTGCTGATCATCGACGACGTGATCACCGCCGGCACCGCCATCCGCGAAGTGATGCAGATCATCGCTTCCCAGGACGGCGCCAAGGCCGCAGGCGTGCTGATCGCGCTGAACCGTCAGGAGCGTGGCAATGGTGAATTGTCGGCGATCCAGGAAGTGGAACGTGATTTCGGCATCCCGGTGATCAGCATCGTTTCGCTGAACCAGGTGCTGGAATTCCTGGCGGACGATCCGCAGCTCAAGCAGCATTTGCCGGCCGTAGAAGCCTACCGGGCCCAGTTCGGCGTCTGATCACTCCCCTTATGGGGGCGAGCTTGTGTGGCGAGGGAGCTTGTCGAATCGTCGCACCGTCCCGCTGGGCTGCGTAGCAGACCCAAGGATTTTGTGAGTGCTGCGTACTCAAGCGGGAGCAAGCTCCCTCGCCACAAAAGGTGGATTGTCACAGGGATCGAAAGCAAAAAAAGACCCCGCTCGGCCAGGCTGAGCGGGGTCTTTTTTTGTCAGTGCAGTCTTCGCCATTTTCCTATCAGTTTGAATGCCAATCCCAAGTTGAACAGCGCAAACACCAGCAGTGCCAGTACGACGAACACGTAAAGCGTGCGATCCACGTCAAAGTCCCACAGATCCAGCGTGCTGCTGCCCATGATTTTCACAGCAGCAGGAAAGTTGACGTAAAACAGCGCCAGAAAGGCGCTGGTCAGAGGGAGGGCGCAGGCGAACAAAACGTTCGTTACCTTTTTTCGACTTCGTTTTCTGGCGAGCGCGCCAGATTGGCTTTCATCCAGCTCCAGCGCTTCATGCAGCCTGGGCCATGCCAGGTTGAACATGAAGGTGGTCAGGGTCAGCAGCAAGCCGCTGACCGCGACGATGTCACTGAACGGCATTCAGACCCAGCGTCCTGCACAGCAAATCGTGAGAGTCCTCGCTAATCTCGAACTGCCCGGCGCTGCCTTTACGTTTTGTGATGGGTTTGAAGGTTGGCTCGTTCTGTGTAATCAGCATGTTCAGTTCATCGCGGATCACGTCCGAACTGATAACCACCAGATACACGGTCTGAGCATGTTCCGCAGACTCGATCACCGCTCGCATGCTGTGTTGCAGGATGTCGTCCAGCTGGTTGCGAAAGCGCGATACCGTGTTTTTCAACAGGGTTTTGCTTTGGCTCTGGGTCAGCTGAAAAATCGTCGATATCTGCGATTCGGTCGGCAATGTCTGCCCGAAGTAACTTTGAATCAAGTACAGCAAGCGATCCTGTTTCGCTTCATCGGCCCGACTCGGCATGCCGCCTTCCACAAGCATTTTGAGGTATTCGGTCAGGCTCGCTTTGGCGATACGTTGTAAGGCATGAGCGATTTCGCTGTCCGATATCTTCAGGGTCTTTTTGACAGGTTCCTTTTGCTCCTGCTCGAAAGCCTGGGCGTCGATCGTGAACGAGATCTGCATGGCTCAGCCTCCCCTGGTTACTTGGAAGGCTCGTTTGGGTACGGATCCGCGACTGCGTCGCCTTGGCCGGTCAGGATATTCCAGCCATTAAGGGAGTGAGTGCTTGGTTTGAAGTCCGGGCACGGAGGAAGCGAAGTCTTCGATTGATTGGTGTATTCGCGTCCGCAGTCTGCGCACTCATAGGTGCCTGCGGATACATCGCTGCCGTAGGGAACGTGGTCTTTTTGCATGGGGAAGATCTCCAGTGGATTCACGGAAGATCCTAAGCGGATGGATGCCGGCAGGATGTCGGACGATTCGTGTATTACCGTCAGGCATTTCCTTCGTGCATAAAAAAGACCGCAGGTTTCGTTAACCCCTACGGAAAATTCGTACGTGAGTACGTATTGCCGTAGGAATAGTCGAAGACTGCGGCCTTCTAAGGCTCTTTAAATCAAGGACGCTTGCGATTGCTGATCAAAGTGCCCACACCGGTATCAGTGAAGATTTCCAGCAGAATCGCGTTCGGAACCCGACCATCAATGATCAGCGAACTGCCGACGCCGCCCTGGACCGCTTCCAGCGCGCAACGGATCTTCGGCAGCATGCCGCCGTAGATGGTGCCGTCGGCGATCAGATCGTCCACCTGCTGCGTCGTCAGCCCCGTCAGGACGGTGCCCGACTTGTCCATCAGGCCGGCGATGTTGGTCAGCAGCATCAGCTTCTCAGCTTTCAGTGCTTCGGCGACTTTGCCGGCCACCAGGTCAGCGTTGATGTTGTACGACTCGCCGTTGGCGCCGACACCGATCGGCGCGATCACCGGGATGAAATCACCTTTGACCAGCAGGTTCAGCAGGTCGGTGTTGATCCCGACCACTTCGCCCACTTGGCCGATGTCGATGATTTCCGGCTGGGTCATCTCCGGCGTCTGGCGGGTGACGGTGAGTTTCTTAGCACGAATCAGCTCGGCATCTTTTCCGGTCAGGCCGATGGCGCTGCCGCCATGACGGTTGATCAGGTTGACGATGTCCTTGTTGACCTGGCCACCGAGGACCATTTCCACCACGTCCATGGTTTGCGCGTCAGTCACGCGCATGCCATCGATGAAGTGGCTCTCGATCGACAGACGCTTGAGCAAGTCGCCAATTTGCGGGCCGCCGCCGTGAACCACCACCGGGTTGATGCCGACAGCTTTCATCAGCACGATGTCGCGGGCGAAGCCGGTTTTCAGCTCCTCGCTTTCCATCGCGTTGCCGCCGTACTTGATCACCAGCGTCTTGCCGACATAGCGGCGAATGTAAGGCAACGCTTCGGACAGGACCTTGGCGGTGTTGGCGGCGGCTTCGCGTTCGAGGGTCATTCAGGGCTCCGGCACTTCGATAAAAGGCGCTTCAATAAATCAAAACGGTAGTTGGAGATCAGGTGCAACACGCTTCAACTGGACTTTGAACACGTCCTTGATGCGCTGCAATTCCGCCTCGTCATCGGCCTCGAAGCGCAGCACCAGCACCGGTGTGGTGTTGGACGCGCGCACCAGGCCCCAGCCTTTGGCGTAGTCGACTCGCACGCCGTCAATGGTGGTCAGGTCGGCGCCTTCGCCCCACTTCGCGTCGTGCAATGCATCAATGATGCTGAATTTGCTCTCTTCGGTCACATGGATATTGATTTCAGGCGTAGAAATATCGTTCGGGAAGGTCGCAAACAGCTCTTCCGCGGTGGATTTTTCCTTGCTGAGGATCTCCAGCAGGCGCGCAGCGCTGTAAATGCCGTCGTCAAAACCGAACCAGCGCTCCTTGAAGAAGATGTGCCCGCTCATTTCGCCGGCCAACAGGGCGCCGGTCTGTTTCATTTTCTTTTTGATCAACGAATGACCGGTCTTCCACATTAGCGGACGACCGCCGTATTCCTTGATCAGCGGGGTCAGGCGGCGGGTGCATTTGACGTCGAAGATGATTTCCGCGTCAGCGTTGCGCGCCAGCACGTCGCGGGCGAACAGCATCAGCAGGCGGTCCGGGTAGACGATGCTGCCGGTGTTGGTCACCACGCCGACGCGGTCGCCATCGCCGTCGAAAGCCAGGCCGAGGTCGGCGTTTGTTTCCTTGACCTTGGCGATCAGGTCGACGAGGTTTTCAGGCTTGCCCGGGTCCGGGTGGTGGTTCGGGAAGTTGCCGTCGACCTCGCAAAACAGCGGGATGACTTCGCAGTTCAACGCTTCGATCAGTTGCGGAGCAATCACGCCGGCCGCGCCGTTGCCGCAGTCGACCACGACTTTGAGGCGACGAGCCAGTTTGATGTCCTGGACGATTTCAGTGTTGTAGCGATCGAGGATCTCGACTTTGGTGATGCTGCCCTTGCCGCTGCTCAGGTTGTTGGTCTTGAGGCGGTCGTGCAGGGCCTGGATCTGTTCGTTGGCCAAAGTGTCGCCAGCGATCACGATCTTGAAACCGTTGTAGTTCGACGGGTTGTGGCTGCCGGTCAGCATCACACCCGATTTGCCAGCCAGTACGTTGGCGGCGTAGTAGAGCGCAGGCGTTGGCACCAGGCCGACGTCGCTGACGTGGCAACCGCTGTCGGCCAGGCCTTTGATCAGTTGTTCGACCAGTTCCGGGCCGGAAAGGCGACCGTCACGGCCTACGGAAACGTTCGGTTCGTCCTGGGCCAGGCTCTGGGCACCGATGGCGCGACCGAGCCAATAAGCGGTTTCAGCGTTCAAGAATTCCGGGACGGTGCCGCGAATGTCATAGGCGCGGAAAATGCTGTCGGGAAACTTGGGTGCGACTTGGGCGGGGGTGCTCATTACTGGAAATGCTCCATCTCGAAGGTGGCTTTACCTGTCTGCGAAGAACTCGTCAGCAGGCGCAAACTGAAGGGTATGACGGCGTTTTCCACTGAGAGTTCGTGGTGTGTAAAGGCCATGCCACCTGCGTTTGCGGGGTAATGACCGGTCAATGCCTTGATTTTGGGTGGTAAACCTTCCAGCTGAGCGTTGTGCAAATTGTGGCGAGGGAGCTTGCTCCCGCTTGGGTGCGCAGCACCCAAAAAATCTTGGGGCCGCTTCGCAGCCCAGCGCGAGCAAGCTCGCTCGCCACAGGATTCTCTATCCGATCAGTGGCTGCCCGAGTGGCCGAAACCGCCCGCGCCGCGCTCGGTTTCGACGAACTCTTCGACCATCTCGAAGTGCGCTTGAACCACTGGTACCAGAACCAGCTGAGCCAGCCGCTCACCGACCACCATGTTGAAGTCTGTCTGGCCTCGGTTCCAGCACGAGACCATCAGCGGACCCTGGTAATCGGAGTCGATCAAGCCGACCAGATTGCCCAGCACGATGCCGTGTTTATGACCCAGACCGGAGCGCGGCAGGATCAGCGCGGCCAGACCCGGATCGCCAATATAGACGGACAGGCCGGTCGGGATCAGCACGGTTTCACCCGGCTTGATCACGATGTCTTTTTCCAGCATGGCGCGCAGGTCGAGGCCGGCGGAGCCTGGTGTGGCGTATTGGGGCAGCGGGAATTCGGTACCGATGCGGGGGTCGAGGATCTTGGCTTGCAAAGCGTGCATGTAAATTAAACCTGGTTCAGACGTTCGGCGATAAAAGTGATCAGCTGGCGAGCGATTTTGCTCTTGCTGGTCTGGGCGAAAAGTGTGGCGTGGAGCTCACGGTCGATCACGCTGCAGGCGTTTTCTTCGCTGTTGAAGCCAATGCTCGGGTTGGCGACGTCGTTGGCGACGATCAGATCGAGGTTCTTGTCTTTCAACTTGCGCGCAGCGTAATCGAGCAGGTGTTCGGTCTCGGCAGCGAAACCGACACTGAACGGACGGTCGGGGCGCGTGGCGATGGTGGCCAGGATGTCCGGGTTACGCACCATCTGTAGCAACAAGCCGTCGCCGTTCGTAGGGTCTTTCTTGAGTTTCTGTGGGGCGACAACTTCCGGGCGGTAATCCGCGACCGCTGCCGAGGCGATGAACAGGTCGCAAGGGATTGCGGCTTCGCAGGCGGCGAGCATGTCGCGGGCGCTGACCACGTCGATGCGGGTGACACGATCCGGGGTCGGCAGGTGTACCGGGCCGGTGATCAGCGTGACGCGGGCGCCGGCTTCCACCGCGGCTTCGGCCAGGGCAAAGCCCATCTTGCCGGAGCTGTGATTGGTGATGTAACGCACCGGGTCGATGTTTTCCTGGGTCGGGCCGGCGGTGATCAGCACGTGTTTGCCGGTCAGCGCCTGACGCTTGAAGCAGTCCGCCGCGCATTGGGCGAGTTCGACGGCTTCGAGCATGCGGCCCAGGCCGACGTCACCGCAGGCCTGGCTGCCGGAAGCGGGGCCGAAGGCTTTGATGTCGCGGCTTTCAAGGGTTTGCAGGTTGGCCTGGGTCGCCGGATCGCGCCACATGGCCTGGTTCATCGCCGGAGCAACGGCGACCACGGCGTCGGTGGCCAGCACCAGGGTGGTCAGCAGGTCGTCGGCAATGCCTTGGGCCAGGCGGGCGATCAGGTCCGCCGTAGCGGGGGCGATCAGCACCATGTCGGCCCACTTGGCCAGCTCGATATGGCCCATGGCAGCTTCAGCCGCCGGGTCCAGCAGGTCGAGATGAACCGGGTGGCCGGACAAGGCCTGCATGGTCAACGGGGTGATGAACTCGCTGCCGCCACGGGTCATGACCACGCGCACTTCGGCGCCCTGGTCGATCAGGCGACGAACCAGGTCGGCGCTCTTGTAGGCAGCAATGCCGCCGCCGACGCCCAGAACGATGCGTTTCCGATACAGCCGCTGCATAGGTCTGCCTTTCATTTCGTTGATGACTGCGTGGCGATACCCCCCTCCCCAGGAGTGAAATCGCTCGCAAAAAAGATGGGCTACGATATCACAGCGACCGCTATGGAACAGCGGCGCCCACAGACATGGAGGTGCTATGAGTATTCGCGATTGGCCGGCGGCGGAGCGGCCGCGGGAGAAGTTACTGGAGCAGGGTTCGGCGAGTCTTTCGGACGCCGAGTTACTGGCCATCTTTCTACGAACCGGCGTGTCCGGTAAAAGCGCGGTGGATCTGGCACGACATTTGTTGCAGCAATTTGGCAGCCTGCGCACGTTACTCGAGGCTGACCTTCGGACCTTCAGCGGTGAACTCGGGCTTGGGCCGGCAAAGTTTGCGCAATTGCAGGCGGTGCTGGAAATGGCCCGTCGGCATCTGGCAGAACGATTGCGGCGTGATTCAGTGATGGAGAGTCCGCTGGCAGTGCGTGATTACCTCAAGTCGATGCTGCGTCACGAGCCGCATGAGGTATTCGGCTGTCTTTTCCTGGATTCCAAACATCGCGTGCTGGCGTTTGAAGTGCTGTTTCGCGGCTCCATCGACAACACCAGCGTGTACCCGCGACAGGTGGTCAAGC
The DNA here is from genome assembly GCF_051660785.1 of Pseudomonas sp. Classification (GTDB taxonomy): domain Bacteria; phylum Pseudomonadota; class Gammaproteobacteria; order Pseudomonadales; family Pseudomonadaceae; genus Aquipseudomonas. Next base: position 18,271 of record NZ_JBOFQE010000026.1, read on the forward strand.
GCGCACTGGCCCACAACGCCGCCGCCCTGATCCTCTGCCACAACCATCCGTCGGGCAATCCCGATCCCAGTCAGGCCGATCGAATGCTGACCAAGCGCCTGCAAGAGGCGCTGGACCTGGTTGATGTGCGGGTGCTCGACCATTTCATCATCGGGGATGGCGATCCGCTGTCGATGGCGGAGTATGGGTGGATGTAACGGGACTTTGTAGGAGCCGGCTTGCTGGCGATCCGGGCGACGCGGTGTGGCTGATTGACCGCGGTGATGCCATCGCCAGCAAGCCGGCTCCTACAAGGGTTTGCGGTGTTACTTGAGGTTGACCTTCGAGTAATCCTGACGGCCGAACGGGCTCACCGAGTAACCCTCGACGTCCTTGCGCGTCAGCGCGAAGGCCGTCGGGTGAGCCAGCGGCAGCCACAGCGCCTGCTGCTGGATCTGCGCCTGGGCCTGTTCGTAGAGCTTGGTGCGCACACCTTGCTCGCCGGTGGTCTTGCCGGCGCTGATCAGCTTGTCCAGATCCTGGTTGCAGTAACGGGCGAAGTTGGTGCCGGACTTGACCGCGGCGCAGGAAAACTGCGGCGTGAGGAAGTTGTCCGGGTCGCCGTTGTCGCCGGCCCAGCCCATGAACAACAGGTCGTGCTCGCCGGCCTTGGCGCGGCGAATCAGTTCGCCCCATTCGATCACGCGGATTTCGGCCTGGATGCCGATTTCCGCGAGGTCGGATTGCAGCATTTGCGCACTCAGGCTCGGGTTCGGATTTAGCAAACTACCGGAAGGTCGGGTCCAGATGGTGGTCTGGAAGCCGTCCTTGAGTCCGGCCTTGGCCATCAGGGCCTTGGCCTTTTCGACGTCATGTGGATAACCCGGCAAGCCTTTGGCGTAGCTCCAGGTGTTCGGCGGGTACGGACCGTTGGCGGCTTCGGCGGTATCTTCGAACACGGCCTTGACGTAGTTGGCCTTGTCGAACGCGAGGTTGATCGCCTGGCGCACTTCAGGTTTATCCAGCGGCGGATGCTGGCTATTGATGCCGACGAACGCGGTCATGAACGCGTCGGTCTTTTCCACTTTCAGCGTCGGTTCTTTCAGCGCAGCCTGTACGTCCAGCGGCTTGGGCGACAAGGCGATCTGGCACTCGTTGCGGCGCAGTTTCTGCAAGCGCACGTTGGCATCCGGCGTAATGGCGAAGATCAGCGGGTCCACCGAAGGCTTGCCACGGAAGTAATCCGGGTTGGCCTTGTAGCGAATCGAGGCATCTTTCTGGAATCGTGTGAACACGAATGGGCCACTGCCGATCGGCTGGCTGTTGAGCTTCTCGGGCGTGCCGGCTTTCAGCAGTTTGTCGGCGTATTCGGCGGAATAGATCGAGGCGAAGCCCATGCTCAGGGTCGCGAGGAAGGTCGAATCCGGGTGATCGAGGGTGAAGCGCACGGTCAGGGGGTCGAGTGCGTCGATCTTCTTGATAAGCGCCGGCAATTGCATCGACTGGGCGTGCGGGAAGCCGCTCTGGGCGACTTTGTGCCAAGGGTTTGCCGGGTCGAGCATGCGGTCGAAGCTGAATTTCACATCTTCGGCGGTCAGTTCACGCGTCGGGCTGAAGTATTCGGTGCGATGGAATTTCACCTGCGGGTGCAGCTTGAATACGTAAGTCAGGCCATCGGGCGTGATTTCCCAGCTGTCCGCGAGGCTGGCGACCACTTTGCCGCTGGCGGTGTCGAAATCCACCAGACGGTTCATCAATACGTCGGCCGAGGCGTTGGTGGTGGTCAGCGAGTTGTATTGCACCACATCGAACCCTTCCGGGCTGGCTTCGGTGCAGACGCTAAGGGCGGCGGCATGGGCCAGCGGGCTCAGCAGGAGCGGGGCAAGCAACAGCGGTAGGGCAGCGAGGCGCATGGTCGGATTCCTTTACAGATCGAAGGCCCATCTGCAAGTGCAGTCTGGAAAAGGCTTACCCTAGTGGGCTCTTTTGCAAATGACTATCCCCTTTTTCATTTTAAGGGGACTATGTGCGCTTGTTTTCGGTGATGCGGGCCGAAGAAAACCCGGAATCGGTCAATTGGCCGATTCTCTGCGACGAGCGGTCTAAATCGACGACAGCCTTTATCCAAGGCGCTCGCAGCCCTAAAAGCGGGGTTTTTATCAAGTCCGTGCACACGGAATGTTGTTGCTCTTCAGTCTTTCTGGTATAAAGCAGCGCTCTTTTCTAGGGGCCCGGTTCCTTCACTGTAGGTGTAGCCGGTAAGACCTCTAAAGAAACGCGGCGCCTGGCGCCAAATGACTGAGAGATTAAGCGGCCAACCCATGCCGGGTTGGGCATGTGGTTTTAGAGGGCTGAGGCATGTCGAGAGTATGTCAAGTTACCGGTAAGGGTCCGGTGACTGGGAATAACATTTCCCACGCAAACAACAAAACCCGTCGTCGTTTCCTGCCGAACCTGCAGCATCACCGCTTCTGGGTTGAAGAAGAGAAACGTTTCGTGCGTCTGCGCGTATCTGCCAAAGGCATGCGTATCATCGACAAGCGTGGCATCACTGTCGTGCTGGCCGAAATCCGCAAAGCCGGCAAGATCTAAGGGAGCTAATCATGCGTGAATTGATTCGTTTGATTTCGAGCGCCGGTACTGGTCACTTCTACACTACCGACAAGAACAAGCGTACTACTCCGGACAAAATCGAGATCAAGAAATTTGATCCGGTTGTTCGCAAGCACGTGATCTACAAGGAAGGCAAAATCAAGTAATTGATTTTTCCCTCTTACGAAAAAGGCCCGTATCGCGAGATACGGGCCTTTTTTGTTGCCTGTTGATTTTGAAGCGCCTGTCAGGACCTCATCGCGAGCAGGCTCGCTCCCACATTGGAATGCGGTCAACTGTGGGAGCGAGCCGGCTCCGGGCGGCGTTCCGACGATAGCGACGGTCCAAACAACACAAATCTTCAGGCCTTCTGTTCAAACGCCACATAAATCTTGCGGCACGTTTCCAGCACTTCCCAAGTGCCGCGGAACCCGGCCGGGATCACGAAGCGATCACCCGCGCGCAAAGTCTTGCCATTGCCTTCGTTGTCGCGCAGCACTGAAACGCCCTGAATGATTTCGCAGTACTCATGCTCGGTGAAGTTCACATGCCACTGGCCAACAGCACCTTCCCAAACCCCCGCGTTCAACTGGCCGCAAGGGCTGTTGTAGTGGTTGTAGACCACCTGCTCGGGATCGCCTTTCAGGATTTTCGCCTGATCCGGTTTGTAGCGCTCGGGCTCGGTAGTGGCGAGGCTGAAGTCGACGACATCCTGGATATTCATTGTTGTAAGTCCCCGTGATTGCGGCGCGATGGCTGGAAAGACCCAAAGTCTATGTTTATTAAAATGAACATCGCAAGGCCGTTTGCCGGCCTTATGTCAAATATATTGAAACATGTGGGGCGGCTGGTTTAGGGTGGCGGTTGCCTTGGGCCGAAAAATCAGGCTGGCTGGGCAGAATTCCTGACAGTGCCCGCGAAGACCGCGAGGCGCTCGTATTCAATAAGAGGAGGACACTCGAATGACCACCCTGACTCGTGCCGATTGGGAACAACGGGCCCGCGATCTGAAGATCGAAGGCCGCGCCTATATCAATGGCGAATACACCGATGCCGTCTCCAGCGAGACCTTCGAGTGCATCAGCCCGGTCGATGGCCGTCTGCTGGGCAAGATTGCCAGCTGTGACGCCGCCGACGCCCAGCGTGCTGTTGAAAACGCCCGCGCCACGTTCAACTCTGGCGTCTGGTCGCGTCTGGCACCGACCAAACGCAAAGCCACCATGATCCGTTTCGCCGGCCTGCTGAAACAGCACGCCGAAGAGCTGGCTTTGCTTGAAACCCTGGACATGGGCAAGCCGATCAGCGATTCCCTGTACATCGACGTTCCCGGCGCGGCGCAAGCCTTGAGCTGGAGCGGTGAAGCCATCGACAAGATCTACGACGAAGTCGCCGCGACGCCCCATGACCAATTGGGTCTGGTCACTCGCGAGCCAGTCGGTGTCGTCGGCGCGATCGTGCCGTGGAACTTCCCGTTGATGATGGCTTGCTGGAAACTGGGCCCGGCGCTGTCCACCGGCAACTCGGTGATCCTCAAACCGTCCGAAAAATCGCCGCTGACTGCGATCCGCATCGCCGCACTGGCCGTTGAAGCCGGGATTCCGAAAGGCGTGCTGAACGTGCTGCCGGGTTACGGTCACACCGTCGGCAAGGCCTTGGCCCTGCACAACGACGTCGATACCTTGGTGTTCACCGGTTCGACCAAGATCGCCAAGCAATTGCTGATCTACTCCGGCGAGTCGAACATGAAACGCGTCTGGCTCGAAGCCGGCGGCAAGAGCCCGAACATCGTGTTCGCCGATGCCCCGGACCTGCAAGCCGCGGCCGAAGCGGCGGCGGGTGCCATCGCCTTCAACCAGGGCGAAGTCTGCACCGCCGGTTCGCGTCTACTGGTCGAGCGTTCGATCAAGGACACCTTTCTGCCGTTGGTAATCGAAGCACTGAAAACCTGGAAACCGGGCAACCCCCTGGACCCGGCGACCAACGTCGGCGCGTTGGTGGATACCCAGCAGATGAATACCGTGCTGTCCTACATCGAGTCCGGCCATACCGATGGCGCCAAACTGGTGGCTGGCGGCAAGCGCACGCTTCAGGAGTCCGGTGGCACCTACGTTGAGCCAACGATTTTCGACGGCGTGACCAACGCGATGAAAATCGCCCAGGAAGAGATCTTTGGCCCGGTGCTGTCGGTCATCACTTTCGACTCCGCCGAAGAGGCCGTTGCGATTGCCAACGACACGCCGTACGGCCTCGCCGCAGCGGTGTGGACCAAGGACATCTCCAAGGCCCACCTGACCGCTCGTGCGCTGCGTGCCGGTAGCGTGTGGGTCAATCAATACGATGGCGGCGACATGACCGCACCGTTCGGTGGCTTCAAGCAGTCGGGTAACGGCCGCGACAAGTCGCTGCACGCGTTCGACAAGTACACCGAGCTGAAGGCGACCTGGATCAAGTTGTAAGCCGTTAAAGGGAGCCTGCCAAATCAGGCTCCCGATTGAACAAATCCCTGTGGGAGCAAGCCTTTGTGGTGAGGGGATTTATCCCCGTTCGGCTGCGAAGCAGTCGCGAAATCGGCGCGCACGGCGTATCTGATACTCCGTTATTGCAGGTTTTGGGGCCGCTGCGCGACCCAACGGGGATAAATCCCCTCGCCACAAAGGCTCGCTCCCACAGTGTTTTGTGTTGTACATAAAATATCCACAGGAGCGTGGAACATGCGTTGGGCGACTTATTTCGCCGTGTTGGCGTCTGTCTTGAGTGTCGGCCTGGCCCTGGGTGTCAGTATGCCGCTGGTGTCGTTTCGCCTGGAAAGTTGGGGTTACGGCTCGTTTGCCATCGGCGTAATGGCCGCAATGCCGGCCATTGGCGTGTTGCTGGGGGCAAAGATCTCCAGCCATCTGGCCTCCCGTCTTGGCACGGCCAATCTGATGCGCCTGTGCCTGTGGGCCGGGGCGGTGTCCATCGGTTTACTGGCGCTGTTGCCGAGTTACCCGATCTGGCTGCTGTTGCGCCTGATGATCGGCGTGATCCTGACCCTGGTTTTCATCCTCGGCGAAAGCTGGATCAACCAACTGGTGGTCGAACAATGGCGCGGACGATTGGTGGCGCTGTACGGCAGCAGCTATGCGCTGAGCCAGCTGGCCGGGCCGTTGCTGCTGGGTGTTCTGGGCACCGAACACGATTACGGATTCTGGGTCGGCGTCGGTTTGCTCACCGCGGCACCGTTCCTGTTGCTGGGCCGCAGCGGCGCACCGACCAGCGAAGCCTGCAGCGTGACCTTCAGCGATTTATGGGGCTTCTGTCGGGGGCTGCCGGCGATTGCCTGGGCGGTGTCGCTGTTCGCGGCATTCGAAGCGATGATCCTGACCTTGTTACCGGTCTACTGCCTGCGTCAGGGTTTCACCACCGAGATCGCGCTGGCGATGGTCAGCACCGTGGTGGTGGGTGATGCCTTGCTGCAACTGCCGATTGGCGCGCTGGCGGATCGCTTGTCGCGACGCACGCTGTTCACCGGTTGTGCGGTGGTGTTGCTGATCTCGAGCCTGGCGATCCCGTTGCTCATCGACACGCTGCTGATCTGGCCGTTATGGGTGCTGTTTGGTGCCAGCGCCGGGGGATTGTTCACCTTGTCGCTGATCCTGATCGGCGAGCGCTATCGTGACGATGCGCTGGTGCGGGCCAATGCGCATATCGCGCAGTTGTGGGGGATTGGTTGTCTGGTCGGACCGTTGGCCGCTGGTGCAGGCAGCCAGTGGATCAGCGGGCATGCGTTGCCGTTGCTGATGGCGGCGGGGGCTTTCGGGTTGGTAATTTTGTTGAGGCGCCAAGGCGCGTTTGGCACGGTTGCCGAGCCTGCCTGAGCACACGACACAAAACCTGTAGCGAGCGAGCTTGCTCCCGCTGGGGTGCGAAGCGGCCCTGAAATCAGGCACTGCCAATTGTTCAGGCAGAACGCATATGCCGATTTGCGACTGCTGCGCAGTCGAGCGGGAGCAAGCTCCCTCGCCACAATTGATCGCGACGCCTGACTACAACATCCGCTCCAGGCCAACCGCGGTGCTCAACCAGGAATTGACGCGGCGCCAAAAGCTTCCCGGTTCCTTGGTCAGCGTGTGCATTTTGCCGTCGTCTTCCGTCTCCCAGACGATCCGGTCATTTTCCAGTTTCACCTGATAACTCAGGGGCGGCGCCATACCCTCCATGGCCGCCTTGCGCACATAGACGGCGAGCTCAGGGCTGTCCACCAACACACCGACTTCGGTGTTCCACAGCACCGAGCGCGGGTCGAAGTTGAACGAACCGATGAATGATTTCTGCCGGTCGAAGATCATCGCCTTGCTGTGCAGGCTGGAATCGGAACCTCGGTAGGACTTGCGGTAGAAAATCGGCCCGCTGCCGCCACCTTCGCCGGGCTGGCGACGCAGTTCGTATAACTTCACGCCGTGTTCCAGCAGCGCTCGGCGATAAGGCGCATAACCGCCATGCACGGCCGGCACGTCGGTCGCTTCCAGCGAGTTGGTCAGCAGGCTGACGGAGACTCCGGCATCGGCCCGACCGGTGAGGTACACCAGCCCCGGCTGCCCCGGTACGAAGTAGGCCGAGATCATGATCAGCTCTTTGCTGACGCCCTTCAGCTCAGGTGCGAGTTGTGTGGTCAGCAGCAAATGCGGGTCAGGCTCGCCGTCTGACAAGACCTTGCTCGGCGCATCCCACAACGCCTGGTTCCACGCCCAGATCAGCTCCCGGCGCCAGATGTCCAGGCGTGGCCTGGTGGTGTAAGTCATCAACTGCTGATACAGCGCGTGATTCTGTTTGCGTGTCTCTTCCAGCGATTCTTCCAGGCGGGTGCGGGTATTTTGCAGGTCCTTTTGCGTCGGTTTGGTCGACAGGAATTCGTCAATCGGCTTGCTCAGCGCGCTGTTCCAGTACTGGTCGAAGCTGTGGCCAAGCTGCTCGGCCACCGGCCCGACGCCGAGCATGTCGATGTCAGTGAAATTCAGGTTGGGCTCGGCATCGAAGTATTCGTCTCCCAGGTTGCGCCCGCCGACGATGGCCGCGCTATTGTCCGCCAGCCACAATTTGTTGTGCATGCGCCGGTGTTGCAGCGACAGGTTGAACAACCGGCCCATGGTGCGCGTCACGCCCGTGGCGCGGCCAAGGTGCAGCGGGTTGAACAGGCGGATCTGGATCTGCGGGTGCGCGGCAAGGGTCGCGATGATCCAGTCCAGGCCGTCGCTGGTGGTGTCATCGAGCAGGATTCTCACGCGCACGCCGCGATCCGCCGCCTTGAGCAATTCGTCGACCAGCATGCGAGTGCTGATGCCGTCGTGGACGATGTAGTACTGCAAGTCGAGGCTGCTTTGGGCGTTGCGGATCAGCTCGGCGCGGGCCATGAAGGCTTCGCTGCTGTTGGACAGCAAACGAAAGCCGGACTTGCCCTCATGGGGCGCGGCCTGGGCCTGGATTGAGCGACCGAATGCCGAGTCGCTGGCAGGTAAGGCCTGACTCGGTTCGCGCTGAACATCGAAGCTGGCGCAACCGCCCAGGAACGAGGCGAGTAGCAGAAGAGCGAGCAGGGGCTGTCTGACTCTCACGTGGGATCGTTCCGATTGGCGGCAAATGTCGGCATATGGACGCTGCTTTCCTGAGAAAGGTCAGTCAGTGATGTAATCCGTTTCCGCCAGCAGTTTGATCGCTGCAGCGCCGACCTTGCGCACAGCCTCTTCGATCAGCGGTGTTGGCTTGGCAGCGTAGTTCATCCGCAGGCAGTTGCGGTACTTTCCCGAGGCGGAAAAGATGCTGCCGACGGCAATCTGTACGCCTTGGTCGTGCAGGGCGCGATTCAGTTTCAGGGTGTCGAAGCCGTCCGGCAGTTCAACCCACAACATGAAGCTGCCTTGCGGGCGGCTGGCGCGGGTGCCGGCAGGGAAATAGCGGGTGACCCAGTCGATCATCAGGTCGCGGTTGCGCTGGTATTGCGTGCGCATCCGCCGTAGATGCGGTTCGAAATGCCCGGCCTTGAGGAATTCGGCAATTGCGATCTGCGGTTGCGGGGCCGTGGAACCGGTGCTGATGTATTTCATGTGCAGCACCCGTTCCAGATAGCGGCCCGGCGCGACCCAGCCAATGCGCAGGCCAGGAGCAAGGGTCTTGGAAAAGGAACTGCACAGCAGGACACGGCCATCCTCGTCGAAGGATTTGATCGTGCGCGGGCGGGGGTAGCTGTAGGAAAGCTCGCCATACACATCGTCTTCGATGATCGCCACGTCGAAACGCTGTGCGAGCGTCAACAACGCGCGTTTGCGCGATTCCGGCATGATGTAGCCCAGCGGGTTGTTGCAGTTGGGCGTCAACTGTATGGCCTTGATCGGCCACTGCTCCAGGGCCAGTTCGAGGGCATCGAGGCTGATCCCGGTGATCGGGTCGGTGGGGATTTCCAGGGCTTTCATGCCCAGGCCCTTGAGCGTCTGCATGGCGCCGTGAAAACTCGGCGAGTCCACCGCCACAATGTCACCCGGATTGCAGATGGCGCGAATGCTGGTGGACAGCGCTTCGTGGCAACCGGTGGTCACCACCAGGTCGTGGGCCGTCAATTGGCAGCCGGAATCGAGCATCAGGCGGGCGATCTGTTCGCGCAGTTCGAGGGTGCCGTAGATGTTGTCGTAATACAGACCGGGCATGTCCTGCCGGCGGCTGATTCGCGCCAGGTTGCGCAGCAACGGTTTCATGGTCGGCGTGGTGATGTCCGGCATGCCGCGGCCCAGTTGCACGACGTCCTTGCGCGGGACGGCGCGAATCAATTCCAGCACCTGATCCCACTGCGAAATGTCCACCGGACGCTGGGCCGGGCGACCAATGGCCGGCAGCTCCGGCAGTTCGCGACCCACTGGGACGAAGTAGCCGGACTTGGGTTTTGGCGTCGCCAACCCACTGTCTTCCAGCACGCGATAAGCCTGCTGCACTGTGCTCAGGCTAACCCCGTGCTCGACACTCAATGCCCGCACCGACGGCAGCCGGTCACCGGGGCGATAAAAGCCCTGTTCGATACGCATGCCGAGCAATTCCGCGAGATTGACGTAAAGGGTCATGGTGCAGTCTCGGTGTGGGTGATTCGGTTAACCAGTACAGATGGGTCGAAATTATAGGATTCAGACGCCGAACTGGAAAATCTGTATGGAATTAATACGGGAGGTTTGAATCTGTAACGCTTTTCACCGTCCGCGCATCATGAAAGCTCTGGCTACCCAAGTAAACAGGAGCAATCAAAATGAACGGCTTGAGCGATGTGCGGCTGATGATTCACAGTCAGGAGCTGGCGGCAGGGCAAATCAACGGCGCACGCGAGGCGCGCTTGCGCAATGCACCGCCCGGCCTGAGTCGCTGGGGTCTGTTCTGGCATCGTCTGCACACGCGCAAGGCGTTGCTGGAGCTGACGCCGCAGCAGCTCAGGGATGTCGGGTTAAGTCGGGAGCAGGCGCGGGAGGAAGGGCTTAAGCCTTTCTGGCGGATCTGAGTCTTGCGCAGTCCGTGCGGCCCAATCGCGAGCAGGCTCGCTCCCACAGGGGGGATATGTGATCGACACAGACCCTGTGGGAGCGAGCCTGCTCGCGATTGGGCCCGAAGCAACACAGGTAATCCCTCAGACTAACTCTTTCAGCCGATGCCACAACATCCCCAGCGCCAACAACGGCGAGCGCAAATGCTTGCCCCCGGGGAAGGTGATATGCGGCACCCGGGCAAACAGATCAAACCCGCCACCCTGCTGCCCGCTGATCGCCTCGGCCAACAACTTGCCCGCCAAATGCGTGGCATTCACCCCATGGCCAGAGTAAGCCTGAGCGTAATACACATTCGGCTGGTCCTTCAGCCGGCCGATCTGCGGCAGTCGGTTGGCGCCGATGCCGATCATCCCGCCCCATTGATAGTCGATCTTCACCCCACCCAGCTGCGGGAACACTTCCAGCATCTTCGGCCGCATGTACGCGCCGATGTCCTTCGGATCGCGGCCTGAGTAGTGGCAGGCACCGCCGAACAGCAAGCGTCGGTCCGCCGAGAGTCGGTAATAATCCAGGGCCACCCGTTGATCGCAGACCGCCATGTTCTGCGGCAGCAGTGAGTGCGCCAGTTCTTCACTCAAGGGTTCAGTGGCAATGATGTAGCTGCCGGCGGGCAGCACTTTACCGCTGAGTTCCGGATTGAGTTCGTTGAGGTAGGCGTTGCAGCCCAGCACCAGCGTCTTGGCGCGAACCGAGCCTTGTGCGGTATGGACCTTCACTTCCGGGCCGTAATCGATGCGTGTCACCGCCGAGTGTTCGAACAGCTGCGCGCCCAGCTGCTGCGCGGCGGCCGCTTCGCCCAGCGCCAGGTTGAGCGGGTGAAGATGCCCCGAGCCCATGTCGATCAGGCCGCCGACGTAGCGGTCCGATCCCACCACCGTGTGCATTTCGTTGGCTTGCAACAGCCGGGTTTCGTAGCGGTAGCCGAGGCCGCGCAGCTCTTCGGCATCTTCGGCGAACCCTTCGAGGTCGCGGGGCTTGTTGGCCAGATCGCAGTAACCCCAGGTCAGGTCGCACGGGATCTGAAAACGCTCGACGCGCTGGCGGACGATTTCCACCGCTTCCAGGCCCATGAGTTTCATCTGGCGCACGCCGTCTGCACCGATCACGCTGGCGAACTGATCGAGGCCATGGCCGACGCCGCGAATCAACTGCCCGCCATTGCGTCCGCTGGCACCCCAGCCGATCTTGTGCGCTTCCAGCAGCACCACGCTGAAGCCACGTTCGGCCAGCTCTAGCGCCGTGTTCAGTCCGGAAAACCCGCCGCCGACCACGCACACGTCCGCCACCAGGTCGCCTTGCAGCACCGGATGATCGGGCTGCGGCAGGCTGCTGGCGGCGTAGTAAGAGGCGGTGTGCTGGGCACGGGCATTCATGTGAGCGTCCCTGATTCGTGTGTCTATAAAATTTGACGGAGCATAAGCCGGACCTTCCGGCGCGGGCAACATCGGTCGGTTGATGCTGTCTGGATCGCGGTTTTTGCTTCAGAATCCCGGCCTGTCCCGCTTTTGGTTATCGCTTCGATGAGCTGCAACAGTCAGAAAATCCGCACGCTGCGCCAGCAGATTCCCTCTTTCGAGTGCGTGCCCGGCTGCCATGACTGCTGCGGGCCGGTGACCACCTCACCGGAAGAAATGTCCCGCCTGCCGCGCAAGACCCGCGCCGAGCAGGACGCGGCGATGGATGAACTCAACTGCGTGCACCTTGGGCCCAACGGCTGCACGGTGTATGACGAGCGGCCGCTGATTTGCCGATTGTTTGGCACCACCAAGACCTTGCCATGCCCGAATGGGCGGGGGCCGGTGGAGCTGATTCATCCGCGGGTGGAGAAGCAGATTCATGAGTACATGGCTTCTACTCGGCAGGTCCTCGTCTAAGGGAAGACCGAGTTGCCTGTAATCGCTAGCAGGCTCGCTCCCACACTGGATCTGTGTCGTACGCCGAATTTCTGACCACTGAAGATCAACTGTGGGAGCTTGCCTGCTAGCGATGGGGCCCGAACAGACACCGCAAAACCTCAATCCGGAATCGGCAGGCACAAACTCTCCTTAACCTCTTCCATCACGATATAGCTCTTCGATTCCCGCACATGTGGCAGCTTGAGCAAAATATCGCCGAGCAATTTGCGGTACGAAGCCATCTCGGAAATCCGTGCCTTCACCAGGTAGTCGAAATCCCCTGACACCAAATGGCACTCCAGCACATGCGGAAGTTTCAGCACCGCGCGTCGGAACTCTTCGAAAGTATCACCGGATTTGTAGTCGAGGCTGATCTCGACGAACACCAGGAGACTACCCTTGAGGTGCTGCGGATTGAGGCGGGCGTTGTAGCCCATGATGATCCCTTCGCGCTCCAGGCGCCGGACCCGCTCGGTACACGGCGTGGTCGAGAGCCCGACCTTTTCCCCAAGCTCGGTGAAGGAGATGCGCCCGTCCGCTTGCAGGATCCGCAGGATGTTGCGGTCGATCTTGTCCAGCTCACGTTTGGTTTGAGTGTTGGTACGCATAGGGGATGCGCCTCCGTGAAAAGGGTTTTTGCCGAGAATTCTCGCCAAATATAGGCAGTTATATAGTGAAAAGCACTGCCTGATCTTTTTTAAACTGCGCACATCATTGCTCGACAACTACGAACGTCAGCGGCAAGCCGCGATGAGGGATATGAAAATGCGCGTTATGGTCTTGGGTAGCGGCGTCATCGGTACCACCAGTGCTTATTATCTGGCGCGTGCCGGATTCGAAGTGGTGGTGGTGGACCGTCAGCCGGCCGCTGCCATGGAGACCAGTTTCGCCAACGCCGGCCAGGTGTCGCCAGGTTATGCCTCGCCGTGGGCCGCACCGGGCGTGCCGCTCAAGGCCATCAAGTGGTTGTTGCAGCGCCACGCGCCGCTGGCGATCAAGGCCACCGCCGACATCGACCAATACCTGTGGATGGCGCAGATGCTGCGCAACTGCACTGCCAGCCGTTACGCGGTGAACAAAGAGCGCATGGTCCGTCTGTCCGAGTACAGCCGTGACTGCCTCGACGAGTTGCGCGCTGAAACCGGCATTGCCTACGAAGGCCGCAGCCTCGGTACGACCCAACTGTTCCGCACCCAGGCCCAGCTGGACGGCGCCGCGAAGGATATTTCAGTACTGAAAGAGTCCGGCGTGCCGTTCGAACTGCTCGACCGCGCCGGCATTGCCCGCGTTGAGCCGGCCCTGGCCAATGTCACCGATATCCTCGCCGGTGCCTTGCGCCTGCCGAACGACCAGACCGGTGATTGCCAGATGTTCACCGTGCGGCTGGCCGAAATGGCTGTGAAACTGGGCGTGGAATTCCGCTTCGGCCAGGACATTCAGAAACTGGACTTCGCCGGTGATCGCATCAACGGCGTGTGGATCGACGGCAAGCTGGAAACCGCTGACCGCTACGTGCTGGCACTCGGCAGCTACTCGCCGCAACTGCTCAAGCCGCTGGGCATCAAGGCCCCGGTGTATCCGCTCAAGGGTTACTCCCTGACTTTGCCGATCACCAACCCGGCGATGGCCCCGACTTCGACCATTCTCGACGAAACCTACAAGGTCGCGATCACCCGTTTCGACAATCGCATCCGCGTCGGCGGCATGGCTGAGATAGCCGGTTTTGACCTGTCGCTGAACCCGCGTCGGCGCGAAACACTGGAGATGATTGTCAACGACCTTTATCCTCAGGGCGGCGATCTGGCTCAGGCAAGTTTCTGGACCGGTCTGCGTCCGACCACCCCGGACGGCACGCCGATCGTTGGCGCCACGCCGTTCAAGAATCTGTTCCTGAACACCGGTCACGGCACACTCGGCTGGACCATGGCCTGCGGCTCGGGCCGTTTGCTGGCTGACCTGATGGCGAAGAAAACGCCGCAGATCAGCGCCGAAGGCCTCGATATTTCTCGTTATGGAAACAAGACCCAGGAGTCCGCCAAACATGTCAATCCAGCGCCAGCTCACCAATGAGCGCATGAGCCAGATCGTTGTCCACAGCGGCACCGTTTATCTGGCAGGGCAAGTCGGCGACGACATGAGTGCCGGGATTGAACAGCAGACCCGTGAAACCCTCGCCAACATCGAGCGTTTGCTCGATCTGGCCGGCACCGACAAGAGCCGTTTGCTGTCGGTGACGATTTATCTGAAGGACATCGACGCACATTTCGAAGGCATGAACGCAGTGTGGGACAAGTGGCTGCCAAAAGGCGTCGCTCCGGCCCGCGCAACGGTCGAGTCGAAGCTGTGCGAACCGGAAATCCTGATTGAGTTGTCGGTGGTCGCCGCTCTGCCGTAAGCCTGTCAGAAAGATCCCTCTCCCGGTGCTGTTGGCGGTTCACGCCGTCAGCCAGCGCCGGTTTTTATTCCCATGACCGCCTAGAAGCCTGCCGCCATGCGTCCAGCCCGTGCCCTGATCGACCTTCAAGCCCTGCGTCACAACTACCGGATCGCCCGTGAAATCACGGGGGCCAAGGCCCTCGCCGTGATCAAGGCAGATGCCTACGGCCATGGCGCGGTGCGTTGCGCCCAGGCGCTGGAAGCGGAAGCGGACGGGTTTGCCGTGGCCTGTATCGAAGAGGCTTTGGAGCTGCGGGCCGCCGGTATTCGTGCACCGGTGTTATTGCTGGAAGGTTTTTTCGAAGCCGATGAACTGTCGCTGATCGTCGAGCATGATTTCTGGTGCGTGGTGCACTCGTTGTGGCAACTCGAAGCCATCGAGAACGCCGCGTTGAGCAAGCCGATCACGGTCTGGCTCAAACTCGATTCGGGCATGCACCGGGTTGGCTTGCATCCAAAGGATTATCAGGCCGCCTATCAACGGCTGCTGGGCAGCGGCAAGGTGGCAAAGATCGTCTTGATGAGCCACTTCGCCCGCGCCGATGAGCTGCACGAGCAGGCCAGCATCGAACAGGTCGCGGTATTTGAAGCGGCGCGTCAGGGGTTGTCCGCCGAGGTCAGCCTGCGCAATTCACCGGCGGTGATGGGTTGGCCGCAGATACCGAGTGACTGGGTTCGCCCGGGCATCATGCTCTACGGCGCCACACCTTTCGAAGAAGCCAATGCCGTGGCATCGCGCCTGCAACCAGTGATGACCCTGGAATCGAAAGTGATTTGCGTGCGTGAACTGCCGGCCGGCGAGCCGATTGGTTACGGCGCCAAGTTCATCACTCAGAAACCGATGCGCGTTGGTGTGGTGGCGATGGGTTATGCCGATGGCTACCCGCGCCATGCACCGACCGGTACGCCGGTGATGGTCGCCGGGCAGCGCAGCCAGTTGATCGGCCGGGTGTCGATGGACATGCTGTGCATCGATCTGACTGATGTACCGCAGGCCGGACTGGGTTCGACTGTTGAGTTGTGGGGCAAAAACATCCTCGCAAGCGTAGTGGCCGCAGCCGCTGACACTATTCCTTATCAGATCTTCTGCAACCTGCGCCGGGTGCCAAAGCTCTATTCCGAGGGTTAGCGGTCAACAGTCCGTGCCGGAAGTCGCCTCGCTGAACAGGATTCAGGCCAAAGTGTTGTAAATACTGAACGCTGTCGCCATGATAACGCTCAATATTTCTACAACCTGAATCCCTGGAGGCTCCAGCATTGGACGTCGGTGAACGACTGCAATCCATCCGTAAGCTCAAAGGTCTTTCCCAGCGTGAGCTCGCCAAACGCGCGGGTGTCACCAACAGCACGATTTCGATGATCGAGAAGAACAGCGTCAGTCCCTCGATCAGTTCGCTGAGGAAGGTTCTGGGCGGGATTCCCATGTCCATGGTTGAGTTCTTTTCCGAAGAAATCCTGCAGGAAAAACCGACGCAGATCGTCTACAAGGCTAACGAGCTGATCGATATTTCCGATGGCGCAGTGACCATGAAACTGGTCGGTCGGGCGCACCCGAGCCGCGCAATCGCTTTCCTCAATGAAATCTATCCGCCAGGCGCCGACACCGGTGACGAGATGCTCACCCATGAGGGCGAGGAAACCGGGATTCTGGTGGAAGGTCGGCTGGAACTGGTGGTCGGGCTGGAAACTTTTGTGCTCGAAGCCGGCGATAGCTACTACTTTGAAAGTACCAAGCCGCACCGTTTCCGTAATCCGTTCGATGCGCCGGCGCGACTAATCAGCGCAGCCACGCCAGCAAATTTCTAACAGAAGAGGTGTCCTGCCAGCACGGCAGCGACACCCGAAGGGTTTTTCCGCCGCGCAACAAGACCCCTTCGACTTTGGGGTTGTTTCAGTGCGGCGGGCTTACCGCTATACTTGCGCCCGCCTGCGAACCGTGGCCGTAGGCGTGACTAGCCACCATTGAGGGTGAACGCGTGAACCTAATTATGAAAATGCTGGCTGCACCAGCAACCGTATTGGCCCTATGGGCTGTCAGCGCTCAAGCTGCGACGAACGACGATATTGCAAAACGCCTTGAGCCAGTTGGCCAGGTCTGTGTGACGGGCCAAGAGTGCAAGGGGATGGAAGTCGCTGCTTCGGCGGGTGGTGGTGATGCCAAAACCCCGGATTCAGTGATTGCGAAACATTGCAACGCTTGCCACGGCACCGGCCTTTTGGGCGCGCCGAAAATCGGTGATACCGCCGCTTGGGGCGAACGCGCCAAGAAAGAAGGCGGTCTTGATGGTTTGCTCGCGAAGGCGATCTCCGGCGTCAATGCGATGCCTCCGAAAGGCACCTGCGCCGATTGCGCTGACGCCGATCTCAAAGGCGCCATCCAGAAGATGTCCGGCTTGAAATAAGCGTTCATCTGCAGCGAAAAAGCCGCTTGTGAGCGGCTTTTTTGTGCCTGCGATTTGCCGTGAGGACTATTCTTTGCAGCAAAGGCCCGGCAAGCTCGGTCCAACCCCAATTCACGGAATGTAAGGGAGGATCAGATGGTGCAGCTGTGTTCTATCGAGCAGGCGGTCGATGATGTGTTGGCACGGTTGCCGGCGCATATCCACATGGGCTTGCCCCTCGGCCTGGGCAAACCCAATCACTTCGTCAACGCGTTGTTCCAGCGTGTCGCGCAACTTCCCGAACGGCAGCTGACGATCTACACCGCCCTGTGCCTGGGCCGTCCTTCCCTGGGCGATGGTTTGCAAAAGCGTTTTCTCGAACCCTTCATCGAGCGAGTATTCGGCGATTATCCGGAGCTGGATTTCCTCGCCGGGCTGCAGCGCGACAACTTGCCGGCCAACATTCACATCCATCAATTTTTCATGCAGCCCGGCAGCCTGCTCCACAGCGCGTCGGCCCAGCAGGATTACGTCAGCAGCAACTACAGCCACGCCGCGCGGGACATCAATGCGGCCGGTTTGAACCTGGTGGCGCAATTGGTGGCGAGTCATTCCGAGCATCCCGATCGGCTCAGCCTGAGCTGCAACCCGGACATCACCCTCGACCTGTTTCCGATGATCGCCAAGCGCCGGGAAGCGGGGGAGACCATCCTGTTGGTGGGGCAAGTCCACAACGATTTGCCCTACATGCCCGGTGACGCCGAAATCGGCATCGACGCGTTCGACCTGCTGATCGACGAGAAGGACAACAGCACGTTGTTTTCCACGCCGAACATGCCCGTGGGTTTCCAGGATCACTTCATCGGCCTGCACGCCAGTACGCTGGTGCGCGACGGCGGCACCTTGCAGATCGGCATCGGTTCCATGGGCGATGCCCTGACCGCCGCATTGCTGGCGCGCCAGGCCGACAATGCCGGTTACAAGGGGTTGCTGGCGGATATCAACCTCAGCCAGTGGGCGCAGTTGATCGAGCGCGAGGGCGGCATCGATCCATTCGCCAAAGGCCTTTACGGTTGCAGCGAGATGTTCGTCAACGGCCTGCTGGTGCTGGCCGACGCCGGAATCATTCGGCGCAAGGTCTACCCGGACGTGCCGACCCAGCAACAGGCGAATGCCGGCACTCTCGACGAAGCCGCACAAACCGACGGCATCAGCGTGCATGGCGGGTTTTTCCTCGGGCCGCGCAGTTTCTACGAGCGCCTGCGCGAGCTGCCGCAAAGCAAGCGCCTCGAATTCAACATGACCCGCATCAGCTACATCAACGAGCTCTACGGTCAGGAAGAACTCAAACGCTTGCAGCGCGTGGATGCGCGCTTCATCAACACCGTGTTCACCATGACCCTGCTCGGTGCGGGCGTGGCCGATCAGCTCGAAAGCGGGCGGGTGCTGAGCGGTGTCGGCGGGCAATACAACTTCGTCGCCCAGGGCCATGCGCTGGAAGGCGCGCGGTCGGTGCTGCTCCTGCGCAGCTGGCGCGAGGCGGGCGGTGAGGTCAGTTCGAACATCGTCTGGGAATACGGCCACTGCACGATCCCGCGGCATCTGCGGGACATCGTGGTCACCGAATACGGCATCGCCGATCTGCGTGGCAAGACCGACGCGGCGGTGATCGAGGCATTGCTGAATATCAGCGACTCCCGGTTCCAGGCGGGGTTGATCGAACAGGCGCAGAACGTTGGCAAGTTGCCGAAGGGTTTCCGTATCGATCCGCGTTTTGCCGACAACAGCCCGGAGCGCTTGCAGGCGATTCAGGCGCGGCATTCGCAGCTGTTTCCGGAGTATCCGCTGGGGTGTGATTTCACGGCTGAAGAGCGGGACTTATTGCGGGCGCTGAACTGGCTGAAGAGCAAGTTCAAGCTGACGGAGATTCTGGAACTGGGCAAGGCTGCGCTGGATGCGCCCGAGGCTTCGGCGTTTCCCGAGCATCTGGAGCGGATGCAGCTGACCAACCCGGAAGGATTGAAAGAGGACCTGTTTCAGCGGCTGCTGCTCACCGGCCTAAAAGCCACCGCGCAATAACGCCCAACGCAAAACCAACTGTGGGAGCCAGCCTGCTGGCGATGGCTGTCTGTCAGTCATGAAGATGTTGACTGACACGACGCCATCGCCAGCAGGCTGGCTCCCACAGGGGAAATGCGGTGTGGCGGGTTATTCGATGAAGGTGACAACGCCATCCTTCAGCGACTGCACCCGAGCCAACGACTCAACCCGATAACCCTGCGCATCCAGTTCCGCACGCCCGCCCTGGAACGATTTCTCGATCACGATCCCCAAACCGGCCACGGTCGCGCCGGCCTGTTCACAAGACAACTGTGGGAGCCAGCCTGCTGGCGATGACTGTCTGTCAGTCATGAAGATGTTGACTGACACGACGCCATCGCCAGCAGGCTGGCTCCCACAGGGAAATGCGGTGTGGCGGGTTATTCGATGAAGGTGACAACGCCATCCTTCAGCGACTGCACCCGAGCCAACGACTCAACCCGATAACCCTGCGCATCCAGCTCGGCACGGCCGCCCTGGAACGACTTCTCGATCACGATACCCAAACCGGCCACGGTCGCGCCGGCCTGTTTAATGATCGAGATCAGCGCCTGGGACGCCTTACCGTTGGCCAGGAAGTCATCGATAATCAGCACGCGGTCGCTGCTGGTCAGGTGGCGCGGGGAGATGGCCACGGTGCTTTCGGTCTGCTTGGTGAACGAGTAAACGGTCGCCGACAGCAGGTTTTCGGTCAGGGTCAGGGACTGATGCTTGCGCGCGAAGATCACCGGTACGCCGAGGTTCAGGCCGGTCATGATCGCCGGGGCAATGCCCGAAGCTTCAATCGTGACGATCTTGGTAATGCCCGAGTCCTTGAACAGCGCAGCGAACTCGTCGCCGATCAGCTTCATCAAGGCCGGGTCGATCTGGTGGTTCAAAAAGGCGTCGACTTTCAAGACCTGATCGGACAGCACGATGCCTTGTTCGCGAATTTTCTGGTGCAGTGCTTCCATGAAGCTTTCCTCTACTGGCGCCGGGTGCGCCTAGCTTGTAAAAAGTGTTTGGTTAAAAAGTAGGCAATTCTAGCGCTTTAACATCGCGCGTATGTCAGCCAATGCGGTATTTCCGCGAACCGCTTTAACTTCGACCGGTGTGTCGTCGTTGCCTTCCCACGCCAGATCGTCCGGCGGCAGCTCGTCAAGGAAGCGGCTCGGCGCGCAATCGATGATTTCGCCGTATTGCTTGCGCTTGGCGGCGAAGGTGAAGGCCAGGGTCTGGCGGGCGCGGGTAATCCCGACGTAAGCCAGGCGGCGCTCTTCTTCGATGGTGTCGGCTTCGATACTGGAGCGGTGCGGGAGGATTTCCTCTTCCATGCCCATGATGAACACGTAAGGGAATTCCAGACCCTTGGAGGCGTGCAAGGTCATCATCTGCACGCCTTCGGCGCCATCTTCCTCTTCCTGCTGGCGTTCCAGCATGTCACGCAGGACGAGTTTGCCGATGGCGTCTTCGACGGTCATCTCGCCTTCTTCGTCTTTCTCCAGGGTGTTTTTCAGCGCCTCGATCAGGAACCAGACGTTGCCCATGCGGTAATCGGCGGCTTTATCGCTGGAGCTGTTGGTGCGCAGCCAGTTCTCGTAGTCGATGTCCATGACCATGCTGCGCAGCGCGGAGATCGGGTCTTCACCGGCGCATTGCTCGCGGACCTTGTCCATGAAGCGCTTGAAGCGCGACAGGCGATCGGTGAAGCGCGCATCCAGGTGTTCGCCCAGGCCGATTTCGTCGGTGGCGGCGTACATCGAGATTTTGCGCCCGGTGGCGTAGTTGCCGAGCTTCTCCAGGGTGGTCGAACCGATCTCCCGGCGCGGCACGTTGATCACCCGCAGAAAGGCGTTGTCGTCGTCCGGGTTTACGATCAGGCGGAAGTAGGCCATCAGGTCTTTCACTTCCTGACGCCCGAAGAAACTGTTGCCGCCGGACAGTCGATACGGAATCTGGTGGTGCTGCAGCTTCAGCTCGATCAGCTTGGCCTGATAGTTACCGCGATACAGGATCGCGAAATCGCTGTACGGCCGGTCGGTGCGCAAGTGCAGGGTCAGCAGTTCCACGGCCACGCGCTCGGCTTCGGCGTCCTCGTTGCGGCAGCGGATCACGCGGATCTCGTCGCCGTGGCCCATCTCGCTCCACAGCTGCTTTTCGAATTCGTGCGGGTTGTTCGAGATCAGTACGTTGGCGCAACGCAGGATGCGGCTGGTGGAGCGATAGTTTTGCTCCAGCATGACCACTTTCAGGGACGGGTAATCGTCCTTGAGCAGCATCAGGTTTTCCGGACGGGCGCCGCGCCAGGCGTAGATAGACTGGTCATCGTCGCCGACCACGGTGAACTGATTGCGCGTGCCGATCAGCAGTTTCACCAGCAAATACTGGCTGGCGTTGGTGTCCTGGTATTCGTCCACCAGCAGGTAGCGGACTTTGTTCTGCCATTTTTCGAGGATGTCGGCGTGTTCCTGGAACAGCTTCACCGGCAGCAGGATCAGGTCGTCGAAGTCCACCGCGTTGAACGCCTTGAGCGTGCGCTGGTAGTGGGTGTAGACGATGGCGGCGGTCTGTTCCTTGGGGTTGCGCGAGTTTTCCAGGGCTTCGGCGGGCAGGATCAGGTCGTTTTTCCACGAGCCGATCATGTTCTTGATCTCGTCGACGCCGTCGTCGCCCGCGTATTCCTTCTGCATGATGTCGGTCATCAAGGCTTTGACGTCGGTCTCGTCGAAGATCGAGAAGCCCGGTTTGTAGCCCAGCCGCACGTGTTCCTTGCGGATGATGTTGAGGCCCAGGTTGTGGAAGGTGCACACCGTCAGGCCACGGCCTTCGCCGCCCTTGAGCAGGGTGCCAACCCGTTCCTTCATCTCGCGCGCGGCCTTGTTGGTGAAGGTCATGGCGACGATGTACTGGGCGCGGATCCCGCAGTTCTGGATCAGGTGCGCAATTTTGCGCGTGATCACGCTGGTCTTGCCGGAGCCTGCACCGGCGAGCACCAAAAGAGGGCCGCCGACGTAGCTCACGGCTTCTTGCTGCCGGGGATTGAGTCGGGACATACGTAAATTCAGGAGTCAGTACGAAATGGGCCGGCATTTTAACAGGCTCAGCGAATTGTGCTGCTCTCTCCGACTTGTGACGTAACACGCTTTCTCTAATTGCCGGTTTTGATACTTTCAAGCAGGATGCGCGGTGAATTTGCGGCTAATGTTCGTATTCCAGACACAAAGCCACGTTTGATAACTGATGTCATTTGGTCATTGGTTGATGGCGCGGCATAATGCCTGCCGCCTACATCTTTGCAGAGTCTAGGGAGCTAGCTTGTCTACGCCTGTCGAACCCTTGCGTTTGCTGCTACTGGCCGAAGAGCCGGCGTGGACAGCGTTGTTGCGCGAGTGTCTGGCTCCGATGGGGAGCTCGGCCGTGCTGATCAGCGCGCCAAGCTGGGAGTCGGTCAGCAGTCTGTTCGATGACAACCGCAGCGCGGTGTTGTTGACGATTCCTGCGCTTCAGCCACTTCCTGGCCGTTGCAGCTTGCCGACGGTGTTATTGCTGGAGCACGAGCCACTGGCGCCGCCCGATGGCGTGAGCGACTGGCTGGTGCGCGACCATCTCGATCCCGGGATGCTGCGTCGCTGCCTGCGCCATGTGCGTGAACGCGGTTTGCTGGAAAACACCCTGCAACGCCTGGCCGAGCAAGATCCGTTGACCGGCATCGCCAACCGCCAGGGTTTCCAGACCTTGCTGGCCGCGCGTCTGGCGGAAAACGACGGTCGCGGGCTGGCCCTCGGTCACCTTGACCTCGACAACTTCCGTCACGCCAACGATGCCCTCGGTCACCAGGCTGGCGACCGCTTGATCCTGCAGGTGGTTGCGCGGCTGAAAAGCCAGCTTGAGGCCGGCGATCAACTGGCGCGGCTGGGCAGCGATGAATTCGCCCTGCTGATCGACACCCGCCGCGCGCCTCAGCGCGCCGAATGGATGGCCGAACGCATCACCGAAGCCCTGGCCGAGCCTTACTGGGTCGACGGCGAAAGCCTGCTGATCGGTTCCAGCCTGGGCATTGCCCACGCCCGGGCCCAGGCCGGCGCTGACCCGCTGATGTGGCACGCACACATCGCCATGCAGCAAGCCAAGAGCACTCAGGGCTGCACCTTCCACATCTTCAACGAACGCATCAATCGCAATGCCCGCAGCATGGCCGACCTCGAAAGCGAGCTGCGCCGGGCCTTGCGTCGGGACGAGCTGGAGTTGCATTACCAGCCACGCCTGAACCTGGAGGACGGCCAGATCGTCGGCCTCGAAGCCTTGGTGCGCTGGCGACATGCCGAGCGCGGTTTGCTGGCGCCCAGCGAGTTCGTGCCGCTGGCCGAGCAAAGCGGCCTGATCGTGCCCCTCGGTTACTGGGTGATTTCCCGGGCCCTGCGGGACATGCAGGCGTTGCGCGAGCGCGGTTTGCCGGCGCTGCACATGGCGATCAACCTGTCGTTCCGGCAGTTTCAGGACAGCCAATTGCTGTCGACCCTGAGCCGGCTGATTGCCGAGCGCGGCGTCGAGGCGCAATGGCTGGAATTCGAGCTGACCGAAACCGCGGTCATGCGGCGCAGCGATCTGGTCAAGCAGACCATGGACGCCCTCGGGCGCCTGGGCGTGCGCTTCTCGCTGGATGACTTCGGTACCGGGTTCTCCTCCTTTGTGCACCTCAACAGCCTGCCAATTGCGTTGCTGAAGGTCGACAAGAGCTTTGTCGGCGGCATGGAAGAGCGCGAAGAGAACCGCAAACTGGTCCACGCGATGATCAACCTGGCGCACAACCTCAATCTTGAAGTAGTGGCCGAAGGCGTGGAAACGGCGGAGCAACTGGATTTGCTGCGCGGGTTTGGCTGCGATCAAGTGCAGGGTTATTTGATCAGCAAGCCGTTGCCGTTGGCGGAGTTGGTTGAGTATCTGACGTTTGGCAGCAGCCAGCATCCCGCCCTGGAAGTCGTGGTCTAAACACGGATCAAAATGTGGGAGCGAGCCTGCTCGCGATGAGGCCGTGTCAGTTAACCATGATGTTGACTGACACTCCGCTATCGCGAGCAGGCTCGCTCCTACAGGGGATCTCACTCGGTCTGGGGGATGTCGAAACGCTTTGAAGACGGCTCCCGCCGAATCATCCGCTTCATCTTCCACTCAAACGCCAGCGTCAAACTCACCGCCGCACACGCCAGCCCCAGCGCCAACCCCCACCAGACGCCCGTCGGCCCCCAGTTCAGGTTGAACGCCATCCACCACGCGGCGGGCGCACCGATCAGCCAATAGCAACCCAGGCCGACCAGGAACGTGGTCTTGGCATCCTTGAGCCCGCGAATGCAGCCCATGGCGATGGTTTGCGTGCCGTCGAACAGCTCGAACCACGCCGCCACCGCCAGCAGGCTCACAGCCAGGTTGATGACGTCGCGAAATGCCGGATCGTTATGGTCCAGGAACAAGCCGATCAGCTGATTCGGCAGGAACCAGAAGACCATCGCGAAGCCGAGCATCGCCGCAGCACCGAACGCAATCCCGACCCGACCGGCCAACCGCGCATCCAGCAATTGCCCGGCGCCGTAATGCTGGCCGATGCGCATGGTGATCGCATAGGAAATGCCCGCCGGAACCATGAACGCCACCGATACGATCTGCAGGGCGATCTGGTGCGCGGCCAGTTGCGTACTGCCCATGGTGCCCATGCACAGCGCGGCGAACGCAAACAGCCCGACTTCCACCGCGTAGGTGCCACCAATGGGCAGGCCGAGGCGCCACAGCTCCTTCAGATACTGACGGTTAGGCCGCGACAGACCCTGGCGCAGCGGATACGCGTCGTAAGCCGGATGCCGACGGATGTGCAGCGCCAGCGCCACGGCCATCAGGTTGGCGACAATCGCGGTGACCAGCCCGATGCCCACCAGGCCCATTTTTGGCAGGCCGAACATCCCGGTGATCAACGCATAGTTGAGCAGAAAGTTAGCCACCGTGCCGCCGAGGCTGATGACCATCACCGGCGTCGCCCGGCCGATGGCGCTGGTGAAGCCGCGCAGGGCCATGAAGCTCAGGTAGCCGGGCAGGGCAAACGGCAGGATCAGCAGAAACTGCCCGGCGGCCTGGACGTTGGTTTCGGTCTGGCCAAACAGCAGCAGCACCGGTTTGAGGTTCCACAGCAGCAAACCCGCCACCAGCGCCATCAACCACGCCAGCCACAATCCGGCCTGGGTCAGTCGCGCAGCGCCGACGATGTCGCCCGCGCCCTGACGGATCGCCACCAACGTGCCGACCGCCGCGATCACGCCGATGCAGAAGATCGACACGAACGAATACGTCGCCGCGCCCAGGCCACCACCGGCCAGCGCTTCCGGACTCAGGCGCGCCATCATCAAGGTGTCGGTGAGGACCATCAGCATGTGCGCCAACTGCGAGGCAATCAACGGCCCCGCCAGCCGCAGGATGGCCCAGAGTTCGGTACGTGCTGGATGCTGCATGGTCATCACGCCTCGATTATCAGAGAGAACAGGAGAGAGCCGATTCTCGGCGCTCTGCGGGCTTTTCACAAAGGGATAAAAAGGATGGGTGGCATGAGTCAGACTCATGCTGACAAGTTTCTGCTAACGTGGCGTAACCGCGCTATAGGAGCTTTCCGCATGTCCCGTCGTCTTCCTCCCTTGTATGCCCTGCGCGCATTCGAAGCGGCGGCGCGGCATAGCTCGTTTACCCGCGCCGCTGAAGAATTGTCGATCACCCAAAGTGCGGTCAGCCGACACATTCGTACGCTCGAGGAGCATTTTGCCTGCCGACTGTTTCACCGCAGCGGGCGCAACCTGCAACTGACCGAGTCGGCGCGGTTGATCCTGCCCGGCATTCGTGAAGGTTTTACCGCGCTTGAACGCGCCTGCAATACCTTGCGCGCCGAAGACGACATCCTGCGCATGAAGGCCCCGTCGACCTTGACCATGCGCTGGCTGTTGGCACGCCTGAGCCGCTTCCGGCACCTGCAACCGGGCAACGAAGTGCAATTGACCAGTGCGTGGATGGACATCGATACCGTGGACTTCAACCACGAACCCTTCGACTGCGCCGTCATCCTCAGCACCGGGAATTTTCCACCGGACTGGGAGGCCACGCTGCTGTTCCCGGAGGAGTTGATTCCGGTCGGCGCACCGAACCTGATGGACGATCAACCGTGGGACGTCGCACGCCTGGCCAGCACTGAGTTGCTGCACCCCGCACCGGACCGGCGTGACTGGCGCACGTGGCTGCAACGCATGGGCCTGGCCGATCAGGTGTCGCTCAAGGGCGGGCAGGTGTTCGACACGCTGGAGCTGGGGATGATTGCTGCGGCGCGGGGCTACGGTGTGTCCATGGGGGATTTGCTGATGGTGGCGGAGGACGTTGCACAGGGTCGCCTGAGTTTGCCATGGCCTACAGCCGTCGCCAGCGGCGAGAATTATTACCTCGTCTGGCCGAAAACCCGTCCAGGAGGTGAACGTTTGCGCCGGCTCAGCGATTTCCTCCAAGGCGAGGTCCGGGCCATGGATTTACCGGATGTCGAGCGCTTGAGCTGAATCGATAGAGCCTCTGCAATAGAGGCTTTGCGCCATATCCCCGCTATTTACTCAAGTATTCAGATTTGCCGCCGAAAATCTGCAGGTGGAACCTTCGTGCAGGTTCGTCGCAATTCCCATTTGAATTTTTGCCGAGTGCGCATCGTGATCAGGATGATCCGGTCACTCGGCCAGGAGCTGTCATGTCTCAACCTCGTGCCCGGATCGCCTCACAGCTTGGTCTTGCGCTCGCCGTGATTTTGGCGATTGTCATCACTGGCAGTACCGTGTTCGCCCTGCGTTCGCTGGACTCCGCCAACCTTGCCACCCGCGAAGAGCACCTGGCCAGTGAAGCCCGGTTGCTGGCCGATCAGTTGAGCACCTTTCACGGCACGTTGCGTGAAAGCACCCAGCGTCTGGCCGGTCTGTTCGAGAAGCGCTTCAGCGCGGGGCTGAGCGTGCATCCGGATGAACCGGTGACAGTGGCGGGCACCCAGACGCCTGGATTGCACCTGGGCGGTGAAGTGTTGAACAACAACTTCAAGGAAGTGGACGAGTTCAAGCAAATGACCGCGGGCGTTGCGACGGTGTTCGTACGCAGCGGCGATGAGTTCATCCGGGTCAGCACGAACGTCAGCAAACAGGACGGCACCCGCGCCATCGGCACGTTGCTCGACCATGCAAACCCGGCTTACGCGCGGTTGATGGCGGGGCAGAATTACGTGGGTCGCGCTTTGCTGTTCGAACGCTTCTACATGTCGCAGTACACCCCCGTACGTGACAGCAGCGGCAAGGTCATCGCCGTGCTGTATGTAGGATTTGATTACACCGACGCGCAGAACGCGCAGTTCGAAAACCTCAAACGCTTCCGCATCGGCCAGACCGGATCGCTGGCGTTGCTGGATGAACAACGCAAATGGCTGGTGCCGATCGCCGGCGTGCAAGCGTTGGATCAGGCAGTTCCGGCCATCGTCGATCTGGCGAAAACCCCGGGCAAGGGCGACTTCTGGAGCGACAAGTCCGAAGACTTTTACAGCGTAGCCGTACCGTTTGAAGGCGGTCCGTGGTCGGTGGTGGCAAGCATGCCGCAGGCTGAAATCAGCGCCGTGACCTGGAGCGTCGGCATTCAATTGGCGATCGGCAGTCTGCTGGCGATGTTGATCGCAGTCGGTTCGGCAGTCTGGCTGCTGCGCAGCAAACTCGCGCCGCTGGGTGATCTGGTGCGCCAGGCAGAAGCCTTGGGCGCCGGTGATTTGAGCGTGCGCCTGAGCGTGTCGAGCAATGACGAAATCGGCCAGCTGGCCCGTGCCTTCAACCAGATGAGCCAGGCCTTGTCGACCATGGTCGAGCACATCCGCAAGGCCTCGGGCGAGGTCAACAGCCGCGCCCAGGCGTTGTCCGGCCTGTCCGGTGGCGCCTATGAAGGGATGGAGCAGCAGTCGGGCGAAATCACCAGCATGGCTGGCGCCGTGGAAGAGTTCAGCGCGACCTCTCTGAACATTGCCGACAACATGGGCAGCACCCAGCGCCTGGCACAGGAAAACGCACAACAAACGCAGATCGGTCGTACGTCGATGGACGAAGCGTCCTCGTCGCTGGAGCAAATCGCCGGCGCGCTGAACAGCACCGCGACCGTGATCAACACCCTCGGCCAGCGCTCCCAGGAAATCGGCGGCATCGTCGGGGTGATTACCTCGATCGCCGATCAAACCAACCTGCTGGCGCTGAACGCGGCCATCGAAGCGGCCCGTGCCGGTGAGCAGGGTCGTGGTTTTGCGGTGGTGGCCGACGAGGTGCGTAACCTGGCGTCGCGTACGCGTCAGGCCACTGACGAGATTTCCGGGATGATTCAAAGCATCCAGCAGGAAACCGGCAACGCGATCAGCACCATGGAGCAGGGCAACGTGCTGATGCAGGAAGGCTTGTCACGCAACGCCAACGTGGCCTCGGCCCTGGCGCGGATCGATGAGCAAAGCCGTTCGGCGGGCCAGCAATTCGCGGCGATCACCACCGCGACTCAGGAGCAGAGCAGCACCGCGACGTTGCTCAGCAGCAACCTGCAAAGCATTGCGCTGGCAAACAGTGAGCAGCGCGAAGTGGTGTCGAACCTGGCCGTGACCGCCAAAGAGCTGGAGAAGCTGGCGGCGGACCTGCGCCAAGAGGTTGACCGGTTTCGTTGAGTCGCCTCTGAAATAGCCATCGCGAGCAGGCTCGCTCCCACATTTTAATTTTGGTGTTCACAGATTCTGTGTTCACAACAAACCCAATGTGGGAGCGAGCCTGCTCGCGATTGGCATCACCTCAATCCTCAAGCTTATCCCCAAGCCCCGGATCAACCCGCTTGCCGATATCCTTTAACCGCGCCAACTGATCCACCATCGACGGTGCTTCATCCAGACTGCTGACAAACGTCCACAGATACGTCATCACCGCATACACATGCCCCGCCTTCACCGCCGGTGACAACGCCAGCTGACTGATGGCGATCACAAACAGCACCGCCGCCACCGAGCCTACGAACAGATAGGCGATGGCCTCACGGTCCGAGAGCCCGATTCGCAGCCGCGACAGCACTCGATAGTGGCGCTGCAAGGTGTCAGCGCCGACTTTCTCGACCAGCCCGATCTCTTTCTCCAGCCGATCATTCAACCGCTCATGCAGCGCCTGATTGCGCCGGGCGAACCGTGGGAGCAAGGTCATGCACAACAGCAACGCCATCAGGCAGGCCAGACCAATCCACGGCTCGATCACCAGCAGCATCACCGCCGCGCCGACGATCGACACCAGTGCCGTGGCAATGGTCGGCACATGCTTCTCGAAGAAATCCACGAATTCGCGCGCCAGCACCACCCGCGCCGCCGATGTGGAAGTGCTCTGGTTTTGCAGGCGCTGATTGAGGATGACCGGCACGGCGAGGTCGGCATAGATTCGCGTGAACGTGCGGGTATCCACCGCCCTGCGTGCGGCCCCAA
The DNA here is from genome assembly GCF_051660785.1 of Pseudomonas sp. Taxonomy (GTDB): domain Bacteria; phylum Pseudomonadota; class Gammaproteobacteria; order Pseudomonadales; family Pseudomonadaceae; genus Aquipseudomonas. The sequence continues at coordinate 47,714 of NZ_JBOFQE010000026.1, forward strand.
CCACCCAGAACGCCAACACCACCAGCGCATAAAACAGCGCACTGGTGGCATCGCCACGGATGATCGAGTCCACGGCGAAGCCGGCAAACAGCGGATACGCCAACAGCAGCGCGTTCTCCAGCGCCACCAGCGATAACGTAAAAAACAGCTTTCCGGGATAGGCCCTGGCAATGGCCTTGAGCGTCTGGCTGGCGGATTGCTGACCGAGTTTTTTGCTTTCATCGATCAGGATGTGTGGGGTGACGGCTGTCATGGGTGCACCAAGAGAAAGATAAACGCTACTATTGAGCGACTGCTCAAGTATCCTTGAGCGACCGCTCAAGAAGCAAGCGCCGTCCATCTGCCCGGCGCCACGAGGTTATTTCCGAATGTCGCGCACTGAACGCAAAGACCAGATCATCGCCTCCGCACTGGAGCTGTTTCGCAGCAAAGGTTTCGCCGATGTGTCTACCCGTGACCTGGCTGAGCACGCCGGATTGTCACGCAGTCACGTTTATCACTACTTCACGGACTGGAAGGAGTTGCGACGCGAAGCCTTCATACGTTTTGCCAACGAACAGCTGGAAGAAGTCCGCGCACCGCTGGCGGGCGTTGCACCACTCATGGCTTTGCAGGGTTTTCTCAAGGATTGCCTGCCGGCCTCCGCCGACGATGGCTGGGCGCTGTGGCTGGACGCGTGGGATGAAGCGATGCACGACGCCGAACTGGCCGCTGCTTACCTGGTCGTCAACAAACAATGGCAGACGATGCTGGCGCAGATCATCGAGCAAGGTGTCGTCACTGAGGTGTTTCGCTGTGCTTCTCCGGAACGGGCAGCGCGGCAGATCTTTGCGCAGGCGATGGGCTACGCCGATGACCTGTTGTTGCAACCATCAGCCAAGGCCGCCGAAGCGGCCCTGGATGAAGTCTTGGAAGTCGCTGCGTTGTTACTGGGGTTTGCCCAGGCAGACGACTAATCGCACTTGGCGTTGCTCGACACTTCCTTGCTCGCCAGTTTCAACTGCTTGCCCAGCTCCGCCGCGTTGGTGCTGCTGTAAACCCGGCCACCGGTGTTATCAGCGATGCAACGTGACGGGCCACCGGCACCGATTTTCACCACGTTGACCCGCAGGCGCGGTTGTTCCTTGGCGATTCGGCGGGATACCGCGCAAGCGTCTTTCTGGCAACCGTCCTCACCGTCGACGAACATCACGATCACGGCATCGTTATTGCGCCCGTCGACGGTGCTTGCAGCGTGAGCGAGGCTGTCGGCCAGCGGTGTGCCGTCGTTGGGCTCCAGGCCTCGAATCCCGTTGATCAGCCGTTGGCGGTCGCCAAACTTGAACACGCCCTGGTCCGGTGTGCTGTTGCAGCCGGCGAAGGTGATGAGGCGCGTGTCGATCTTCGGGTCCAGCCCGTTGATCATGCCGACCATGGAGTCTTTGGCGACGTCCATGCGGGTGGGTTTGGCGAAGACCTGCATGGTGCGGTTCGCATCCAGGTACTTGTTGAGCTCATTGCCGAAGACCCAGTCTTCGTCGGCTTTCACTGACTTGATGTTCAGATTCATCGAATTCGAGGTGTCGAAGACCACGACGAATTGCGGGATCTCTGCGTTTGGCGCTTTTTTACGGCACGCGAAGTTGTCCAGCGTCGGCGCCGGTGGCGGGGCGACCACCACCGGTTTTGGCGGCGGAACGGGCTTGGGGGCCGGGACCGGTTCTGGCACGGGTTCTGGTTCTGGAACCGGTTCCGGCACTGGCACCGGCTCTACGACAGGCTCGGGAACAGGCTCAACCGGTTTCTCGACCGGTGTGACCACGGGCGCTACAGGTGGAACCACCACGACGACGGGTTCACGGTGCATAAACCACCAGTAAGCCCAGAGCGCCAGAAGCAGCAACAGCAACGCCAGCAAGGCCGCCGCGATCCACCAGCCACGACGCGACGGCGGCACGACCGGCACCACCGGAACAACCGGCGGCACGATCGGTTTCGGCGGGCGCTGGTTCCAGCGCACCACCAGCGGTTCGCCGTTGAGGCTGTAGAGTTTGTCCAGTTCGGGCGTGCCGAGCAGGCTGCGCAGGTCATTCGCTACCGTGGGCTGACCGCGTTTTTGCAGTTCGTCCGCCAGCTGTCCAAGGGACGTCTGACGCACTTCATAGGTTTCCAGCAAGCGTCGTTGCGCGTCCTCGCTGAGGTCGGCATAGGGCGTGGGTTGGCCACCCAGTTCGGTCCACCATTCCAGCACGTCGCCGCTGCCCATTCGCGGGATGGCGAAGAGGCTGGCGACGGTCGGCGGAAAGTGTTTCTGGATGAGGGCGACTTTGGCTTGCAGCGCACTCATCCCCTCCGGTGTGGCTTGCGCATCCCTGATGACCCGCTGCATGACGACGATTCCTGAAAAGATGCAGGCCTCCATCGGGAGGCCTGCGGGGTGAAAAGTTACTCTTCGTAACCGAGGCTGAATTGCAGCTGGTTAACTTTCTTCTGCAACGCCTTCAGTTGTTCCTGCTTGGCCGCCAGCGTCGCAGGAGACGCCTTGGTCGCGGGCGCAGCCTGCGAGGCCTTGAGTTGCTGCTCAAGCCCGGCGATCTGCTTCTGCACCTGGCTTTCATTGCCATGCCGGGCCTTCAGCGAAGTCAGCAACTGGCCCAGCGACTTGTTCAGTTCAGCCTGCGATTTCTGCTGGCTGGCCAGGTCGGTTTTGGTGCTCAGCTGCTGGGCCTGAATGTTCTCGTACACCTGGCGGAACATTGCGTTTTCCTGACGGGACACGGTCAGGGCCTGCTCCTTCTGCTTGACCTGATCGCTGTAACCACCGGAGTAGTCACAGTTCATTTTGGTCAGCATGCTGCTGTCGCGATTGGTCGCATCGCATTCGCCCGGCTTCGTCGCGCAACCGCTCAAGGCCAGGACGGCGGTGAGGACCGCCAGCTGTCGTAGAGTCATGTGTTTAGCCCAGGGTGATCGCGGAGCGCTGGTTGTAAAGGCCGTCGACTTCTTTTTGCAGGGCGGCAACTTTCTCGTTCAGCTTCAGGATGCTCACGTCCACCTGTTTGATCTCGGTGCTGGTGCCTTGCGCACGCTCGGCGTCCGCCACTTTGGTGTACTCGGTGACTTTGGTGCGCATGTTGCCGAGGTCTTTACGCAGACGTGCAATGTTCTGGTCGATCTCGGCGATCTGCACCTGAGCCTTGGTCTTGTCGACCTTTTTGCTGGCGATGTCTTTTTTGATCTGGGCGATGCGCGCCTGATCATCATTGATCACTTGCTGAGCGGTCGCGGTACGGGCGATCACGTTCTGAGTGTCCAGTTCGACATCGCTGTTCATCTTCGCCAGGCGAGTGGTGGTGTCGGAGTATTCGCTGCGACGTTGATCCAGATAGTAGTTCGCACCCATGGCCACGCCACACGCGGTAATACCGGCGGCGATGGCGCAGACGGCTTTGTTGCTGCTGTTGGACAGCGCGCAACCGAGGATGCCGACACCGGCGCCGACCGCGCAGGCCTGGTAACCGGATTTGCTGAAGAACTGTGCGTCATTGCCTTGGGTCAGGCGCGGGTCGGCGCCGTCGCTGCCGCCGAGCATCGAGCTGCCGGTGTTGGCACAACCGGTCAGCAGCAGGCTGCCGGTGAGGACGAAAGCGATCTGAAGCTTGAAGCGAGTCCAAAGGCTGCGCGACATGGTGAAACTCCTTGGTGACGGTGTTGGCTGTTGTTGTTGAGAAAGTTATTGAGTGACGGTTTTGCAACTGGTCAGCCAGGCGTCAGTGTCGATCTTCTGCTTTTGCAGGAAGGTCTTCTGATTGGCCCAGTGGGTGCGCAAATAAGGTTTGAGCTCCTGCAGCTGTTTGTTGCGGGTGATGATTTCTTCCATCACCGGCACCTGCGCTTCCAGCAGTGGCTGGCCGTACAAGGTCGCTGATTCCACCAGGCTGCTGGCGTAGTACCGGCTGAGTTTGTGCAGGCGATCCTTCTGCTCGTCGAGCTTGCCTTTACGCATGTCGCAGCTGGCGTCTCTGTCGGCAGATTCGCAGTTGAGCTTGTAGTTCTTCTGCAGGAAGTCCACGTACTGGCCGTCGTCGAGCATCTTGGTGCACAGGAACGCACCGAGGTTGAGGCTGGCGCGGATCGCCTGGTCGCGCGTTTCTTCCTGCTGCTGGTTGCTGGCGCGCAATTGGTTTTCCAACGCTTGAAGCTTTTCCTTGAGCGCCTTGTCTTCCACGCCCGAGGCCAGGGTGTTCAGCGACTGAACCGTGCCTTTGTCGGCGGATTCGGTTTCCTTGCTGCCGGTGCCGAGTTTCTTCCAGCTGCTTTCGATGCCAGCCACGCGCTCGCGGGAGGTCAGGGTCGGCGACACCAGCACCAGACGCAGGCCGGTGGTTTTGTTTTTCACTTGGCCTTCGGCGTTGTAATACGGCTCTTCTTTGCGCAACGCAGTGCGCAGGTCGGCCTGAGCGGTCAGGTAGTTGCCGCCCCGGACCACATAGCCACCGGCCTGGCCGTGCTGGCGATCGAGTTTGTTCAGGCGAAACGGCTCGAACATCATCTCGTCGACGTTGCCGAGCATGTCGTGCAAGCCCAGCGGATTGGGTTTTTGCAAACCGGACAACTGCAGCTTGCCGTTGGACGATTGCGCCCCGGCGAACCACTCGTAAGCGTTGATGCCCTCGGCCATCGGGTAGCGTGTATCGCGAAATTCTGCCGCACCGACCTCCAGGCCACCGCGCGCCGCGAACTCCCACTCGACTTCCGTCGGCAGGCGCAGGAAACCCAGTGCGCCGTCTTCTTTCGGCAGCTTGGCCGCGGCGTTTTTGCGCAGCCACAGGTTGTACTTGTCAGCCGCCTCGACGGCTTGCACCCAGCTCACGGACACTTGCGGCAGGCGCATCTTGGTGGCGGCGGTGGGGCAGGTTTCGTCGGTCAGCGCGGCGTATTGGAGCTGACTCATCTCGTACTTGGCCATCAAGTAGTAGCGGGATTTATCATTTTTCGCGCCGGTAAAACTGCCTGCGATGAAGGTCGGTCGAGTCTGTTCGACGTAGCCGTATTCCGCGCCGTCCTGACCGATGTTGATCGGATAGTCGTCAAGCGGTCCGGCCACCGGAATGAACACCTTGCGAAATACCATCGAGCCTTCGCACGGCATCGGCAGCACGACGTCGCTGGTCTCGGGCATCGGGTTGTAAAACTTCTCTTCCCAGCCCGCCGCCGAGGCGTCGAGCAAGTAGCCGAAGCTCAGGGGCAACAGCAAGCCCAAACGTTTATAGCTCACGCAGACTCTCCGCAGGTTGGATGTTGATCGCTCGTACGGCGCCGATAACGGCCACCAGTGCAGCGACCAGAAAGGTCAGGAGCAGGGCCGCGAGGCCATGCCAGAGTGTGATGTGGCAAACGAAGGTGCCGGTGGCCTGGCTGCTGCCGAGCAGGTAGTCGAACAAATGACTGCCAACCGCGTAAAAGCCCAATCCGCCGAGGTAACCGGCGAGGCTCAGCACCAGTGCTTGCAGGACCACGAAACCGCCGATCGCCGTGCGTTTGAAACCCAGCAGACGCAGGACCGCGAGGCTTTTGCGCTTGCGGTCGATGTTGGCCAGAAAGGCCCCGACCATCGACGCCACACAGCCGATCAACGCCGCGAGGGCAATCACCCCGAAGATCAGCCCCAGCACATGATTGATGGCTTTGACGTTGTCGATGTCGGCCAATCGACTCGACGTTTCGATGTGTTGTTCGTTGAGCCAGCGTTCCAGTGGTGCTACCTGGTCGATGTCACGGGCATAGAGGCGGGCGCGGGCGTACAGCGGTTGCAGATCACCCTGAGGCTTGCCGGTTGCGATGCCGAATGCGCTGACCTGATAACCGTCGCGAAAGCGTTCCAGGTTCAGCAGCAGCGGTGGGGCGACAAACCCTGCAGCACGTCCGAAACGCGCGCCGTCGAGCACCGCCAGCACCGTCAGCGTCATCTCGCCGCGTTCGTTGACGCCTTCCAGGCGGCGCAATACGCGCAGTTGCACGCGGTCGCCGACCTTGGCCTGCAAACGTTGCGCGGCGCGGGCGCTGAGGATCACTTGATCGCCGGTCGGGTTGAGTTGCGGCAGGTTCAGTTGCGGGTCGCCGGGCTCGGTGGCGATGATTTCCGCGCCTTCGACAAACCGTTGCATGCCGATCAGCAAGTCGGCCTGGGTGTTGAGCGAGCGTGTCTGGCCGAGGGCAAAACCGGTCTCGGGACGTTGGCGCACACGCTCGATCCAGGCGCTGTCGTAGTTGCCATTGCTGAGCATCTTCACTTCAAGGTTGCGCGGGTCGCGCAGCAGTTCGTCCTGCAACTGACTGACCACGCCGTGCTTGAGGCCGAACAGCAGCAACAGCGGCGCGATCACCGCCACCAGCGAGGCGGCGATGCACAACGACACCTTGCGGTCGTGCCAGAGGTCTTGCAGGGCCAGCGTTCCGAGCAGGCGCAAGCGGTCAGTCCATCGGTTCAAACAGAGTCTCTCCCTGACGGCTGATAGCGCCAAGTCGCGGCAAGCCGAAATCCTTGAGCAAGGCCCAGTCATGGGAAACCACCAAGGCGCTCAGGCCCATGCTCGACACCAGACTCAGCAGCAATTCGAACAAGCGCCGGGCGCTGTGCGGATCGAGTGCCGCGGTCGGCTCGTCGGCCAACAGCAGCAGCGGTTCATGGGCAATTGCACGAATGCAGGCAACGCGTTGGCGTTCACCGATCGACAGCGCCTGTGGCTGTTTATCCAGCAACCCTTGCAGGCGTAATACCTCAACCGCGTGATCGACATGCGCGCTCTTGACCGGCATGCCGAGCAAGCGGCGCGGCAGGCTGATGTTGTCGCGCACACTCAGAAACGGCAGCAAGCCGCCGCTCTGCAAAATGAACCCCAGATGACGCGAACGCACGGCCGCCAAGGCTGGCTGGTCGTCGCTGGCCAGCAGTTGGGCGATGTCCTGATCGTGAGCAGCGCCCAGCCGAAAGCGCTCGAGCTCGACCGGCGCCAGCAACAAGCCAATGGCTTCGAGCAAGGTGCTTTTGCCGCTGCCACTCTCTCCGGTGATGGCGAGGATTTCCCCGGCACCCACCTGCAAGTGCGGCAGGCGCACGTGATGGGCCAGCGCGCCTTCACCACGGCGCACCAGCAGGTTTTTGATATCGAGCATTGGCGTCTCGTTAAGGCATCATTTCCAGTGGCACGGGGTACACGTTGTCCCGTGCATCGCTGTCCTTGGCTAAAGCCACCCAACGGTCGACGTCAGCGTTGTAGCGCTGGTAGTGCCGCAGTTTGGTATTGAGCGTGCGGATGAATTTCTCCTGCGCCAGGCCGTCCCAGCTCTTCCAGGTTTCTTCGTCCAGGTTCAGCACTTCGCTCTGATACGGCAGGTCTTCGAGGTACTCGCCGAGCACGCCCATGTCCGCCAGTTTGGCGTTGCCGTTCTGCTTGAGCTGGTTCGGGTCGGCACCCATGGTTGCGGCGACCGAGCGCAGACGCTCGAACATTTCCGTCGGCGAAATCAGGCCTTCGTTGGCGGCGTCGAGGATCTGTTTCATCACGTCACTCAAGTCGCTGAGCTGAGACTTGGTCAGCAGCACCCGCACATCAGTGGTCGGGATGTTCTGTTTGATCAGGTCACGGTCGGTGATCCACGCCTTGAACACCGGCGGGGACTTGCTGTTGGTCTTCTCGCCCAAATAGGCCAGTTGCATGGCATGGCCGATCAGTGCGGCGTCCTCGAGCATTTTCTTCTCGGCCGGGTCCTGCTTGGCGTTTGCCGCGCTACCGATGGCGTCTTCGCCCATGTAGGCGGCTTTCACCTGTGTCGTGATCGCGGCGGCCAGTGCGTCGACCTTGCGCCCGAATTCATGCACATCACCTGCATTCACCGGGTAGTACAGCGAGGTGTTGGTGCCGGGGTAAGTCGACAGGTTCTGGTACTGCGCCTCGGCCTTGGCGTGATCCTTGATCCCGGCCGGGGTTTTCAAATGCAGTGTGTAAATCGCCACGCCCGGGTTGGAAGCTTCAATGCGCACCTGTGCTGCGCTCAAACCGGTCTTCGACAGTTTGTCGTCACCTTCGATGGCGCCCGCGTCGGTGATCAACACCACGTAGCGCGCACCGAATTGGCTCCAGTCGACCTTGTCGATGCTCTCCATGACGCCGGCAAAGGCATCCTCATCAAAGCTGCTGCTCGACACGCTGGCCTGTTTGAGGTCGGCGATCCTGGCGAAAAAGTCGGCGCTGTCTTTCACCTTGGTTGGGTCGGCGTACATCTTGGTGGTGTATTCCAGTCCCGGCACCGCCTGGGTATTGGAACGGAAAGCCACCATGCCGAACTTGACCTGCTTGCCGAGGTTCTGCGCTTCGATCTGTTGATAGACCTTGCGGATCGCTTCGCGGGTGCGGTCGATGTACGGGTCCATCGAGATCGTCGAGTCGATGACAAACACCACCGCCGCGCTGAATTCCTTCAGCTGGCTGGCCGCTTTGTCCTCGGGCTCCTTGCCGCCGGCCGCGCCGCTCGCAGCACCGCCCTTGGCGTTCTTGTCATCGGGCTTGCTGACCGATGCCACATTGAGCAGGCGCGTGCGGAAACCGCCTTCGGTCATGACTTCTTCGCCGCTGAGCACCGGCAGCAGGTAGAACTGCTTTTGCAGGTCGACGAAATATTCAGGTTCTTCGGCCAGTACGCCAGGCGCTTGCTTGCCCTTTTTCAGCGTGGCACGCAGCGGCGCGACTTTGCTCACCGGGTCCGGCGCATCGAGGATGCCTTCAACGGTGGCGCGTTCCTTGAAGAACAGCAACCGATCGCGGTTGGCCGGGTTGGTGAAGGCCAGGGTCAGCTGCATTTTCCAGTCGGTGGTGCAGCTCGCCGGCAACCAGCCAATGGTTTTGCCATAGCTGTCGGGGCCGACTTTCAGCCACTCGGTGTTGGCGGCTTGCGCACGTTCGTACACATAAAAACGGCTGAACACCGGTTGCTCATCACCCGCAGCACCGCCCGCCGTCGGGCTGATTTTGCAACCCGGGGTGGTGAGCACGCGCTGGAACAGGGTTTTCTTGCCGGCCTGGATCAGCGGTTTGTCATCGGCTTGGGACAACGGGCTGATGCACAGCGCCAACAGTGCGGCGCCGCTCAGCAGGAAACGACTCAGGGGCGACCGCATCACTTCTGCAACTCCTCGAACCGCTGCTTGGCTTCGGCGTTGTTCGGGTCCTGGGTCAGAATGGTTTCATACCAGTAGGCGGCGGTGGCGTTGTCCGCGGTCGGGAAGCACTCGCTGACTTTCAGGTATTTCGGGTCGTATTCGCGTGCATAGGCGTTGGCAATCAAAGAGTCACCGGCCTGGGCACGGTTGGCGTAAAGACGCTGGGCGACGCCGCAGTGCTTGCCGGCCTTGGCTTCGTTGATGATCTCCAGCAACTTGGCGCTGTCGGGCGCGGCCTTGATGCAGGTCTGGACGAAGGTCAGCTCGGGCAGGCTGTTCATGCTGTCGAGGGTGCAGGCTTGTGCGTCGGCACCGGCCGGTGCGGTGGCAGCAACCGCCGGGACAGGCGCCGGAGTGCGTTGGTAAAACCAGAATCCGGCCGCTGCGGCCACCAGCAACAACACGACAAGCGCGAGGCCGATGAGGCCTTTGTTGCTCTTCTTCGGCGGAGGCGGAGGCGGGGTGTAGGCGGGTTCGTTGGGCACCGATTCCAGTTCGATTTCTGGCTCGCCGGTGGACAGGACCAGTTCCGGCAACTCCGGAATCTCGGGTTCTGGCGTACTGGGCGCTGTCAGGTCGGCGCCGCCATAAGTCGAGCGTGTCTGCCCGCCCGCGGTGGACGGCAGAAGACCGACACCTGGCCGAATCACGCCTTTGTCGGCATGCCCCTGGCTCTGTTCGCGCAGCTCGATCATGAATTGCGAGTTGGCGCCGCCTTCGAGCAGTGGATCGACCACTTCCGGGCCGACCTGGGCTTCAAGGGCTTCACCACTGGCCGCAACGCTGAAACGCGAGACCTTGAACCAGAACGGATTGTTGCTCCAGGCCTTCTGGTCCTGGAGGTAGAAACCGTCCTGGTTACGCTGAATGGAGAACTCCAGCTGTTCTTCGCCACCCTGCCATTTCTTCACAGTGAGGCACGCCTGGCCAGGCACGTTGGGTTCTAAGGCGAGCAGGTCGACACGAATTGGCATTGCTTATCTCGCTGTGAAGGCTGTGAGCACATGGCCCAGCCGTTCATTCTGTTCAGGGGTGATTTCGCGACCGGCACCATGGCCGGCGTTGTCCTGTGTGATGTAGGCCAGGCCCGAAAGCCAGTCGCCCAGATACCGTTGCGCCTGGTTCGCCGGTTGTGGCGGCAGCACCGGCACTTGTCCCGGACCGATGTCGGTATAGAACGAGAACAATGGCGCCTTGGCACCGGCACGGCTGTTCGGGCGCTCGTTGACCGGTTTCTGCAGGTAACCGAACCAGGACACGAAATCGCGCAGCACACGTTGCACTTCCAGCACTTGGCGCTCGACCAGTTGATCGCGCCGTGCGCCGCTTTGCGCACGCTTGAGCACCGCACGGCTCAGTTGGCCGGGCAAGTCCTGGCGGTAACCGGCCGTGATCAGTTCGTCGACCACCGCTTCGATCAGCGCCTTGTCCAGGCCCAGCAGGTTGAGCAGGCTTTGACGGGTGGTCAGCTCGCGCAGGTGCGCAATCCAGGCCTTGAAAGCGGCTTTGGCAAAGCGGTGCTCGTTGCTTTGCAGTTCCGGCGCCGGGGTGTTGGTTTTGCTGCTGACCGGTGCTTCGTGGCTCAGGTCGTCGCCGAAATCGAAGTCGAAACCGGCGTCGTTGCCGTACAGGCTCTGGCTCGGCGTCGGCGCGGCCGGCTCATCGCTGGCGGCGGGCGCATCATCGGTTTCGTACACACCGCTGAGGTACAGGTCGCGCACCGATTCGCTCGGCATGTCGAGTTCATCGATGAACTCGCCGAGCACGGCCGGGCGACGCCCAAGGCCCGACAGAATCATCTGCGCCTGGGCTTTCTTGGCGGCTGCGGCGCCGTCACCGTCGGCGTGATACCAAGTGCTCAAGCCGTGAGTGGTCAGGCCTTCGAGGCATTCGTTCAACTGCTCGCGGATGCGTTGCAGTTTGAATTCGATGTTGGCCACGCCCTTGAAGCTGCCGCTGAAGTGGCTAATGCCACCGTCATCGTTGCGCAGCATTTCTTTCCAGGCATTGGCGGGGTTGTAGATGTGTTTGCACACCAGCTCGTTGCTGGCGAAGCTTGTGCCCAGGGCGTCGACGCGCTCCTGGTAGCTGGCGTTGAGGCCGGTTTCGGCGCCCGAGGCGTCTTGCACGATGAACGCCGCATCCATGCGCGGTTTGCGCACCAGGAAGGTGTTCTGGAACGGCGTGCCGGCCCAGTCGTTCATCCAGCTCAGGCTGCCGAAGCGCTCGAGCATGGTCAGCTTGACCATGCCATTCCAGCTCTCGTCGTACTGATCAGGCGTCAGGCTCAGGGAGTTGGTGATGCGCAGGTCGAGCATGGTCAGCGCCCAGATCAGGCCGGTGTCGCGTTTGCTGCGAGCGGTCGCGTCGGCGCCTTGGGTCTTCTCGATCCAGCGCGTCAGCACCGGGCCAACGTCGTTGACGTCGCTCTGTTTGGTCGAGCCGGTGCAGACCACCAGGGCGTTCATTTCCTGGTTGTCGGTGTAGCGTTCGAACAGGTAAGCGACCTTGCCGCGCAGGATCAGCTGCGAGACGGAGTTGTCTTTGGTGGCGGATTCCGGGTCGCTGGAGTTGGCGATCTCGTGGAGCTTTTTGCGTCCGCGATAACCGGGGAAGTCCAGTAAATCGACCTGGTTGACGATATCGTCCGCCGGGGCTTCAATCAGGCCGAAAGTCATCTCGGCAGTCAGAGCCGCCAGTTGCGCGACCGGGATGCCCTGGCTGTTTTGCAGGCGTCCATCGACCTGGGGCCGCACGTCGATCGGCAAGTCCCGCGGGCTGCCGAAGCGCTCGAGGATGTCGACGTTCATGATGCTGTCGCGCTGGCTGTAGGTGTCGTTTTCGAAACTCACCAAGGCCTTCAATGGCGCGAACACGGTCTCGGGCAGGCCCAGCTTGTGCAGCGCGCCAGCCAGTTGCTGGTACACGCGCGTCAGTTCGCTTTGCTCACCCCACAGAATGGAAAACAGCTCGGCACGTTCCTGGAAATTCAGGCGTGGCGCCAGTTGCAACGCTGTCGGCCAATACAGGTGCTCAAGCTTCTTCACCGAGTTGCGGAAGTTGTCCCGCAGGTAATCCCACAGCGACACCAGATCGTCGGCGCTGACGCCCGGTTGCAGCGGTCCGGTCTCGCGTCCTTCGAAGGGTTTGAGCACACGCTGGATGCGCTCTTCATCGATCTCGTAGGAGATCCGCTCAAGGTCGAAGTCTTTGAACCAGGAGTTGGCGAGAATCTTCGCCAGCTCGATTTCCTTGAACAACGTCAGTTCGACCGGGAACTGCGGATCCTGACTCAGCGTGGAGCGACGGCTGAAACGCGTCACCAGGCCAGTGGCTTCCTTGCCGCCACCCACCGGGTTGATGTGCTTGATGAAGTCCAGGCGCTGGCCACCGAAATCGGTTTCCAGCTTGCCGTTCTGACCGGCCGCGAGGGCCGAAATCAGGTAGGACTTGCCGGCCTGGGACAAGCCGAAAAAGCCAATGGTCATCGGCGTGCAGGCCACGCGGCCAAGGCTGTGAGCCAGGTTGCGGGCGCGGTGCAGGCGGATGTTCAGGTTGTCGGCTTCGCTGTCCAGGCGCGGTGCATTGGTGCGCGTCTGGCCAATCCATTCCAGCGCCTGACCGGCACCTTCATAAACAGCGGCCCAACTGGCGGAAAGCTGAGTTTGTTCGGGGGTCAGGTCATTCATTTGCGTTTCACACTTCCACTGTCGAGCCAGTACTTGGTCTCGCTCAGGCCGGCGTCGAGCATGGTGTTGAGTTCCAGCTCGAGGTCGCTGCGCGGGTTGAAGTTGACGTTATTACTGTTGGATTCAATGTCGCGAACCGAAAGGCGGTCGCTGACCAGATCCTGCTTGCGCGTGTATTTGTCGGCCGCTTTGACTTCGAAGCGCACCTTGAGCAGCGGCGCACTGCCGTTTTCCCCGATCGCACGGGAGAACTTCTCCCGACCGGCCTTGGTGAAACGCAAGGTGTACAGCGGCGAAGCGGCCCAGCGATCGGCAGCCAACTGGCGGAAGCCGAGGCGCAGATCGCCGCGCATTTCCAGCTGCGGCGTGTCGGCGTCATCGCCCGTGCCGATTTCCGGCAACTTGATTTTGTAGTCTTCGGACTGGATGTCGCGGTACAGCACGTCGGCATCCTTGATCACGTTGTTAAGGTCGATGACGCCGATGTGCTTGACCGTCGAATACGGCTTGAGCGCCGAAGAGCGGAAATAGAAGTTCGGCACGCTGTGGTTGGCGCATAACAGGCAGAGCATGGCGCCCACCGACGCGGTACTTTTCGGGTCGTCGATGCGGCCGTTCTTGTGGAACGGATACCAGCCGCCGGTGCGGTAATTCTGCAGTGCCAGGATGCGCCCCGGTGGCAGCGGCAACACCTTGCGAATAAAGGCCTGGATGCCGGGCAGCCGCGAAGGGCGGCCGGTCAGCAGCAGGACGTCGCACGGGTAATGCGCAACCACTTCGCACAGCGCACCGAGGATCTTGGTGATGTTGATCTGATCGTTGAGGAACGCGGCGTGGAGCTTTTGCAGGTCGAAGCCGATCAGCGATTCGTACAGGTCGAAACCGCTCTGGCCCCCGACATCGCGACGCACGGCGGCGTTGACGTAGTCGAGCACGGTCTGGCTGATCGCGTTGTCGCCCAGCAACTGGCGGTAACTTTGCGGGCTGACTTCCTGCGGGACTTGCGGATCGTAATGCTCATAAGCCTTGAGCAACGCCAGGCCCAAGGGTGCGAACACCTGCAGGTTCAGTTGCTGGCGCAGGATCATGTCCTGGGCGCTGACCGATTCATCGCCGCACAGCCGCGACATCAGCGAATCCGGGGCTTTCACGCCGGCGTTCTGCAAGGCTTTCTCGAAGCTCGGCAGGATGAAGTCCTGAATCACGTCCAGCAGGATGTCGTCGCCGGCCACTTTGAAACCATCGCGAAAACGCTGTTCGGGCACGATGTGCACATTGCTGCCGCTGCCGGTGTTGCCGGCGCGGTCGAGGCGATAGTCGGTGATCACCAGGTCGGTGGTGCCCCCGCCGATGTCGATGGTCGCCAGGGTGATGCGCTCACGGTCGGTTTTGTCCGGGCGGGCGATGGTGTCGAAAAACTCTTCCGGGTGACCGGCGAAGTTCTCGTTGACCTCGGTGTACAGGTACACCAACTGGCCGCAGGAGGCTTCGTCCCATTCCACGCGGATGCTCGGGATCGGTGTGCGCGGGCTGGCGGCCTGATCCTGATGCGGATCTTCCTCGCCAGCGTGCCAGCCGAGGCTTTTCCACACCAGGCCGATGGCTTGCAGCATGCGTTCGTTGAGGATGCTGCGCTCGGCCTGCGGCATGCCCGGCGGCACGGTCAGGGTGATGCTGTTGAGCTGGCGCGGCACACGGGTGTGACCCTGGCGCGAGCGTTGGGCCGGGCTGTTGATTTGCGACAGCGCCTGGGCCAGCACTTCGGCGAGCATGAAGGTCATCAGCGAGCTGCGCGAATAACGCGGCATGAACACCGGCAGACGATCGTCTTCTTCGAGGCTGTAAAGCGCCTCGCCGGTTTCATTGATCAGGTGCGAGAACGGCGCGGCGGTGGCGTACGGCTCGTTGTCGGTCTTGATGTACGAGCAGTTGAAACGCCAGCCGTGGCCGTAGGCGTTTTCGTCCCACAGGTAACGTTTGGGGCTGGACAGACCGGTAGAACCTTCGGTGCCGCGGCGGCGGCTGGCCAGACGGCTGGCCTCGTTGCCGACCCGGGCAATCGTGGCCCACTGGAACGCATCGTGACGGCCGCTTTTGACCGAGCAGTGGTCCTTGCCGAAATACGCTTGGGCGAATTCCACGCGGCTTTCGAACGGCAGGTTGTAGGTGTGTTCGGGGGTGATCAGGTCGCGCAGTTCCAGCACGTAATTCTGCTTCAACCCGGAGCCGGCCTGGCCGTGGTTCTCGATCAGGATGCCGCAGGTGCGCGAGTTGCCGACGTCCAGCACCAAGTCCACCGGTATCGGTTTGACCAGGCCATTGCTGTCGTTGGCGACTACTTTCAGTTCAGGAATTTCCACCTTCGGTCTGGCCGTCGACTGCGCCGCCGCGGACGGCGTGCTCAACAGACTCAGCAGGTTGAGGTAGTGCGCCAGGTGGTGGTTGGCGCGGATGTCGATGTCCAGCTCTTCGCGCGAACGATGGGCGTTGCCCTCGTTGAACACTTCGAGCAGCCATTCGTTGACCCACGGCTGGGCCAGGAACCAGCGGGTTTCGCTGGCCTTGGTCGCCAGTTTGAAGGACACGCCGGAGCTGATGTCTTCTTCGTTCGGCGCCAGGTAGGCGGTGCCGTCACGCTTGGGCATGACGCGGCTGTCGAACGCCATGGTCAGGCGATGGGTGTTGCCATCGATGTCGGGCGTGGCCAGTTTCACCAGGCGCATCCGCGACCAGTTGGTCGGGCCTTCGTCGAAGCGGTGCGGCGGCATGAAACGGAAAAACGGCGTCGGCAGCCAGACACCGTCCAGCAGCTCGAGGCTGCTTTTCATGTCGACGCTGAACGCCGGTTTGGCTTTCTCGACCTTTTCCGGTTCAGGCTCGTAGAAGTAGAAGTCTTTCTCTTCGTTGTACATCAGCCGGCAGATCAGCCCGCTGATCATCGGTGCGAACTCGCCCGCTGGTTCCTTGCGGGGATCCAGGCGCAGGGCGAAATCCATGAACTGGATACCGGTGTCACTGACAAGCGTGACGGTGTCTTCGAATTGGGTGACTTCAGGCAACATGTCGGGTTATTCCAGTCTTATTCGCCCATCTGCCGCATGGACATGGGGAATTGATCTTTTCCGTAACCGCCGGTGCAGTCCGCGACCGTGGTCGCCCCTTTGCGGCAGTTGACCTTGGGCATGTCGTACGTGCTGCCATCGCCGCACACGGCCTGACCCTGGCTGTCGATGGCGAGGCTGCCGCCCTTCATGGTGGCGCTGACCGGGCCGCTGCATTTCGAGCCGTCGGCCTGGTGTACGGTGACTTCGCCTTTACCGTCCTTTAACTGGTATTCCAGGCGCAACGGCTTGCCGGTGCGGCGATCCTGGATGCCGGCGCCGGCGCGGTACTGGCCGTCGAGGAACTTGGCCGCGCCGTCGGCGGCGTCAGGCGGAATGCTCAGGGCCGGGCCCGGTTTTGTGGTGGCTGCGGCGGCGGACTTTTGCGCGTCGGGCGGAGTAACGGCAGGTGCCCCGGTTTTGTTTTCGGGTGGGGCGGTTGGCGCGGTTGGGGATTCGGCGGCCGGGTCTTGCGTGACGTCGGCGGTCGCGGCATCAACTTCGTTACCGGCGACGGCCGGAGCTTCCACGCCATGGGTGCCGGTCACGGCTGTGCCTGTGGTGGAACCTGCGACGGTGCCGGTCACGGGAACGCCATTCAGGGTTGTGACATTGCCGGTCAGTTGCGGCTCTTCCAGCTGTTTTTCCACCGGTACGATGCCTTCAGGCAACAAGTCCACCGCCACCAGCGGAATCGGCACGCACCCGCGCAAGCCGAGCAACAGCCACAACAGCAGAAGCAAGAACGGCAGCAGCAACAGCCACCACCAGCGACGCCACCACGGACGAGCCACCACCGGCACGACGGGCGCTACAACCGGTTCTTCGACCACGGGTGGCAAAGTAAATACGGGTGGAACCTGATAGAGGCAGTGCAGGGGATCGCGATTACCGGTACCGGCGTGCTCGAAACCCCAGAAGGTCAGCACCGGTTTGCCTTGCACCAGGTAGACGAAGTTTTCGTCAGGGAAATGAATGACGCGTTTGAGCAACTTGCCGAACACGGCTTTGTCGCCTTGCTGCTGTTCGGCCGGATCCGTACCCAGGAAACGCTGGCTCAATTCATCGAGCGCAGTCTTCAGGGCTTCAAGTTGGCGGCGGGCAGGTGCGCGCTCTTCTTCGGTCGCGCTGCTCCACGGGATCACATCGCCGTCGAGGCCGCTGTACCAATCGATTTGGTTGCCGAGTTCGTCGCTTTGAGGAATGGCCAGGTGATCGACCATGTCGGGGTTCTTGCGGCGAATCGCTTCGCGCAATTGCAGGGCTGCCCGGTAGACCGGTTGACCTGTTTCGCCCAGGGCTGTGAATGACCCGCTCTTACCGCTGCGTAATAGTGCCCCGCGCATCCAAACTCCATATGATCCGTTGCGCAAATGACAGGCAAAAGTGCCTGTTCTTGCTCCTGCATTTAGCTGGCGACCTTAATGTCATAATGATGTCGCCGTCAATCAGCCGTTAGGCCAAAACCGTATGAGATTAGCGTAACAAAGCGACCGTTGCTTGGGGTCGTAGAGTATTTGCGAGGGACGGTTGGCGCGTGTGCATTTTTTAATCTTGCTGAAACGTTTCATCAGCGCTATAAAAAATGCACAACTCCAAGAAAGGCTTTCCTCATGACCCCGCTCAAACTCGTCGTCGCCCTCGGTGCGCTGACTGCTGCCTCCCACGCCATGGCCTGGGATTACGTGCTGCTCGACACCGACAAGGCTGCCCAGAACTGGCAGATCACCAGCCAGCAACTCGGCGTAAAAACCGACAAGCCATTCTCCGTGACCCTGCGCACCTTGCACGGAGGCCGGCAGGAGGGCGTCAGCATCGTCGACATTGATAACGGCATGATGAAACTCTCGGTGGTGCCGACTCGCGGGATGAACGTCTTGCAAGCGTCGGTCGGCGATGTGCGCATGGGCTGGGATTCGCCGGTCAAGGACGTGGTCAATCCGTCCTTCATCGAACTCAATGGCCGTGGTGGACTCGGCTGGCTCGAAGGCTTCAACGAACTGGTCGCCCGCTGCGGCTACGAATGGGTCGGCCACCCCGGAATGGACAACGGTGAACTCCTGACCCTGCATGGTCGTGCAGCCAACATCCCGGCCAGCAAAGTGACCCTGCATATAGATGAAAAACCGCCGTACGCCATCAGCCTGCGCGGCGAGCTGAAAGAGCAGGCGTTCAAGAAAGTCGACTTCTCGGTGGTGACCGAATTGGTCACTGAGCCTGGCAGCGTGGCGTTTACCCTCAACGATACGTTGACCAATAACGGTGACTATCCGAAGGAGTATCAGGCGCTTTACCACAGCAACTTCAGCACGCCATTCCTGGAGCAGGGCGCGCGTTTTGCGGCGCCGGTTAAACAGGTGTCGCCGTTCAACGACAAGGCCAAAGGGGATTTGCCGGATTGGCAGACTTACCGTGCGCCGACCAAGGACTATGACGAGACGGTTTACAACGTTGTGCCGTATGGCGATGCCAAGGGTGATACGTTGACTGTTTTGCATAACAAGGCCGGAAGCCTGGGTGTTTCGGTCGGCTTCAACACTCAAACGCTGCCAGTGTTTTCGCTGTGGAAAAACACCGATACCCAAGGCCAGGGCTATGTCACCGGGCTTGAGCCGGGGACCAGCTTTTCCTATAACCGGCGCTATCAGCGACCGCTGGGGCTGGTGCCGACGATTGCGCCGAAGGAGTACAAGCAGTTTCAGATCAGCTATGGCTTGTTGGCGGACAAAGGGGCTGTAGATAAAGCGTTGAAGCGGGTGAGTGATATTCAGGGTGGGCGGGAGACTGAGGTGCGGCAGACGCCGTTGGTGGACCTCACCAAGGAATGATTTCATCAGCTGGAGGTTGGCCGGTATTGCAGCGCTTCAGCCAGATGACCACGGGTGATGCCATCCACCTGCTCAAGGTCCGCGAGGGTTCGCGCGACCTTGAGCAATCGATGCGCAGACCTCAGCGACAAGGTCAGTCGCTCACACGCTGTTTCCAGCCAGGTTTCATCGGTTTTGGATAACTTGCAGTGCTTGCGTAGACCCGGCAGATCAAGGAAAGCGTTCGCGCAGCCCTGGCGTTTGTGTTGGCGCTCTCTGGCGTCGGCGACCAGTAGCGCAGCGGTGGCGGTGTCATCGCCGGGTTTGAGCGCGGGATTCAACGCGGTGGCTTCCCGAGCGACGGTCAGGTGCAGGTCGATACGATCCAGCAGTGGCCCCGACAGCTTGTTGCGGTAGCGCTGGACCATGTCCGGTGTGCAACTGCATTTACCGCTGGGTTCGCCAAGATATCCACAGGGGCACGGGTTCATCGCGGCCACCAATTGAAAACGCGCCGGAAACCTCACGCGATCCTTGGCGCGGGAAATCACGATGTGCCCCGATTCCAGTGGCTCTCTCAAAACCTCCAATACCTTGCGATCAAATTCCGGTAGTTCATCGAGGAACAGTACGCCGTGATGGGCGAGGGTGATTTCGCCGGGTTGTGGCTTCGAACCACCACCCACCAACGCCGGGCCGGAGGCCGAGTGATGGGGTTGGCGGAAGGGTCTTTGCGGCCAGTGGCTCAAGGGCACGCAACTGGTGACGGATTGAATGGCTGCGACTTCCAGTGCCTCATTTTCGGCCAAAGGAGGAAGGAGTCCCGGCAAACGACTCGCCAACAGTGTTTTACCGGTCCCCGGCGGACCGCTGAACAGCAGGTTATGAGCGCCAGCCGCCGCAATCAGTAAGGCGCGCTTGGCCGAAAGTTGGCCCTGCACCTCATTCAAGTCGGGATAGGGCTTGCTGGCGTAGAGCAACCCGTTGGAAACATAGGGCTCGACGGGCGTATGTCCATTGAAGTGTGCGACCGCTTCCAGCAGATGGTCGACGGCAATCACCTTCAATCCCGACGCCAGGCACGCCTCCTCGGCATTCGCCCGCGGCACCATCAGTGAGCGCCCGGCCTTGCGTGCTGCCAGCGCGGCCGGCAATACGCCCCTCACGGCACGTACCGCGCCTGACAGCGCCAATTCTCCCAGACATTCAATGTCATCCAGCGTCAATGTCGGCACCTGCACGCTGGCGGACAGAATTCCCAGGGCAATCGCCAGATCAAACCGTCCGCCGTCCTTCGGTAAGTCCGCAGGCGCGAGATTCAGCGTGATGCGCCGCGCCGGAAATTGCAGGCCCGAATTGATGATCGCGCTTCGCACCCGGTCCTTGCTTTCCTTTACTGCCGCTTCGGGCAAACCGACCATTGTCAGCGACGGCAAGCCGTTGGCCAGATGGACTTCGACGGTAACGGCGGGCGCATCCACCCCAATCTGGGCGCGACTATGGACGATGGAGAGGGACATGATCGTTCCTTGAGCTTTACGGGAACCGCTTCCTGCGGTTTTTGAAGAGTAGTCGGGTCGTGTGACGGCACAGGCACCAAACTTTCGCAGGATGTTGCAAGTGTCTTTGTGGTGGGTGAAGCGTAAGGACGTGGGGATTGCTGACGTAATCAGTCGCGGGATGAAGTTGTTGTAGGACGTTGCCTGGATCGATGAAGGATGTCGGTGAAGGCTGAATCGAAGGCGAAAAAAAACCGCCTTGAGGAGGCGGTTTTTTGCTTGCAGGCTTCGGTGAGGCCAAGGCCTGCGTATCCTCAACAGATACACCCACGGTGCTGAGATTATTCATATCGAGTTATCGAAGCAAGCGCGTGACTCTGTTGTGTTGGGCACAACTGGGCTCAGGTTCTCACTCCGGCTAGCAGGCCGGCAGGCTCAAGCTCTTTGCCTCGAGCTGCACCGACTTCAAGAAAGCGTCGTTGATTCGCAGACACGGTACCGGCTAAACGGAGCGCCTCGGCATGAAACTCATAAACTAATAACAGCTTGGCCTTTCGTTTTTTTTTGTTCATAGACACCTCGAGTGTCTGGATCATGAGTTGATGTTATTGGTCATCCACGTAAATGACAAGGCGGTTGGTCTTGTCAAAATTGAATCCGAGCTCCTGATAGTAGGAGACAACGTTAGGGTCAGGATCTTGTATCTCGATCTCTTTGCACCCCAGCATCCGCGCGTAAAATTCTGCTGCCAATAGCGCCATTTGAGCGATCCACCCGCGAAGTGGATGGGTTTTGTCCGGGTGCCCCTGTAAAAGGATGATCTTTATGCAGACAGTGCTTCTTCTTGGGGTCGCATAGCACAGGCCACATAGCTTCTGTGCATACCAGATTGCCAAATCGAAACCCTTGGCGTCCTTACGCTTCCAGTCCGGGATGCTATGCCATGGATACAGGACTGCTTCTGTCCATAGATGAGAGGCATCTATCGCAGCAGAGGTAATAGGATCAAAACTGATCACTGACGTTTCTATCTCAAGACCTTGAGCTGCACAGTCCTTGATGAAGGTTTTGTGCGCCAGCTTTCGTGCATTCGATTTAAGAGTTTGGTCGCGTAGTTCCGTACCTTTTCCTTTTCTTCTCATCGCTCGTGTTCTGTTGGGGTCAGGGCGATGAAAGATAAAGGGCTGGAGAGTGCTCACGTAATCAGGCGCGGGAGCTGCATTCTGTAGGACCGTACTGGAATCATTGAAGGGCGTTAGATTAAAAGCTTTCGGATGTAGGAAATGGCAGCGTTAGCTGTGGGCTAATGCTGCCAGAAGACTTACATATGCAGTTTGTGTAGTGCTGTCTATTGTTAAAGCGATTGCAGCATCCGCGAAGCACGCTTCCACCAAGGTGCATTGACCGCAGGCTGCTGCCGTTCACCATCCGCAAGCATATGCGGAACATCCTGCAATCGAATCCACGGCTGGTTATTCCAGTGCAGCAAACTCAGCGACATCTCTGGCCAGTTCAACAGACTCAGGACCGGGCGTTCGCTTGTTGCCGGTTGTTGGGCATCTCTGAGGGCTGGCACTACGTCGTGGGTCAGCCATTCGCGCAGGCCTCGGTATTCGGGGCAGTAGTGGTAGACCAGCAAGGCGTAGACGCCGGATTCGCTGATTAGCAGGGTGTCTTCGATGGCGCCGTGGATGAGAACTCGTGCGGATTGATGTTGATCGGGGTCGAGTTTTCGTACGGCGCGTTCTTCGAGGTAAAGGCGAAGAAATCGGCCGAGGTCGCGGGCGCTGAACCAGGCCTGGTTTTCGAGGAGGAGGGCGTGGAGGTGGAGTTTGTGGCGGGTGAAGACATGAGGACTTAGATAAGAGTCATCGCTATTCATTGATACAGCTCCTTTTGCTGAAGGGGCTGCCGTCAATCGTCGCCAAACGATTGGGTGGCAGCTGTACGCGGGTTGGCGAACCGGAGCAAAAGGAACCCGGCAGACCCGAAGGTCTCCCACGCACAGCCGCCATGACTCGAGAGATGGTCGTCGTGCGCCTTAAGCTTCCAGGTCGCCAAACCCAGTGCTGAATATTCAGCTGAGGATGAGCTTAGGAACCTGGGCTTCGCGGCGCTATCGGACGGCGGTGGTGATCTTTGTAGGACGTTGCCGAGATTGTGGCGGGGCGGAAGATCAAATGATCGCAGCCCTTGGCAACTCCTACAGGTAAATCTGAAGGTCGTTCCGACCTTCAATCGCGAGCAGGCTCGCTCCCACAGGGGACTGCATTGTCAGCGGGGTTACTCGGTTGGCGGGTTCAGCTTCGCTTCAAGCTCCGCGACCTTCGCTTCGAGGCTTTCCAACCGTGCCCGGGTCCGTGCGAGCACGACCATCTGGCTATCAAACTCTTCACGACTCACCAGGTCCAGCTTACTGAAGCCGCTCTGCAGCAGCGCCTTGAACTGGCTTTCGATTTCGGCTTTCGGCAACGGGGTTTCGCCGCTGAAGAGGCGGGAGGCGGTGCCGGTCAGGGCGTCGAGGAAGTCTTTGGGTGCGAGCATGGGAAATGTCCTGTCAACAATGGCGGGCAGTGTATCACGCAGTGTCTATAGTCAATTCCGACCGCAGGGATGCACGCTTTTCGCGCATGTGCACGGACGGCCGCGCACTGTTGTTGTGCGTATCCGCCGGGCCGTTTGGGTGAAGCGGCGGTCGGAAGCGTTCAAGGGATTGAATTCAGTGGGTTTTGGCGAGATGGCAAGCTTTCTGCTTAGTCGATAGTGACCCATGCACTGATGCAGTCGCTGTGACGAATGCAGTGCGCCAAGCGGAACGGGGGAAGTGTTTCGTGCGGAGTGGTTAGCAGGCGTCGGACGGGCAATCAAAGGCCGACGATGCGTTACAAAGCCAGGCACTGCGCTTAGACTTGAGACGGGTTTGTTTTCCTGGGGCAAGTCCACCAATTCGGGAGAGAGTTTTCATGAAGCTAGTCACTGCCATCATCAAGCCGTTCAAGTTGGACGACGTGCGCGAGTCGCTGTCCGAGATCGGCGTGCAGGGCATTACCGTTACTGAAGTCAAAGGCTTCGGTCGGCAGAAGGGTCACACCGAGCTGTATCGCGGCGCGGAGTACGTGGTCGATTTTCTGCCCAAGGTGAAGATCGATGTCGCAATTGACGACAAGGATCTGGACAGGGTTATCGAGGCGATAACCAAGGCCGCCAACACCGGCAAGATCGGTGACGGCAAGATCTTCGTGGTCAATCTGGAACAGGCGATTCGCATCCGTACCGGCGAAACCGATACCGACGCGATTTAAACGCCGCCACAAACCCAACGCCCCAGGAGAAAACAATATGACTCTGCGTAAATTCGCAGGGCTAGGAGCCCTGTTGTCCCTCGTAATGCCCAGCCTGGCTATGGCGGCAGACGAAGTGGCGGCCCCAGTCCTCAATTCCGGCGATACCGCCTGGATGCTGACCTCGACAGCCCTCGTGCTGTTCATGACCATTCCCGGCCTCGCGCTGTTCTACGGCGGCATGGTTCGCTCCAAAAACATTCTTTCCGTGATGATGCAGTGCTTCGCCATTACCGGTCTGATCAGCATCCTGTGGGTCATTTATGGCTACAGCATCGCGTTCGACACCACCGGCATGGAGCAGGGCGTCGTCAACTTCAACTCGTTCTTCGGCGGCATGGGCAAGGCATTCCTCGCCGGTGTCACGCCTTCGAGCCTGACCGGTCCTGCGGCGCTGTTCCCTGAGGCGGTGTTCATCACCTTCCAGATGACCTTCGCCATCATCACCCCAGCGTTGATCGTCGGTGCCTTCGCCGAGCGGATGAAGTTCTCCGCCATGCTGATCTTCATGGGCGTGTGGTTCACCCTGGTTTACGCACCGATTGCGCACATGGTCTGGTCCGGCAACGGCGGCCTGATGTGGGACTGGGGCGTGCTCGACTTCGCTGGCGGCACTGTGGTGCACATCAACGCGGGTGTGGCCGGTCTGATTGCCTGCCTGGTATTGGGCAAGCGCAAAGGTTTCCCGACCACGCCGATGGCGCCGCACAACCTCGGTTACACCCTGATGGGCGCCGCGATGCTGTGGGTCGGCTGGTTCGGTTTCAACGCCGGTTCCGCCGCTGCGGCCAACGGCACTGCCGGTATGGCGATGCTGGTGACCCAGATCGCAACCGCCGCTGCTGCACTGGGCTGGATGTTCGCCGAGTGGATCACCCACGGCAAACCAAGTGCACTGGGTATCGCGTCGGGTGTTGTGGCCGGTCTGGTCGCCATCACTCCGGCTGCTGGCACCGTGGGCCCGATGGGCGCGCTGGTCATCGGCCTGGCAGCGGGCGTGGTGTGCTTCTTCTGCGCCACCACCCTGAAACGCAAACTCGGCTATGACGACTCCCTGGACGCCTTCGGTGTGCACGGTATCGGCGGTATCCTCGGCGCGATCCTGACCGGTGTGTTCGCTGCACCGTCCCTGGGTGGCTTCGGCACCGTCACCGACATCGCCGCTCAAGTCTGGATTCAGTGCAAAGGCGTGGGCTTCACGGTCATCTACACCGCGATCGTCACTTACATCATTCTCAAGGTCCTGGACGCTGTCATGGGCCTGCGTATCACGGAAGAAGAAGAGGCCGTCGGCATCGATCTGGCACTGCACAACGAACGCGGCTACAACTTGTAGTACGCGCATAAAAAACTTGCCCGGCTTGCCGGGCATTTTTTTGTCTGGCGTTTGTCAGTGAAGGGACTGCTGAAAGGTTTTTTCGTACACGTTTAGTGGCGTTTACGACGGGCGTTTTTCTGCGGCCAATGGCTTACACGATTGAAGGAATATTAGGGCCTTTGTTTTTTCCCAGAGCGCGCTAGAATGCGCCCCGAACGTGCGGAGAACTGTATGTGGCAACAGACTCTGATTACCCTGCGGGCACGGCCCCGGGGCTTTCATCTGGTAACGGACGAGTTACTCGCCGGCCTGCCTGAACTCAAGGCGTGTCGGGTCGGTCTGTTGCATTTGTGGCTGCAGCATACCTCGGCGTCGTTGACCATCAACGAGAACGCCGATCCGGCGGTACGTCGCGACTTCGAACGATTTTTCAATCGTCTGATCCCACAAGGAGCAGACGGCTATGAGCATAACGACGAAGGCCTGGACGACCTCCCGGCGCACTTCAAGGCCAGCGTACTTGGCTGTCAGCTCAGTTTGCCGATTTCGGCAGGCCGACTGGCGCTGGGGACCTGGCAAGGCGTTTATCTGGGCGAGCACCGTGATTTTGGCGGTGCCCGTAAAGTCCTCGCCACCGTGCACGGTGAAGAGGCATGAACCGCTGGTCACCAGCGGTTATTGAATTTTTCCGGCAGCTGTCGACAGACGGTAAAGCTGGGCTATAACTAATCTGCTTTTCGCAAGAGTCATGAGGTAGAACATGAGCGACGATGATCTGGAAAACGACGACCTCGAAGTAGGCGACGACGACGAAACCGAAGAAGGTCTGGAAGCAGCGACGGACGACGTCGTTGAAGACGATGGCGGTGAAGCGCCCGTTCCGACCGCCAAAGGCAAAGCCAAGGCTGCGGTATCGGTCGATGAGCTGCCGAGTGTCGAAGCAAAAAACAAGGAACGTGATGCCTTGGCCAAGGCCATGGAAGAGTTTCTTGCCAAGGGCGGCAAGGTGCAGGAAGTGGAGGCCAATGTGGTCGCCGATCCTCCCAAGAAGCCTGACAACAAGTACGGCAGCCGGCCTATCTAAGCGTCTACCCTTGCTTGCTGAAAAAGCCCGCCGTCGCTGCGGGCTTTTTCATGTCTGAAACAAAACTTGTGGGCCTGCAGCGATCCCCTGTGGGAGCGAGCCTGCTCGCGATGAGGGAGTGTCAGTCAACATATGCATCTCTGACACACCGCCATCGCGAGCAGGCTCGCTCCCACAGGGTTTTTGTGTGTTTTTCAGGATTAGTGTTGGGCATTCCAGAGGGCCAACAACGCCGGCAACTCGGTCAGGCTGCCAATCTCTGCATCCGGCGCCTTCTCGGCTTCCCATGCCTTGCCCGCAGGATTAAACCAGATCGCCCGCATCCCCGCCTGTTGCGCTCCGGCAATGTCGTCCCCCGGATGATCGCCGATATGCACCGCCGTCTCCGCGGTCGCACCGCCACGCTGCAACGCCTCATGAAACAGTCGCGCATCGGGTTTGGCGATGCCGATGTCTTCGGCGCACAGCGCAAACTTGAAGTAATCGGCCAGCCCCAACCGGCGCACATCAGCGTTGCCATTGGTGACCACGCCCAAGGCGTAATGCCTGGCCAGCGTCTCCAGCGTCGGCTCGACTTCAGGAAACACCTCGATCTGATGCCGGGCATGCAGAAACACTTCAAAACTCTTGTCGGCCAGGTCCGAAGCTTCACCGTGATCGTAACCGGCGTCTTCCAGCGCATGGAACAACACACGACGCCGTAGCGCGCTGATGCGGTGTTTGAGGCTCGGTTCGCTGGTCAGGATTCGCTCACGAATCGCCCATAAATGCTCCACCGGCACCGCGCCCAGATTCGGTGCGTGTTCGGTCAGCCATTCACGCAGTACGGCTTCGGCGCTGACGATCACCGGGGCGGTGTCCCACAGGGTGTCGTCGAGGTCGAAAGTGATCAATTGGATGGTCATGAATCATCGCCCTTAATGCGTTTGGCCCGTGGATGGGCGCTGTCGTAGACCGTGGCCAGGTGCTGGAAGTCCAGGTGGGTGTAGATCTGGGTGGTCTTGATGTCCGAGTGGCCGAGCAATTCCTGGACGGCGCGCAAGTCTTGCGAGGATTCCAGCAAATGGCTGGCAAAGGAATGCCGCAGCATGTGCGGGTGCAGGTTCTGCCCCAGCTCGCGCTCGCCAGCAGCTTTGACCCGCACCTGAATCGCCCGGGGGCCAAGGCGCCGGCCTTGCTGGCTGACGAACACAGCGTCGTCCGCCGGATTGGTCATGGCCCGCAGCGGCAGCCAAAGCTCCAGGGCTTCGCGGGCCTTTTTGCCCACCGGCAGCAGCCGAGTCTTGCTGCCCTTGCCGAGCACCTGAACCATCCCGTCGGCCAGATCCAGCTGATCCAGATTGAGCCCGGTCAGCTCCGAAAGGCGCAAACCCGAGGAATAAAACAGCTCAAGAATCGCCTGATCCCGACGCGCCAGGAAGTCATCTTCCACCGCGCCTTCAAGCAGTTGCAGTGCGCGGTCGGTGTCGAGGGTCTTCGGCAGGCGACGCTCGCCCTTGGGCGGCGCCAGGCCGTTGGCCGGGTCGTGATCGCAAAGTCCTTCGCGGTTCAGATAATGATAGAGCCCACGCACTGCCGACAGCAGCCGCGCCAGGCTACGGGACGATTGACCTTGGGAATGCAGGCGCGCGATCAGGCTGCGCAGGCGCTGGATATCCAGGGCGGCCCAGCTGCCGATGTTCTGTTTGACGCACCAGCCCAGCACTTTGTCGAGGTCGCGGCGGTAGGCGTATAGCGTGTGGGGCGACACCTGCCGCTCACTGCGCAGGTGTTCGCAGTAAGCGTCCAGTTGCCGTTCCATGGTCAGCGTACCGAACGCAGGGAGCTGTTGACCCGAGGCAGTACGCGGCCCATGACCTCGGCGATGTAGCTCAGAAACAACGTACCGACAGAGCTTTTGTAGTGCTGCGGGTCGCGGCTGGCAATGGCCAGAACGCCGTGAATGCCTTGAAAGCTGATGGCGACGACGGCGGTAGAGCCGATCTGCTTGCGCTGCTCTTCGCCGAACAGGAAGTCCAGCTCGTGTTCACGCAGGCTGCCGCTGACGCTTTTGTCTTCCGAGAGCAGGCCGCCGATGGCCGTTTGCGCCTCGGCATGAGTGACCCAGCGGCCCACCGGCATCGGGTTATCGCCCAACAGGATCAGGCTGACAAAAGGCACCTGGAAATCCTGGCGCAGACTGTCTTCGACGCTGATCACCACGTCTTCCAGGCTGTTGGCGTCCATCAGCGCGAGAATCAGGCGGCGTGTCTTGTCGAAGAGGCGATCGTTGTCGCGGGCCACGTCCATCAAATGCGAAAGGCGATGACGCAACTCGATGTTGCGGTCGCGCAGGATCTTCATCTGGCGTTCGACCAGCGAGACGGTATCGCCGCGCTGGTGCGGAATGCGCAAGGCCGGGAGCAGATCTTCGTGCTCGACGAAGAAATCCGGATGAGCCTCCAGGTACGCGGCAATCGCCGCCGCCTCAAGGCTTTCGGAAGGGGATTCGTCGGGCTGTTGGGCGGGAACCTGGGGCTTATCTTTCATGGATTCAACTCTCTCAAAGACGCACTTGTCCTTCATAAACGCGTACTGCCGGACCGGTCATCATGACCGGGTGGCCAGGGCCTGCCCATTCAATGGACAGACGCCCGCCGGGCAGGTCGATCAATAGCGGCGAATCCATCCACCCTTGGCTGATCGCGGCCACTGCGGCAGCGCACGCGCCGGTTCCGCAAGCCTGGGTTTCCCCGGCGCCACGTTCCCAGACGCGCAACTGCGCACGGTTCCGGTCGATGACCTGGAGAAAACCGACGTTGACCCGCGCCGGGAAGCGCGGGTGATGTTCGATTTTCGGCCCCAGTTCATGCACCGGTGCGTTGTTGATGTCGCTGACCCGCAGCACGGCGTGGGGGTTGCCCATGGACACGGCGGCCAGTTCGACCGTCGCACCCTCGACATCGACCTTATAACTCAAGGCCTGTTCTGGCGCCTCGAATGGAATCTCGGCCGGCACCAGGCGCGGTGCGCCCATGTTGACACCAATCTGGCCGTCGCTGCGGATATCCAGTTCGATGATGCCGCTCTTGGTCTCGACGCGAATCTGCCGCTTGGCGGTCAGGCGCTTGTCGAGCACGAAGCGGGCGAAACAGCGCGCACCGTTGCCGCACTGCTCCACTTCGGAGCCGTCGGAGTTGAAGATCCGGTAACGGAAATCCACGTCCGGGTTGCTCGGCGCTTCGACGATCAGCAACTGGTCGAAACCGATGCCGGTATGCCGATCGCCCCATTGCTTGGCATGTTTGGGCAGGATGTGCGCGTGCTGGCTGACCAGGTCGAGGACCATGAAGTCATTGCCCAGGCCGTGCATCTTGGTAAAACGCAGCAGCATGGGATTACTCCGGCAGCAGGCTTTCGCCAGCAAACAACTCGGCTACCGTCTCACGGCGACGCACTTCAAATGCCTGATCACCGTCCACCAACACTTCAGCGGCGCGGCCGCGGGTGTTGTAGTTGGAACTCATGACAAACCCGTAGGCGCCAGCCGAATGCACGGCCAGCAGGTCGCCTTCTTCGAGGGCCAGTTCACGATCCTTGGCCAGGAAGTCGCCGGTTTCGCAGATCGGCCCGACGATGTCGTAGGCACGAGCCGCGGTAGCGCGAGGGCGCACGGCGGTAACGTCCATCCAGGCCTGGTACAGCGCCGGGCGGATCAGGTCGTTCATGGCCGCGTCGACGATGGCGAAGTCTTTGTGTTCGGTGTGCTTGAGGTACTCGACCTGAGTCAACAGTACACCGGCGTTGGCGACGATGAAGCGGCCCGGCTCGAACACCAGCGCCAGGTCACGACCGTCGAGACGCTCGCGCACGGCTTTGATGTAGTCGGCCGCCAATGGCGGCTCTTCATCGCGATAACGCACGCCCAAACCACCACCGAGATCGATGTGGCGCAGGTATATGCCGCAATCGCCGAGGCGGTCGACCAGGCCCAGCAGGCGGTCGAGGGCATCGATGAACGGCGGTAGGGTGGTCAGTTGCGAACCAATGTGGCAATCGACACCGACCACTTCCAGGTTAGGCAGTTGCGCGGCGCGGATGTACACGTCTTCGGCGTCGGCGATGGCGATGCCGAACTTGTTCTCTTTGAGACCGGTGGAAATATACGGGTGCGTGCCGGCATCGACGTCCGGGTTCACACGCAGAGAGATCGGCGCGCGAACGCCCAGCTCGGCGGCGACCACTTGCAGACGCTCCAGCTCATCGGTGGATTCGACGTTGAAGCAATGAACGCCAACTTCCAGGGCGCGACGCATGTCGTCACGGGTCTTGCCGACACCGGAGAACACGATCTTGTCGGCGCTGCCGCCGGCGGCCAGAACGCGTTCCAGCTCGCCACGGGAAACGATGTCGAAACCGGCGCCGAGACGCGCCAGGACATTCAATACACCCAGGTTGGAGTTGGCCTTGACTGCAAAGCAGACCAGGTGCGGCATGCCGACCAGTGCATCGGCATAAGCCAGGTACTGGGCTTCGATGTGGGCGCGGGAGTAGACGTAAGTCGGCGTGCCAAAGCGCTCGGCGATGGCAGACAGGGCAACACCTTCCGCGAACAGCTCACCGTCACGGTAGTTAAAAGCGTCCATGGCGTTCCCTTATTGGTAGACGTCGTGCTTGTGTGCTTTGGACGGCTGCTTTTGCGAGGACTGGGCCTGCTCGGCAGGGTCTTGGGAATCGTCAGGCAGGTACAGCGGGCCTTTTTGACCGCAGGCCGACACAAGGCAGGCGACCGCGAGGAGCGCAGCAAGGGAAGAGATCAGGCGCTTCATGGCGAAATCCTTGAAAATGCATTAATTGCGCCGGAGTATACCGGCCACCCGGCAGCTTGCCTATGCGACGGGGTTCCCGTCCGGCGGGGCTGCGC
This sequence comes from Pseudomonas sp., assembly GCF_051660785.1. GTDB lineage: Bacteria > Pseudomonadota > Gammaproteobacteria > Pseudomonadales > Pseudomonadaceae > Aquipseudomonas. The sequence goes on from NZ_JBOFQE010000026.1 coordinate 78,655, forward strand.
CAGATGCTGGCCAGACAGGTTTCGATGTATGCCGGGCGAACGCTTGGTCGTTATCCTTTGCAATCACCGGGGCTCGCCCGTATCTTGCGGCGCTTGAGCGTGAACAGACACTTTTTGAGGTTGCCGTAATGAGTTTGACCGAAGCCCGTTTCCACGATCTGGTCGATGCCACCCAGCAAACGCTGGAGGATATTTTCGATGAGAGCGATCTGGATGTTGATCTGGAGAGCTCGGCCGGTGTGCTCACCGTCAAGTTCGAAAACGGCAGCCAGTTGATCTTCAGCCGCCAGGAGCCGCTGCGTCAGCTGTGGCTGGCGGCGGTGTCCGGCGGTTTCCACTTCGATTACGACGCAGAAAGCGAGCGCTGGATGTGCGACAAGAGCGAAGAGCAGTTGGGCGAAATGCTTGAACGCATCGTCAAGCAGCAGGCTGACGTCGACCTCGACTTCGAAGGCCTGTGAGATCGTGACTCAGCCTGCGCCCGTTCGTCCGCCCAAACCGCTTTACAGCAATGTCAGCCCGGCGGTGCCCTCGCCGTGCAGCGGCGTGTGCCGGCTCGACGAACAGAAGGTCTGCCTCGGGTGTTTTCGCCATGTCGAAGACATCCGCGAGTGGCGCTCGGCGGATGATGATCGCCGCCGGGTGATCTGCGCCCAGGCAGTCCAGCGCAAAACCTCCGCCTGACCCATAACCCTGTGGGAGCGAGCCTGCTCGCGATAGCGGTGTGTCAGACACATCAATCTTGACTGTTAGACCGCTATCGCGAGCAGGCTC
>NZ_JBOFQE010000027.1:0-16302 GCF_051660785.1 Pseudomonas sp.
CCGGCTTGCTGGCGAAGGCGGTGGATCAGTCGACATCGATGGTGAATGTCATACCGCCATCGCCAGCAAGCCGGCTCCTACAAGGGTTATGCGTTAAGAACCTTTGCCTTTCTCGTTGGCCGGGTCGTAGACCTTGGTCAGGTCACCCCCGAGGCGGAAGGTCTTGAACGGCTGCATCTCGTGCTTTTTCTCAAGCACATCCGGCGAGCAGGTGTAGAGCGTGCAGAACGGTTCCAGCCAAGCGAATTTCGAGTCGACCTTGAGGTCGGTCATGTCCTGTTCCTTGCCGTTCTTCTTCTCGAATTCATTCGGGTCTTTAACCCCCGACAGCACTCGATCACCCAGGCGTTTCAGCGCGCCGTTGTTTTCCTGGCGCAGATCCACACCGTTGACCAGCGCAAAACTGGCGATCATCGACAGCGGTGGCAGGGCGTAGTTGTGATAGGCGAGGGCACGTTGCTGACGCTTCAGTTCGTTCGGCAGGAAACCCTGAGCATCAATTTGATTGGCGCCGACTTTGTATTCCTTCACTGCCCAGTCGAACAGGTCGCGACGGTTGGTGGCGATGGACGTTGCCATCACCGACCAGGCGGACCAGTACGAGTGGTTGTTGGTTTTTTCCAGCGGCAGGTTGTCCCAATCGCTGACCACCTGATCAGCCATTTTGCTGAACCAGGCTTCGATCAACTGCGACTCTTGCTGATGGTTGGCCAACGGGTGCGAGTCGGAGAACTTCAAGCGAATGTACGACGACGCCATGCTGCCCAACGCCCATTTGCGCATGGACTTGCCGGTGTGGTTGAAGTCCTTGGACATCAACGCATCGGCCTTGGCCCACGCGGTCAACCAATTCAGGGTGCATTCAAGTTGTTCCGGACGACCGTCACGCATGTACTGCATCACGCGCTTGCTGGTACCGCGCTCAATCTTGGTGATGTCGGCGGTGGTCTCGCGGAAGGCTTTTTCCGAGGCTTCATTCAGGGTCGAACGGGCCTTGTCGGAGCCTTCGTACTTGCTGCGAAATTGCAGCGAGCCGGTGTACGGCGTCGGCATCGCATCACAGCCTTCGCTTTTGTCGCCGGTTTTGACTTTTTCAATCGGCGCGAAGTAACCCTGTGGCGGGCGCAGTGGTGCGGCGGCCTGGGTAGCGCCGGCGAACATGGCCAGCGTCAGCAGTGACGGTGCGAGTAATCTTTTCAAAGTTCGGGTTTGCATGCATGTCATAAGAGGTTGCCTCATTGCCCGGCTTGAGCGGTACGCTGCCCAGCGCCAGGGAACACGTTGCGTTTGCAGATTTTCGCTTCGACTTTCTGTGGCGTGGCACCTGCTTCAGGGCCCTGGATTTCGACGGCCAGCAGATTCTGCGAGGCCCAGTCTTCGTCCGTACGCAACTCAAAGGCAAAGCGCCCGTCGGTGTCGGAAGTTTCCGGTTTTTCGATTTTGATGTCCTCGTGGCGACCGTTCATGTACCAGAGGGTGGCTTGCAGGACTTTCACCGACGCATCGGCGAACTGGATGTCGACCTGGTGACTGCCGTTTTGCAGGTTCAGGTTCTTGCTGTTGACCATCAATTCGTTCTTGCCCGGTTTCAACGTGGTGCTGCCGGTCATCTGTGCATCCTTTCCTTCGCAACCGTTGTCCAGCAGCGCCATCATCTGGCGGTAGATGGTTTCCTGGTCGAGGCGATAGAGCGGCGAGAATTCCCAGATCAGAATCTTCGGCGGCTTGGTCTGGAACTCTTCGCTGCCCAGGTACTGCAGCATCGAACCTTCCAGGCCACCGCCGGGGAACGCCACGTTGAGGATGTCGGCGCCGATGGCCTCTTCGAGGAAACCGGCGAAGTTGTAGTTCTTGCCACTGTGGCTGGTGCCGACCAGGGTGATCTCTGGATTGCCGGAGTCACTGAACAAGTCGCCGTCGGCGGCTTCGCCCTTTGGCTCGGTGGTGAACTGATCCATGTACTGGATCGCGTAGCTAGTGCCACAGAGTTGACCGGCCATGTTGTGTAATGTTCCGGTCTTGCCCATGCGACCCGACTTATGGCTCTCGAATTCGCGCTTCGGAATGTCCGCGAACTCAGGCAATTGCTTGATTTTCTCGCCGACGATTTTCGCCGTGCGCTGGGCGCCATACGGCGTCCAGTGTTGGTCGCCGCGGAAGTAGAAGTCGTGGGCGGGCAGGGTGTCGGGCAGCGATTCGTTGGTCAGCGGTGACAGGTCCGGAACCACATAACCCATGGCGGCGAAACGCCCGAGCATGGTCTTGTAGTTTCTCAGGGCCTTGTCGAAATCAAATTTGGCTTTGTCTTCCGGATTGAGTTTGTTGCGGTTCACCAGGCCACGGGTCGGTTGGTAAACGACGACCAGTTCAATGCCTTTGCTCTTGAACGCATCGTGCAGTTCTTTCATGCGTTTGTAGCCGGCGGGTGTAGTGTCGAATTCGGTGCGCAAGTCTTCCTGTGTACGGAACAGCCAGTCGCCCTGAGCCTGCACCAGCGTGGTGAAGTTCTGCTGGTAGCGCGTGGTGTAGTTTTTCGCGTCGTGGGCTTCCGGGCACAGGTTGCAGCACGGTTCAGCACTGAAACTAGGGGCTTTGACTTCATCGGCACGAACGCCGGCGCTGGCCGCGAGAATGCCGGCGGTCAGGGCCGACAGGCTGAGTAATTTGATCAAGTGTGGGTGCATAAAATTATCCTCAGTCCTGCATTTCGGTCTGGCGTTCGACAGGGTCGATCAGCACGGCTTTCTGCTGGCGCACCAGCAGGTCGAGAATTTCATCCTGGCGCTCGCCAAGAATCCCGTTGAAGCTGATGCCGCTGGATTTGGTCGGCGCGAGCATGGACACGCGGTACAACTCGACGCTCAGCGGCGAGTCGATGGACAGCGGGCCGCTGCCGTTGCCGGCCAGTTCGCCGCCGACGATGATCAGCGATACCTGGGCGTCGAACGGGTCGAGCTTGATGTCCCGGTCGGTGTCGCTCAGGTCCTTGATGTGGCCGTAGACGCCGGTCAGGCCGTTGGCCATGGCGAGGTTTTCGTAGAGGCGGATGTTCACGCTGTTACGAATCCGGATGCCGTGACGACGGTTGCTGATCACTTTGTTGCCGTAGATCAGATTGTCGCCACTCTCGTAGAGAGTGATGCCGTCGGTGTGGTTCTTGTAGATCTCGTTGTAGGCGATCAGGTTGTTGACGCTGTTACGGTCGATCACCAGGCCCGACAATTTGTTGTCGTAGCTGCGGTTGTTGAAGATGAAGCTGTCGTTGACCTCACGGGAAATAATGATCCCGTGCTTCTTCTTGGTCCCGAACACGGTGTTGTCGGCGATGATCAGTCCGTGGGAACGGTCATGCGGGTCAATGCCGTAGACGATGTTGTCTTTGTAGGTGTTGCCCTTGACCACGAAGTCGCGGGCTTCGTAGCAGTAGAAGCCGTACCACATGTCCGAGAACTCGGAGCCGACGATCCATCCCGTCGGTTCAGGACGCTTGAGCACCTTGGCCATGTTCGGCGTGTACTGGGAGATACTCACGCCGTAGGACTTACTGTTGGCGTAGCCGAAACTGGCGATCTTGCTGTTGGCGATGTACGTCTGGGTGCCGCCCCAGGACAGCAGAAACGGACGGAATTCCTTCGGCGACTTGAAGGCTGCCGGGCCGTTTGCCTTTTCGCTCCAGCCAGTGATTTTGGTATCACGCACGAACAGCTGGCCGTCGTTGACCAGGAACGAACCGGCCTCTTGGGACAGGCGCAATTCCTGGGTCTGCTTGTCGATTTCCAGGATGCCGTTCTTGCCGACCACGATCGGCAGCTTCGCCAGGAACACGCCCGGCGAAGTTTCACTGAAGTACTGCTTGGGCAGCTTCTTCGCCAGGTCCTTGAGGTTCATGTAGCCGTCATCGACGAAGATTGCCTGCGGGATACCGTGCTGACGCACCACCCACTCGGCCATCTTGTTGTCGCCGCCGATGAAGTCCTTCAGGGCGTCTTCCTGCATCATCCGACGCACGCTGATCTTGCCGGCCTTGGTGCGCACGATTTTCGCGGCGATGGCCTCGGCGGTATAGCCGGAGGTGTCCGGCAGTTTCGGTGCAGCCAGTTCCAGCGGCTCGGTCGGCGCGCTGCTGACGGTGTAGGTCTTGGCTTGTTGCAGACCTTTGGCGATGGTCGCCGGCTGCCCTTTCTGCGCGGGTGCAACCGGCTCCACCGTGGCGAAGGCCGCTGAACTTGCCAGCAGCATCGCGCCGGCCAGCAAGGTCAACGAGCCTCTCTTCGGACTGTTCATGTCAGGAACTCCCTTCGCGGTTCGCATCAGAAGCGCCAGATCACGTCGATAAACGCGCGGTGCATGTACGAGTCGACGCCTTTGCCATACGCATCGCCCGGCTTGAACACACCGCCACGCAAACGCACGAGGGCCGAAGGCTCATCGATCGACTGACTCAGGGAGGCCGGCAGCAGGCCTTGCTTGAAGTACTTGGTGACGACCACGTCCATTTCCTGGCCGAGGTCTTTGTTGCCGTCTTCCAGCGGCAGGGACGTGCTGGAAAGTACGGCGCCGGTCACGTCGTCGGTGTCGTTCTGCACGGCGTTGATGCCGTTGCTGCCGACTGGCTTGTTGCCGTCGACGCGCCAGAATTTGTGGTAGATCACGCTGGCGTCGTATTCGTCGTTGAGCATCCACGAACCGAACAACGTGGCGGTCTGCATGTTGTTCATTTCGCCACGGAAGGCTTCGCCGAAACGGTGAACCCGCGAGCGAGTACCGGTGTAGTTCGAGCGGTTGCTTTCCAGGCCGTTTTGTTCGTAATCAGCGCTGGCGCGGGCATAGGCTGCACCGACTTGCCATTGCGGATCGAGGCGCAGACGCACGCCCAGGTCAGTGGCCCAGCCATCGACGTTGCCGCTGGTCTTGGCTTGTGCCGGTGCGGTGCCTTCGGCGGTCAGCGGGTTGACCGTGTCGCGGTCGCCGCTCATGCCGGTGACGCTGCCCCAGTAATTGACGGTGTTGGTGTTGCGCCAGTTGTAGGCATCGCTGTCGGCGGTGAGGCCGATCCAGCTGATGTCGCCGTTCTCTTTCTTGTCCAGGGAATCGGCGGGAACACCCGGTTGTGGATAGTCGAGCTTGCCGTCATCGTGGGTGTGATGACCGCGAATGCCGACCCAGTTGCCCGGCGTCCACTGATACGCCGCATCGGCGTAGGCGTGCAGGCGATCCTTGTCTTTCGGCGCCAGCTCGGTGAGGTCGGTGCGGTATTCGCTGAAGCGTTCGGCGACACCGGCATTGGCACGCAACAGGGTGGTGTCGAAGGTCCAGTTCAGGGCTTCGATGTTGGTGTCGCGCCATTGGCCGTCGTCGTTGCGCAGGCGTTGGCGACCGAGCTTGAGGATCTCGCCAGGGTACGGCGTGAGGCCGCTGTAGCCGACCCAGAACTCGCGCATCGCCAGGTAGTTTTTCTTGCTCTTGCGATCACCGTTGTCGGTGGCCTGGGTGCCGTCGCTGTCGGACTGCTGCAGGGTGTCGGTCTCGATGATGTCGGTGGACGTCACCGCCTGACCCATCGCATAACCGCTCCACGCGCCGCTCTCGCCGTAGATCCATGGACGCAGGTCGAGGCCGACGCCGTTGACGTCGCCGCCGCTCGCTGTACCCAGGTCGGTATCGTCTTCGGACTGGGCGGTGATTTTCACGTCAAGGCCGTAGTTCTTGCTTTCAGTCAGGGCCGCCAGGGTCGGGCACGACCACAAGAGGGCGAATGACAGGCCGATACCGGCCTTCACGAATGGATTCAACTTCATAGGGATTCCTCGCCGTCTTCTTCTTGCAGGGCGTGCAGTTCCAGCGTGTTCTGGCTCAAGGCACCACGAACGGCCTGTTCTTGTTTCAACAGGTGTTGGGCCTCGGCGAGCTGGGCAGGCGGCAGTTGCGCTTCGAGTGTTTGTGCAAGCTCGGTGGCTTGCGGGGTGTTCTGCGCCTTGGCCAATTGGCTGAAGACGTAAGCGTTAAGCGGGTCGGGCTTGGTGCCCTTGCCTTGGGAAAACAGTTGGGCAATGGCGAAGTCGGCGCTGTTCTGGCCGTTGCGTGCTGCCTTGAGCAGGTGGTCCAGCGCTTTCTGCGAATAGACTTTGCCCAGGTAACCGCGACGGTAGATCTGGCCGAGGTAGTAATCGGCGGCCACTTCCCGGTCGACGGCTTTCTTGAAGTGTTCTTCGGCGACCTTCGCGTCGGCCGGCACCATTTTGCCTTCGTAGTAGAGCTTGCCCAGCAATAGCTCGGCACGCGGCTGGTCAGCGGCGCGGCCGTTGTCCAGGTACTTCATCATCGTGTCGACGTCGCCCAGTTCCGGGAAGTCGTAGAGCAATTGCGCGAGGCTGACCCACGAAGCGGGGTAGCCCGGAGCGATGTCTTCGAGCAGCGACTGAGCGGTTTTCTCGTCGGTCTTGCCGAGGGTCGCATCACCCAATACACGAGCGACGCTGTCCACGCGTTGAGCGGTGACCGTGCCGCGGGCGTGAGCCGCTTGCATCTGCTTGATCAGCTCGGCCTGTTGCTCAGGCTTGGCCTGTTTCTGATAGACCGTGGCCAGTTCGACATAGCAGATGTCGGTGGTGTTCAGCGCGGCCTTGCAGATGGTTTCCACTTCGTCCAGGTGCTGGTCGTAAGTGCCCTGGGTGCGATACAGCAGCACTTGAGCCAGGCCCGCTTCAGGTTTGCCTTCGGCGCGCCATTGGGAGATCTGCTGCTGGGCGTTGACGTTCGGGAAACTGTGCGGGTACTGCAGGTAAAGCATTGCCAGCGGGATCAGGGTGTTGCCTTCACCAGCGGCCGAGGCTTTTTTCAACAGGCCTTCGGCTTCGTGCTGTTCGGCTTCGGTGGAACCCGGCTTGGCCACCAGCAGACGACCGAGGCGAGCCTGGGCCCGCGGCGAAACGCTGGCCGCGGCGCGGTAAGTCGCCTCGGCCTGTTTGATTTGTGCCGGGTCGCGGCTGTCGACCTGGATATCAGCCAGGCCTACCTGTGCTTCGCTGTAACCGAGGTCTGCCAGTTGCTGATAGTTCTGCGCCGCCAGCGCGGTGTCGCCGCGCTTGAGGGCTTCGTTGGCCAGACGCTGGTCGGGCAGGCCGGCGCAACCGGCGAGGCTTACGGCCAAGGCCAAAGCACACACCGTACCCATGTGGGAGCCAGCCTGCTGGCGATTCAAGCGACTCGGTACATCAGACAAACCGCGGCGATCCCATCGCGAGCAGGCTCGCTCCCACAGGGACTGCGGCGTATTCGAGATCTTTGAGATAGTCACAGGCATGTCCTCTGCTTAAAGACCGGAAGCCATGGCTTTGTCGATCAGCCAGTTCAGGTTCGGACCACGGGTGGCGTTCACTTCAACCGGGCGACCGGCGAACTTGCTGTCCAGCGGCTCGTCCGGCTGGATCAGCACGCGGATGTCGGAGGAAAGGTCAGCGCTTTTCAGGCTGGTGCTGCTAACGACCTTGCCGCTGCGAGTGGTGTCTTCGCCGGCGATCTGGAAGCTGACCGTGCTGCCTGGACGTACATCGGCGAACTGGCGATAGGTGAAGCGTGCTTCAACGTTGGCTTCGCTGTTACGCGGCACCAGTTGGAAGATCACGTCGCCCTTGCTGGCGTACTGACCGTTGGCGACCAGTTGCTGGGCCACGGTGCAATCGCACGGCGAAGTCAGGGTGCCGGTCATTTGCTTGCCGAACAGCTCTTCAACCTTGGCCGGTTGCAGTTGGTTGTCGTCAAGATGACCCTTGAGCACATCGAGCATGCTGGTGCTGAAGGTCGCGAGTGGAGCGCCTTTGGCGGCAACGCCGTCATCCTTGATCAGGCTCTGCACGGTGCCGTCGCGCGGCATGGTGATGTTCATGCCCGGTACGCTGACCAGACCGGCCTGGGCGTGGCTGACGAAGTACATGCCGTACACCGACTTGAAGATGAAACCGAACGCCGCCAGGCCGACGATGAAAATCGCCAGGCTGAAGGTCACGGCGCGCAGGCGGCCGAACGCGGACATGCCGTGTTCGCCGTCCTTCATCTTGCGCGCCTTGGTGAAGTTGTCGCGCTGCAGGGTGGCCAGTACTTCACCCATGCTGACGATGTCGCCGGCCAGGTGCGAAGTGATCAAGTGGCGCAGGGTCGAGATGTCTTGGGGTTCCAGGTTCTGGAACTGGCAACCGGCACGACCGGTCGGGCGGTCGAAGGAGCGAACCTGCAGCTCCACGTCCATGGCCAGGCCGAGGTTATCGATGACAAATTGCAGGCGAGCCTTGTACACGTCGCCGATTTTCAGTGGCAACTGACCGGCGTTGAAGGCCAGACCGCCAGCGGAGAGGTCGATCACTCGAGCTTCCATCGGGGTCCGATCGGGACCGAAGAAGCGCAGCTTGGCCGGAATTTTTACTCGGGCGTGTTGGCGCTGGGCTTCTGACTCATGCACTACGTTGGCGTTGACGGCGGTATTCATATGGGCGATTTCCTAGTTAATTCAGGCGAGTTCGGTCAGACCATCATCAGCAGCACGGCAACAAAAATGCTGCCGGCGGAGAAGGTCATGGTCCGAGACGACCAAGTGTTGAACCAACCTTGAAAGCTGGCGAGATCACGGGTCAGGGAAGTGGGCTGGCGACTCCAGGACTGTCGGTCGAGGCGGAAGAACACGTAGATCTTCACCATCGCGCCGACGATCTGGTTGTAATAGAGAATCGCCGGGTAGGCCGGGCCGATCCGGTGACCGGACAACGACAGCAGCACGGTCAGGATCAGGCGGGTAATGCCGATCCAGAGCAAGTAAACGAGGATGAACGCGGTGCCGTATTTGAAGCTGGCGATCAGCGCGACGGTCAGACCCAGCAATGAGGTCCACATCGACACGCGCTGATCGAACAGCACCACCGAAGTAAACAAACCGAGGCGTTTAACCCCCAGGCCCAGGGCACGGGCGTTCTGGCGCAAGTTGTTGCCGTACCAGCGGAACATCAGTTTGCGGCTGGCCTTGATGAAGCTTTTTTCCGGCGGATGCTCGACCGTGTGGATCGCGGCGTCCGGCACGTAGAACGTGTCGTAGCCCAGGCGCATCAGGCTGAACCAGCTCGACTTGTCGTCACCGGTCAGGAACTTGAAACGGCCCAGGCGCCAGTGTTGCAGCGAGTCGCTTTCCACGTCGGCGATGAAGTCCGGGTTGGTGACCACGGTTGCGCGAAACACCGACATCCGGCCGGTCATGGTCAGTACGCGCTTGGACAGGGCCATCGAGCACATGTTGATGTGGCGCTGAGCGAAGCGCAGTTTGTGCCATTCGCTCATGATGTAGCCGCCGCGCACTTCGCAGAACTCGTTGGTGGTGAGGCCGCCGACATTGCCGAACAGCTGGAACCACGGCACGGTCTTGAGCACGGTGCCCTCGGCGAGCACGGTGTCGCCATCGATCACCGCAACCACGGCGCGGTCGTCCGGCAGGTGGCGGGAGATGGCGCGGAAACCGTAGGCCAGGCCATCACGCTTGCCGGTGCCGGGAATGCGCACGAAGTCGAGCTTGACCCGATCCGGCGGATTCATCCGGGACCAAAGGCTTTTCACCAGCTTCTCATCGGACATTTCGACGATGGAGCACACCATGGTGGTCGGCAGGCCGCAGTCGATCGCTTCGCGAATCACCGAGGCGTAGACCTGAGCGGTGGTCAAGGCATCGATACGGAAGCTGGTGACCATCAGAAATACGTGGGAGGGGTTTGCCGCTCCACCCAGCTTGCGCACTTTGCGCCGCAGGTGCGGATAGACCACGTACAGGAACAGCATGCCGCGCAGAAAGTGCGTGGCACCCATCGAGTAGCGCCAGATCCCGATAAAACCAATCAGGAAAATGAAGTCCTTCGACTCGGAGTCGAACGTGGACGCAGGCAACGCCATGGCGATGCCCATCAAAATACTTAGGTAAAACAGCCAACCGGCGGCCTGAAGTAGGCCGTGCTTTAGCCTGTGCATAATCTGCATCCGTCTCTATCTCGGGCGAGCCTGTGGGGTGGCCCGATGGGGTTAAGGCAGGCGAAAAAGCCGGGAGGGTTGCGGGCTTTGTGAGCACCGCAAACCCTCCCGATACCGCTTGTTACCAGCAGATGCCTTCAGTGCGGCCGCTTACGCTGGTGGCTTTGGACATGAAGCCGACCAGGTCGACGACTTGCTTGCCGTGCGGAGCGTTCTGCGCCAGGGCGCGGAATTTCTCGTCACGGTTGCCGAGGATGATCACGTCGGAGTTGGCGATGACGTCGTCGAAGTCAGCGTTGAGCAAGGACGAGACGTGAGGGATCTTCGACTCGATGTAATCCTTGTTCGCGCCGTGGACACGGGCGTATTCGACGTTGCTGTCGTAGATGCTCAGGTCGTAACCCTTGCCGATCAGCATTTCTGCCAGATCAACCAGCGGGCTTTCGCGCAGGTCATCGGTGCCAGCCTTGAAGCTCAGGCCCAGCAGGGCGACTTTGCGTTTGTCGTGGCTGGAAACGATGTCGAAGGCGTTCTGCACCTGGGACTCGTTACTGCGCATCAGCGAGTTCAGCAACGGCGATTCCACGTCCAGGGCACCGGCGCGGTAGGTCAGGGCGCGCACGTCTTTCGGCAGGCAAGAGCCGCCGAACGCGAAACCCGGGCGCATGTAGTACTGGGACAGGTTCAGTGTCTTGTCCTGGCATACCACTTCCATCACTTCACGACCGTCGACGCCGCACGCCTTGGCGATGTTGCCGATCTCGTTGGCGAAGGTCACTTTGGTGGCGTGCCACACGTTGCATGTGTACTTGATCATCTCTGCAACGGCGATGTCCTTGCGGATGATCGGTGCGTCGAGCTCTTCGTACAGCGATTGCAGAACGTCGCCCGAAGCCTTGTCGAACTCGCCGATAACGGTCATTGGCGGCAGGTCGTAGTCGGCGATCGCGGTGCTTTCACGCAGGAACTCAGGGTTCACTGCAACGCCGAAATCAACACCGGCTTTCTTGCCGGAGCAGTCTTCGAGGATCGGGATGACAACGTTTGCGACAGTGCCCGGTAAAACGGTGCTGCGAACCACGATGGTGTGGCGGGTGGTCTTGTCACGCAGGACAAAACCGATCTCGCGGCACACGGCTTCGATGTAGTTCAGTTCCAGGTCGCCGTTCTTCTTGCTCGGCGTACCGACGCAGATCATCGACAGGTCGGTGTCGCGAATCGCTTCGGCGAAGTTGGTCGTGCCGCGCAATTTGCCCGTCTCGATGCCCTTCTTCAGAAGTTCGCCCAGACCCGGTTCAACGATCGGCGATTTGCCGGCGTTGATCATATCGATTTTGTCTTTGGCAACATCGACGCCAACGACGTCATGGCCCCGTGCAGACAGGCAACCGGCACATACTGCGCCGACGTAACCCAAACCAAATATGCTGATGCGCATCGCAATTACCTCTGTGTTTTATCAAGCCATTACATGGCCGGAGTTAATGGTGTTCAGCGGTATAGTGCACTCGGAAGTGCGGCTTACAGGCGCCACAGTGCCGCGTGCAGGCATACAAAGTTCCGAGTGTCTAAATAAGTGCACTCAAGATGTGCGCAACTAGGCCTTATTATTCTGATATGCCCTGTTATGCAGCCAATCTTCTAATCAGAAGACATTCGTGCAATGGTCTTGCGCGCTCAATGCCAGGCAGAAGCCCGTAAATCAAGCGGTTGGGTGCTCAGGTGAGCACGTTTATAGGGGCGCAGCCTTGGCCTTGAAGGGGATATTGATAAGCGTATCTCCTGTCCTTTATGTGTTGCCCAAATCGGAGCCCAGTCTGCAGAAGTTAATGTGACAACTTTGCTACGTGACGCTCTTCTCTGCGTAAGTTATCTCGTACGTGAATTGAGAAAATCGTTACCGGTGGTATGAGCTACGCATTTGGACATAGTTCCAGTCCACCCATCGCGAATTCTGAAATTTCTTGAAATATTGAGAAAGATGGCACTGCTTTCACATTGATAGCACTTGCCGTTTGGCCCTTTATATATAGGCTTATTAGCGGATCAGATAGTTTTGTGCCACTACCGATAAAAAATTTCAGTGCCACTACTGAAAAAAAACATCAAAGTCGAGTGAAACTAAAGTTAGAAAGTTAAGCGATGGGTTTTTGGCGCCAATAAATCGGCGAATCTGGCGGGGAATTGTTCGACGATCAGACAGCGGCGCACGACGATTTTTTGCTGTCGTGCACCGTCCGGGAGCTTACTCGGGCGCGTTATCGCGCAGGAATACCAAATGGTCCGGTTTAGACTGCTCGGCGCTGTAGCGATAGCCTTGAACGTCAAATTTTTTGAGGTCTGCCGGGTCGTTGACGCGCTCTTCAATGACAAACCGACTCATCATTCCCCGCGCTTTTTTCGCGTAGAAACTGATGATCTTGTATTGGCCGTTCTTCAAGTCCTTGAAGTCGGTATTGATGATGCGTGCGTTCAGGGCACTGCGTTTGACCGCCGAGAAGTACTCGTTGGAGGCCAGGTTCAGCAACACGTCATCGCCCTGATCGGCCAGGGCTTCGTTGAGCCATTCGCTGATCCGCGTGCCCCAGAACGCATACAGGTCCTTGCCGCGGGCATTCGCCAGTTTGGTGCCCATTTCCAGACGATACGGTTGCATCAGGTCCAGCGGACGCAACAGGCCGTACAGTCCTGAAAGCATGCGCAAGTGTTGTTGCGCGTAATCGAAATCGGCTTCGCTGAAAGTTTGTGCGTTGAGGCCGGTGTACACATCGCCCTTGAAGGCGAGCAACGCCTGCTTGGCGTTCTCCGGGGTGAACGCGGGCGTCCAGCTGCCGAAACGCGCGGCGTTGAGGCCGCCGATCTTGTCGGAGACGTGCATCAACTCGCTGATCTGCGCTGGCGTCAGGTCGCGCAGCTGCATGATCAGTTCCTGGGAATGGTCGAGGTACTGCGGCTGGGTAAAGCGCTGGGTCGCCGGCGGTGTTTCGTAGTCGAGGGTCTTGGCGGGGGAAATCACCATCAGCATGAAGTCGTCTCCTTTAATCGTGGGGGCGATTCTAGGGGGTTGGGCCGGTTGACTCCAGCTATCAGCGTCATAGGTGATGATCGGTGGCCATCCACAAAACCTGTGGGAGCGAGCCTGCTCGCGAAAGCGGTGTGTCAGCCGACATCAATATTGAATGTGAAACCGCTATCGCGAGCAGGCTCGCTCCCACAGGGGGCCGGTGTTGCTGCGGGAATATGGGCCGGATCAGCTATAGTGCCGCGCGGGTTTTGTTATGGAGACATCCCATTGCGTATCGTTTTTCTATTATCGGCCTGGCTCTTGAGCTTCGGTGCCATGGCGGCGCCGGGCGATGTGGCGACGCTTGATCGCAGCACCTGGCCGGAACAGCTCAGCAGCCCGACGCTGTTCGACGTAGCATCACGCGCCGAAATCCTCATGTTCGCGCGGGTGTTGCTGGCGAGCGAGTCGCTGGATGAACCGGCCCTGGCGCAACGCCTGGGGTTGCGCACGATTAATCTGGAGTCGGTCAACAACCTGCGTCAGCGCCTGTGGCAGCGCCTGCTCGCCAACTACAACTTCGCCCAGCAGAGCTGTGATCAGGATGCTTCCTTCTGTTTCCTCGTCGAGGACATGGACACCCTGCGCCAGCAAGCGGCCAAGTTTCAGGTCAGCGACGATAGCTATTACATAAAGTGGTCGGAGCCGAGTCGGTTGTTTCACGCCCAGTACCTCGACGAGCAACTGCGCAAGGCGGCGCTGTTTCCACAGAGCAGCAGCGAAGTCGATCGTTTTGGCGACTATGAGCGCAACGGCGACGAGATGCATGACCGACTGTTTTTGCTGACCTTCGACAGCGCCGCCAATGTCATGCCGGACAACACCGGTTGGGTCGCGGAGTACCTGCGCAAGTCGAACATGAGTGGCACGTTCTTCGTGCTGGGCAAGGATATCCAGGCACGTTTGGCCGAGCGCTCGGTGGCCAGCCTGCAAGCGACGTATTCAACGCAGTGCATCGGCGTGCAAGGGTGGGAGTTTCGTTCTCACAGCCACTGGCAGGACTGGCAGGATTCGGTGCGCCGAAGCGTCGAGCTGGTCAAAAGCAAACTGCCGGAGAATTACGTGCCGCTGTTTCGCCCGCCCGATGGCCAGCGTCGCTCGGATGCCGAAGGCTTCTTCAAGGCTCAGGGTTTGCAGGTGGCGTTGTGGGACATCGATGCCCAGGACGGCGCCGGCAAGCTCAAAGGCAACCCGAGCGCGCAGCGCGTGCTGACGCTGATGCTGCTGTGGCGACACGGGGTGATCAACTTCAATGCGAAGCAGGATGCGGTGAAAACGGCGATGCCCTGGCTCATCACGCAAACGGCGCAAAGCGGGATCGGTTGGGAGGACTGTCAGGACGCGTTTCGCTGAAACGGTAAAAAGCCCGGAATCATTGGGGGGGAGGGCGCGGCGGGGTGATTTTTACGCGAAATTCGATGCAGGCGGACTTCCGACTTTAACGGGGTGATGGCCATCCGCCTAGTGCTATTGGTCACTCTGAAAAATAAACTTCAAAAAAGCGTCAAAGTACTTTTTTCTGTCATGGGTTTTGGAGTATTACGAAGACAGACCGCCGAAACCTGCACCACAGGTGGCGTCTTCCAAGACCCAGCTATGGATGCAATTCACTTGAGTCTCCGCAGGTGAATTCGGTGGCCACATCGAGGCGCAGCACTGTCACGGTATTGCGTCGACTGGCTCCCACATAGGTGACCGAGTATGGATGATCACGGACGTAGTTCTTCCTCCAACCAGCCAATCCTTTATGTACTCGATACCAACGTATTGATTCACGATCCAAACGCCCTTCTTAACTTCGAAGAACACCACGTTGCCATCCCGATGACCGTGCTTGAGGAGCTGGACAAGCTCAAGAGCGGGCATCACAGCGTGGCTGCGGAATGCCGTCAGGCGATTCGCCTGATCGACAAGACGTTGGGTGATGCCAGCCCCGAGGACGTCGAGCTCGGTGTGCCGATCCAGCGCGGCAAGAGTGGGCCCAAGGGTTTGCTGTCAATTCTGATGAGCAAGCGTGCCGAACCGAACATCATTCTTCCCGAACACCTGAACGACAACATCATCATCAACCAGTTGATTGACTTGCACGCGCGCGAGCCGAAACTGCCCGTGGTGCTGGTTACCAAAGACATCAACATGCGCCTCAAGGCCCGGGCGTGCGGGATCGCGGCCGAGGACTACAGCACCGACCAACTGGTCGACGACGTCTCGCTGCTGCCCAATGGTTATCACAACATGGACGGCTCTTTCTGGGATCGCGTGAAGAATGTCGAAACCCGTCAGGACCACGGTCGCACCTGGCATCAGGTGCAACTGATCGACAACCTGCCAGCTGTGCACATCAATGAGTTCATCATCGACGAACAGGGGTTTGTCGGCTGGATCAAGGAGATCGAGGAAGACCGCCTGCTGATTCTCGACCTGCATCAGGAACCCCTGTTGCATCAGGAAGCCTGGGGCCTGAAACCGCGTGACATCTATCAAAGCCTGGCGCTGTACGCCTTGCTCGATCCGGATATCCACCTGGTAAACCTGACCGGGGCCGCCGGTTCGGGTAAAACCATCCTGGCCCTGGCGGCGGCGATCGAGCAGACGATGGTTAGCAAACGCTACCGCCGGATCATCGCGACGCGCAGCGTGCAGGGCCTGGACCAGGAAATCGGCTTCCTGCCCGGCACCGAAGCGGAAAAAATGGAGCCTTGGCTGGGCGCCATCACCGACAACCTCGAAGCCTTGCACATGGATGACGAAAACACCCATGGCAGCGTCGATTACATCCTCAGTAAAGTGCCGTTGCAGTTCAAATCCCTCAACTACATTCGAGGCCGCAGCTTCCAGCAGAGCCTGATTTTGATCGATGAATGCCAGAACCTGACACCGCACCAGATGAAAACCATCATCACCCGTGCCGGCGCCGGTTCCAAAGTGGTGTGCCTGGGTAACCTGGCGCAGATCGACACCCCTTACCTGTCCGCGACCAGCTCCGGGCTGACGTACCTGACTGAACGCTTCAAGGATTTCCCCAACGGTGTACACATCACCCTGCAAGGGGTACCACGTTCGATTCTGGCCGAATACGCCGAATCGCATTTGTAACTACATCACCAGAACCGGGCGGCCCAAAAGCCGCCCGGTTTTTTTATGCCCGACACAAAACCCTGTGGGAGCGTGGCTTGCCCGCGATGGCAGCACCGCGGTGTACCTGCTGAACCGCGGCGCCTGCATCGCGGGCAAGCCAC
>NZ_JBOFQE010000028.1:0-175673 GCF_051660785.1 Pseudomonas sp.
CTGCTCGCGATAGCGGAGTGTCAGTCTGAATGTCACTCCGCTATCGCGAGCAGGCTCGCTCCCACAGTTGATCTCTGTTGAATGGGGGGAAATTACTACTTTAGTACTGGTTTCCCTGTCTATCGTCGCATTCCCAATGCACCGAGACTGGCATGTAATGGGTGCATAACGATAAGGATTGAACCCCATGCCGCGTGCCCAACGTCGTCTGTTGCGCCCTTCTCTTGCTGCGCTGTCGCTGAGTCTGTTGCTGAGCGCCGCGCACGCCGACACACCGTTGTTTTCCGCCGACGGCTATCGCATCAGCCTCTACCGCAGTCCAACGCCGACCCAGCTTCAAGGCGCGGCCATCATCGACACCGCCGCCCTGCAAACCCTGCTCACCCAGACACCGCACCCGGTGCTGATTGACGTCTACCGCCGCCAATGGCTGCAAGGACAATTCATCGAAGATCAGCCCCACGAAAACCTGCCCGGCAGCCATTGGCTGGCCAATACCGGCGACGGCGACCTGACAGCTGAGTGGCAGGGCTATTTTGCGCGTAACCTGAACACATTGACCGCCGGAGACCTCGCGCAACCGCTGGTTTTCTACTGCCGCTCCGACTGCTGGTTGAGCTGGAATGCCGTCAAACGCGCCGCCGCCATGGGCTATAAGACACTGTATTGGTATCGCGACGGCCTGGACGCCTGGCAGGCAGCCAATCTGCCCGTGACGCCCGCCCAGCCCGAGCCCTTCCCCTGACCTTTACGCGTGCGTGTTGTTGCCACACCATAATCAAAATAATGAGGTGAAAGGCTATGTACAAAATTCTGATTGCCGACGATCACCCGCTGTTTCGCGAAGCCATCCACAACGTCATCAGCGACGGATTCCCGGGCAGCGAAGTGATGGAAACCGCCGACCTCGACAGCGCCCTGCTGCTGACTCAGGAACATGACGACCTGGACCTGATCCTGCTCGACCTGAACATGCCCGGCATGCACGGCCTCAATGGCCTGATCAACCTGCGCAACGAGGCGCCGACCATTCCGGTGGTGATCGTGTCGGCCGAGCAGGACAAACAGATCGTGCTGCAAGCCATCACCTATGGCGCGGTGGGTTTCATCACCAAATCCTCGCCACGGGTGCAGATGACCGAGGCCATCCAGCAAATTCTCAATGGCAATGTTTACTTGCCGCCAGACATCATCCGTACGCAAAAATGCGGCACCCATCGACGCATGAATGACAACCCGAGCTTCCCGCCGGAACTGCTCCAGGCCTTGACCCGCAAGCAGTTGCTGGTGCTCGAACGCATGACCAAGGGTGAATCGAACAAGCAGATCGCCTACACTCTGGAAATCGCCGAAACCACGGTCAAGGCGCATGTCTCGGCGATCCTGCGCAAACTCAACGTGCACAATCGGGTGCAGGCGATCTTGAGTGCCGGGGATATTGATTTCGGCTCTTACTTACGGCGTTGAGACCGCGTCGCCCCCATCGCGAGCAGGCTCGCTCCCACAGTGGACCTGCGTCGTACCCAAAATTTTTGCTCAATGCAGATCAATGTGGGAGCGAGCCTGCTCGCGATGGGGCCAGCACTGACGCCGGAGAAATCAAGGCCTGCCAAGCAAATGACTCATCGCTGTCTTCAGCTTCATCGGCCTTACCGGCTTGTGCATCAGGGTATGCCCCAGCTCACGAATCTGCTGCTTGAGCTCGTTGCTGTAGTTGGCGGTAATCATCATCGCCGGGATCGCTGAACCGCGCCGGGCGTTGATTCGGGCCACGGCATCGACGCCGTTCTGATCGTCATCCAGGTGATAGTCGGCGATCAGCAAGTCGGCTTCGGCATGATAGTTGTCCACCTGCCGCGCCAGGTCTTGTTCCGACAGCGCCGTGACCACCCGACACCCCCACCCTTCAAGCAGCGTACGCATGCCGGCGCAAATCGCCGCGTCGTTATCCAGCACCCACACCCGCGCGCCGCGCAGACGTTCCAGCATCGGCTCACTCATCAGCAGCGCCGGTTGGGCCTTGGGGGCGGTAGCGCTCAACGGCACTTCGACGGAAAACATCGAGCCCTTGCCCGGCCACGAACGCACGTGAATCCGGTGGCCGAGAATCCCGGCAATTTTCTCGACAATCGCCAGCCCCAGACCCAACCCGCGATCCTGATCCGGACGCTGCACATCGCCGCGCTTGAACTCCTGAAAAATCTCTTCCAGGCGATTTTCGGCAATGCCCATTCCGCTGTCCCAGACCTCGATCGTCAACCGCTGGTGATGACGCCGGCACCCGAGCACCACACGACCGCTGTAGGTATAGCGAATGGCGTTGCTCAACAGATTGCGCAGGATCCGCGCCAGCAACTGAATGTCGCTGCGCACCAGTGCCGAACACGGGATGAAATGCAGCTCAAGCCTTTCACTGAGGGCTACCTGGGTGTACTCGGCGGCGAGGTTTTCCAGCAGTTCGCTCAGGGCGAACGGCGCAATGTCGGCCTTGATCACCCCGGCATCCAGCTTGGAAATATCCACCAGCGTGCCCAGCAGGTTTTCCACGTCTTCCAGCGAATTGCTGACATTGCGTACCAGAATCGCATTGGCCACCGGCTCGCGGCGTTCCAGCAAAGCGCTGGTAAACAGTCGCGCGGCGTTGAGCGGTTGCAGCAGATCGTGACTCACAGCGGCAAGAAACTTGGTCTTCGACAGGTTGGCCTGCTCGGCCTCAAGCTTGGCCTCGCGCAAGCGCGATTCAACGCGCCGACGCTCGTCGATTTCCCGCAGCAATTGGTCATTGAGGGTGGTCAGTTCGGTGGTGCGTTCGCGCACCCGCAACTCGAGATTCTGATAAGCCTGGTGCAGCGCCTCGGCGGTGCGGCGGCGTTCGGTGATGTCGCGGATCAACACGAAAATCCCCACCACTTCGCCAGTGGCGAGGCGGTTGGGTACGTAGGAACGCAGCATGTAGCGTTCCTGGTTGTTGATGTTGGTTTCGGCGAACTCGAACGTCACGCTCTCACCGGCCAACGCGCGGGCCACATAGGCTTCGAGGCGTTGGTAATGCTGCTCGCTGTGGACTTCGCGCAGACTCTGCCCGAGCATCACGCCGCGCGGCCAGCAGTACCATTCTTCGTAGACCTTGTTGGTGAACTCGTAGACCAGATCGGCATTGAGGTAGGCGATCAGCGCCGGTACATGGTCGGTGATCAGGCGAATCCAGCGCTCGCTTTCGCTCAGTGCTTCGGCATGCTGATAACGTTCGGTGATGTCGGTGAAGGTGTTGACGAAGCCACCGGTAGGCAACGGATGGGTGCGAATTTCCAGCACCCGGCCATCGTAGAGGCGTTGCTCTAATTCCTGCACGTGCCGCCCGTTGGCATCGCGACTGGCCGGGGTGAGCAGGTTCAACTCGCTGTCAGCGATCACTTCGGCAAACGGCCGGTGGGCCGCCACCGGGGCCAGCCCGCTGAGTTCCAGGAAACGGCGGTTCCACAGTTCCAGGATGCCTTCGGCATTGACCATGGCCACGCCTTGGGACAGGTTGTCGACCGCCCGTTGCAGCAAGTGCGATTTCTGCGCCACCGCCTGCTCCCGGCGCACGGTTTCGCTGAGTTTGACGTCGGTAATGTCGGTGAACAGGATCACCCGCCCGCCTTCCTGGGTCGGCCGTTCGCTGACCTGCAACCAGCGGCCGTTCTGCAGGCGATAGATCAGGTTTTCGTCAGCATGCCCGCGCGGTTCTTCAGTGAACAAACCGGTGGAACTCATCAGGCGCTTGACCTCGGCCAGGCGCATGCCGGCGTTGATCCGCACCCGGCTGTTACCCCAGAACGCCTTGAAACGGCTGTTGAACAAGACGATGCGCTGGTCGGCATCGAACAGCACGAAGGCGTCGGAGATGCTCTCGATCGCATCGATCAAATGCTGGTGGGCGGTTTCCGCACGCAGGCGCGCTTCGCTGAGCAAGTGATTGCCCGATTTGAGTTCGGCCATGGCCTGGTTCAAGGCATCGGTACGTTCACGCACCTGTTCGGCCAGCACCACGGAATGCTGAAAGGCCGCGTACGGGTCGTTGCCGCGAGTAATGCCGGATTCGATCCGCTCGATCAGCGCGCCATTGATGCGCTGCAGTTTTTGATTGTCGTGGCGCAGGCTGGCGAGCTGCGCCTGGAGTTCAACGATGTCCAGGGGACCGGTCTCGGGCAATGGCAACCCCGGTGAAGGTCTGGTTGATGTGCATGCCATTGAACTGTTCTCCGTAGGTGTTGAAACCCATCACCCGCTGGTCGCGCAAAAACGTTCCGATCTGCTCCAGGCTGCCGCCGTCTTCCAGTTCCATACGCCTGAGAAAACAGTCGCAGCCGATGGTCAGCAGCAGGTCGCCAAGACGTTCCTGCAAACCTTCAAACAAGGTTTGCAGATTCGGCAACATCGGGCCGGGGGTCATGACGGTGAGGACGATGCCGTTCTCCACGGCGCAGTAAAAACTCAGGCTCAGGTCAGGATGCACCTGCTGGATTGCCCGCACGTAGTACTGATCGTTGATCCTCACCGCCAGCGGGTGCGCGGCGAAGACCCGGTGATCGAGTTCGGCCACCGGCACGCCGATGTGGCGGGCGTACTCCTCGGCAGCCGGCTCGGCATTCAGTTCAAAGACCCGCCGCGAGGTGCTGTCGGCCCCGGTGACCACCAGTTTCTCGGCCCTCGGCAAAATGTGATGGGTGGTGAACACCTCGAAATCCAGCCAGGTATTGACCAGCACCACCACTGCCGCGCCGCTGTGGAATTCGCCGCCGAAATAGACGTGGGTGTGGGTCAGGTAGTTGTCGTCGCCGGCCGAACCGCCGAAATGCGGGATGTCGCCTAACGCTGCGCTCAAGGCGGCGAGAACCATTTCTTCACGGCTGGACAAGCCATCGAGCAAGGTCAGGGCAAAGCTGTTGCCCTTGATCGGCGCCAGGGTGTTGCTGCGACAGCCACTGACCAGGCGTTCGACCATTTGCTGGGCATCGATCAGGCTGAAGCGCTCCATCTCGCAGATCAGTTCGGCGTCGATGGAGAAATGCCGATGGTCGAATCCCACCGCCGTCACGCAGTTGCGACCGTAGCCCAACGGGGTGATTTCCCCGGCGCTGGTGCAACCCACCAGGCGAATCCCGCCAAAGCTCTGCTGCAAGGCCTGGCCCAGCGCCTGCAAGTCGTACTCGGCGGAACAGAAGAACAGCACGAAGCCCAGGTGCGGATGCAATAACTGCCGCGCCAGCTCCTGAGCGACTTGTTGGGCATCGGTCGCCTGGGACATTGCACTGACGACACCTTCACTCTGGACCTGCTGCATGGTCGCCCCCCGCAGGTGCGCGTGTATGAGGCTCGAGTGTACGAAGCTTGCGGGCTGCGACGTATGCTACTTGGGTAGCGGGTAGCCGCTTCGATGGGATGAGAGTCGACGGTTCGGGCGCTTGATGGCTGACACTTTTGTGGCGAGGGAGCTTGCTCCCGCTGGACTGCGCAGCAGTCTCCCAACCGGCCGATGCGCGACCAGAATCGGGACCGCTACGCGCTCCAGCGGGAGCAAGCTCCCTCGCCACAGGGGTAGGGTTCACAGATTAACTTTGTTACCAGTTCAACACCGCCCCCACCGCAAAGGTGTCGGTGTCTTCGTTCTGCGCGCTGGTGTCGTGGCCGTTGATTTCGAACTGGTTGTACTCGGCCACGAGCTTGAGGTTGTCGTTGACGTCATGGAACAACGCAATCCCGCGCGTTTCATAATCCGCCCCGCTACCCACCACGCCGTTACCGTCATCGTTGGTCTTGCCATAGGACAAGGCCAGGCGATTCTTGCCCAGTTTGTACGAGCCCTGCAGCAAGTAGCCGTCGCTGTCGACGTTGCGCAGGGTCGGTTCGCCGGCGTTGTTGGTGAAGAACGGATTGATGCCCTTGGCCTGGAAACCGGAACCGGTCAGTGACAACCCGCCCATCTTCGCCTGCACACCGTAGCCGACGCCTTTGGAAGTGACGGATTGCACAGTGGAGTCGGTATTGTCCGAGGTCTGGTAGCTGCCGTTGACCCAGCTGTAAATCTTCGCGCCGGCGACGTCGAACTGATAGGTGACCTCACTCTCGGTACGCGGATTCTCCTGATACGCCTTGCCCAAGGGGCTGCTGTCGTTGGTATCGACCGGGTCGAGAATCCCCACCGCCACGCGCAACCCCTCCATCACCGGGGTGCGATAGGTGATCTGCGAGGTCGGGAACGGGTACGGATATCCCGTGCCGATATTGCCGAACGACACCCCGCCACCGTCCACCAACCCCAGGGTATCGCTGACCTGGCCGTAACCGGCGAGCATTTCATCGAGCAAGATGTTGGAGCGGGCGAACAGGCCGAAGTCCTTGCCGATCAGCACCTCGCCCCACTCCGGATTGGCCACGGTGCCGTAGAACTGCCGCACGTCGATGGCGGTGTCGGTGCCGTTAGTCTGGCTGTCGTTGATGGTCACCCAGAACGACGCCCGCGCACCGAGCTTCAGGTCATCGATCTGCTTGCCCATATTGAACCCCAGGTAATTGGGCAGATAGCCCATTTTCACCCGCGCCTGTTTCCGGTCGTACTGGTCGCCGGCACGGTCCACATCGCTGTTCACGTAGAAGGCGTTGATGTAGCCGTCGGTAGAGAACGTGGTCTGGTCCTTGTCGTACAGCACGATCTCGGCTTCGGCCATCGAGCTCAAACCGAGGGTCGACAGGCTGGCGATGAAGGCAGGCAAGTAACGATGCTTGAAGTTCTTATTGTTGGGCATGACGCGCTCCGCAGCGGGGGACTGGATGTCGGAGGCGATTATCGAAAGGTGACCGGCGGCGGCATACGCTGCCTTGGGGGCGGTTTTGAAGTGCTTTGGGTTAGCAGGTGACGCGCGGCGAATTCGGTGTAAGACCGGGCCGCGCCAAGACCCGGACTTAGGATGTACGCCTGTCTGGCAGACTGGCGGCCACAGGAACCGGTACTCCCTAGAAACCCGCTTTCAACAGCATGTAAGCGGCGACCACGACACAGATGCTGGCGAAGCCGATTTGCAGGGCACGGGCCGGAACTCGTGCGCACAGTTGTCGGCCAACGATCATGCCGACAATGCTGGCAACAATGAACGCCACGCCCAATGCGTCAATCCTGACCCCGGCATGAAACGCGCCGACCACCCCGATGGCCGAGATCAGGCTGATCACCATCAACGAAGTGGCGATGATGCCGCGCATCTGCACATCAGTCAGTTGCTTGAATGCAGGCACGATCAGGAAGCCACCGCCGACGCCGAGCAAGCCCGACACCACGCCGGTCACCGCACCCAGTGCCGCGAGGGTCGCGGTGCATTTGGCAGTCCAGGAAAAACGCCCGGTCTGCTGATCGAGCATGCAGTTTTTCTGGCCCCAGTTGGCGTGGCCATGGTCGCTCGGTCCTTCTTCCTGGCGCTCGCGACGCAGCATCCGCCAGGCCACCATGACCATCAGCAGGCTGAACAGGATCATCAGAATTTTTTCCGGCAACTGATGGGCAAAGTAGATGCCAACCGGCGAAAAAATCGCCCCCAGCAGCGCGATCAGCAACGCAGCGCGATAGCGCACCAGACCATGGCGCAAACCATCAATGGCCCCGACCGCCGCCGCACTGCCCACCGCAAACAACGCGACCGGCGCGGCCTGGGTCATGGTCAAACCCAGCCCCAACACCAGGGCCGGCACCGCAAGAATGCCGCCACCTGCCCCGGTCAATCCAAGGACCAGGCCCATCACCACACCAAAGAAACTTGCCAACAGCATAAAACGCTCATGATCCGCGAAAAAAAGCCGGGAACGCCCGGTATCGATGAGTGACAGGATAGAGCCCGTGCGGATTTTTTCCTTCATGAATTAACGCGGGGCTGGTCAGCGCAGGGAAAATGAAACTACCCTCATGGCTTGTCCTGAAAGAAAACGGCCACCATGCCTGCCTTGATTGAAGCTTTTCTAGACCCTGCCTCGTCGACCTACAGCTACGTGATCTACGAAGGAAATGGCGGTCAATGCGCCATCGTCGACCCGGTGCTCGACTACGACCCCGCCGCCGGGCGCACCGCCACCACGCAAGCCGACAAGATCATCGCCTTCGTTCGCGATCATCAACTGCAGGTGCAATGGCTGCTGGAAACCCACGCCCATGCCGATCACCTGTCTGCCGCTCCGTATCTGCGTCGGGAACTGGGTGGCAAAATCGCCATCGGCCAGTCGATCAGCAAGGTCCAGGATGTGTTCAAGACCCTGTTCAACCTTGAGCCGGAGTTTCGCAGCGACGGTTCGCAATTCGACCATCTGTTCGCGCCGGACGAGTCGTTCATGATCGGCAACCTCAAGGCCACGGCCCTGCATGTGCCCGGCCACACGCCGGCGGACATGGCTTATCTGATCGACGGCGATGTGCTTCTAGCGGGCGATACCTTGTTCATGCCGGACGTAGGCACCGCTCGTTGTGATTTCCCCGGTGGCAACGCTAACCAGATGTTCGCCTCGATCCACAAACTGCTGGCCTTCCCTGCCAGCGTTCGGCTTTATGTCTGCCACGACTACCCGCCCGAAGGCCGCGAATCCCGCTGCATGACCACGGTGGGCGAGCAGCGTAAAAGCAACATCCACATCCATGACGGCATCGATGAAGCGGCCTTCGTCGCCATGCGCACCCAGCGTGATGCCGGGTTGGGCATGCCAACGCTATTGCTGCCGGCGATCCAGGTGAATGTGCGGGCGGGGAATTTGCCGCCGGCCGAGGACAATGGTGTGACCTACCTGAAAATCCCCATTAACCAACTCTAAACCGACCCGCAACCCCTGTAGCAGCTGTCGTTGTGGCGAGGGGATTTATCCCCGTTGGGTGGCGAAGCCGCCCCTTGCAATCTGTCAGACAAACCCTGTTGTCCGGACTTGCGACTGCTTCGCAGCCGAACGGGGCGGTGCGACGTTTCGCTAAATCCCCTCGCCACAACGACAGCTGCTACAGGGGATTTGTGTTTAGTTGTTGAGGGTCAGGCCGTTGGCCGGCAATGGCAGTGCGGTTTTGTAGCGCACCTGTTTAAGCGCAAAGCTTGAGCGGATGTTGGCCACGCCGGGGACTTTGGTCAGGAAGTCCATCATGAAACGCTCCAGCGACTGAATGGTCGGCACCAGCACCCGGATCAGATAGTCCGGGTCGCCCGCCATCAAGTAGCACTCCATCACTTCCGGGCGATCCGAGATCGCTTCCTCGAAATGCTGCAACGCCTCTTCCACCTGTTTCTCCAGGCTGACGTGAATAAACACATTCACATGCAGCCCCAGCAAGTCAGCATCCAGCAGCGTCACTTGCTCGCGAATCAGACCCAATTCCTCCATCGCCTTGACCCGGTTAAAGCACGGCGTCGGCGACAGGTTGACCGAGCGTGCGAGGTCGGCGTTGGTGATGCGGGCGTTCTCCTGAAGGCTGTTCAAAATGCCGATATCGGTACGGTCCAGTTTGCGCATGAGACAAAACCACCTGTTTTTCATGTTTATGCAGATTTTTTATCTGCAAATGATCCTAAGCGCAACGAAACAGAGAGAAATATTCTTCCGGGCCCGGCCTATGATTGTTGTAGGACAAGATTTCTTCCACAGAGGAATGACGGTCAGCTCACTACAAGAATTTCACAAGATCGAGCATACAAGCCATGAACCAAGCGTACGAACCGCTGCAACTGCACGTTCCCGAACCTTCGGGCCGTCCTGGCTGCAAAACCGACTTCTCCTACCTGCGTCTGACCGACGCCGGCACGGTGCGCAAACCCCCAATCGACGTTGAACCGGCCGACACCGCTGATCTGGCCAAGGGCCTGATTCGCGTGCTCGACGACCAGGGCAATGCCCTCGGTCCATGGGCTGAAGACGTACCTTCCGAGATCCTGCGTAAAGGCATGCGCGCCATGCTCAAGACGCGGATTTACGACAACCGCATGGTGGTCGCCCAGCGTCAGAAGAAAATGTCGTTCTACATGCAGAGCCTTGGCGAAGAAGCCATCGGCAGCGGCCAGGCCCTGGCGCTGAATGTCGATGACATGTGCTTCCCGACGTACCGCCAGCAAAGCATTCTGATGGCGCGAGACGTGCCGCTGGTGGACCTGATCTGCCAGCTGCTGTCCAACGAGCGCGATCCGCTCAAGGGCCGTCAGCTGCCGATCATGTACTCGGTCAAAGACTTCGGCTTCTTCACTATTTCCGGCAACCTCGCCACCCAATTCGTACAGGGTGTGGGCTGGGGCATGGCCTCGGCGATCAAGGGCGACACCAAAATCGCCTCGGCCTGGATCGGCGATGGTGCCACCGCTGAATCCGACTTCCACACCGCCCTCACCTTCGCCCACGTTTATCGTGCGCCCGTGATCCTCAACGTGGTCAACAACCAGTGGGCGATCTCGACGTTCCAGGCCATTGCCGGTGGTGAAGCCACCACGTTCGCCGGTCGCGGCGTCGGTTGCGGCATTGCCTCCCTGCGGGTCGACGGCAACGATTTCGTCGCGGTCTACGCCGCCTCTGCCTGGGCCGCCGAACGCGCCCGCCGCAACCTTGGCCCGACCATGATCGAATGGGTCACCTACCGCGCCGGCCCGCACTCCACGTCTGATGATCCGTCCAAATACCGTCCGGCCGACGACTGGAGCTATTTCCCGTTGGGCGACCCGATTGCGCGCCTGAAGCAGCACCTGATCAAGATCGGTCAGTGGTCCGAAGAGGAACACGTCGCCGTCAGCGCCGAACTGGAAGCCGAAGTGATCGCCGCGCAAAAAGAAGCCGAGCAGTACGGCACCCTCGCCGGTGGCCAGATTCCGAGCGCCGCGACCATGTTCGAAGACGTCTATAAAGAGATGCCGGAGCACTTGAAGCGCCAGCGTCAAGAGTTGGGGATCTGACATGAACGATCACAACAACAATATTCAGCCGGAAACCGCCATGACCACGACCACCATGACCATGATCCAGGCCCTGCGCTCGGCCATGGATGTGATGCTTGAGCGTGATGACAACGTCGTGGTCTTCGGCCAGGACGTGGGCTACTTCGGCGGCGTGTTCCGCTGCACCGAAGGCCTGCAGAACAAGTACGGCACCTCCCGGGTGTTCGATGCGCCGATCTCCGAAAGCGGCATTGTCGGCGTTGCCGTGGGCATGGGTGCCTATGGTTTGCGCCCGGTGGCCGAGATCCAGTTCGCCGATTACGTTTACCCGGCGTCGGACCAGATCATTTCCGAAGCCGCGCGTCTGCGTTATCGCTCGGCCGGCGAGTTCACCGCACCGATGACCCTGCGCATGCCTTGCGGCGGCGGCATCTACGGCGGTCAGACCCACAGCCAAAGTATCGAAGCGATGTTCACCCAGGTTTGCGGCTTGCGCACGGTCATGCCGTCCAACCCTTACGACGCCAAAGGCTTGCTGATCGCCTCCATCGAAAACGATGACCCGGTGATCTTCCTGGAGCCAAAACGCCTGTACAACGGTCCGTTCGACGGCCATCACGACCGCCCGGTAACCCCGTGGTCGAAACACCCGGCCGCACAAGTCCCGGACGGTTACTACACCGTGCCGCTGGACGTTGCCGCCATCGCCCGTCCAGGCAAAGAAGTGACCATCCTGACCTACGGCACCACTGTTTACGTCTCGCAAGTCGCTGCGGAAGAAACCGGGATCGACGCTGAAGTCATCGACCTGCGCAGCCTGTGGCCGCTGGACCTGGACACCATCGTCAAGTCGGTGAAAAAAACCGGCCGCTGCGTGATCGTTCACGAAGCGACCCGTACTTGCGGCTTCGGCGCCGAACTGGTCGCCCTGGTACAAGAGCATTGCTTCCACCACCTGGAAGCGCCGATCGAACGCGTCACCGGTTGGGACACCCCCTACCCGCACGCGCAAGAGTGGGCGTATTTCCCTGGTCCGTCCCGAGTGGGCGCGGCTTTGAAACGGGTCATGGAGGTCTGAATGGGCACGCACGTTATTAAAATGCCGGACATTGGTGAAGGCATTGCAGAAGTTGAACTGTCGGTGTGGCACGTCAAGGTCGGCGACATGGTCGTCGAAGATCAGGTGCTGGCCGATGTCATGACCGACAAGGCGATGGTCGACATCCCTTCGCCGGTGCATGGCAAGGTGATTGCGCTGGGCGGACAGCCGGGCGAAGTCATGGCGGTTGGCAGCATCCTGATCAGCATTGAAGTCGAAGGCGCTGGCAACGTTAAAGAGTCGGCTCAGCCTGTACCTGTTAAAGAAGCACCGGTTGCGGCGCCGAAAGCTGAAGCCGTGGTGGCTAGCAAGCCGGTCGCTGCTGCAGCGCCAAAACCCGCCGTTTGCCAAGGCTCGATGGTCGCTCGCGAAGCCGACGAACGCCCGCTGGCCTCCCCGGCTGTGCGTAAGCATGCGCTGGACCTCGGTATCCAGTTGCGTCTGGTCCGTGGCACCGGCCCAGCCGGTCGCGTGCTGCACGAAGACCTCGACGCTTATCTGGCCCAGGGTCAGTCGAATGCATCGAGCGTCGGCAATGCTTACACCCAGCGTAACGACGAAGAACAGATCCCGGTGATCGGCATGCGCCGCAAGATCGCCCAGCGCATGCAGGACGCCACGCAACGTGCCGCTCACTTCAGTTATGTCGAAGAAATCGACGTCACAGCCGTCGAAGAACTGCGCGCGCACCTGAACGAAAAACACGGCGCGACCCGTGGCAAGCTGACCTTGCTGCCATTTTTGGTCCGCGCGCTGGTCGTCGCCCTGCGCGACTTCCCGCAGATCAACGCCCGTTACGACGACGAAGCCCAGGTCATCACCCGCCTCGGCGCCGTACACGTGGGCATCGCCACGCAAGCCGACATCGGTTTGATGGTGCCGGTGGTGCGTCACGCCGAAGCCCGCAGCCTGTGGGACAACGCTCAGGAAATCTCCCGTTTGGCCACTGCCGCGCGTAATGGCAAGGCCGCCCGCGATGAACTGTCCGGCTCGAGCATTACGCTGACCAGCCTCGGCGCGTTGGGCGGCATCGTCAGCACGCCAGTGTTGAACCTGCCGGAAGTGGCGATCGTCGGCGTCAACAAAATCGTCGAACGCCCGATGGTCGTCAAAGGCCAGATCGTGATTCGCAAGATGATGAACCTCTCCAGCTCCTTCGATCACCGCGTGGTCGATGGCATGGACGCGGCGCAATTCATCCAGGCCGTTCGTGGCCTGCTCGAACAACCCGCCACCCTGTTTGTGGAGTAAGAGATGCAAACTTTGAACACCACGCTGCTGATCATCGGCGGCGGCCCTGGCGGTTATGTGACGGCGATTCGTGCCGGCCAACTGGGCATCTCGACCATTCTGGTGGAAGGCGAATCACTGGGCGGTACCTGCCTGAACATTGGCTGCATTCCATCGAAGGCGTTGATTCACGTCGCTGAACAGTTTCACCAGACGCAGCATCACAGCCAGCACTCGGCCCTGGGCATCAGCGTGTCCGCACCAACCCTCGACATCAGCAAGAGCGTCGAGTGGAAGGACGGCATCGTTGACCGCCTGACCACCGGCGTCGCAGCCTTGCTGAAAAAGAACAAAGTCCAGGTCATTCAAGGCTGGGCCAAAATCATCGACGGCAAGACCGTTGACGTGGGCGACACGCGTATTCAGTGCGAGCACTTGGTGCTGGCGACCGGTTCGAAGAGCGTGAACCTGCCGATGCTGCCGATTGGCGGGCCGATCATCTCCTCCACCGAAGCCCTGGCGCCGACCTCCGTGCCGAAACGCCTGGTCGTGGTCGGTGGCGGCTACATCGGTCTGGAGCTGGGGATTGCCTATCGCAAGCTCGGCGCTGACGTGAGCGTGGTCGAGGCGCAGGAGCGCATTCTGCCGGCCTACGATGCCGAACTGACTCAGCCTGTTCACGACGAACTGAAAAAGCTCGGCGTGAAACTTTACTTGAAGCACAGCGTGCAAGCCTTTGATTCTGCTAGCAATACACTACAAGTCCTCGAGCCGGGTGGCGAAACCCTGAACCTGGAAACGGATCAGGTGCTGGTGGCCGTCGGTCGCAAACCGAACACCCAGGGCTGGAATCTTGAAGCGCTGAACCTGGACATGAACGGCTCGGCGATCAAGATCGACAACCGCTGCCAGACCAGCATGCGCAACGTGTACGCCATCGGCGACCTGAGCGGTGAACCGATGCTCGCGCACCGGGCCATGGCTCAGGGCGAGATGGTTGCCGAACTGATCAGCGGCAAGTCCCGCGAGTTCAACCCGACCGCCATCGCTGCCGTGTGCTTTACCGACCCGGAACTGGTGGTCGTCGGCCAGACCCCGGACGACGTCAAGGCGGCGGGCCTGGACTGCATCGTTTCCAGCTTCCCGTTCGCGGCCAATGGCCGGGCGATGACGCTGGAATCCAAAAGCGGCTTCGTGCGCGTCGTGGCACGGCGTGACAATCATGTGATTGTCGGCTGGCAAGCGGTGGGCGTGGGCGTTTCGGAGCTGTCGACAGCGTTCGGGCAGAGCCTGGAAATGGGCGCGCGCCTGGAAGACATCGCTGGCACCATCCATGCGCATCCGACGCTCGGCGAGGCAGTGCAAGAAGCGGCGTTGCGAGCACTCGGGCATGCGCTGCACCTGTGATTCAGAACAATGGATGGCGGCATAGATGGCCCCATCGCTAGCAGGCTAGCCCCCACATCTGGAATGCGTTCTCCTGTGGGAGCCAGCCTGCTGGCGATTTCTTGAGGTCAACTCGATTTATCTGTCTGTCATCCGATAGTCCGGGCTGCGAAACGGGCCCGGAATGAAGTATTGTTGTCCCCATCCAGAAAAACGTCAGAAGCCTTGAACCGTTTCGGCGGTTGTTAAGTGATAGAGGGTGTCATGGGTAACGAAAGCATCAATTGGGACAAGTTGGGTTTTGACTACATCAAGACAGACAAGCGCTATCTGTCGCACTGGCGTAATGGCGAGTGGGACGCAGGCACCCTGACCGAAGACAACGTGCTGCACATCAGCGAAGGCTCCACTGCCCTTCACTATGGCCAGCAATGCTTCGAGGGCCTTAAGGCCTATCGTTGCAAGGACGGTTCGATCAACCTGTTCCGTCCGGATCAGAACGCCGCACGCATGCAACGCAGCTGTGCCCGCCTGCTGATGCCGCAGGTGTCCACCGAGCAGTTCGTCGAAGCCTGCAAAGAAGTGGTTCGTGCCAACGAGCGTTTCATCCCGCCGTACGGCACTGGCGGCGCGTTGTACCTGCGTCCGTTCGTGATCGGCGTGGGTGACAACATTGGCGTGCGTACCGCACCCGAGTTCATTTTCTCGATCTTCTGCATCCCGGTCGGCGCTTACTTCAAGGGTGGCCTGACCCCGCACAACTTCCTGATCTCCAGCTACGACCGCGCTGCCCCACAAGGCACCGGTGCAGCCAAGGTCGGTGGCAACTACGCGGCCAGCCTGATGCCAGGTTCCCAGGCCAAGAAGGCGCATTTTGCCGACTGCATCTACCTGGACCCGATGACCCACACCAAAATCGAAGAAGTCGGCTCGGCCAACTTCTTCGGGATCACCCACGACAACAAGTTCGTCACGCCGAACTCGCCGTCGGTACTGCCGGGCATCACCCGCCTGTCGTTGATCGAGCTGGCCAAATCGCGCCTTGGCCTGGAAGTGGTTGAAGGTGACGTGTTCATCGACAAGCTGTCCGACTTCAAGGAAGCCGGTGCTTGCGGTACCGCTGCCGTGATCACCCCGATCGGCGGCATCAGCTACAACGACCACCTGCACGTGTTCCACAGCGAAACCGAAGTCGGCCCGGTCACCCAGAAGCTCTACAAAGAGCTGACCGGTGTACAGACGGGTGACGTCGAAGCGCCAGCAGGCTGGATCGTCAAGGTTTGATCTGACCCCTGCTGCATCCAGGCCCTCCATCGCATTGGCGATGGGGGGGCTTTTTTTATGAGTGCTGCCCGGCGTCTCCCAACGCAATCCGTTTGCCTCCCCTGCCCTTGATACCGCTCGCCTGGCCGTCCTGTTGCTTGCCCGTGCGCGCCTGGGTGATCAGACCCGGAATCAGCGCGCCTTCCGGCAGGTTCTTCCAAAATCGGGCCGGCAAGTGCCCCTGCATGACCTTCGGGTTCAGGCGCGCCGGATTGAAGATATGGCTGTAGTAGGTCAACCACATGTCGCTGTGCGGATCGTCGGCGTTTTGTGCCAGCTGCTGCCATTCAACCGGGCACCGGCGTTGGTGGATCAATTGTTCGCCGTCGTAGTAAACCCCGTCCCTTGGCGTCGCGATCAGCCAGCGATGCCGGCCCATGCGCCCGATAAAATGCTCACTGGCACTGTGCAGGATGTCGTGGGCCGGTTCGTGCCAGGCGACGTATTGCGGCCCCTCACCTTCCGGCATCGCCACAAACCGTACAAATGCATGTAAATGATGAGCTTCACGCTGTACCTGTTTGATTCTTCTATGAAATTCACTACCTAACTTGTCACCGGCCAGCATCGCAGTACGGTCGCCGTGACTGACCCGCCAAAGTACTTCGTACAACAGACTCCAGCGTTGATCACCCCGATAACGAGCGGCGCGCTCAAGGGTGTCCAACAGCGTTCGCGGTATTCGTGCGTGAAACGGGCCTTGGGTCTGGGGTGGCGCATCGTCACTGGCGAACAGATCGGAGACGCCTTCACTGGCCCAGCTCACCCGGCTCGGGTCCACCTCATGACTGAGCAGCCAGCGTGCCTGCTGACGCCAGGTGTCGAACAGGTCATCGCAATCCAGACTGATCATCCCCATAACCCCATTTGTTGCGGCTGCGGCCGGTCGCGCAATTGCTGGTACAGCAGATGGCTAGTCACTTCGGCCTGTTGCGGATGGTAATCGCTGGTGATGATGAACGGCTTGGCCTTTGCCAGGACACAGCGCATTCGGGCCAGATCTTCGTAGCGAATACGGCGTTGACGGCGCAACTCAACCAGTCGCTCTGTGGTGCGCAGGCCGATACCGGGGATGCGCGCGATCAACGAGGCCTCGGCGCGATTGAGGTCAAGCGGGAACACTTCGCGGTTCTCCAGCGCCCACGCCAGCTTCGGGTCGATGTCGAGCGCCAGATGTCCGGGCCCTTTGAACAGCTCGCCCGCGGTGAAGCCGTAGCTGCGCAACAGGAAGTCCGCCTGATACAAACGGTGCTCGCGCATCAGTGGCGGCGCGGCCAGCGGCACGCTTTTCGGGCTATTGGGGATCGGGCTGAACGCCGAGTAATAGACCCGCCGCAAACTGAAGTTGCCGTACAACGCCTGGGCGCTGTGGAGAATGGTGCTGTCATCGGTGTCATCGGCACCGACGATCATCTGCGTGCTCTGCCCGGCCGGGGCAAATTTCGGTGCGCGGGGTTCGTTGAGCACGGTTTGTACGCCGGTGTAGATGGTTTGCATCGCTTGCTTGATCGAGCCCAGCTGTTTCTCGGGGGCCAGGGTTTGCAGGCTGGCGTCGGTGGGCAGTTCAATGTTCACGCTCAAGCGATCGGCGTAGCGCCCCGCTTCTTCGATCAGCGCCGGATCGGCTTCGGGAATGGTCTTGAGGTGGATGTAACCGCGGAACTCGTGGTCTTCGCGCAACAATGTGGCTACACGGATCAGTTGCTCCATGGTGTAGTCCGCCGAGCGAATGATCCCGGAACTGAGAAACAGCCCGCTGACGCAGTTGCGCCGGTAGAAATCCATGGTCAGCGTCACCACTTCTTCCGGCGTGAAGCGTGCGCGTGGCACATCGCTGGAACGTCGATTGACGCAGTATTGGCAGTCGTAGAGACAGAAATTGGTCAGCAGCACCTTCAGCAACGACACGCAGCGACCGTCCGGCGTGTAGCTGTGGCAAATGCCCATGCCGTCGGTCGAGCCCAGGCCGCTTTTGCCCTCGGAACTACGCTTCGGCGCTCCACTGCTGGCGCAAGACGCGTCGTATTTGGCGGCGTCGGCGAGAATGCTGAGCTTGTCGATGAGTTCCATGGGGCACGCCTTTTACTGTGTGGATATACAGTATAGGGTCAACCTCCAAGGCACAAGCCATCAACGAACCCTTGCGTAAGCGTTCAGCAGAAAAAAAACGAATTCACCAAAAAATAAAATGCGAAGATTGAAACGAGGGAATCGGTGTCACAACAGGGCCCCTACTTGCACCGCCTGCACCGGAATTGACGGCACTTGATCTGCAACACGAACCGCAATGTTAGAGATAGCTGAGAGACGCGCGGCTGGCATTCAATGATCAGAGCTGACGAATTATTGATTAAAACGCGCAGTGTTTCTTTGCAAGCGTCCGGCATGTATCCGGTCGGGGACGCGAACCCGCCATGAGTTTTCACTACGTTTGGAATTCTTTTTATTAAGGATGAATCGACCAGCCGTCTCGAGATACGGTGAAAGCCCGCAAGGGGTGAAGGGGTGATATGACAGACCAAGCTTCAATGTTCAGGGCCAGCTCTTAGCCGGATTCTAGCTGCCACAACGAAGCGGTAAGGATCGTTCGCTACGTTCGCGACGGGCAGCAATCGGCTGTGGATTCAACCGGTCGATGCGGTTCTTTTTTCGCCCGATCCGTAGGGCATTTGAGCTTGCGCTATAGACGATTATCGCTACTGTTAGAGTCTGGCGCCTAATTGGGGCCATTCACTTTCGCGATATTTTTAAGCGAATAGTCGTGCGAACCCAATCCTCATTCTATCGCTTGCCAATAAGCGTGCCGCCAAATAGATGGCTTTTGGCCGGATGGCTGATTAATATCGGAATGCCTCGCCTGCTTGCTGGTGCAGCCGCCTCACAGCACTGAACCAAGTTTGACAGACGCCAGCCATATCTCTTCGGAGGTTGCTGTCCGGGTCGCGACCAAGATCGCCGTTAAGGCTTCGCGGTCTCCCGAAGGTAAAGGGCACCGCTCGACTGCTGCATCAATAACCGTAGCTCTGTCTGTACGTTGGGGTCACCAGACGGTTAGCAGCTTTATTTTCAGCGAGGTGTTCGATGTTCAGCCGCACGGCGTGCGCTTGACCGCGAAACCCAAAAAGGTACGATTTTCACCTTGGCGGGGCCTTCGGGGGACAATTTGCGATCGTGCAAAAACGTGCCAACCTGGCGCATGGCGCATGGCGCGAGCTTAACCGAGAGGCCTAAAAAGCTACGATTTATCGTGTTTTGACGGAATCTTTGGGGGTAATCATGCGTTTATGCAAAAACGTGCCAGCTTGGCGCTCGCCGCATCACGGAGTTTCGTGACTGCGATCAGCCTCGCCTGCTTGCTGGTCCAGCCGCCTCACAGCACTGAACCAAGTTTGACAGACGCCAGCCATCTCTCTTCGGAGGTTGCTGTCCGGGTCGCGACCAAGATCGCCGTTAAGGCTTCGCGGTCTCCCGAAGGTTGAAGGTCCCCTGTAGCAGTTGGGTGAGAGTTCACTGGTGTCTCCCAACAAACAAGGAGTTTTTGTGGCCTCGTCGCTTTACCGTAGGATCTATAGCGGGGATTCGTTGTATTCGGCCTGGAGGAAGGTCAAAGAAAGCGCCTTTTCTTCATCATCCGAAACTATCCGAAACGAAGCCAAGGATTTCGAGAGCCAACTCCCCCGGTCGCTTTCCGACATCCAACGCGCGCTATCCAAGAAGACCTTTACCTTTCAAAAGCAGACCGGCGTGGCAAAAACTAAAGCCAACGGAAATTCTCGCCCGATTGTGCTTTCACCTATACCCAACCGGATCGTCCAGCGGGCTCTACTCGACGCCTTATCCCGTATTAAGTTCGTGAAGGAAACGCTGTCTACCCCTACGAGCTACGGAGGCATAAAAAATAAACGGGTCTCGATGGCGATAGCCGACACCAAAGCAGCCATTGCCAAAGGATCTGCCTTCCATATCAGGTCAGATATCGCCGACTTCTTCACTAGAATTGACAAGGCCCGTGTGATGAGACTCGTGGCCCCTCATATCAAATGCCCTGACACAATCGCATTATTCCGAGCAGCGATCACCACAGACCTTGCGAACATTGACGTGCTTCGACGACAGGGTCTGGATGAGATTTTCCCCATCGGGGTGGAGGGTGTAGCTCAAGGATCTCCCCTATCCCCACTCATAGCCAATTTGTACTTGCATGACTTTGACAGGGTCATGAACGATGGTGAGATCACTTGTCTTCGGTACATTGATGACTTCCTGATCCTCGGGAAGGACATGGGCTGTGTGGATCGTGCTTTTAGCAAAGCACAGACTGAGCTCCAAAAGCTCTCACTTGAAGCATACCGGCCCTTAGCAACAAGTGACAAAGCTTCAAGGGGCCTTACAGCTAAAGGATTCGATTTCTTGGGCTGCTTCGTTTCGGCAGGATTGGTCCAGCCATCTAAAGCTACGAGGGAGCGATTCAAGAAACGGATCAAGTCCGATTTAGACGCATCGATACGCATGATGAAATTCAGTGTCGAAGCCGGAGATATATTCCCAAAGGGGTCCTACTCTGGCGCGTTACAGAATCTCGACCGAGTAATCCTTGGTTGGGGAAAAGCCTTTTCCTTTTGCAGCAATGGCCAGTGGATAAAGAGCTTGGATGACTACATCACGACTGCATTGGCGCAGTATGAAATAGAGAAAGCGAATCTCTTTCAAAAAACAAAAGGCACGGCCCAGCGTACGATGTTGGGGGTCAGGTTGCTTGCAGCGGTCCATTCAGAGCGCAGAGAAACGGAGTGATCGCTTCTGGACGTGAGCAGCCTTCTGCGGACGGCTGTTAGGGTCTTTATCTGCCCTCCAAGAAGGACTACCAAGGGCTTGCTCAACCCGTCGACTGCACCCCAGCGCATTGGTAGTAATATGCCAATAATTACGTTCCTTAGAGGTCTGCTTAAATTTCTGCCTATCGTGAGCGGCAAAAGAAATCCAGCTCACACACCCACTCAGTCCTCGATAAAGCAAGAAGTGAAGTCAACGGCTCCGACCTCCCCTCTCACACAAACAGCGTTTCAGCTCACCCTTATTTGTTATGGTTGCGCTGAAAGTTGATTTCGGCCACTCACCGATACAAATAGGTCACCATCAAAATTCCGCTCATCGACATCAGCGCAGCACACAAAAAAATAGCGGCATATCCGAATCCCGAAGCAATCAACCCCATGATTGGCCCTGCCATGCCCACGGCGATATCAAAAACCAATGAAAGCGCACTCAGTGCGGAATTACGATTCGCCGCCGGCGTGCTGGCCAAGGTCTCTACCCCAAGCCCCGGATAAACCCAAGACACCCCAATCCCGGTTAACACTCCGCCAGCAATCGCGATGACAGGCGACGGTACCAGCCATATCAGCACCATGCCCAGGGTTTGCACGAACAGGCAGCCACCCACCACCTTGTAGCCCCTGAGTCGCTGCAACAAGCCGGGAGAGGTCAATCGGGCAAAGATAAATTGACCTGACCGATACTGGCAGTGATTGCTGTAGTACTTTCGACGAAATCGCCCACCGAACCGCGAATAGCTTTAAATGTGGGAAATTGCACCCTACTTGACCACCCGTTTGCGTTGCATATGACCACCCATTTGCATTGGACCTGACCAGCTGCTTGCATGGGACTTGACCAGATGCTTTGAATGGATTCCTCAGAGCATGAGGATTTTGCTCTCGGCCATATTCAGATCACAGTTGGGTAATTGCACGAGGTTGCCCCCCATTTGCTTTCGACCTGACCAGTCATGTGCACCGTATTTGACCAGCAAGACTTGTGGAGACATGACCGGCAGAGAACGGCCAGAAGCGGACGTTCATCAGGCAAACGTGTACTGTCTCGTACGATCCGGGTCGTTGAGCCCTCAACGCAACTGCTCACGCAAGCAGCAAGGAGTCGTGTTGTAGGGCGATGCTGGAACTGGTGTTTGTCATGGGCGCTGTGCACTCTTAGCCTGCTCACTGCCAGCATCTGAGGTGGATGGGCTGAGGCGTTGCCGGTCGACGGTCAAGACCATGCGGAACTTGACGTCACCTGACTTCATCCGCTGATAAGCCTCATTAGCTTGCTCCAAAGGCATCACCTCAATCTTTGGGCGCACGCCAGCCAGCACACTGAACCCCAGCGTTCTCTCGTTCTCGTAAGGCGTACCAGTGATGGAGCCCAGTACGCTACGCTCTCCTACGACCAGATGGCCGCTGGATACGGGCAGCGGGTCTTTGCCGGCCCCGAGGAGAACAAGGCGGCCTTGCGGTGCCAGGCCTGGCATGAGCGCGGAGACGACCGCAGGGGCACCGATGGTCGTGACGATGGCATGCGCACCGCCCATGGCCTTCAGCCTCCCTGCTGCATCCTCTTCATTGGCGTCGATGTAGATATGGGCTCCCAGATCCATCGCGTCCTGCGCGATATCGCTGCCCCGGCCAACGCCGATCACGCGAAAGCCCATACGTCGTGCGTACTGCAGAGCCATGTGACCAAGACCACCAATACCGAGAATGGCAACGGTATCGCCGGCCTGTGCTCCGGATTTCTTCAGTGCGTTGAACGTGGCAATACCCGCACAGAGAATCGGCGCGGCTTCCTCTGCGTTCAACTCGTCCGGGATCGACACGAGCCCTGAGGCACGGGCAATCATCATTTCGGCATAGCCACCATCGCAGGAGGCACCGACGATGAGCTGGTTCTGGCAGAGCTGGAAAAGCCCTTGGCGGCATTGCGTGCACTCATTGCAGTGTCCGCCCAGACGCCCGATGCCCACCCGTTGGCCGACTCGCCAAATCGAGGGAAGGTGCTCACCTAGCGCAGCAATTCGACCAACCACCTCATGGCCGGGCACACGTGGAGGCTGCAGCGTTGGGTCTGCCCCGTCGATGTCACTGGCATCAGCGCCACAAATGCCGCAGGCCTCAACCTCGATCAGCACCTGCCCGATACCGGGCGTTGGAGTTGCACGCTCCACCAGCTCGAGGACGCCTGGGCGGCTGACTTGCATGGCGCGGTAGGTGCTTGTCATGGCCATCACTCTTTAAATGAAATCAGATCCTGCACGCCCAATCGGGCCGCCTCTACGGCGCCGGCGAGGTATCCAGGAAACTGTGACGCCCACTCACTGGCGATACCCGTCAGGCATCCATGCCAGGGCCCGGAAGAGGCGCTGGTGGAGGGCACGGCTGCATGCTGGGCAATCGCATTCACATCGGCGCTGGTGGCCGTGCAAGAGTCCTGCGCCCAGTCTTTTATGAATTCGGCCTTCGGCATCGCAGCTGCGGGACCGAACATCCGAACCAGTTGTTCTCGGCAAAGCTTGCGCAGCATCTCGTCAGGGATCTTGCCGCGTGTACTCGCTGGTACACCGATGAAGCCGAACAGTGCCGAGCTTCCGCCAGGCATGGAGGCATCATGGATTTCGCCCAGAGGCCCTCGCATACTGCGGCCCCCGCCAGACAGTCCCTGGTCTCGCCAGAACGGTGTCTCGTAGATTGCGATGTACTTGGCTTGAGGAGCCATCCACGTGGCAGTCGTTCGCCACAGCCTGGCAAGTTCCGCAGGCAGGGATGGCTCGAAGTCGACCGTGCTTTCGAGCAGACGTGGCGGTAGTGCCAAAAGCACATGCTCAGTACGCCAGGTCGTCACTGCGCCGTGAGCGTTTTTGCTTTCGACTTCGACATGGGTGTCATCCTTGCGAAGCAGACGCACGGTCTGCCCGCAGATTATTTTCTGTGGGTTCACCTTGCGAAGCAGAGCCTCGACCAGCGCACCCATGCCACCGACCAGACGCATGGATGGCGGTGAGCTGACGTAACCGCGCATGCGTACGGCAGGGCCTTCATACGCACGCTCCATAACCATGTCGCCCGCTTCAAATTGCTCGAATCGCTCAACCCCCAACGCGTCGACAAGCTCATCCAGTTCTTGCTGGTAGCCCGGCCAGAACCAGGTAGGCCCCAGATCGAAGCGATCAACGATACTGTTCTTTGAAGAGTGCTGGACTGCCTGTCCTTCGGCATTGATTGACGCAATGCGTCCGCCAAGCTCATCCCGAGCTTCCAGAACAACGAAATCACTGATTCCCCGATGCTGCAGCAGATAGGCCGCATACAGCCCACTCAATCCGGCACCAACAATGACAATACGGGTGGTTTGCGTGGTCATGC
Source organism: Pseudomonas sp. (assembly GCF_051660785.1). Lineage (GTDB taxonomy): Bacteria > Pseudomonadota > Gammaproteobacteria > Pseudomonadales > Pseudomonadaceae > Aquipseudomonas. Next base: position 24,153 of record NZ_JBOFQE010000028.1, read on the forward strand.
TTCTACCTCCGGATGAGCCGGGTGACCGGTTTTCAGGTAAACGGTGGCTCCCTGTTGGCCACCAACGACATCCAAGTGCTGCCCTGCTGGCATTCGTAACCAAGCGCCGCGCTCACAGGACTGTCTGTCCGCCATTACGCTGCCCTCCAGCACCAGTAACTCGAAGCCGTTCAGCAACTCGTCGTAGAGCAACTCGTTCGTTCCTAGCCGTTGCAGGCTCACCTGTTCCGAATCGTCAGCGAACAACGGGCACAACTCACGCGAGCCCTGGCGATGCCAGTTGGACGGGTATCGGGTATTGATGCGCACGTGGTGCTGCTCGCGGGCAGGCATCTGCTGCAACTTCACGAAGATGGTGGTGCCCTCGACGCTGTACGGCCGGTGGCTCGAGCCAGGCGGATTGCGTAGATACCAACCCACAGGATAGTCCGCTACCTCGTCAGAGAAAGTGCCCGACAGCACCAGGATCTCTTCCCCACCAGGGTGCAGATGACTTGGAAAGTAAGAGTTCGGGGCATAGCGCACAATGCTCGTGGCACGCGCTTTCTCTGCACCGACACGATCCAGCATCACGCGGTCGACACCTGTCTGGGGCGAAGCAACCCACTGGTATTCGTGTGGAGCCAAAACAGCGGGGCGAGTGAAGTCGGCGTTGATCAACATACGGATTATCCTAACGAGGATGCGAGGTCGCCGATCCCCCCTACAGAAGCGATCAGCCCTCGTCGATACGGCTTATTGCTTGGCAGGCAACTGCTGGTAAGCCTCGACGACACGCGCCGAGTAGGTCAGTGCTGCACCAGCATTCAGCGCGATGGCCACGCCCAGCGCCTCGGTTATTTCCTCGAGGGAAGCACCGTGCTCAACAGCCTTTTTGGTGTGGACGGAAATGCATCCATCGCAGCGAGTGGTGATAGCCACAGCCAATGCGATCAGCTCATGGACCTTCGGCTCCAGACGACCCGTTTTGACAGCCGCATTGTCGATGGTCGTCAGGCCTCGCATAACGTCGGGGCTTTGTTTGGCATAGTCGCCTACGCGCTCCAGCAGGGATTCGCGGTAGGCATTCCAGTCTTGCATCATGGTTCTTCTCCAAGTAATGGTTGAGGCCGGAAGTGAGGTCACGGCAGGTCGGGTGGCAACTGGGCGCAGGTCTTAGTTGCGACCAGCCATGACACCGCCGTCGACGTCCCAGATGGCACCGGTAACCCAGCTGGCTTGCTCGGAGAGGAGGAAGGCAACTACACCGGCTACGTCTTGCGGGGTGCCAACACGGCCAATTGGATGGAAGCTGTTGAAGCCTTGCAGAGCGCTGTGCACCTCGGCCTTCGGAATAAAGCCTTCGTAGATCGGGGTCTGCACAACTGCCGGCGAAACGGCATTCACGCGAATGTTCTTCGAAGCGAGTTCCATCGCGAGGTGCTGAGTCAAGGAGTGCAGGCCGGCTTTCGCCATGGAGTAGGCAGAGGACGGAGTGGCGGAAATTGCCTGCTTAGCCCACATCGAGCCGATGTTCACGATGGCGCCTGGACGGCTTTGCTCGACCAGGTTGGCGGCAACCTTTTGGGTAATGAAGAAGAACGCCTTGTTCAGCTTCATGTACTGGTCGTAGTCCGCATCCTGGTGTTCCAGGAAGGGTTTCGGGAAGAACACCCCCGCAGCGTTTACCAGCATGTCGATATCCGAGTGCTGCTCGCAGATGGACTTGATCAGTTTGGCCAGGCCTTCGTCGCTGGTCAGATCTGCAGTAAGGGCAGTCACGTTGCCCAGAGCGGAAAGGTCTTTACGAGCCTCTTCGGTTTTTTCCGGACGGTTACCGACTATCACTACGCTGCCGCCTTCGTTGAGAAACTGGCGTGCAGTTTCCAGACCCATGCCACTGGTGCCACCGACGACCAGCAGTTTCTTACCGTTGAATTGATTGCTCATTGGGAGACCTCTTTGCACCTGCCCACGGCAGGTGTCTGGCTAACGGGGATTGGGACGAGTCGCTTGCCAAAGACGCCGTCTCCGGCAGGCAGTTCGTCCTCTATGGGCCAGTGCAACGTTGGGTGTCTGGAAGCTGTAGATCAGGAAGAAAAACTTTCCAACACAGCTAAACTCCAAAGACTTTCCGTTGACTTCGGGTGGCTAAGCATCAGCACCCTTGGCCTTGGAACGAATCTTCCTCGCTTCCAAATCCGCCAACAAACGAGATAAAGTGTCTCACCACAAAAGAAATTCTTTTTTGATATGAAGGCTCCAGTTCATCTCAACGCGCTGCGTGCTTTTGAAGCCAGTGCCCGCCACCAGAGCTTTTCTTCGGCTGCAGCCGAGCTGCACGTCACGCCTGCAGCGGTTGGCCAGCTCGTACGTACACTGGAGGATTGGCTAGGAACGCCTCTGTTTGTCCGCAATACCAGCGGTAAAGCACGGCTAATTCCCACGGATGCTGCCGAACGTGCTCTACCGGACATTCGAGCAGGCTTCGACAGACTGACCCTGGGGATGGAGCGGCTTCAGGAAAGTTCGATCCGTGGAGTGCTTACCGTGGCCGTAAGCCCGGCCTTCGCCGCCAAGTGGCTACTGCCCCGAATCGACCGCTTCCAGGTCATCTGCCCTGATACGGACGTGCGACTGGACACCAACCTCAAGCCGGTGGATTTCGTTGCTCAGCAAATCGACATCGGTGTGCGCTACGGCACGGGCAGGTGGCCAGGGCTGGCTGCCGAGAAGCTGATGGACGAAGAGATTTATCCAGTGTGCTCGCCGCAATTGCTGCGAGAGCACTGGCGCCTGCACAAGCCCGATGACCTGGTGCGGGAGATGTTGATTCACGATCTCTCGATGGATAACCACTCAGGCTTCCCGACCTGGGAAACCTGGATGCGCAAGGCTGGCGTGACGGACACGACCACCCTTCGCGGCATGCAAATCAACAACTCAGCTGCCGTCCTGCAGGCTGCAGTCGAAGGGCATGGTGTCGCGCTAGCCCGCAGCGTAATGGCGCGTGATGACCTGGCGAGCGGCCGCCTGGTTCGACTGTTCCCAGACATTAGCGTTGCTTCAGAGCTGGCTTACTACGTTGTCTACCGACCAGAGTGTGCCAGCTTGCCAAGGCTGGCAACCTTCCGAGAGTGGTTGCTATCCGAGGTAGCGAATACCTGGTAATGAACTTCAGCTTAGGCCGTTTTCTGCCTGACGTAAGGGACGGAAACCGGCCACTTGCAATCGTTAGCGAACGGCCGCAACGAGTCGTTTTCTGCCCTTCCTGAAAGGCAGAAATCGGCCAGTAGCGGACTCTCGGCAATACGGGTCAGACTCCAGCTTGCGAAGAAGACACGTGATTTGGCGCTCTTCAACTTGACCATCGACAGCAAACTACGTGCCTGGGACTTAACCAAGCTGCGAGTCCGAGACTAGCCCATGGGGAACCTTTCGACGTGTCGTACTTTGAAGCGGTACTGCAAGTCGCGTTCAGATTTGGCTAACAAGTCATTATCAGTTACCCAGATGATCACTTCGCCAACATAGGCAGAGCACCACCAAAAACCCGCCTATCGACATCAGCGCCGCACAGAGAAAAATCGCGGCATAGCCAAATCCTGAAGCAATAAGCCCCATGACCGGCCCGGCCATCCCCACTGCAATATCAAAGAACAACGAGAGAGCACTGAGCGCCGAATTTCGGTTCGCGGGAGGAGTGCTCGCCAATGTCTCCACGCCTAGCCCCGGATAAATCCATGACACCCCTATTCCGGTCAGCACTCCACCGGCAATGGCCAGAGCAGGAGACGGCGCGAGCCATATCAGCAGCATGCCCAAAGTCTGTACAACTAGGCACCCCCCCACCACGCGGTACCCCCTGTATCGCTGCAGTATCCCCGGCGACAACAAGCGCGCAACGATAAAACCCGCCCCGAAACCACTCAGGCAGTAGGCCGCGTGATCCCAGCTCAGGCTGTCGAAATACAGCGCGACGAAAGCGGTCAGTCCGCCAAACCCTACCGAGCTACAGACCAGAACGAGGCCATTGGGCATGACGGCGAACAGCACTCGATGAAAGGCCAGACGGGCACCTGCCACCAACGGCGCCGGACGCTTGCCCAGTGCCAAAACCAGGAACACCAATCCGAACAATACCGTGCACAACCCAACACTGGCGAGGCCCAGTGAATGGCGAAGCAACACACCCAATGGCGCGCCGACCGCCGTACCGCCGTAGGCCGCGATCCCATTCCACGACATGACCTGTGCTGCCCGAGGGGCACCACATAACCCGATGGCCCAGGTGCAGCAAGGCGTGGAGATCATGGCCGTGGACGCACCCAGCACCAGCCTGCCCAGCAGTAACAGAGTCAGGGTCAACCAGAGGTGGGTGGGAAGCATGATGGCGAGTGTCGTCAGGCTGCCGCTCACCATCAGGCCACCGAACCCACACACCACCGCGTATTTGGCTCCCAGTCGATCTGCTACACCGCCGGCCAACGGACGAGCCAGGAGTGTTGCCAAGTACTGCGAGCTGATCATTACACCAGCGAAAACTGAGGTCAGGCCCAAGTCATTGAGGACGTAGCCCGGCAACACCGCAAGCGGCAAGCCACTGCAGACGTAGGAGATAAAGTTGAAGACGATAATGGAAAGGATCAACCGGTTGCTGCGGATTGTCTTACCGTTGCCATGACTTAAAACAACGAGCTCGCTCATCACTCATCCCGCTCTATACCCCGTACGACATCCGCCAGCAGCTGCGGGTGTGATACGAACGGCTCGTGCGCGGTATCTATCTCTATAACCACGCCAGCACCGGCACGTTGCGCAAAACGGCGCTGCCAGTCCACGGGCAAAATGTTGTCGCGCAGTGTGATGATGTAACTCGCCGGAATCATTCCCGAGTATCCCTCACGGCGGATGGATTCTGTCGCCACACAGAGTGGTGTTGTGTCCTGGCTAACTTCGCCTAACAACCAACCCAGGGTTTGCTCATCCAGGTCGTGACCGAACATGGCCACAGCCAGCGCTTGAGGAGTAGTTTGCGCTGGATCCAGCGGCCAACCGACATGTTCCGGGCTTTCGCCGTGTAACGTATTGCCAAGCAACTCCAGAATGGATTGGCCTTCACTGGGCAATGCGCAGGCCAGGTACACCAGCTGCGAATACAGCTGAGGAGCGGCCAGCACCATCATCGGCAGCACGGCCCCAGCGATGGAATGCCCAAGCAACATGGCCTGGTTCACACCCAATGCATGCAGGTCTTCATTGAGTTCGTTGACCACATCGTCCAGCCGCAGGGATGCAACATCCCGACCACGCTTCTTGCCGCACCCAGGCATATCCAGAGTGATTACTCGTTCGAAACATCCGGATTGCTGGTTTAACGCCTCCACAAAAGGCCCCCAACACCACGAGCCATGATTGCCGCCATGCAGCAACACTAAATCGGTCATGCGCACACTCCTTGCTGCGGGCGCCGGTGGTCCCTGTTCTGATCACTTGATTGCATAGCAGCCCACGGCGACGACGTACCCGTTCACACGCTGCAGAAAAGTCCTCTTGTATTCGTTCTGCCCGGTCATAGGGTTGCGCCATTGATAGGTGATCTCACCTGCTTCATGCGTATTCATTTGCTTGAGAATGTCCTCGCCAATCGGCTTGCCGTCGGTTGAGCGCAATGACTTGAAGTCGGTGCCGATCAGCCGGGGCGAAAAGCCGTGAGCGACGAACCGCTTGGTTTTCAGGTCCACCACAAAGGCGTAGAGATCATCCTGGGTAAGCTGCTTATCGTGCTGATTAATGAGCCCGACGGTGGTTTTCGCGTCGCTGGCAACTTGCGACGAAATCTGGCGCAGCAGCTGTTGTGCCTGTTCAGGGCTTGACCGTGGCATGTAATAACCCACGGAGATCACCCGGTCTTTCACACGTTGATAGAACACGCGCTTACGCTCGACCTTACCGTGTTGCCAGTTCCACCAGCGGTATTCGGCGCTACGCACAATGCCGTCGTCTGGCTGCGAAATGGCTTGCTGGAATGCAGCCTTGAGGTCGTCGTCCAGAACGCTTACCACCGGTTTTCCGACCAGTGAAACCGAAGGCCCTCCGCTGGCAAGCATTACACCGGAGGTATCGACCACGTAGATGTACAGTTCACCATCGACATAGGCTCCCTGGCGACTGAACTCGGCCAGGGCGGTGTCGCCCTTGGCTTTGTATTCGGCGACAGCTTTTAACAGCAAGGCGTTGGCACGCTGGGTGTCGGCACCATAGGCATCCGCTGGCGCTTGTTGAGCCATGCCGACAAGAGAGACAAGGCAAAGGCCAAGAACAGTGAACGCTCGATAGAGGCTCATGGGTGTTGTTCCTCTGGTGATTTTTTTGATGTCGCGATGACCCGTGAAGGTTGATTCGCGTCACCGAAGGTCCACCATCAAGTTATCGATAAGCCGCGTCTTACCGACGCGGGCCGCCACCAGAATGACTAGATGAACATCGCGACTCGTCACCGGATTCAAATTCTGCGCATTTCGGACTTCAAAATAATCCAACTCAATGCCGGCAGCTGTCATGCGTTGGCTACAGGCCAGTAACTGGCCCTCGTCTACCCGCTTCTCCCTCCGAATTGACGCAGCCATTTGCTTCAGACACGCGTAAAGAAGGGGAGCGGACGAGCGTTCGTCCGCATTCAGATAGCCGTTGCGGGACGATAATGCCAAGCCATCCGCCGCGCGGATCGTTGGTGCGCCGACGATGTCAGTGACCATATTGAGGTCCTTTACCAGCGAACGAATGACGGCCAGTTGCTGATAATCCTTTTCACCGAAAACCGCCACGTCTGGCTGAACGATGTTCAGCAGCTTGGCAACGACCGTCGCCATTCCGTCAAAGTGACCAGGGCGTGCCGCACCGCAAAGACCTTCAGACATGTTCGGCACACTGACGACGGTCTGGCTGAGCATGCCATCCGGATAGATCTGTTCGACAGTGGGGGCAAACAGCACATCACAGCCAGCGTTGACCAATTTCTCCCGATCGGCGTCGGGCGTCCGGGGATAGTTGGCCAGATCTTCATTCGCTCCAAACTGGAGTGGATTGACAAAGATGCTCGCGACGACAAAGTCAGCACGCTGCTTCGCGCAATGAATCAAGGCGATATGACCGTCATGCAAGTTGCCCATGGTAGGCACCAGGGCGACTCTCCTGTTTTCACCTCGTGCACGGGTCACGAGGGCACGAAGCGCGCTGACTGTTTCGACTGTCAGCACCGGTTCACACCCCTTGGGATAATTGAGCTTCGATTGCCGCAAGCAGCCGAGGATCATCAGCTGCGACATCCGGGGCGAAACGAGCAACGACAGTGCCCTGACGATCAATCAGGAACTTCTCGAAATTCCACAGCACGTCTGTCGTGTTTGCGGACTCAATGCCATACCCCTTCAGACGCTCCCGGAAAGGGCCCTCACCCGTAGTCTCAGGCTGCGCTTCAGTGAGCTTCGAATACAGAGGGTGCTGGTCGGAACCGACAACCGAAACTTTCGAGAACAGCGGGAAATGAACGTCGTAGTTCACAGAACAAAACTCGACGATTTCCGCGTCACTGCCGGGCTCTTGCTCCCTGAAATCGTTGGCTGGAAAACCCAGCACCTCCAAGCCCTGAGATTTTTTGCTTTGGTAGAGCTTCTCAAGGCCTTCGTATTGCGGGGTCAGCCCGCATTTTGAAGCGACGTTGACCACCAACAGGACTTTGCCCCGATAGTCGCCAAGGGTACGGATGCTTCCATCGATCTGCTTCAGCGAAATGTCGTAAAGGGAGTTACTCATCTGTTTGCCTCATGCAGTTGTGCTTCAAAGGGTACGGCCGATGATTTCTTTCATGATTTCCGAGGTGCCGCCATAGATACGCGCGACCCGGGCGTCGACCCAGGCGCGGCTGATCTTGTATTCGCTCATGAAACCGTAGCCGCCATGTAACTGCAGGAATTCGTCAAGCAGCTTGCCTTGCATTTCCGAGCCCAGCAGTTTGGCCATTGCCGCGATTTCCGGCGTCAGTTCACCGCGCATCACTTTGGCCAGGCAGTCGTCGACGAACACCCGCAACATGGTGGCCTGGGCCTTGGCTTCAGCGAGTTTGAAGCGGGTGTTCTGGAAGTCGAGCACCGGTTTCCCGAAGACCTTGCGCTCCCGGGTGTAGCCGATTGTTTCTTCCAGCAGCGTGTCGATGGATTGCGCAGCACGGATCGCGATGATCAGGCGTTCCCAAGCCAATTGATGAGTCAGGTATTTGAATCCCATCCCCTCCTCACCCAATCGATTGCCGACGGGCACCCGGACTTCATCAAAAAACAATTCGGCAGTGTCTTGCCCTTTCAGGCCAATCTTTTCCAGCAGACGCCCCTTGGCAAAGCCGGCTCGGTCTTCCTCAACGCAGATCAGGGTCAGTTCCTTCGCCGCTGGATCAATCTTGGTGGCGGTGACCACCAGGCCGGCATTGCCGCCGTTGGTGATAAAGGTCTTCTGGCCGTTGACGATGTAGTCATCACCGTCACGCCGCGCCGAAGTGCGCATGGCGCGCAGGTCGCTGCCAATGCCCGGTTCGCTCATGGCAATCACACCAATCAATTCACCGCTGACCATGCGCGGCAGCCATTGCTGCTTCTGCTCTTCGCTGCCATAGGCAACGATGTAAGGCGTGACGATTTCCGAGTGAGTGGTGAAACCTACGGCGGTGGCGTTGGCCCGCGCCAGCTCTTCGATCATCACTGCCGAGTGACCGAAGTCGCCTCCGGGGCCGCCATATTCTTCGGGCACCGTGGAGCACAACAATCCGTTCTCTCCGGCCTTGAGCCAGACGTCCTTGGGAACGATGCCGTTCTTTTCCCACTCATGCAGGTAGGGCACGATTTCGCGGTCGACGAAACGGCGGGCCTGATCACGGAACATGTTGTGGTCTTCTCGAAATACGCCACGCATTTTGCTTACTCCAGATCGATTCTTGTATTGGGCGATGGGTAATCAGCGGTCCTGGTAATTGGGATCGCGCTTGTCGACAAAAGCCGCCACCGCTTCATGATGGTCTTCGGTGTGATGCGCCAACGCCTGATACGCCGCCGACAATTCCAGCAGCGAATCGAGGCGCATATGCTGGCCTTCACGCAGCAGACGCTTGCACAGGCGTAACGCATGACCGGGATTACTGGCGATTCGGCGCGCAAGCGCCTGCGCTTCCGATTGCAGCGTTTCGTGGGTGCAGACTTGCTCGACCAGACCCCATTCCAGCGCCTTGGCTGCATCGATAGCGTCACCGGTAAAGGCCATAAGACTGGCTTTAGGGATACCAATGATGCGCGGCAACAGCCAGGCGCCGCCGTCACCCGGAACGATGCCCAGGCGCACGAAACTCTCGGCGAAGATCGCCTTGGGCGCCGCCAGCCGGATATCGCACATACAGGCAAGATCGAGGCCCGCACCGATCGCCGGACCGTTAACCGCGGCGATCACCGGGATATCCAGCTCATAAATCGCCAGGGGAATACGCTGAATGCCGTCCCGGTAGGTATTGCGCAGTTCATACGGCGAGCCGGCGAAAATGCCGCCGCGCTCGTGCATGTCCTTTACGTTACCACCGGCACAAAATGCGCTGCCATTGCCGGTGAGCACCATGACCCGTACCGACATGTCACGGCGCAGTTCAGCGCAGAGATCGACAAACTCCTGAATCTGCTCGCGCGTCGTCAGGGCATTGCGGGTATCGGGATGGTTCATGCGCACGGTGACGATGCCGCCCTCGCGCTCAATCTGTAGAAACGGGCTCATACCGGATTACTCGCGAGACGGGTTGAGGGTTGTTGGCCATGGCTGGTGAGCAACGGCCAGTATCCATCGCTGCCGCCTTGGCATATTTGAGTACCCAGGCGCTGACTCCAAAGGCTGGCCGAGCCGAATTCACTGCGCCACGCCCACAACCGACGGGTGAGCAGATGCAGCGGATATTCCTCGGTAAAACCAATGGCGCCATGCACCGAATGAGCGATACCGGCGCCGACGCTCGCGGCTTCTGCGGTGCTGATTTTTGCCGCGGCGATGGTCATCGCCGCGAGCCCCGCACTGGATTCCGTGAAGGCCGCCTCGGCCGCGATGCCGGCGGCGGCAGCCTGCTCAGCGAATACTGCGAGCTGTTGTTGAATGGCCTGGAAAGAACCGATCGGCTTGCCGAACTGCTTGCGTTCACTGGCGTAGTTGGCGGTCATGTCCAATAGCGCGTGCAATGCCCCGGCGGACTGTGCCGCGCGCAACATTGCGCCGCCCAATTCCAGGACATTGGCGTCGAGCCCGCCGGGCAGCGGCGCTTGCGCCAGTACCTGGGCGCTGGTGAAACCCAAATCATCGCGCGGTTCGCCCGCCACATTCAGACTCAACGTCAGCTCGCTCGCCGCGCTGCGCGGCAGCAGCACCACATGCGCAACGCCGGTTGGGCTATTGGCGATGGCGACGACCGCTTCAACGTTGCGCCCCCAAGGGACCGAACAGGCGGTGCCATAAACGCGCTCGCCTTCAACTACCAGATCGGAATTGGCGGCCACGCTGATTGCACCCGCCCTTCCCTCCAGGCCGGCCTTGCTCAGCAGCCAGTTACCGAGCAGGGCTTCACCCAAAGGTGCCGGAACTGAAAAGCGCCCAGCGGCACGGACCAACACATACATATCGGCCCAACTGGCTTCAGCGCCACCCAGCGCTTCGGATACACCCGCCTGGGTGAAGCCCGACTCGTCCAGGGCGGCCCATAACTCGGCCGGCCATTCGCCGCCTTCACAACCCATCACATAAGCCGGCGTCGCCAGATCGGCAAACAGGCGTTCAATCGTCGCTTCGAATATCTCGCGCATTATCGCAACCCCAGGCCGCGGGCAATGATGCCGCGCAGAATTTCACGAGTGCCCCCGCGCAGTGAGAATGAGGGCGCCATCTGTGTCAGGTAAGCCAGCACGCGTGCATGCTCGCTACCGCCGTCCTGCCGTGGCTCGGTTTCCAGCAACAGCTGGGCAACTTCGGGGATTTCCTGCTCGAAGGCATTGCCGAGGTCCTTTACGCAGGAGGCTGCCCAGGCTGGATGTTCACCCGCTGCCAGCTGTGCCGTGACCGACAACGACATATTGCGCAGCGTCAGCAGCTTGGCCGAAAGGCGGCCGATCTCCCGCGCCTGCAATGCATCAGGTGTCTTGCCCACCGCGTCGATCAGTGTTTTCAACAGCGCCATGCAACTGAGGAACCGTTCCGGGCCGCTGCGTTCGAAGGCCAGTTCGGCGGTCACTTGATCCCAACCCTTGCCCTCAGTGCCAATCAAGGCATCGGCGGGCAGCCGCACATTGTCGAAAAACACTTCGTTGAAGTGCTCGCCACCGGCCAGGTCGCGAATCGGGCGGATGGTGATGCCGGGCAGGCTCAGGTCGACGATAAATTGCGACATGCCCTCATGCCGGGCGGCTTGTTTCTCACCGGTACGCACCAGAGCAATCATGTACTGCGAATGGTGCGCGTTGGTGGTCCAGACCTTCTGGCCATTGACTAGCCAGCTATCGCCATCACGCACTGCAGTGCTTTTGATCGAAGCCAAGTCCGAACCGGAATTAGGTTCGCTCATGCCGATGCAGAAGTAGCTTTCACCCCGGCAAATGGCTGGCAGGTAGTGCCGTTTTTGTTGCTCGGTACCAAAGCGATTGATCAGCGGTCCGCTTTGCCGGTCGGCGATCCAGTGGGCCGATACCGGCGCACCGGCGGCCAACAATTCTTCAATGATCACGTAGCGCGCAAAAGGACCCGCCTCGCCACCACCGTAGGCTTTGGGCAAGGCCATACCGACCCAGCCTCGCGCGCCGAGTTGCTTGCTGAATTCAGCGTCGAAGCCCATCCAGGACTGCGCACTCAAGGTGGGTGGGTAATCGGCCAGTGTGTCGAGAATGAACGCCCGCACTTCGGTGCGAAGCGCTTCCGCCTCGGGAGGGATATTGCTGTAGGAAAATTGACTGATGGCCATATGCGCTCTCTAACGCTGAACACAGGCGCAATCGCTTCGAACGAAGCGACCACAGAACGGCAACTATTCCCCAGCCGCCGTTGGCCGACGACTGGAGGAACAGCGGCAACTTACAACGCGGTTTGCGCGTCAGCGTCGGCGAACATCGCATTGATGTCGCCGGAGGTGACCGGCTTGTTGTCATGGCGACCGTGATCGGCACCACCCAAGCCCAGGGCCGGCTCGATGCTGACGTGCGTGGCCTGAGCCCGCAGCGCGCCGACCGTGCAGTTTTCCCGACCATGGATGGAGAACGGATCAAAGGAAAACTCACGCATTGCGTTCAAGTGAGTGACCTTGTCGATCATCTCCTTGGGCAGGTGCTGCAACCCTTCCCACGCGGTCTCCGGTGAGTTTGGCCAGGTGCAGTCGGAGTGCGGATAATCGCTTTCCCACGTGACCATCTCGGCGTTCAAGTAATCGAGATTCTTCAGGCCGAAATTATCTTCGATGAAGCAGGTGATGAAGTGCTTGTTGAAGATGTCGCTGGGCATCTTCCCGTCGAAGTTGGAATTGGTCCACGCGTTGTGGTGACGGTGGGTGAAGTCAGCGCGCTCCAGCAGGTAAGGAATCCAGCCGATGCCACCTTCGGAAAGGGCCATGCGCAGGTCGGGAAATTTCTTCCACATCGGCGCCCAGATCCAGTCAGCGGCAGAGTTGGCGATGGAAATCGGCATGGAGGTGATCCAGGCGTCGATAGGCGACAAATCCGAAGCGTGCTGAGCTTTCACCCCGGTACCGATATGGCAGCAGATCACCACCTTGTTATCGCTGCAGGCTTTCCACAGTGGGTCCCAGTAATCGCTATGGATCGAAGGGTAGCCATGAATGGCCGGGTTGTCCGACAGCGAAAGTGCGTGCACGCCCTGTTTGGCCAGACGTTCGACTTCGGCAGCGGCGGCTTTCATGTCCCACCACGGCACGATCATCAGCGGAATGAAGCGGCCTGGCGCAGCGTTGCACCAATCGTGCAAATGCCAGTCGTTGTAGGCCTGGATGGCTGCCATCGACACATCGCGGTCAGCATGTACCTGGAAACGTTGGCCGGCAAAGCCCGGGAAGGTGGGGAAGCACAATGAACCGAGTACGCCGTTGGCGTTCATGTCGTCGACGCGGTCCTTGATGTTCCAGGTACCACGACGCATTTGGTCGTAGCCCAGTGGCTCCATGCCGTATTCCTCTTTTGGTCGACCGACCACGGAGTTAAGGCCCATGTAGCCAGTGGCCTGCTCCTCGAAGACCCACACATCACGATCGCCTTTTTTCACCACATGCGGCTCACGCCCCTTGAAACGGGCGGGCATATGGCGAGCAAAAGCATTGGGCGGCTCGATCGCGTGGTCATCGACGCTGACAAGAATCAGATCTTCAACTTTCATTGTTTTCCCCTTCGCATTCGGGCTTGTTGTTGTGCCTGAATCATAGTGCACATCATCGCTTAATTACACACATTTTTTGAATGTGTTCATATTAATTCAAACACCAGTCCATCAGTCCCATAGCACGTGCAGATAGTGCGGACCGCGCAGCTGTGCGCCGACGATCTGCGGCCCGGGTTTGTCGGGGTCGAGACGGATGTTGGGCATCAGGTCGAGGATCGCATTCAGTGCGCAGTTGATTTCGGTTTTAGCCACAAACTGACCGATGCACATGTGCGGGCCAAAGCCGAAGCCAAACGATGGTTTGGGTTTACGGTCGATGTCGAATTTATCGGCGTTTTCGAAGGCGTCTTCGTCGCGATTGGCCGAGGTCACGATGCACTGCACCATTGCCCCTTTGGGGATGGCTACACCGCGAATCTCCAGGTCCTTCGCGGCCTGACGCACCTTGAAAGTGGCCACGGGCTCGAAGCGCACTGCTTCGTCGATGGCTTTGTTGACCAGGCTGCGGTCATTGCGCACCCGCTCCAGCACCTCCGGGTGTTGCAGCAGCAACGACATCAAGGTACCGAAGGTGCGAGTCGTGGTTTCGCTGGCGGCCGGGAGCAATGAGCGTACAAAAGTGGCGATTTCATGATCGTCCAGCGACCGTCCTTGATACTCCGCGTTGATCAGCCGGCTGATCAAGTCATCGCCCGATGCGCCCTCAGCGCGACGCTCGGACACCACCACTTTCACTACGTCGTACAAAGCTTGTGCAGCTTGCATCGCGGCGCCGCGGGCGGCGGCGGCTTTTTCCGGATCGACTTGCGGGCCGGCCAGGATGGCCAGCGCCCAGGCTGCGTACTGCTCGATCTGCTCGGGACGGTCTTCGGGAAAGCCGATCAAGGAGTAGATCACCCGAATCGGGAAATACAGGGCGAAGTCCATCAGGTCGGCACCCTTGGCCGGCACCATCGGTTTGAGGTACTCCTCACGAATCACGCGGTCGATCTTGGTTTCTTTCCAGCGATTCACCGTCTCAGGCATGAATACCGGCTGCAGCAGGTTACGGATATTCTTGTGGGCATCCCCGTCCATTGCGGTAAGGATCAAGCCATCGAAAAACGCACCAAGCCCCTCGGCGATAAAACCACTGGTAAAGGTGCCGGCGTCACGCATGACCGCCATGACATCGTCGTATTTGAACAGTGTGAAGGTCGGCCGGCTGGCATCCAGGCCGGCAATCGATGGCACGCCCAGACTCGCCATGAAGTTGCCTTGCAGCACGGGCGAATTGGCGCGCATATCGCGGTAGGTCGCGTGCAGGTCGATATCGCTGGTACCGCGATAATTACTGGCTACATCGGTGAAAGCCTTCGTCAGGTCGTTCTGCGCCGGTGTGGACATGATCGTCTCCGCTATTTTTGTCATTATTTTTTGTCAGGCAGCTGCTAAAGGCCCTGCCTTCTGGCTGATAATAGGCCCGACTGGATCTGCATTGGACACTTATTAGTTATTTGATCAACTATTTGTACTGCGAGACGTGTCAGTAGGCCTGCTGCACCAGAGTCATGCGGCCACCCGCCAACATCAGGGCGCAGTACAGCCCTAGCTCAGCCACCTGGGCGTCAGAGAAAAACTCCCTGAGCCGCAAGAAATGCGTGTCGTCAATGTCCAGGTAATCGCTGGCAAACAACTCCGCATAACGCAACGCGGCACGTTCGGCTGGCGTGAAGGACTCGCTGTCTGTGGCCATGCACGCAATATCCTCTTCCGTCACTGCGTCGGACTTGCGCGCCAGTTGGCAGGCCTGGCAAGTGGTGATGCTGGCGATTTTCAGCCGCACCAACTCGCGCAAACGCTCATCAAGCAGGCTGTCGCTGTGCAGGCTCTCCATCAAACCCAGCCAGGCCAGGGCTACCTTGGGTCGGTGAGCCCAGACCTGCACCGGCGTCGTTGAACTGAGCATGCGACTGCGCCGGCCCCGCTCCACCGCGTCTTGCAACGCAGCCGGCATGGCATCCAGCGGGATCAGTGGTAGGCGCGCCATATCAATCGAGCCGTTCGATGATGGTCGCCGTGCCCATGCCGCCGGCGCAGCAAATGGCTTGCAGGCCAAAACGCCCGCCTCGGCGTTCAAGCTCGTTCAACAAGGTGGTCATCAATCGTGCACCACTGGCACCCAAAGGATGACCGAGTGCAATAGCACCACCGTTGACGTTCAACTTGTCGTGCGACACACCTGTCTCCTGCATCCAGGCGAGCGGCACCGAGGCAAACGCTTCATTGACCTCGAACAAGTCGATGTCGTTGATGTTCAGCCCAGCCTGGCTCAACACCTTTTGAGTGGCAGCAATGGGGCCGGTGAGCATTAATGTTGGATCGGAGCCGACGGTGGTGAACGCCACAATCCGCGCTCGAGCCCTGAGCCCGAGTTTTTTCGCGGTTTCGGCACTCATCAACAGCAATGCTGCTGCTCCGTCGGAGATCTGTGATGAGTTGCCAGCGGTGATTCGACCCGTGTCCGGACGAAAACTTGTTTTAAGCGTCGCCAGCTTTTCCCGCGAAGTATCACGGCGAATGGTTTCATCCTGGCGCAACACAACAGCGGGCTCCGTCAGCACCTGCTCACGTAGCTCCTCGACCTCAACCGGCACTATTTCATTATCGAAATAACCGGCATCGGACGCCGCGGCAGCGCGCTGATGGCTGGCGAAAGCGAAATCATCCAGCGCATCGCGACTAAGCGACCAGTTGTCGGCGATACGCTCGGCAGCCTCGCCCTGACTGGTCAGTTCATAGCGTTGCGCTGCCATCCAGCCAAACGCCTCACCGTGGATTTCGCGGTTACTGCCCATGGGCACGCGACTCATGTTCTCCGCGCCACCCGCCACTACGATATCAGCGGATCCCGCCGCGATAGCGCCAACGGCCAGATGCACGGCCACTTCGCCCGAACCACATTTGCGGTCGATGGTCAGTCCCGGCACGGTGACCGGCCAACCGGCACCGAGTAAAGCCGTGCGGGCAATATTTGCGGACTGTTCGCCAATTTGCGTGACATTGCCGAAGATCACGTCATCAATCAGCGTGGGCGACACATCGACCCGCTCCAGCAAGCGACTGATCACCAGCGACCCCAGGTGATCGGCGCGTACGCCAGCCAGGCTGCCGCGGAACTTGCCGATCGGCGTGCGGACCGCATCTACAATGACGATGTCTTTCATAGCGCACTCGCCTTGAGCCCTGAACCCGGAACCTGTTTACCCTCTTCATAGCGGTAAACCCCCTGCCCTGACTTGCGTCCCAGTCGCCCGGCAGCAACCATTTTGATGATCAAAGGGCACGGCCTGAATTTCTCACCCAGGGTCTGGTGCAGATAGCGCAGAACAGA
Source organism: Pseudomonas sp. (assembly GCF_051660785.1). Classification (GTDB taxonomy): domain Bacteria; phylum Pseudomonadota; class Gammaproteobacteria; order Pseudomonadales; family Pseudomonadaceae; genus Aquipseudomonas. Next base: position 40,951 of record NZ_JBOFQE010000028.1, read on the forward strand.
CAGCCGGGTATCCCAACCGGTCAGGTCACCCAGTTCCAACGGGCCCATCGGATGGTTGAAGCCCAGACGCAGTGCCGTGTCGATGTCTTCGGCGGTCGCGGTGCCTTCCTGCAGCATCCACATCGCCTCGTTACCCAAAAGGGCAGACATGCGACTGGTGGTCAGTCCTGGCGATTCGTTGACGATGATCGAGGTTTTGCCAATCTGCTCGCAGAAGGTGCGAGTGCGCGCCACCACCTCATCACTGGTCGCCAACCCCCGCACGAGCTCCACCAGTTTCATTTTGTGCACGGGGTTGAAGAAGTGCATGCCGATTACACGATCTGCACACTCCACTGACGCCGCAATTTCGGTCACGCTGAGGGCCGACGTATTGGTCGCGATAATCGCGTCCGGCGCCAGCAGTGGCGCCGCCTGCGCGAGCACCGCCTTCTTCACTGCCAACTGCTCGGAGACCGTCTCCACCAGCCAATTGGCACCACTCGCCGCTTCACTCAAGTCGCTGCAGGTCAGCAGATTGGCCAACGATTGCTGGGCTTTTTCTTCGCTGACTTTGCCCAGGCGCACGCCATCGGCGAGGATTTTTTCGATGCTCGCCCTGGCGCTTGTCAGGGAAGCGGCATTGGTGTCGACCAACACCGTGCTGAAGCCGGAGCTGGCGAACGCATGCGCAATTCCGGTGCCCATCAGACCCGCACCGACGACGACTACTTTTTCTTTATTGGCGTTCATGTTTGGCTCTCGATTAGGCGCGGTTCTTTTTACTGACCACATTGCGCAACGTGCCAATGCCTTCGACGCTGGCTTCGACCACATCGCCTTCCTTGAGGAACAGACCGGTGCCCATCCCCACTCCCGCCGGCGACCCTGTGAACAACACATCGCCACAGGCAAAACTCGAGCGCTGCTGGACAAAGCGGATCAGATGATCAACACCCCAGGTCATTTCGCCGGTGGAGCCGTCCTGGCGCGTTTCACCATTTACTTTCAAGGTCAGGCGCAGCGTCGGCGACCCTTGCGGAAATTCATCTTTCGTGACGATCCAGGGACCAAGTCCGGTGGTTTGATCCTGGCTTTTGGCTGCGAACAGATCCATGCCAATACCCGCCGGCCCGCTACGCTGCAGGTCTCGAGCGCTGACGTCATTGCCGACGGTGTAACCGAGCACGCAAGCAAGCGGGTTTTCCAGGTCAATATCGTCATTGCCGATGACCGCTACCAATTCAACTTCGTGATCGAGCTCTTCAGTCAACGGTGGAAAGCGGATCGGGTCATTGGCGCCAATCAGCGCGCCATAGGCCTTGAGAAAGGCGACTGGCTGGGACGGCGCACTTAATCCAAACTCCACCAAATGCTTGGCGTAATTGGCGCCTGCCACGACCACGCGGTTTACGGGTTCTATCGGTGGCAACAGGCGAACTTTGGAGAGTGGCAGCGCTGGGCCGGCGAAACGCAACGAACTGATGCCGCGTCCGGCAGCCACGCCGGGCGCCCAGTCTTTGAAATTGCCGCAAATCGGCGTCACCTGATCTTGGGCGACATCGACCACCGCCCAAAAAACGCCTGTTTCAAAATACTCACATCGCGCCAGTTTCATCAAGCACCTACCTTGCCCAACTTGGCAGGATCGATGTGCAGCAAGCGGCATGCGTTTTCATAGCGAATCTTGCGCAAGTCGGCGTCGGACAACTTCAGGCCATGGGTCAGGTCATGACGCACGGCATCACTGCCGCCGAAGTTGCTGCCGTACAGCACATGGTCTGCACCGATGATATCGACCAGGGCCTGGCGCATCGGTACTTCATGCAGCTCTACGTCGAAGTAGAAGTTTTTCATGTACTCGAGCAGCGGCTTTTTGTTGTATTTGACGTCGAGGTTCTCGTTGGTCTTGGCCAGACGACCGAGCTGGTACGGGACATAGCCGCCACCATGGGTGATGTACACCTTCAGGTCAGGGAAGCGATCCAGTACGCCACCGCAAATCAGGTTCCAGAAACAACGGCTTTCGTCGTACTGCATGCCAACGATAGCGGTGGTTTCGTAGCGGTCGTCGTTGGCGTTCTTGCCCCAGGTGACCGACTGGTTGTAGCCGTGAATAAACATCGGCAAGTCCAGGTCGCAGAGGGTTTTCCACACCACGTCGAGTTCCGGCGAATCGAATTCCAGGCCGCCGAAGTTGGCGCCGCCAGCGACCAGACCCTTGGCACCCAGTACGGTGCAGGCATAGCGCAATTCAGCCGCCGCCGCTTCTGGCGCATTCAAAGGCACGTGAGCCCAGAACATCAGTCGATCAGGGGCTGCAGAGCAGTATTCCGCCAGCGTCTCGTTGACGGTGCGGGCGAAAGGTACGGCGAATTCTGCTTCGGTCCAGTACATGTAGCAGTGGGACGGAACGGAAACCACCTGCAGGTTTTGTCCCGCTGCGTCCATGCCAGCCAAGCGCACTTTCGGATCAGCCCAGCGCGCAAAATACTCTTCAAGCTTGGGACCCTTGCCGGAGCGCACGGCAGCCTTACGCTCTGGCGAGCCAAGACCGAGAATCCAGTCACCTACACGCAGCTTGATATCGCCATCGGCGTGCTGCTCGAAGAACGGGCCCCAGTGAGGGTGCTGGTTGTAATAGCCAGGGTGCGGTGCGTGGGCGTGAAGATCGATAAGCATGTCTAGGTACCTCGAAGTTGGCACTTTTTGTTGGTTATTTGTGCGGTGCCTTCACGTGGCCTGGTTCACGTTGCCACGAAAAGGGGAAGCCGACGGCTCACTGCCAAGACCAGAGCTTAAGATTAAATTGAGCAGAAATCAAAATACTGTTCAAATTATTTTATCGACGCACGAAGAGGCCTGACCCAGAGCCTTCAACCCGAGTCGGAAAAATGCTTGCAGGGGTGCAAAACTTCGAGTCAGTCTCGAAAAAGAGTGGAATGCAGGCGGGGAAAAATTAGCGTACGGAAACGCAAAGCCCCCGATATACGGGGGCTTTGGATAGCGTGATGGGCAGTTCTTGAACGTCAGCGGCGTGTGCGCGAGGTAGACCCCATGATCAGCGCGCCCAGGAGTTTTTTCACCCGGACCGGGAACAATCGACGCCCCGCTGCTTCTGGTACGAGGATTTCGCTCAACACGTACCGAATGATCATTTCGCAGATCAGTTCACGGTCAAGGCGCACCCCGAGTCGCTCGTCCCAATCGTCGAAAACGATCCCCAGGCCATCCTGAAAGCGCACGATCGAATCGTGGAAAATCCGTCGGAAGAAACCCAGCGCGTAGTCGGGAGCAACCACCAGAAGACGCCGCGCCCGACTTTGTTCCAGGTAGTTGTCGAGATAGGCAAACAGCGCATTCAAGCGCGCTTCCGGATCACTGATGTGGCCGAGTTCCTGGGACAGCGAGCTGTGAAAACTTTCGCGCTTGTGGCGCGAAAAGGTGTCCAGCAAGTCTTCTTGCGAGGCGAAATAGCGATAAAAGGTGCCACGGGAAACGCCCGCGACCTGGCAAACATCCAGGATCGAAATACGATCCGCGCCAGACATCAGCACGACTTCTTCAGTGGCCTTGAGGATGTTGGCAATGGTTTCTTCCGAACGGCGATTCGGCTTGACCTTGGTGCCTGCCACAGAGTTGGCGGCAGCACGGCGTTCTACGGGTTTAACCGGGCTCGCCCCAGCATCAGGCGCCGCATTTTTTTTGGATCTGGGAGCCGGCGCAGGCGCGTCTGCTTTCTTGGATGCGGCTTTTGGCATGGAGTGACGGGCTCATGAAGAGTAAGAATTGTGCAACGTTAACACAGGATCTGTGCATAAATAACACTATATGTTCAACTTTTAGCTAAAGACATTTGCGTAGTTTGTATTTAGAATCGGATTCTCTCTTCAAAATAAAATCAGGTAACCCGACCGGTATGGGTGCCTAAAAGGAGAAAACTGATGGGCAGCAGTGGAAATCCAGACACCTGGGCAGTGGGAGAACGAGACACTGTCATTGATGCGTTAGATCGTGCGGTAGCAAGGCATCCAGACAAAATATTGCTGGATTTCAGTGGTGAGTTATACACATATGCTCAGGTTGACTCACTCTCGACCAAGATGGCCAACGCACTGGCCACCCTGGGCGTCAAAGCCGGTGAAACCGTGCTGACGATGCTGGACAACAACATCGATGCCGTCACCACCTGGCTGGCCATCAACAAGCTCTGCGCTGTAAGTGTGCCGATCAACACCGCGCTCAAGGGCGAGTTTCTCCGCCATCAGATCGCCGATACCGGCACCTCGGTGGTGATTTGCGAATCGACCTACCTGCCACGCATCACCCCGCTCGCCGCACAACTGCAGGACGTCCACCACATTCTTCACCGTGGCACGCTTGAGGCAGTACCTGATTGCCCGATTCGCATTGCGCCACTGGATGAATGGCGTGGCCATGACGCCACCCCACTTGCCAATAAACCGCAACCTTCAGACCTTGCCTGCCTGATTTACACCTCGGGTACCACGGGCCCTTCCAAGGGCTGCATGATCAGCTACAACTTCATGTGCAATCTGGCGCGCCTGCAACTTCGCGCCGGCCCGGCCAGTGCCGACGACGTGACCATCACGCCGTTGCCACTTTTCCACATGAATGCTCTGTGCGTATCGATCATTGCCAGCATTCTGGTGGGTGCGCGCGCCGCCATTCTTGCGCGATTCTCGGTCTCGAACTTCTGGCCGGAAGTGGAGCGCTCGGGCGCGACCATTGCCTCTATCCTGGGCGGCATGGGCGGCCTCCTCGCCCAGGCGCCAGACAACGAGGCAATGCTGCGCTGCGTCGAGCAGATCCATACCGCCCGCGGCAACCCTTACACCGAAGACACCAAGAAGATCTGGCGCGAGCGCTTCGGCACCAGGCTGGTAGGCGGCAACGGGTATGGACTGACCGAAGCCTGCGTTATCACTTCGCTGGCTGCCGGTGAATACGCCGCGCCCGGCTCGTCGGGTAAACGTATTGCGGATTTTGACGTCAGAATCGTCGACGACCTCGATCAAGAAGTGCCGCCCAACTCCGCTGGCGAAATCGTGGTGCGCCCACTTCGTCCTGACATCATGTTCCAGGGCTACTGGCGTCGCCCGGAAGACACCCAGAAACTGATGCGCAACATGTGGTTCCACACGGGCGACGTTGGCAAATTCGATGATGATGGCTTCTTCTACTTTGTCGACCGCAAGAAGGACTACATGCGTCGCCGGGGAGAGAACATTTCCAGCTTTGAAATGGAAGCCGCTTTTGCTTCACACCCGGCATTGGCTGAGGTCGCGGTGCATGCCGTGCCTTCTGATAAAGGCGAGGATGATGTGAAGGTGACTGCCGTGCTACATGAAGGCGTGACGCTTGAGCCGGAGCAACTGTTCCATTGGGCCACCGACTCGGTGCCCTACTATGCCTTGCCGCGCTATATCGAGTTTCGCAGCAGTTTGCCGAAAAATCCGCAGGGACGAGTGTTGAAGTATTTGCTGCGTGATGAAGGCAAGACCCAAACAACCTGGGATCTGGAAACTACTTCGATTGTGGTGTCCAAAAAGTAATTGTCCTGGCCGCATGTGTCGGCCGCCCAACGTCGAAGCCCGCCTTGCAGCGGGCTTTCGCGTCTCTAGGGCCTTGGTGTCGCCTTTGCAGGAGTGAGCTTGCTCCTGCATTAATCGGGTGAACTCAATACTCGCGTACGGGAATATCTTTGGGGCGGGAGTTATAACCGGGCAGATGAAGGCCACCATCGACGTGGATGGTTTCACCCGTGATAAACCGCGACATCTCGGACGCTAAAAACACCACCACCGGCCCAATATCCGCCTCAGGCTCGCCACAGCGTCCCAAAGGACGCATCGATGCGGACATTTCGGCAAACCCCGGGTTCTCCGCAGCAAGCTTGTGGAACGTGGCACCCATCGCGGTAGGCGCGATGGCATTGGTTCGAATGTTGAACCGCCCCCATTCAGAGGCCGCGCTGCGAGTCAGCCCCACGATCGCTGCCTTCGCCGTATTGTAGTCGCCATGCAACCAGGCACCGATCTCGATATCGATGGAGTAGAAGTTGATGATCTTGCCGCCACCCCGCGCTTTCATGTGGGGCAGCGCGGCCTTCATCGCCCACCAGGCCGCCCACACTGTAGAACCGAGGGTTTTCTCCAGCATTGCATCGGTCTTCTCTTCGAGAAGAACATTGGGCGTTGGCGCAAATGCGTTGTTGACCAGAATGTCCAGCCCACCAAACTGATCAACGGCCAATTGCACGGCGGCTTCGATATCGGCCTTGCTGCACACGTCAGTCTTGATGAACATCGCTTGGGCACCCAGCGCTTTGAGTTCGGCGACTACGGCCTCGCCACTGGTGACATCCAGCTCGGCGACCACCACGGCAGCGCCCTCTTTGGCAAAGTTCAGCGCGATGCCGCGGCCTATTCCGCCACCTGCACCGGTAATCAACGCGACCTGTTTGTTTAGCAGTGCCATAGCCACTCCATTTCTTGTTTTTTAGTGAACATTATTGGTTATAGTGTTCAAATATAGCTGATTTCGTCAGCCAGAACAGTACTGGAACAAGGATATTGAGGATGAGTGTATTTCGTCGGCGCGTGGACATCATTGCTCATCCTGGCAATGGCACGGGTGAAGTCCGCGCCACCCTGGAGGACGACTTCCATCACTTCCGTGTCTGGGTCTGCCACCATGAAGGTGAAGTCACCGCCATTGGCGGTGAAGCGCTGCGCTACCCTTATTCCTTGTGTCCGCAGGCTTGCGATCAATTACAGCAGCTGCTGGGTATGAAACTGGACCGGATAGCCCACTCCGTCACCCGACAGACCGATGCCAGTCATCAATGCACCCATCTGCTGGACCTGACGGGCCTTGCCGTCGCCGCTGCCGCACGAGGTACCCACCAGCGCCGATATGACGTCAACATCGGCCAGCGCATCGCCAACCGCACTCGCGCCACGTTGATACGGGACGGCAATGAAGACCTGACCTGGGAAGTCAACGGCACCCTGATCGAAGGACCTTCACCTTATTGCGGCATCAACCTTCGCGAAGGCATGGCACGCTGGGCACTGAATACCCTCAATGAAGAAGCCGCCGAAGCGGCACTTTTACTGCGCCGCTGCACCCTGATTTCCATGGGGCGCGCGTACAACCTCGACGAGCAGATTCACGCCGCCACCACCGCTCTTTGTTACAGCCAACAACCCGAACGCGCGGAGCAGGCATTGCGCATGAAGGGCTCGACCCTGGACTTCAGTCATGAACAGCTGAAATTGTGCGCCCAGGATCAGGAATGGCTGAGACAACGGCACTAGTCGATCCGCTCTTGCGTCAAGAGCAATGCGGCCAATGCTTTCAAAGCACGGCGATCCGGGTTCAACCCAGACCGCCGATACGAACTAGAGGAAGACCGCCAGATTGGGGGTTCCGAGCACCGCTTGGTCGATGATGACTTCGCGCCGCGCCAGCTTGAATCCCGCCTCACTCAGGCGCAGCACATCCCGCCGTTCGCCACTGATGATGTCGACATGGTGGTCTTTGAACCGGCTGCGGGTCAGTAGCAGATAACTGGTCACCACGAACTCATCGCTCTTGTCGGTTTCTTCGACAAACACGTTGGTCACCAGACGCCGGGTACGCGAGGGAGGGTCTTCCGCCCAGGCGCTTTTGCCAGACAGGCGCAGGATTCGGCCCATGATCGAGCGGTAGTCATCGTGGTAATGCTGAACGCTGCGCACGATGGTGGCTTTTAACTCGGCGGCCAAGCGCGTCTGACGCAGCGGCACGGTGTACACCAGGTCGGTATCCAGGCGTTCGGCCCACTCCTGCAGGCGAATCTGGTCAAGCAGCGTGGCCTCCTCGTAGAGGAAGGTCACCACATCGTTGTAAATCGGCGAACCCACCGGTACTCGCTTGGTACCGACTGGGGAACCCGGCTGGATATCCTCCACACCGCGTTGTTGAACCTGAGCCATGAGTCATTCCCTCACTTTTATTCTTGTGAATGCTGATACCAGCGACGGCGGCCCGCGAGGGCCGCGATCAAACCAGGCGTGACGGACGCTTACTGGTCGTCCGATGCAGTCATCAGCTCATGCCAGTACAACCACCAGTGCCACTGTGTATCGTCCTTGGTAAAGCCTTCGTTGACGATGCCCGGGCCAGGCCAGCCCTCCGGTGCGCCCGTTTCAAAGACCGCCTGGTATTTCATCGTGCTCTTGCGGCCCATCGCGCCTTTGGCGGCCAGGGTCATGTGCGGCCAGGTGTCGGAGTCATCCTGCTCAACCATGCCGGACGTGCCGAACAGCTGGATGGTTTGCTTGAGCATCTTGTCGCGCAGTTCCGGGGAAGCGTCTTTCTCAGCAAATACCCAGTTGACGAACTCGAGCTTGTCCGGACCTTGCGGCACGTAGGCGTGCAGGGTCATCGAGCCGACGACAGTGCCATCCGGTTGCGGAATGTAGACAAAACCGAAAAGAATGTTCGGGAACATCCCACCGACTTGCGGCGGCATGCTGGTGAGCACTTTCAACTGATCTTCGGTGAGATTGCGTGCCAGCTGTTCGACCATGTCGGCGGTCATGCCGGCAGGCGGCAATGCTTCGAGCTTTTGCTGCACACTCAACTCTGCCGGATCGAGGCCGGTCAGGCGCTTGATCTTGCGCGCCAGGTCGATGCAGCGCAGGGCATGGCCATGGGGCGAGCTGATCTCGACGCCGATCATTTCCGGGCTGAGGTCGGCTGTTTCGCCCTCTCCTTTCTTGGCGTAGTTACCCACTTCACCCAACCAACGATGCAAGGTCAGTGTGTGGAAACCGTCGGCCGCCGATTGCTCGCCAGCCGTTTTCCAGTTGGCGTTAACGATAAAGCGCTGCGGTGGACCGAGTACTTCCATGCCCTTGTCGGAACGGCAGAAGAGCATGTCGTAATACCACTTGGCATCGCCGAGGAATTCGTCAAACGACGGCCCGTCGATATTCCAGGTCGCGAAAACCAAACCGCCATACAGTGTGACCCGAGCCTTTTTCAGGCCCAATTCTTCTTTGGGCAGCATCTTGCCGTGCATGCATTCACGCTCGACAGGCGAGCCGACGAAGTCACCATTCGGGCGGAAGGCCCAGCCGTGATAGATGCATTTATGAATTTGCGTGTTGCCGCAATCGGCAGTGCTGATGCGCATGCCGCGGTGCGGGCACACGTTGAGGTTGACGTACACCTCGCCCTCTTTACCACGGGCAACAATGACCGAGTCGGAGCCCAGGTCGCGGACCATGAAGTCTCCGGAATTGGGAATCTCCGACTCGTGACCCAGGAGTACCCAGATCTTGCCGAAGATTTTTTCCATCTCCAGCTCGTAGATTTCGCGATCGGATAACACGCGCATTTGTACTTCACGGCTAGAAGGATAGATGAGGTCCGAGACCTTGGTTCCATCAGACAATACGGGGCTTGTTCTTGTTAGCATGATTGCCTCCTGATCAGAGCGTCACGACAGTAGTCGCAGCGAAATATAAGACACTTTCTCTATTTATGTACATAGAATTCACTTTGCACTTGTAAGTGAATTCTTCCGTCATTCACGTACGTGTCAATCCTTGCTCGACGCCTTGCCCACTTGAGTGCGCAGCACACCAATGCCGTCGATCTCCAGTTCAACCACATCACCAGGCTTCAAATAACGCAATTGCTCCAGGCCGCAGCCGTTTCCGACTGTGCCGGAACCAAGAAACTCACCGGGGTACAGGGTTTCCGAACGAGACACGTGGGCAATCACGTCTTCGAAACTCCAGCGCATATCGCGGGTATTGCCGCGCCCCCACTCCTCGCCATTGACCCGGGCGACCATGTTCAGGTCATAGGGATCACCCAGCTCATCGGCTGTCACCAGACAGGGGCCCATGATGTTGGCGGTATCGAAATCCTTGCTCTTGGCCGGGCCGAGCATGCCCGGCATTTCCAGGGCCTGGGCGTCGCGGGCACTCATGTCGTTGAAGATGGTGTAGCCGACGATATGCGCCCGGGCGGCTTCACGGCTGATGTCTTTGCCGCGCTTGCCGATGTAGCAACCGAACTCCAGTTCGAAATCCATCGCCCGACTGAAACTTGGCCATTGGAATTCATCGTCGATGCCAATCACCGCGAAACGGTTGCCCTTGTAGTAGATGGGCTGCTTGTTGAAGGTCTCGATGACCCGGTCGTCGGCGCGTGTGTTCATCGCTTTCAGGGTGGCTTCGGGGTCTTCGGTACGCAGCGCACGGGCGCGACGGGCCGCCGCGAAGCTCTGGCGCAGATGCAATTCGAAGCAGGAACAGTCGCGCATTTGTGGAGGTGGCTGGATCGGTGCGCGCAGCTTCACGCTGTCACGCTCCAGCACTGCCGCCGAGGGAGCCTTGGCAACCAACGAACGGGCTAACTCAAGCGCCGGCTCACCGACCTCAACCAGCGCCAGAATGCTGCTTAATGCCACACTGTCGCGACCTTCCAGCAAGCGGTAAGCGTCTTGCAGGTCGAGGACCTGCTGGTCCCGATTGAGCAATGCTCCCGCGCGATCAAAACCTTCGGCATCGGTATACGTCACCAGTCTCATACGCGGCCACTCACGGGCAGCAGCGCACCGGTTACCGCTGCGGCTTCATCGGATAACAGAAATGCCACGACCGCCGCCAACGCCTGCGGGGTGACCCAGCGGCTGCTGTCGGCATCAGGCATGTCGGCGCGGTTGGCGGGGGTGTCAATAATGCTCGGCAGCACAGCGTTAACCGTTACACCACGATCCTTCAGCTCCTCGGCCAACGCTTCGGTCAACCGGGCCACACCGGCCTTGGAGGCGGCGTAAGCCCCCATACCTGTTGCGGCTTTGACCGAGGCCAGCGCGCCAATGTTGACGATACGCCCTGCCCCGGAATCCAGCAGGTGCGTCAACGCCGATTGGGAACTGACCACGGCGGTACGCACGTTCATCTGGTAAAGCCGATCCCAGGTCAGCAGGCTTCCACCTTCGACGGTCTCCCAGGCAAAACCGCCCGCGACATTGACCAAACCGTCGATGCCACCCAAATGCGCCGCAATCTGCTCGAACGCCGCGCTGGCCGATTCGACCGAAGTCAGGTCGACATCGCCCACACACAGCAGATTTTCCGTGTCCAATAAAGCGGCTGGGGCCTCGCTACGATCCAGCAACGCCACCCGGGCTCCACGCGCCAGCAGAAATTTGCCAAGTGCGCTGCCGAGGGCACCAAACCCGCCGGTGACGACTACCCTCTTGTCCAATAGTGATTGGGACATCGCGAAATCCTCTTGTTGTTGTTTTACGGCGCGAACGGTCGATTCGCGCCTTTGTCCGGATGAATATATGACACTTTTAGAAAATATGTACAAATGATACCGTATGACTTCAAGTCAAACACTCACCTGCGGACCGCTGATGCCTAGAAAACTGCCTGCACTCAACGCCGACAACCGCGCCTTCTGGCAAGGCGGTCAACAGGGCGAACTGCTCGTTCATCGCTGCGCAGCCTGTAGCCGGTATTTCCACCCGCCCGCCCCGCTGTGCCCGCATTGCGCAAGCTTTGACGTCGCGCCGCAAGCGGTGTCCGGCAAGGGCAAAGTGCTCAGCTTCACCATCAACTATCAGGCTTGGACCCCCGACCTGGAGGTGCCCTATGTGGTGGCAATCATCGAGCTGGTTGAACAACCCGGCTTGCAGTTCGTGAGCAACGTGGTGGGCATACCGGTCACGGATGTGCATATCGACATGCCGGTACGGGTCAGCTTCCTCAATGTCGAGGATGTGTGGTTGCCTCTGTTCGAGAAGGATCAGTGATGTTCGATCATCGTTATGAGAAAGACGTAGCCATCACCGGCATCGGCCAATCGGAAGTCGGGCGACCCTCGAACAAGTCAGCGATGCGCCTGACCCTGGATGCCTGCCTCGAAGCCATTGCCGACGCCGGCCTGCAACGCAGCGACATCGACGGCGTAGCCTGCTGGCCGGGCGACAACAACAATGGCGACCCGTTTTCACCGGTCGGTCCCAGTGCGCTGAAGAGCGCCCTCGGGCTCAACGTCAACTGGTTCGGTGGTGGTTATGAAGGGCCCGGCCCGCTCACCGGTGTGATCAACGGGGCCATGGCGATTGCGGCGGGCCTGTGCAAGCACGTACTGGTGTTTCGCACCATCACCGAAGCGTCGGCGCGCATGGTCAACAAACAGGCCGGTGCACTGACCAACAAAACCCAGGGGCGCGACAGCAGCTACGCCTGGCAGTGGTTTACGCCGTTCAATGTGCAATCGGGCATCAATCTGATGGCGTTGTATGCTCAGCGCCACTTCCATGAGTACGGCACCCGACCGGAGCAGCTGGCGCAAATAGCCCTTACTTGTCGCCAGAACGCCATGCGCAATCCGAAAGCGCTGTACCGCACGCCGATGAGCATGGATGACTACATGGCCTCGCGGATGATTTCGACGCCTCTGCGCATGTTCGACTGCGACGTGCATTGCGATGCGTCCACCGCCATCATCCTGTCCCGTCGTGATATCGCCCAGGACCAGCCGAACAAACCGATCCGCATCGAGGCCATGGGCGCAGCGTTGAACCAGCCCTGGTCGTGGGATCAGATCTCCCTGACCAAAATGGCCGCCTTCGATGTCGGCGAGATGATGTGGGCGCGCACCGACTACACCCCGCAGGATGTCGAATCTGCGCAGTTGTATGACGGATTTTCGATCTTGACCCTGATCTGGCTGGAAGCCCTGGGCCTGTGCCCCACCGGACAAAGTGGTGCGTTCGTCGAGGGTGGCACGCGCATTGCGCTGCAGGGCAGCCTGCCCATCAATACCAATGGCGGGCAGCTGTCTGGCGGACGCACCCACGGCTTGGGTTACGTGCATGAAGCCTGTCTGCAACTGTGGGGTCGTGCCGAAGGCCGGCAAATCCGCGAACACCGCGTCAGCACGGTGGCAGCCGGAGGCGGCCCGTTGGGGGGCAGCCTGCTTCTGGTTCGCGAGTAACGGCGCGCCTCAGTAGAGTACGCCGGCTACTTCTCTACAGAACTCGATCAGCGCCTTGCCCAGTTCGGCAAGGCCCTCTTCATCCCGTTGGCCACGGAACATCACCGCTGACACGGTGAAATCGATGCTGTTGGTCGGTGAAAAGACCGGCGCTGCAATGGCTAGAATCCCTCCCGAGAAATGCCCATCGTCCATTGCCCAACCGCGCTCGGCAGCTTCCCGGACCTCTTCGCGATAGACCTCCAGCGACAGTGGCTGGGCCCAGCGAATCGTCTCGAAGCTGCTCTGTACTTCCGGGTCGTCGAGGTCGATCTGTGTGGCGAACAACCGGCCGCTGGCGCCCATCAGAATCGGCAGACGCTGACCTTCGGCCATGTCGATACGCACATCGGTCGGGCTCGCAGCAGAGCTGACAATGACGATTCGGTCAGGGCTCATTTTGCGCCACAGGGTGATGGTCACCCGCTGGCGCGCAGCCAGGTTCTGCAACAGCGGTTTGGCCATCTGTACGCGATGACCTTGGGTCACCAATTGTTCGACCAGACGCGCCAGGCCCAGGCCCACGGTGTAACGCTTGGAAAGCGCACTGAAATCGACCACCTCCTCTTGCACCAGGGTACGCAGGATGTTGAAGCAGGTGCTAGGGTTGATTTTCAGTTGCCGGGCGATGTCCACTGAGCGTTCCGGCGTACCCACCTGACTGAGATAGCGCAAGATGCGTATGGCGTTAGAAACCGGCTTGACGAGGGTTGCGCCGGCCGATTTGCTGCTGTCGTTGACGTCAGTGAGTTCCATGCCCGATCCAGTAACTTTAGAGTGGCGCCATTCTAGCCTGAGAATGATTGGCGCCGTAAAAGTTTTATCTGGGAATTACTCGATCACTTCAATCGGTTAGTTTCACTGGCGGCTGATAGATCAAACGGCGGGTTTGCAGATCTTCGCGACGAAAACGCTCGATGAGACGCTCTTGGGCATGGTCGGCCTGGGTCACCCGAACCTGTTGGCGCAAGTATTCCAGCCAGGACTCGACAATAAAGCGCTCGCTGTAGAGTTGCGGGTCCGCCATGTCGCGGTACAAACGCCAGTTTTGCGCGCCGTTGCGCCGTCGTGCCTTGCCTACCGTGTACACCGCGGCAAGAAAGTCATCGCGATCTGGCGCCGCCACCTGGTACACAATCTCCACCGATACCGGTCCATCGGAATGGGACACTGGACTGGCCAGTTGCAGTGTGTCGGTCAACTGAACCTCGGCAAAGTCTGCTTCCTGGCCCAGCTCCACATGGCCATTGCGGGTCAGCGCGATACCGACCAGCAACAACAGTGTCGAGAGCAGCAAGCTCTGGCTCAACCCCAGGTATTCGGCCAATGCCCCCCATATCGCACCTCCGGCTGCCATCGCGCCCATCAGGATCAACACATAGACCGATGCGACCCGCGCGCGCACCCAGTTGGCGGCATAGGTTTGCACCACCGTGGAAATGGTCGCGTTGACCGCCATCCAGCCAAACCCCGCCAGCAGCATCATCGCGCAGACCGCATAGCGGTTGTTGGATAGCGCGGCAGTGAGAGTGGCGAGGGCAAAGGAGATGGCGCCGCAAACCAGCAGATGACGCATGCCCAGTACGCGATACAGCCGCGGCAAGCCGAGTGCAGCCAACACGGCACCGGCACCAAGAAACGCCATGAGCAAGCCATAACCACCGGCATCCATGCCCAATTCCTGCTTGGCCACCAGTGGCATCAAGGCCCACAAAGCGCTGGCACTCATAGTGAACACCAGAACCTGCTTCATGGCGCTGAACAGGACCGCTGAATGCCGGATGTAGCGCAGGCCACTGCGCATGCCGCCGGTCATGGTTTCCGGTGGCAAGCCCACGGTGGGCGGGTTGGGCGCGATACGAAAGAGGAAGAGCAGCACCGCGAACATACACAGCGCGATTACCAGAAATACCGAGGTCGTGTTCCAGTACGCAATCAATGCACCCGCCAGCGCGGGGCCCAAAGCGCGGGTGGCATTGATGGAAATTCCGTTCAAGGACACTGCGGCCGGCACTTGGTCGCGGGGCAGTACACCGACCATGGTCACCATCCACGCCGACATGCCCAACGCACTGCCGGTACCGAGCACAAAGGTAAACGCCAGCAAGCCCCAGGTTTCCAGGTGCGCGCTGTACGCCAGCCCACACAACACCAGCGCGGCGAACAGCATCATGCACTGGGTAATGATCAGCCAACTGCGACGGTCCACCCGATCGGCAATCACCCCACCGGGAAAGGCAAACAGGAACACCGGCAGGGTCACGGCGGTTTGCACCAGAGAGACCATGGCTGCCGAGGTCGTCAATGTGGTCATGATCCACGCCGCGGCGACCGTCTGCATCCAGATAGCCATGTTGACCACTGCGGCTGCCAGCCATAAGCCGCGGAACGCTTTATTGCGAAACGGCGCCCACGCCGAGCCCTCGCTCATCTTCACTCCTCAGCGGCTACGCTAGTCAAAATCAGGAATTATTTGTCCAGCGGCTGACCCAGTCGCCCCATCGCCCGCGAAGGGCTGAGCTGACGCGGCTGAGCGATGGAATTGCGCAGTTGGCCGATGCCTTCGATTTCAGCGTCGACCCAATCACCCGGCTGCAGAAAACGCCCGCTTTCCAGCCCTACACCGTGGGTTGAGCCAGTGAACACCAGATCGCCAGGACGCAGACTGATGCGTGCATCCAGATAATTGAGCAACTCGTCCAGGGGAAAAATCATTTGCCGCGTATTGTCCTGCTGGCGCACTTCGTCGTTTACGCTCAGGCGCATATCCAGTGTCGGTTGCCCGGTAATGCCCAGATCGTCGGCGGTCACAATCCAGGGCCCCACTGGCGTGGTGCGGTCCATGGATTTCTGGGTCAACAGGTCAAGACGACCAATCTGCTTGCCGGCATCCCGCGCGCTGATGTCATTGCCTACGGTGTACCCCAGTAGGCAAGCGCTGGCATGGGGTTCATCCAGCAAAGGGCGACCCACCACGGCGACGAGTTCCACCTCGTAATCAAGCTGGGTGGTCAGCGGCGAATAATCGATCTCGTCATTTGCACCGACCAGCGCTGACTCAGGTTTCATGTAGGCCAGCGGGTGCGCCGGCGCCTCACTGCCCAGACGCTTGAGGTGGCTGAGGTAATTGAGGCCCACACCAAATACCCGGCTGCCCGGTTCCAGCGGCGCAAGCAGGCGCGAAGCCGACAACGGCAACCATTCGCCACTCAGGTCCAGGGCGTCTGGCGTAAGATCCGCCCCTAGCCCGGCCCAGTGGGTGAACGGCGCATGAATACGCCGCAGGCGGTCAGTTTGCGCATCCAGCAACGCCCAGAACGCTTGCCCGTCCACCTCGACCCGCGCCAGGCGCATATCAGCGCTTGGCCAGGTACGTCGGCAGGTACTCGGCGTCGAGTACTTCTTCCGGTGTCTTGACGCTGGCACCAAGAATTGGCCCGACCATTTCGTGGCCCCACAGACTGAGCTTTTCCGGATTCAGCTCGTAGGGATCGCCTTGCCATGGCTCGATTTCAGCAATGGTCTCAAAGGCAAACCCGGACGGATTGAAATGGTAGAACGACAGATGGGGGTCCTGGGCATGTTGGCCGAGGGTCATCATCATCGGCAGTTCACGCTGACGCACGATGTCGTAGGTCTCACCGACATCACGCACGTTGCGCACAAACAGCCCGACATGTTGCACGCCCATGCGACCCGGGCCGTGGCCATACGCGATGTCATGACTGGTGTGATGGTTGAGTTTGGAGCGGAAGAAACCGGTTCGTCCTTTGCCCGCACCGGCGCCATACCAGCTGAAACCCATGACGTTAAGCAGGAAGTCTTCCAGTTCCGGCGTGTAGTCCGGGGTGATCAGCACCACATGACCCGCACCCCGTTCGTCGGCAAGGAAACCACTGTGCGGACGGCCCGGCTGGAACGAGCGCGGCAGCCATTTTTGCCCGTAAAACAGTTCGTGCTGATACCCCACCGGATCACGAAAACGCACCAATTCACGCACGCCACGCTTTTCGCACAGTTCGGCATCACCGCGGGTGAAGTCGACATTGGCGGCCGCGAGCTTCTTGATACCGTCCTCGAACGCCATGCGTCCCACCGCTTCCCAGCCGATGTAGACAATTCGGTCTACCTTGCCTGGATGAAAAGCGAAGCGATGGCGGCGATCATCGATTTTGAAGTACAGCGAATCGGGATCACTCTCGGGGTTCTTGCCGATGCCAAAACCCATCACCTGCGGGCCATACTCACGCCACGCTTCGAGATTGGGGGTCTCAAAGCCCATGTAACCGATACCGATGATGTCCACGTTATTCACCTTGTTATTGTTCGAGATGAAAGGGTGCCGGTAGCCCCTGTCGGAGCGCCGCGCGTGCTAGATCGCGAGTAACCCGCCATCGATGACGAAGTCCGAACCGGTAATGAATGAAGCTTCATCCGAGGCGACAAAGACCGCCATCGCCACCACTTCCTCGGGTTCGCCGGGGCGATCCATCAATACGCCATCCAGCAACATGGCACGCATCTTTGGGTCTTCCAGAAACGGCCGGGTGCCAGGCGTCGCGACAAATCCCGGGCTCAAACTGACCGCACGGATACCGAACGGCGCCCCTTCTACCGCCAACTGGCGAGTGAAGGACACCACAGCGCCCTTGGCAGCTGAATGCGCGGAAATGCCGGCAACTTTCGAGCCACCCCAGGCGGCGGTGGACGATACGTTGATGATCACCCCGCGCTGTTCGGCCAAGTGGTGCCAGGCATATTTGGTCGTATAGAACAGCAGGTCGATTTCATTGCGCATGGTGTACTGCCAATCTTCGATCGACAGCTCGCTGACCAGCCCGAAACGTGCGGCGGAAGCGTTGTTGTAGAGAATGTCGATGCGCCCGTGTTCAGCCACGGCGGCATCGATCCAGGTCTTGGCCTGTTCGTGATCGCCCAGGTCCACGGGTGCCGAGCCGTACAGGGTAAACCCCTCGGCTCGCATCAATGCTGCCGTCTCCTCGTGACCTTCGGCGTTGAAATCGCAACCGACCACAATCGCCCCTTCGCGGGCAAAACGCAGCGCCGCAGCCCTGCCCTGGCCGCCGCCAGTACCGGTAATCAGCGCGACCTTGTTTGGTAATCGTCCCATTAGCACATCCTCACCTCAGTGGTTATCACGTTGCAGCTGACGCTCACGCCATCAAACAGCGTCGTCATCCGGGGTGATGGGCTCAAGCCAGATGGCCTCCGCGGGGCAGGCGGCCGCACCCTCACGCGCCTCCTCCTCCAACTCCGGCGGAACCCGGGCGTCGTCGAGGTACACCATGCCATCGGCATCAAGCTTGTACAGGCTGGGACAAATCGCAGCACACAAACCATAACCACAGCAGCGGCTTCGGTCGGCCACTGCTTTGAATTGCGCTTTTTCTGAACTCATTTTTTTCTCCTTTATCAGGTTCAGCCTTTGCAAATTATGAACACTTATTTATTTTATGTGCAATTAATTTTTAACGCGGATATGCTGAGACACATCCGCTGTCGCTAATCACTGCCTTGGCATCAAAAGGGGTGAATCGCAGCAGGATGTTGAACACGGCTGGCTTCAGAGTGATTCAACGGTGGGTGCAACGCATGAGATTCGTTTGTCCGTTAGTCAGATAGCTGCGCTGGACAAAGCCGAATTTCTGATTTTATTCTGATTAAAAAACCAGATTCTGTTCAAAGAATCTGCTGGCGGTGATCCACATCACCACTTGTAGCAGTGCTTGGCTCAACAAAACCTATAAGGAAGCCAACTTCATGCACCCGTCTAGAAACGAAGCGGCAATCGATCTACGCGAATTTCGCCAAAGCTGGAAAATCCTGATTTTGTCGGTCGCCGGAGTGGCCATCAGCATCAACGCCGCCCTGCTCTATGGCTTCGGCACACTGGTCGTGCCGCTCGGCGATGCCTTTGGCTGGAGCAAAAGTGAACTGCAAGCCTGCATCACCTTTCTGTTTGGCGGCGCGGTGGTGTCATTGCAGTTGGTGGGTTGGTTCAACCTGCGCTACGGCATGAAGCGCGTGACGGTTATTTCCCTGCTGCTGTTGTCACTCGGCTACCTGGCGACCACGCAACTGACCCAATCGATCTGGTCGATGTACATCGCCTTTGCGCTACTGCCCATCGTCGGCATGGGCGCGCTGGCGGTGACCTGGACCCAACTGATAAGCCTTTGGTTCGACAGCAATCGCGGCCTGGCGCTGGCCATTGGTCTGTCCGGGACCGGCGTCACCGCCGCCACCATTCCTCGCCTGATGGCGTGGGGTATCGAGCAATGGGACTGGCGCGCGGCCTTCGTGATTCTCGCGCTGCTCAACCTGTTGGTGCTGCTGCCGCTGATTCTGCTGTGGTTCAAGCTACCCACTGTTGCAGGTCAGCGTGACGACGGTCATGCGCTGGAGCAATTGCCCGGCATGTCTTTTCGTGAAGGTATGGGCTCGCTGAAATTCTGGACCTGCAACCTGGCGCTCAGCCTGGTGATTTCTTCGATTGTCGGCATGGTCACCAGCACCGTGCCCATGCTGCAAGCCCGAGGTCTGTCGGCCGGGGACGCGGCCACCATCTTCAGCTGCTTTGGTATTTCGCTGATCTTCGGCCGCATGCTTATCGGCTATCTGCTCGATCGTCTGTGGCCGCCGATTGTGTCTGCGATCAGCCTGGTGCTGCCCGCCGTCGGTTGTTTCATCTACCTGAGCCCGACCACCGAATTTGCTCCGCTGATGCTGGCGGCGGTGCTGGTGGGATTCGGCGCCGGGGCGGAGTTCGATATTGCCGCATTCCTGATTGCCCGCTACTTCGGCTTGCGCGAATACGGCCGCCTGTTCGGTGTGCATCAGGGCCTGAATACCGTGGCCTCGGCGCTGGCGCCGCTGCTCTTCGCGTACATGCTGGCGCGCACTGGTTCGTATAACGCGATGCTGGTTTACAGCGCCGCATGCTGCCTCATCGGTCCGCTGTTGCTACTGACCCTGGGGCGCGTACCGCACTTCAATGCGCAAACCATTCCCAGCCAATCCTGAGCCCCCCAACAAGAATCGGAGCAGAACATGCCCACATTGACGTTTATTGAACACAACGGCACCGCCCATCAGGTCAAAGGCGACATCGGCCAATCGGTGATGCAAGCCGCGACCTTCGCCTCGGTGCCGGGTATTTCTGCCGACTGCGGTGGTGCCTGCAGTTGCGCCACCTGCCACACCTATGTCGACGAGGCCTGGCTGGGCAAGGTGCAAGCGGCGGAAGGCATGGAGAACGACATGCTCGAGTACGCTTTCGAACGCCGTGACAGCAGCCGCTTGAGCTGTCAAATGATCATCAGCGAAGACATGGACGGCATGGTTCTGCACCTGCCGTCGTCGCAATTCTGAATGCGCTTGAAGGAGCTCCCATGACCCTCGCCTCAGTCGTTATCGTCGGTGCTGGCCAGGCCGGATTTCAGGTCGCTGCCTCCCTGCGTCAGGAAGGCTATGACGGGCGCATCACCCTGATCGGCGATGAGCCAGGCCTGCCCTACCAGCGCCCGCCATTGTCCAAGGCTTATCTGCTTGGCAAGATCCAGGCGACCAATCTGCTGTTTCGTCTTGCTGATTTCTACACCACCCAGCGCATTGAACTGCTGCATGACCAGGCGACCGCGATCGACCGCCTGAACCGACGCGTGGTGTTGGCCTCGGGTGCTGCCGTCAGTTACGACCACTTGGTGCTGGCGACCGGAGCCCACAACCGCCCCCTGCCGGTTCCCGGCGCAGAGCTGCCGCAAGTGTTCGGTATCAAAACCAAAGCCGATGCCGATGCCCTGGCGCCGCTGGCCAAAGAGGCGCGCAACGTGGTGGTGATTGGTGCCGGGTTTATCGGCCTTGAGTTCGCGGCGGTGGCCGCTGCCCTAGGGGCTAATGTGCACGTACTGGAGCTGGGCGAGCGCCCCATGGCCCGCGCCGTTTCGCGGGAGATGTCGCAGTTGTTTCGCCAGGCACATGAGGGCTGGGGTGTGCATTTTGACTTCCGCCAGGGCTTGAGCCGAATCGACGGCGACAACGGGAAGGTGTGCGCGGTGCAAACCGGTGACGGACGTGCGCTCCCTGCTGAACTGGTGGTGTTTGGTATCGGTGTGATCCCCAATGCGCAACTGGCGACTGAAGCCGGTCTGGACATCGAGAACGGCATCAAGGTGGACGCCAGTCTGCTGACCTCTGACTCACAAATTTCCGCAGTGGGGGATGTCGCCAGCTTCCCGTGCCTGCAAAACAATGAGTTACACACTCGCCTCGAGTCGGTGCAGAACGCCGTCGACCAGGCCCGCGCCGTGGCCGCACGATTGATGGGCAAACCGGCGCCCTATAGCGCCCTCCCCTGGTTCTGGACTGATCAAGGCAACTTGAAGCTGCAGATTGCCGGTCTCTCCCATGGCTATGACAGTACCGTCGTGCTCGGTTCAGTCGAAGAACATCAAGCGTCAGTGCTGTGCTTTCGCGATGACCGTCTGGTGGCCGTGGAATCCTGCAATCGCATGGGCGATCACATGGCGGCGCGCAAGATTCTCGCCCGCGCACCCAAGCTGACGGCGGCCGAGGCCGCCGCTGACGGATTCGACCTGAAAGCCTGGGAAGCGGCCAACCGCGACTGAACACCGCGCTGATCTTTCACGCACGCTGCCGCGCCCGCCTCAGAGCTGACGCGGCATTTTTTTGCACAACGACTGGAGCGATGCAATGAACAAAGTCTGGTTTATTACCGGTGCGGCCCGAGGTTTGGGTGCCGCTATTGCCAAGGCCGCATTGGCAGACGGTGACCGCGTGGTGGTCAGCGCCCGACGTATCGAAGCGCTGGAAACTGTCTTCGCCCAGTACGGCGAACGCGTGCTGGCCGTGGCCCTGGATGTGACCGACGAAGCCCAGGCATTGGCAGCCGTAGAGACCGCCATGGCGCATTTCGGCCAAATCGATGTGCTGGTCAACAACGCCGGTTATGGCCAACTGGCGCCGTTTGAAGACAATTTCGCCAGCGACGCCGACCAGCAATTCGCGACCAACGTATTTGGTGTGTTCAACGTCTGCCGCGCCGTGCTGCCCGTCATGCGTCAGCAACGCAGCGGCAGGGTGTTCAACGTGTCTTCAATGGGGGGCGTGGTCGGGATGGGCGGTGCGGCGCTGTACTGCGCGTCTAAATTTGCTGTGGAAGGTTTTTCCGAATCCCTGGCCCAGGAAGTAGCGCAGTTCGGCATCAAGGTCACGCTGGTGGAGCCCGGGGTTTTCCGTACAGACTTTCTCGACCCCAGCTCAGCGGTCTTCGGTAAACGCGGGCTGGAGGATTACGCCGCCTTCACCGCCAAGGTCAAAGGCGCTTCGGCCGCCTACAACCATCAGCAAACCGGCAACCCGGCGAAACTGGGCGATGCGCTGGTGCACCTGGCCAACAGCGAACATCCACCGTTGCGTTATCTGGCGGGCTCCGACGCTTATCAGCAGGTCAGTGATAAGCTCAACAGGATGCTCGCGGAAATCGAGCAATGGCAGCAGTTGTCCCATTCCACCGATGGTGTCTAGGCGCCGACGCGCACAGCCTTTCTGACGAGGCTGTGCGCAACGATTACTGGTTGATGAAGTAACGCACGGACAACTTTCCATCTTCGAACCGATACAACTCGATCGTTTCGATGCCACCTTCCTGCTCGCGAAAGGCGTTCAGGTGATGGCACGCCGCTTCATTGCCATTGAGAATGCACTGGCGTACCTCGACGCGAACCCTGGTTTGCTGCTGCGCCCACATGCCTTCCAGCACCTGCCATGCATCAGCCTGCGGCTTGCCGACGTATTCGATACTCAAGCCGTTGGCCGAGACGCTGCGGTAGTGAGCGAAAAAGCCCTCCTTATCGCCCCGGTTCCAACAGTCGATCTGCCCGTGTAGAAAGTGCTCGATTGCGTATTTGTCCATGCTCATATCATGTTCATCCTCGGGTGGGTTCAGGCGTGTTGCCGTTGCGCAGTTTTTGCTGACGGGCGAGAAATGCCGGCTCCATCCTCAACCACAGCAGAATGGTCGGGCCGATAATGGCGCAGCAGAAACAGCACACCAGCACGGCGGAATAGCTGCCGTACAGGTCATAAAGATGGCCGAACAGCATGGGCACCAGACCGGAAACTATGGTGATCAGGCACAGGTGCAGGCCAAATATCCGCGCGTAGTCTTTCAAGCCGAAATAGCGCGCCATCAGGAATGCTGCCAGATCGAACTCAGCCCCGGCACTGGCGCCGATGCACAGGGTCGCCAGCACCAGCAACGGTGTGTTCTGCGCGCCGCCAAAGAGAAAGATCGCGCAGCCCAATGCGGGTAGCGCCAGGCTCACGGCGGCCACCACCGAAGGTGAATAGCGGTCCAGCAGATAACCCACCAACAAGCGTCCGCCGATGATGGAAATACCAAAGGTGCTGAAGATCTGGCTGGCTTGCTGCGCACTCAGGCCCTTGCTTTGCAGCATCGGCACCATGTTGGTGACCATGCCGACGGTCAACGACACCGACAATATCAACGCGACGTTAAAGCCCCAGTACATCCCTGAGCGCACTGCTTGTTTAAAGGACATGCCGGACAGCTCCGGAAGTTCCTTTTGCGTCGTCGTGTCAGGACTCGCGAGCAGCGCCGGCATGCGCAACCACATCAATGCCAAGGGCAGCGTAAACAGCAACGGCATCGCGCCCAATGCAATAAATCCGGCTTGCCAACCGTAGGCGGCAATCAGCCGCGACAACAAGGGTGGCAGAATCATCGCCATCAGCCCGGTGCCACACAGAATCACAGCCAACGCCAGTCCACGGTTACGCTCGAACCAGAGGTTGACCAATTGTGTCCAGGTGATCGCAATGGTCCCGGCACAGATGATGGGCATGCTGAAAAACGCCAGGTACAACCAGCCGATTGAACCTTGAATCCGCGTGATCGCAAAGTAACCGACGATCTGCAGCACAATCGAAACAATCGCCACCCGGCGCAGACCGAAACGACGGTACAGCCAGCCGACCAGTTGCGTGGAAATCGCCACCCCGGCGAAGAGAAAGGTGATGGAGGCTTGCAAGTCGCCACGGCTCCAACCGAACGCCTGCTCCAGCGGAATCACCAGTGTGCCGAAGGCGTACAGCAACGCAGCGGTAATGCTGGTGCAGATGCCAAACAGGCCTAGGACAACCACGCGCCAGCCGCGCTTGAACTCGGAAAAATCATTGCCAGCGTGGGCTGTGGTGCTGCTACTGCGTGTATCCGATGTCATGACCTGACTCCCATCGCGCACGTGCGACTTGATTAATGGCCCTTGAGGATTTCTTCGACTTTGGGCAGCGCGATCATGGTGGCGCCGCCATCCACCAGCAGCGAGGTGCCGGTGATATAGGAAGCCTCGTTGGAGGTCAGAAACAGGACGGCGTTGGCAATGTCGGCGGATTCGCCCAAACGCCCTACCGGGAAATGTGCGGCGAGTTTATGCGGCAGTTCATTGCCAAGGGTTTCGAGCATGTGGTCAGTGCCGATCAGTCCAGGCTCGACGACGTTGACCAGAATGTTCATGGCGCCGAATTCCACCGCCAGGCCACGGGCGAAGGCATTCATGAAGGCTTTGCTGGAACCATAGGCAATCAGTCGAGGGGTGTATTTACGGTTGGCTTCGCCGGACGAGATGAAAATCAGCCGGCCTTTGTCGACCGCTTTGGACAGGTATGGTGCGCTGTCCTTGGCCAGCCAGAACAGCGACTGAATATTGCTGCGAACGATGTGATCAAAGGTGTCATCGGCCATTTCGGCGATCAGCCCGTGGCTGGTATCGGCGGCGCAATGCACCACGATATCCAGACCACCAAAAAGCTCTACACCACCTTGCACCATTGACTTGATCGCCTCGCGGTCGGCGATGTCGCCACCGACCAGACAGGCTTGCGCGCCCAGGGCCTTGATCTGGGCAACGGTTTCCTCGCCGTATCGAGCGGTGCGTGCTGACACGACCACCTTGGCGCCCTCTCGGGCATAGGCCAGGGCAATGGCGCGACCCATGCCTCGGCCGGCACCAGTGACCAGCACGACTTTGTCACGGAATTTCATCGTGATTCCTCATTGTTGTTATTAGAGAGGCTACTGATGCAGCGTATGCGCCGGATAATGATCGCAACCCGGCGCACCCGGCTGATTACAGGTCCTTGCCTGGAACGTTGCGGGCCGAGCCGTTACGCCGGTCCGATTCGCCCCAGCCCAGCCAGTGAGACGGCTCGCGGGTATCGCCCACCCGGCGCCAACGGCCTTCCTGCTGCGCCGTGATCGGGAAGCCGCCGACGAAGTCGATCATCTCGCCCTTCTCGTCCGGCAGGAACTCCCACGCTTCCTCGCCTTCAAGCACAATTTTCGCGGACTTGAGGAAGTAGCTGCCGTCCTTGTGCTCGGTGTGTCCTTCGATATCGGTGGTCACCCGCACTTCGCCTTTTTCATTGTTGAAAATGGCGTAACCCAAGTGGTCGTGACCGACCATGAAAGAACCGGTATCCCACGTGCCGTCTTTATAAACGGTGACGAAAGACCACCAGATCACATGCTTGTTGTTGTTCACCACCAGGTCTTTCTTGAAGTGGATGGCGCCGCCTTCAGCCATGTAAAACTGATCCAGTGCCATCGCGCCTTTGACTGGACGCCCTTCGCAGACGCCGGCGATGTCCCACAACTGCGAAACGTAGAAAGTGCCCCATTCCACGCCGGGTAAATACCACTGCAGTCCCGGACCGAGCAGACGTCCTTCGAGGTGAAACAGGCCTTCTTCTTTCCAGGTCAGGCGTTCGCTGCTGGCCGTTATTTCCCAAGCGTTACCGGCTTCACCCGGTTGGCTGGCCCAACGTGCGACATCGCCTTCCAGACTGTGCACCGGCAGCGGCGTCAGTGCCTGACGGGCCATTTTTTTGTGATCCATGCGCAGGTGAACGTTGTCGACATGGTTGTTCAGGTAGAAGAACTTGGTTGGATTCGGCGTGCCATTTGGCGCCATCAGCGAGCGGACGAAGGAATAGATATTGCCTTGCTCATCGCGCACCGATCCGAACGGCGAACTCTTGCTCAGGTGCAGGCCGAAGAAGCCGCGCTCGGATGACATCGACGCGCCCGTGACCTGGTGCGGCCCAACCAGTTGTTGAAAGCCGAAATCACCGCGTTCTGGAATGGTTTTAAACGTTCTCATAATGCCCTCTGTTGTTTTTGTTGAGGCAGGGAAACGGGAGTGCACCGTGGCTCAGTCCCAGATCACCGGGAGCGTGGATACGCCACGCAACTGCGCGCCGCCGATCTGCGGGACGGGTTGGCTCGGGTCGAGGCGCAAGTTAGGGAGGAGGTCGAGGATTGCGTTGACCGCGCAGCTGATCTCCACTTTGGCAACGAACTGACCGATGCACATGTGCGGGCCGAAGCCGAAACCGAAGGAGGGTTTGGGCTTGCGGTCAATGTCGAATTCATCGGGGTTTTCAAATGCGTCTTCGTCGCGGTTGGCGGACACCACCATGCACTGGACGAACGAACCCTTCGGGATTTTCACGCCATGAAATTCCACTTCTTTGGCAGTTTCGCGCACTTTGAAAGTGGCCACCGGTTCAAATCGCGTGGTTTCATCCATCAGCTTGCCGATCAGCGAGCGGTCGGCCTTGACCCGGTCCAGTAACCCGGGTGTGGTGAGCAGCAAGGTCATCACCGAGCCGAACATGCGCGTGGTGGTTTCGCCGGCGGCCGGCAACAGTGAGCGAGTGAAGGTGATCACCTCGTGGTCATCCAGCGTGCGCCCTTCGTATTCCGCGCGCAGCAAACGACCGACCACATCATCGCCCTGGCTGCCCTCGGCACGACGTTGCACCACGACCTCGGCAAGCGCGTCGTACAGACCTTTGACGGCGATCCCAGCCTGTCGCCGCGCTTCGACCATTTTGCTCGGGTCAATCTGGTTGCCGCCGACAATGGCCAAGGCCCAGGCCGCGTATTGCTTGTACTTGGAGGGTTCATCCGAGGGGAAGCCCATCAGGGCGTACATGACGCGAATCGGCAGCTCGAGACCGAACTTCATCAAGTCGGCGTTCTTCGCCGGCAACATCGGCAGGATGTACTCCTCACGGATGACCTGGTCGATCTGTGGGCGCCACTTGTTCACGGTCTCCGGCATGAACGCCGGTTGCAACAAGGCACGCACTTTGCGGTGCTCGTCACCGTCCATGGCCAGAATGATCAAACCATCGAAAAACGCTCCCAGTCCTTCGGCAATAAATCCACTGGTGTAAGTTGCACCATCGCGCAGAACCGTCATCACGTCCTGGTATTTGAACAAGGCGAAGGTCGGGCGAGTACCCTGCTGGGTGCCGGCATTGGTCGGGACGCCAAACTGGGTGATGAAGTCGCCTTCATAGATGGGCGATTTCAACCGTTGCTCGCGGCACACCGCGTGAATATCCAGGTCGGTGCCACGATACATTTCCGACACGGCGGAGTATGCGGTTGCCAGGTCCAGTGCTGCGCTTTCGTTGCTCATCAGGATCTCCAGTCTTGTTTTTGTTCTTCTTGCATACCAAGATTGCCCGGCTGCCACCCCATGGTATGCGGTTGTCTCTACACCGGTGACCCGCTTCGTTTGACTCGGGGTCAAACGAAGCGCTCAGGGAAAATGCTTCAAAGTATGAATAGCCAGACCCATTCAGGCATAAGGAGTACAAGGTGGCGGTAAAGGCAGGCGAAGGTGGCGAACAGGGCAAACGCAATACGATGAATCGCCTGCTCGCGGCAGCGCGCGTGGAGTTCGCCAGAAAAGGCCTGGCCGGGGCGCGCGTGGAAGAAATTGCCCGGGAAGCAGGCGTCACCAAGCAGCTGGTCTACCACTACTACAACTCCAAGGAAGGCCTGTTTGTAGCGGTACTGGATGAGTCTTCGGACAACATCATGTCCGAGCTGGTCAACCTCAATGTCGAAGAGCTTTCACCGCCAGTGGCGATGCGCGCCGTGCTCAACCATTTTTTTGACCAGTACCGTCTGGACCCCTTCCTCGGCAGCCTGGCGCTGGAAGGCATTCGCTACCATGACACCCACGAAACACCGCGTAACCACTTTCTGGAAATGGCACCGAAGCTGATTGCCAAGCTTGACGCGATTCTGTTGCGCGGGGCGGCCAGTGGTGATTTTCGCGCCGGCATCAATCCGCGTTTATTGTTGGCCAGCGCTTCGTTGGTGACTACGGGCTGGTTTACCAATCGGTATTCGATGTCGGCACTTGCAGGACTGGATACGGACTCGGAGCAAGGCATGGCCACGTGGCGGCAGTACTCGGCGGATTTTGTGCTGGCGAGTATTTCGCTGGGGGCAGAAAAGAACGTCGACGGCGTTTAAGCGCCGTTCACACACTCTCGCCCAATGAGCTTTCCCTGCTCGCGAAGGCGGTGGGTCAGCCCACATTCATGGGGACTGACACTCCCTCTTCGCGAGCAGGCTTGATCCCACAGTGGGTTCTCTGTGGGGCTTGGGATCAGCGACCCGCTTTAGTCAGCCTTTTTACGCAAATACTTGCTCACCCGCTTGGCTGCCAACCGCCCGGCCATGCCATTGACCCCGCCGCCCGGATGAATGCCGGCACTCCCTAAATACAGTCCCGCCACAGGCAAGGTATCGCCGCCCAAACCGTACGCCGGTCGCATGGTGCTCGAGCGCATCGAGGTGGTGTCGATATGCACCACGCAGCCATTCACTGTGTTCAAGCGCGCAGTAAAATCCGGAGCCGCCTCGATGTGTCGACCAATCACCTGCCCCTCGATCCCATCGATGTAGTCATACAGCTGTTCCTGCACCTGGTCGGCCACCCGCTCACGCAGCGCGTCCCAACCTTCATTGGGATTGACCGGCATTACCGGCGGATAGATGTACAACACATCCTGCCCGGCTGGCGCTTGTGAAGGGTCGGCCGCACTCGGCGCGGCCACGGTGATATAGGGCAACTTTGGCACTTCACCACGGGCGCAGGCGGCGAAGTTTTCCAGCACGGCTTCTTCGGTGCCGATCAGCATGACGGTTTTACGCAAATCAACGCCGTCGCCACGAATGGCAGCGAAACGTGGCACAGAAATCTGCCCACGCAAGGCAACATCTATCTTTAGCGGCCCCGAGCCTTTGCCGTTGGCCGGTGCCATGGCAATGCGTGTCAACAGGTGTTGGGGAATCTCGCCGGGGGTAACCATATCCAGCGCCGGCTTGGGGTGGCAGCCAGCAATGACTGCCCGTGCGGTGAACTGACGACCATCCGCCAGTTTCGCGCCTTTGATCTGACCGTCCCTGGCAACGATTTCACTGACGCTGGCCGACACCAGCACTTGCCCGCCCAGCTCTTCCAGTCGAGCCTGCATGGCATTGCTCAACTGCTGCATGCCACCCAATACCCGGCCCACGCCAAAACGATGGAGGAAACCGAGCAAGGCGTAATAGATGCCACCGCCATCGGCGCTGATGTCCCCCGCCAGTCCAGTGAGTGCGCACATTGCCGAAATGGTCACCGGGTGTTCGAAGCGCTCACGCGCCGCCTGCAATGCAGAGCCCGTCATCAGCGCCATCAATTCGGGTTTCAGCGCTTTGTGTTTGATTGCGGTGCCGAGCATTTTCAGCTTCACGCCGAGGTTTGTTTTGGCCGGGTCGACACGCATCATCGGCAACGCGATATCGAGGAACATGTCGATGACTTTCATGAACTGCAGAAACGCCTCGGCGTCCTTGCTGCTGAACCGGCGGATCTCGGCGGCGGTTTTCTCGCGATCACGCCAGAAGATCAGAGATTGCCCATCCGGGTGCAGGTACACATACCCCGGCGCAAGCTCTATCGATTTGAAACCGTGTCGATCAAGTCCCAACTCCGCTGGCACATGGGAATGCACGCGCATCGACATCATGTCCAGGGCACAGGGATGAACCAGATGCTGCGGCGCTTCAGGTATCAGGTAACCCGAGGAGGCCATCCCGCCGACCTTGTCCAATGCCTCCAGAACCAGCACCTTCTTGCCTTCCAGGCCCAGGTAGCAGCCAGCCGAAAGGCCATTGGTGCCACCGCCGACGATGATCACATCAAAATCCGTAGTGCTCGCATTTTGGTTCTGGTTCATCAATTAATTCCAAGTCGAAGTTCAACCACGGCGGCACACGGCGGCTATGGCGGCAAAGATCAGCCGCGGCGCACCGCACCGGGTGCGCCGGGCAAGGGTTACATGCCGGTGCGACCCATCTGCGCAAACAGCGCGCGCATCGCCACCAGGGAGGGGGTGTGGCTGCTGAAACCACCGTCGGCGACCAGCGTGGTGCCGGTGACGAAGGAGGATTCGTCACTGGCCAGGAACGCCACCACATCGGCAATCTGCCGAGGCGTGCCCAGCTCGGCGGTGCAGTGGTTGTCGCGCAGGATGTCGAGCAAGGGTTCAGGCATGGCGTGTTCCGAAGGCGCCAGGCCGATCTGCACGGCGTTGCCGCGAATGCCTTGTTTGCCGTATTGCGAGGCGACCATGCGCGGCAGCATCATCAGCCCCGCCTTCGAGGTGGCGTAGCCGGTCAGGGACATATCGCCCTGCATGCCCAGCCCCGAAGTGGCGAAGATAATCGAGCCCTTGCCGATCTCCAGCATGACCGGTATCACATGCTTGGTGCACAGCACCGCGCCACGAAGGTTGACGGCGATGGCGCGGTCCCAGGCCTGCATGTCGAGATTGACGAAATCGCGGTCCAGCTGACGTTGCTCGGCGTTCAGGATCGCCGCGTTGTTGTGCAGAATGTCGATACGGCCAAAATGCTGTTTGACCTGAGCAACCATCGCCCGCACGGCGTCTTCCGAGGACACGTCAGTGGCGATCGCCAAGGCTTGATGACCCTCGGCGAGGAGTGATTGGGCCACGGCTGTGGCCCCCTCGAAATTGATATCGACCACCGCAATACTTGCACCATGCGACGCCAGCACCCGTGCGCACTCAGCGCCCAGGCCGCCACCGGAGCCGGTAATAATGGCCACTCGTCCTGCCAGTTTTCCTGTGCTCATGTTCTGTTCCTTATTGTTTTGGGTGGCGCTTTACTCGCCGGTAAACCGCGGTTCGCGCCGCTCGCTGAACGCTTGGGCCGCCTCGCGGGCATCCTTGGTCGGGGCCAGCAAGGCGAACAGATCAAGCTCCAGATCCAGGCCACGTTTGAGGTCCATGTCCAGTGCCGCCCGAGCCGCTTGTTTGACAAAAGCCGACGCGGTGGGTGGTTTGCTGGCGATGCGCTGAGCAAAGGCACGGACTTCGTCCAGCAGGCTGGCATTGTCACTGGCCAAGCGACTGACCAGACCAATGCGCTGCGCTTGCTCGGCACCCACCCGGTCTCCGGTGAGCAACATGTCCAACGCCTGGCCCGGCGCGACCACTCGGGAAAGCCGTTGCGTACCACCGCCACCGGGAATCAGCCCCAGGCCGGTTTCCGGCAAGGCGAACACGGCATCGGGCGCGGCGAAGCGGATGTCACACGCCAGCACCAGTTCCAGCCCACCGCCCATGCAATAACCATGAATAGCAGCGATCACCGGTTTGCTGATGCCGTCCAGGGCTTCGATCCAGCGCACCTGTTCCATGCGCTGCCGAACTTGCAGGCTCGATTCCGGGCCGCGGCGCTCCTTGATATCGGCCCCCGCACAAAAGCCCCGCTCCCCTTCCCCACGAATCACGATCACGCGAATGTCCGGGTCTTGCTGCAGCAGCGCCAGTGCTTGCGGCACGCCCTGACGAATGTCGTCGTTGATGGCATTGATCTGCCGGGGCCGGGTCAGTACCACCCAGCCCACCATGGAATCACGCTCAAGGCGCACCGCGTCGTTGATCAGCACGGGAGGCTGCGGTTTTTGCGCTGTGCTCATACAGGGCACTCCTCGAACTCGAAGACCTGGCCATTGAGTTCTTGTGGATCGATCTTGATCAACGCACGGCCGCCGACGGCCTCCGAGGATTCGATCCACTGGAACCGCGTGCCGCGAGACCGCAGATCCTCAGCCTTGGCCGCCAGGTCGTTGACACCGATGCGGATGTAGTACGGACCCGGCCCCCAGTTATTGACGTAGTGGCCGGCGTCGGTGTTCCAGTGCGTCGCCTCGAGCACATCGAGGGTGGCACTGTTCGGCACGGTAAAACCCATTCGCGCACGGCGATAACCTTCGCTGCCGATGTTCTCGACAGGCCCGCTCGGTTCCCAGTCAAGGTTGGTCGAGACCTTGCGTAGGGTTTCGTCGAGATCGCGCACCAGGAAGCCACGAGCAGTGACGCGGACCATGTCGCCAGGCTTGAGATCGCGCGGCTGCATCGGCGGTAACTGATAGGTTTCCGGCGGCATCTGCAAAGGCTCGGTCGGCATGATTTCAATGCACAAACCGCCATCCACAGTGGGTTGGTAATACGGTTGCTCGGGAGTAGCACCCAGCCATAAGCGGTCGAAGGGCATTTCCGGGGTGCGCTGCGCCATGCGGAACGGCAAGCGACGACGCATCAGTTTGTCGACCAGCGCGTCGAACTTGTCCCCGTGCAGGGCCAGCACGATGGAGTGCGTGAGCATCGGCCGATGATGCCCCTGGAAATCCTTCAGGCTTTCCAGAAAGTCATGGAACAACGGATCACCGGGGTTCGGCCGGTCCAGGTGCCATTGCGGTTCGATGCGCGTGGGCGACACCGCCAGGGATTTGTGCACCCGCAGGAAATGCGCAATGTACGGGTGATTATCGAACGCCTGGCGCCAGCGTTCGTGTTTGTAGATGCCGAGCTTGTCGACCAACATTTCCGTCATGCCGTCCGGGTCCGGAACCATCATGTCGGCACTCATCAATAACTCGAACATTGTTCTCTCCTTGCAGTTGCCAGCCAGGTCTGTGCCCGGCTATTAGTCAGCGGACGCGCCGGGGTAAGGCGAGTTCAGTCAATTGGGATGCAGGTGCGCCGGCCGCGGGTTTGCGCGGTTCCTGCTGGGCGCGCGCGTCCTCCAGATCGAGGGTCACGCCGGCCTTGGAGTTGCCTTTAGGGTTGAGCAGGTAGTGCGAGAGGGCCGGTATCAGCACCAGCGCACCGAGCATGTTCCACAGGAACATGAAGGTCAGCAGAATGCCCATGTCCGCCTGAAACTTGATCGGCGACCAGGCCCAGGTAATCACCCCGGCGGCCATGGTCAGGCCAACGAGGGCAACGACACGACCGGTGAAGTCAAGCGAGCGGCGATACGCAACCGCCAGGCTGCCACCGCGTTCCTGCACGGCCAGTTGCACACTGAGCAGATACAACGCGTAGTCGACCCCGACACCGACACCCACGGCGATGACCGGCAACGTCGCCACTTTCAGGCCGATGCCCAACCAGACCATCAGCGCCTTGCAGATGATCGTGGTCATCAGCAAAGGAATCAGCGCCACCAACGTTGCGCGCCAACTGCGGAAGGTCAGCAGGCAGAGCAAGGCCGTAGCGCCATACACCGCCAGGTACATGGTGATGATGCCCTTCTCTACCTCGATGTTGGTGGCGGCTTCGATGCCGGCATTACCTGCGGCCAAGAGGAATTCCACGGGCTGTTCAGCGCCAGCGGGACTGTTATTTTCCTTGGCAAACTCTTCTGAGACCTTCAAAACTCGGCTCAGGGTGTCCGCTTTGTGATCGGCCAGGTAGGCGATCAATGGAGTGACCGAGCACTGCTGGTTGGTGATCCCCGGAGCAGAAATCATCGCCGCATCCACCGCCGAGTTGGTGATCGCCTGGTCACGGCTGATGCTCAGCCATTTAGGGCTGCCTTCAGCCATGCCAGAGCTGATCATCCGCACGGTTTCGGCCAGCGACTGGGTCGTCTGTACACCGGGCGTCTGGCGCAGGCGCCAGGCCAGTTTGTCCATGCTTTGCAGCGACTGGTACAGACGGCAGCTGTCTTCGTTGGTCTTCATGATGACCACAAACTGGTCACTGGAAAGTCCGTAGTGGCTGGTGATGTAGGCATTGTCGAGGTTGTAGCGCGAATCCGCGCGCAACTCGGGCGCGCCGGGGTCCAGATCGCCCACCTTGAGGTGCATCATCACCACACTGCAACCCAAGGTCACCAGCAGCGACAAGGCGATGACCGCCGTGGCCCACGGACGTTCGGTGAAGCGGTCGAGACTGTGCCAGAGGTGTCCGAGCAAGCCCCGATTTTCTGCGCCCGCCTGATCTTTGGCGATGGCGATACGCGCGGCTTTCTTACTGACGCCCAGGTACGACAGCGCCACCGGAATCAGCAGTAGTTTGGTGAAAATCAGCACGGCGACACCGATGCTGGTGGTCAGGGCCAGGTCGCGGATCACCGGGATATCAATGATCACCAGCACGGCAAAACCGACGATATTGGTCAGGAGCGCCGTCAGACCGGTGAGAAACAAACGGCGGAAGGTATAGCGCGCAGCGATGTATTTATGGGTGCCACGGCCAATGTCCTGAAGAATGCCGTTCATTTTTTGTGTGCCATGGGAAATCCCGATGGCAAAAATCAGGAACGGCACCAAGATCGAGTAAGGGTCCAGTTCGTAACCGAGGATTTGCATCAAACCCAGCAGCCACACCACCCCCGCCACCGCCACGCTCACCAGCAGCAACGTGCTGCGCAGGCAGCGGGTATAGAAATAGACGAACAACCCGGCGATCAGTACCGATGCGCCAAAGAACAGCATGACCGAATACAGGCCGTCGATCAGGTCGCCGACCAGCTTGCTGAAACCGACAATGTGGATGCCCACCTTGTCACTTTCCAGCGAGCGAATCTGCGCTTCCAGCTGCTTGGAAAAATCACCGTAATCCAGGGGTTGCCCGGTCTGCGGATTGGTATCGAGCAGCGGCGCGACGATCATGCTCGACTGACCGTCGTTGGCCACCAGGTTGCCAATGATCCCGGAGCGCATGATATTGCGGCGCAGGGCCTTGATCGACTTGTCGCTGCCATCGTAATCCGATGGCATGACCGCACCGCCATCAATGCCCTCCTCCGTCACTTCTTTCCAGCGAACGATGGGCATCCACAGCGATTTCATCCAGGAGCGGTCGATTCCCGGAATCAGGTACAGGGTGTCGTTGACCTTTTGCAGCGCCAGCAGATAGTCGGCGTCGTAGATATCACCGGATTTGTTTTCCACCACTACGCGAATGCTGTTACCCAGGCCCGGTAACTGGTTTTTATAGGCCAGGTAATTCTTGATGTACGGGCTGGAGCTGGGAATCATTTTCTCGAAGCTGGCATTCACCTGAAGCCGTGTAGCAAAGAAGCCCAACACCACCGTGGCGAGCAAGCAGGCAACGACGACCACCATGCGATGACGGAAAATGACCCGTTCAAACCAGCCACCGGAGTTTTTGTCAAAGTCCTCCAGGTTGGCAATCACTGGCATCCCGCTGTTGAATTTTTGCTCGACCATTTTTTCTTTCTCGTAGGGGAATCGTGCCGACGGCGTTAGTTGGCCTGGGCGATATCGATGACCTTGGCGCCGCTGAAGCGCGTGACAAGCAGGCTCCCAGCCTGTTTGGTGGCACTGGCTGCATACACCTCGCCTACCCGCGCGTCTGCCAGCGGCGTGACCTGCAAACTCTGCCGGTCAACACTGACCAGTTGCCCACCCTGGCTCACGACGATCAAGGCATCACCCTGCTCGACGATGCTGACGAGGCTGCTATTGAGATTGGTTGCCACCGGCTGCCACTGCTGGCCGTCATCACGGCTGGCAAACAGATTGCCGCGCAGTCCGTACGCCAGCAGCAGACGGTCGAAGGCGCGCACGCCGAAGTACGTGCCTGTGTAGGGCGTATCGATTTTCACGAAACGTTGTTGCTGACCATCCAGGCGCAGCAGCAGACCCTGCTCACCGCCGATGTAAAAAGTGCCGGCCTGTTCCGCCAGGCCATACAGGTGCATGCGCCGATCGTTGTCACTGCGCTCGGTCCACGGTTGCCAGTTCTGGCCGTCGTCCGTGCTGTGCAACAACAGGCCGAAGGCACCCACGGCAAACCCGCTGCCGTGCTCATCGAACATCACATCGAGAAAAGGTGCGGCCAACACGTCCGGCGTCGCCGAGGTACCGGCAGCCATCGCCACTTCCTTGAGCATCTGGGCGGCGACTTCATCGCCTTGTTCAGCGCGAGGGCCGTAGTAAGCGTTAAGCAAGGTCAACAGGCGGCGCCCGTCGAGTTGCACTTGCCAGCTGTCACCGCCATCGGTGGTGTGCATGACCACCGCATCGTGACCGACGATCCAGCCATCACGCTCGCCGCGAAACCGTACCTGCACCAGATCGCTGGACACCGGGCTAGCGACCTGTTGCCAGGTGCGGCCTTCATCGGTGGAGCGCTGGATCAACCCGTGCAGGCCGACGCCGATCATCGTGTTGCCCGCCGTGGCGACCGACAGCAAGGGTGCGGGCAGGTGTTCATCGACCCGCTGCGCTGGCACGTCGAGCGAGTCGGCCGACAACGCGACGGCGCTGTAGGCAGGCGTTGTCAGCAATGAGCTCGCGCCGACCGTCAACGCGACAGCCAGGAGCAGGCGCGAAGTGGAGAGAAGAAAAGAAGCAGGGCAAGGGCTAGTCATTATTTTTATTCCTTAACCATCCCGCGTGGCAAACCCACCTGTTCTGCCTGCTCGGCTTGATGCGCAAACCGGCAGGCAGGACAGGCGAAATCACATCAGCGCTGGGTGACCCGGGCCACAATGGCTTCAGGGTTCATGTCACGCTCGGAGAGTGGTTTGTCGATGAACTTGTAGCCGCCTTTCAAACCATCGTTGAGCAGTGCGTACATGCCTTTGTTGAAGTCATACACGACGTTTTTCACGTTGTAGGGAATGTTTTTGTCGTAGAGCTGAACGCCGCTGAGGAAGATCGAGCGATACAACGCGCCGCTTTTGTCCCAGGCGTCATACAGGCCGACGCCGAACGTATCTTCATCCAGGTAGTAGGTGCGTTTGCTGTAGACGTGGCGCATGCCCGGCTTCAACGTCGCTTCCACGACCCACACCCGATGCAGCTCCCAACGCTCGTTCGCCGGGTTGGCGTGGTGCGGCATGAACTGATCTTCCTGTTTGCCGACGCCAAAGTAGAACTTGTAAGCGTTGTACGGGATGTACATTTCCTTGCGACCAACCAGCTTGTAGTCAAAGCGGTCCTGGCTACCGGAGAACATTTGCAGTTCGTCGAACAGCGTCACGCCGCCCTGGCTGGCCACGGGTGTATCGAAGGCAAATTCCGGTGCCAGTTTTACCCGGCGCTGGCCTGGGGAATAACTGAACGAACGACGGGCCTTTGCCAACGGATCGAGGAAGTCAGTGAGCACCACCACTTCACCGGAGCGCCGGGCCGGATAGTCATTGCGCGAGAACACCCGGGCGTACATCAGTGGATCTCGATCCGCTTGAGTCACCTGGTAGTACGGGGTTTCTTCGAATGTCGCCTGTTCGGCGGTCTTGGTGATCGAGCCGTTGGCGTCGACTACCCAGCTGTTGGACGAAGACGTGGTCGAGTAGCCGGTGCCGATCTTGTAGCGCACCTGCTGGTTCCACATCACTTCGTTGCCGGTCTTCGGAATCGGGAACGGCAGGCCGCCACGGCAGGATGGATCAACGGCCAGGCCGTCTTTCTGGATCGTGCAGCTGCCGGCGTTACGCACGGTGGCATCGAGCACCGCTTTGGGATAGGCGGTGGTGCGATGGCTTGGGTAAATGTCGATGTAGTAAGTCGGGTATTTCTTGATCAGGGTTTTCTGCCCTTCGCTGAGCTTGTCCGCATACTTGTCGACATTTTTGGCGTCAATGCGAAACAGGGGTTTTTCATCCTTGAACGGATCAACCCAAAACCCGCTGTCGGGCTTGAAACCCGCTGGTGCGGTGGTCAGGCCGCCCTCGTAAGCGGGGATCGTGCCATCGGCGTTACCGGCCTGAATCGCTCCGAACTGCGTCAGGCTCTTACCCAGGTCCGAGGCGTCGCCAGCAGCGGCTGCTGTAAGGCTACAGGTCGCAAAACTCATCAGGACGGCAGTTAATGCAAGTGGACGTTTCATGAACACGTTCTCCGATTCTTGTTTGATTTATCAGAAGGAGGTCTTGAAGGTAAAAGCCAGCCAGCCGCGGTCTTCACCACCTACGTTGCCGTTACCGGCGACGGTGCCATTGGCCAGGTTCTTCGGTTGGGCCGCTGTATCGGCATAACGCAGGCCGAATTCATACAACTGGGCATAAGTGAGTTTGACGCCAACGGAGTAAGACAGCGCGCCTTCGCTGCCGCCACCGGCTGTTGGTGCGTTGCCATGCAGGCCGTAATTGACAGTGAGAGGTACATCCATGTCCCAGGAGGGGAAGATCGAGATGTATTGCGGAGTGTAGTTGACCGCGACCGCGTAATAATCTTTCGAGGAGCAGCCATCCGACTCACTGCCGGACCCGGCGATGCCTGGCGTTCTGGCGTTGGTGCAAGCGGCTTTTCCGACACCTTTATAGAGCTCTTCGTGTTCGGTCACGCGCTGCAAGTGGCTGTAGGCGAACTCGCCGACCAGTGTCGCGTTGTTCGAAATGAAGTTACGCGGGACGCCGTAAACAGCGTTGGCGATAAAGTGAATGGTGTCGCCGCGCGGGCCTTCGTCGTCCAGCGCGCTGACGCCGGTGGCATTCAAGGCACCGTTCATGCGGTAGGACAGTTCAGAGCCGACCGCGACCGTATTGAAAACCCGGGCAAAACTGACGCCCGCCAGCTTCACGCCACGCGGGTAAACAACCCGATACGAACCCAGCGCTGCCTTGACCTGTGGGGCCAGCCAAGGCTGGTAGTCGTCGAACTGGCGATAGTAGGCGCCGAACGTCGATTCGACTTCTTCAACGTTGAGTTTGGC
This sequence comes from Pseudomonas sp., assembly GCF_051660785.1. Classification (GTDB taxonomy): domain Bacteria; phylum Pseudomonadota; class Gammaproteobacteria; order Pseudomonadales; family Pseudomonadaceae; genus Aquipseudomonas. The sequence goes on from NZ_JBOFQE010000028.1 coordinate 79,933, forward strand.
CATCACGCCCCAGTTCTTGCCATCGCGACCGAAGCGTGAGTCCTGACGCTGCAACGTCGCTCCGTTAGCCGCCACTGGCAGTTGGTCCGGCCCTTCGAACAAGGGGTCGGCCGCACCGAAATAGGTACCACCATAAGGAATTCGAGTGGGCTCCCATTCATAAAAGTATTGACCAGCAACCGAGAGGTGATCAGTGACCTGGGCCTTGGCCGAGATCTGCCCGACCGGCAGGAACACTTCCTTGGTTTCGATACCCGGGCTGGTCGAGGCTTTCACGCCATCGCTGGGTGCCTGGGAGTAGGAAACGGCGTGTGCGCCGAACAGCAAGCTTTCGCCCCAATAGTTGGTATGCCGACCGACTTTCAGGTTGACCGGTGTCTCGCCAATATTGAAGTTGCGCCAGACGAAGGCATCGAGAATCTCTCCCGACGGGCCGTTCATGTAGCGTTTCACTTCATCGCTGTAGCGGTTGTTGTGATAGCTGGTGGCGTAGCCGGGAACATTACTTTTCACATCGTGATCGTTATAAGCCTGATCGAACCAGCCTGCACCACTGAGGCGTCCGCCCCACTCGTTGAGGTAGGAAAAGTCGAGTTCACTCAACACATCGAGACGATTTGTAACAATGTCGCCTTTATCGAACTTGCCGTCGGACTCGTCGAAGTTCGGCGTGTTCATGATGCGACTGTCCTGACTGTCAGTCCGCATGCCCAGGTTGTAGCGGACTGTGTTGTCCCAACGAAGGCGGTAATCGGGGTTCGGCAGATCGAATGAGAGCGCCATGACGCTTTGAGCGCCCCCAACCATCATCAGCGTAAGCGCACCTTGAGCCAGTACCAGCCGACTCTGCTTGGTCTTATGATTCATACACACTACCTTTTATTGTTATTTTCAGTCGCCATGTGCGTTCAAACGGTCCTTCCAGCGATTTGCGCAACCCCACAATATCGTTGAATGTCTCGCCTGGACAGTCCGCTCAAGAGGTCTGGCACGCATCCAGAACCACTTTCCTCCTCAGCTGAAAGTTACCGTAACGGATCGCAAAATAAAATTCCACATAAAGATTTCAATTCTCTATCTAGAATTTTATACCCGTCAAAGTGAAGAATCGTTCCAGCAAAGGTGCTCCCACTGGTAGATACTGCACACGAAACCAATAAACGTTCAAATAAACTTTGACGCTTTTCGGCTTTAGGCTTTCAATAGCCCTGCCATACCCACAGAACTCGTGGCGTTGCGCAGGAAAAACGGCAGTTGAACCGGCAGAAAAAAAACAAGAGGAGCCACCATGAATATTGATTTGAGGGCCAAGCGCGTGATCATCACAGGCGCTTCCCGGGGAATTGGTCTGGCCATCGCCCGGGCATTCGCCGCTGAGGGGGCACGGGTAGCGATTTGCGCACGCAGCGAGGCAGACGTCCGCGAAGTCGGCGCGCAACTCGCGGAACACGCCCAGGCGGTGATTGCCCGGGCTGTCGACGTGACGGACAGTGAGGGGGTCAAGGCGTTTGTTGCTGAAGTTGCACACGCGTGGGGCGGGGTCGATGTGTTGGTGAACAACGCCGGTCAAGGCCGTGGCGGCAACCTCGACACCCTCACCCCGGAAGTCATCCTCGAACATGCCAACATTCTGCAGATGGGGCATTTCCGCTTCGTCCAGGCGGTGGTGCCGTTCATGCGTGAACAGCGCTGGGGGCGGATCATCGAAATCAACGCCCTGGCCGGGGTGATTCCAACGCCCGACGGCATCCCTTCGGTGATTAACCGCGCATCGTGCATCGCCCTCTCCCGCTCGCTGGGCATGTCGCTGCCCAAGGACAATATCCTGGTCAACAGCCTTAACATGGGCTGGATCGATACCGGCCAGTGGGACCGTCATTACAAGGAAATGGGACCGGGCGTCAGTCGCGAGGAATTCGACGCCATGGTGATGAAGGTAGTACCGCTCGGCCGCTACGGTAAACCAGAAGACGTTGCCGGCATGGCACTGTTTCTCGCCAGCGAATATGCCAGTTTCATCAGCGCCGCCTCGATCGACATTGCCGGCGGCATGGGCGGACAGATTGCCTACTTCCCAACCCTTAAACGCGATTTTGCCGCGACGATCGCCGCACGTAACGCTGCCAGTGAATAACGCGATTACACATCGACAACCGCTCCGGTGCGCACTGCGCACCCTCAACGTTGGCGCACCCGTGATGAACTTGCTGTTCCCTGTTCTTGCCACACTGATCTGGGCCGCCAGTACCGTGGTCAATCGCCTGTCGGTTGGGGTGATTGACCCCGCCGCCATTTCCTTTTACCGCTGGCTGGTCGCGCTGCTGGTGTTGTCACCGGTGTTGTTGCCCAGGGTCTGGCGGTTGCGGCGGCAGATTCGGCCGCACCTGCCCAAGTTGTGGTTGCTGGGCTTTCTCGGCATGTCGCTGTACCAGTCGCTGGCGTATTTCGCTGCGCACACTGTCAGCGCCTCTTCCATGGGCCTGATCCTGGCGACCATGCCCCTGCTCACCGTGCTGCTCGCTTTTCCCCTGCTCAATACCCGACCGACCGCGACGTTATTGGTCGGCGCTCTGGTGTCGTTTGCCGGGCTGACGTGGTTGCTGGCCGCAGGCGACCTGCCCTCGCTCTGGGCACACGGGGTTGGCCGAGGAGAATTGATGATGTTGCTGGCCTCGCTGTCGTACGCGTTGTACTGCGTGCTGGTCAAGCGGTGGCAGATTCCCCTGCCGACCTGGGAAAGCCTTTACGTGCAAATAATCTGCGGCACCCTGCTGTTGGTGCCGCCTTTTTTGCTGGCCCCTTCGATAGCCCTGACAACCGCTAATGTCCCGCTGGTGTTGTTCGCGGGTCTGTTTGCCTCGGCGCTGGCACCCGGCTTATGGATGCGAGGCCTGCAAACCCTGGGGCCGGAAAAAACCGCCGTGCTGATGAACCTGGTCCCGTTATTTACCGCGGTGTTGGCGATTGTGTTGCTGGGGGAAACATTGCACCTGTACCACGCGGTCGGCGGCGGATTGATTTTGCTGGGGATTGGATTGGCGCAATGGAAACCCGCACGGGTCCTGACCGAAGCCGCTACCTGACTGACTTGCCCGTGGTTTTGCATTGTCGAGCGAGTCCACACTCTTGCTGGTTGGTCTCGCTCATTTTTCCAACAGGTGCTGATAGGCTAGCGTCAGTGGCCGCGCATCCTGCCCAAGTAAAGGCGTCCGCCGAGGCTTACGACCATGGGTCAGCAAGCGTACGGTATCGAAGTCTTCTGCGGCGGCGAAGAAACGTTCCACCATCGGCATTCCCGCCTGCCCCCATTCATCCATGTTCGACATCCAGGTCTGCATCCCCCAAACCGGCCAACGCCGCAATTGCTCCCAGGCCGCATCCTGGTCGAGCACACCCTCGGCACCGAGGCTGATCAATTTGTCGCGGTATATCGCCAGCAATCGCTGCGCATCGCCTCGGCGCTCCGCCACGGTCAACGCACCCAGCATGAAGTACGCGACATCGCGCCATGGCCGGCCATACCGGGCGAGTTGCCAATCCAACCAGATACGTTGACCGTCACTGCGTAAAAAACTGTTGCCCTGGTGCGAGTCGCCATGGATCAGACAACTGGGAGAAGTCTGCTCCCGTTCGAAGGCAGCCAATTCGTCGAAGGCATGGCTGAACAACTCCGGTGTCTCGTACATCCATTTCGGCAACAACCGTTGGTATTCCGGTTTGCGCAGATTGACCTTGATGTAGTTGTACATGCGCAGCAGACCGTCGCTGTCCACCGGGTTGTCCATCGACACCGGCAGCCAGCCCTGGCCCCGTAGCTGCGGACTGTTCCAGGTGGCAGCATGCAAGGTCGCCAGTGATTCCAGCCCCCGAGCCACACCGTCCACGCCCAGGTGATCGGTGCTATGGCCAAATTGCCCCGCGGCCAGGCCGAGGTCTTCCATCATCACCACGCCTCGGCCGCCTCCATCGGCGTCCCAGTCGGTGAGATAGGTGTCTGGCAGTGGCGCATCGGACCAGCCGCGCGCCAAATGATAAAAGCGCGCTTCCAGCTCACAGATATCGCCGCTCTCGAAACCCTCGGACCAATTCGACTTCAGGCACACGTGCGCAGGAATCCCCGCGCGCTGACCGACCTCATTCAACTCAAGCCTGACGCGGAATTTGGTGGTGTGACCGTTTCGAACTTCCACTCCCGTCAACGCCAGCACCTCGACGCCCGGATAACGCGGCTGCAATAGCTGAGTTAGCCAGGCTGCGGTGATTTCACTCAGGTGCCGTGGCAACCGTCCGCTGCGCTGCGGGTAGGGCCGCCCCAGCGAGCTATCCGTCACGGCGTCAGCACCCGACCAGCGTTGGCCGGCACCTTCAGCTTGAGCAGTTCGATCGCGTTACCGCTGCGAATCCGCTCGCGGTCTTCAGTGGACAAGCCGATGCCTTCGGTCAGATCGCCATGGTCATAGGCCCCGCCAAAGTTGGTGCCGTACAGCAGACGCTCCGCCCCCACCACCTCGGCAACACCGCGACGCAAGCCGGGCGCATGAACGTCGAGGTCGAAGTAAAAATTCTGCAGGTAATCCATCAACGGCCGCTGATTGCGCGAGTCCGGTGCCATGGCCCGATTCAGTTCGCTCAGGCGCCCCAACTGGAACACCGCCATGCCACCGGCGTGAGTGATGTAGGTTTTCAACGTCGGGAAAACATCCAGCGCGCCGCCGCAGATCAGGTACCAGAAGAACAGCGTTTCATCGACGCAGTCACCAACGATGGACGTGGTTTCGAACTTGTCGTCCGTGTGTTTTTCACCCCAGTAAATCGACTGGTTGAAGCCGTGCACCATGATCGGTACATCCAGCTGGGTGAGTTTTTCCCAGACGGGGAACAGGCGTTCGTCGTGAGCCTCCAGACCATTGAAGTTGGCCCCGCCGACGCACACACCCTTGGCGCCCAACTGAGTCACCGCGCGTTCGATTTCCTTGGCCGCATTCAGCGGATCCGCGAGGTTGGCGTGGCACCAGAAATCGAAGTGGTCGGGATCAGCCCGGCAAAATGCCGACAACTCGTCGTTGCAAATGCGTGCGTATTCATTAGCGAAATCACCCGCCCAATACATAAAGCAGTGAGACGGCGTCGACATCACCAGTTTGTCGACACCCCGCTCGGCCATCAGCTTGCGACGGCTGGCGTGGCTCATGCGCGCGAGGATATTGGCCTGCGCTTCGGCATCCGTCGCGGCTTTGGCCGGTTGCTTGGTGCCGAGGGAAAAATGCCCCACGGTCAGCCCCTGCACTTTCATGAATGGCCCCCAAAACTCGTGGCGGTTCAGCATGCCCTCAGTCAGCAAGTGGGCGTGGACATCAATCAGCATGGCGTTCTCCTTGTTGTAATTAGCCAGCAGACCGAACGACCCGCTCGCAGGGCATTCGGATCAATTTAAGGGATAACTGCACCTCTGATAATATAAACACATTTCTAATATGTGTTCATTTAAATATGAGTCGCAGGGTTGCCTTTTTATAAAATCCGCACAAAAAAAAAGCGGCCCTCTCAGGCCGCAAATGCGTGTCCACTCGATGAAATCAGCGTTGTGTCTCCTGGGAAACAATCGACTCAGGTTTCATATCGCGCTCCGATAATGGCGCATCGTGTACTCGATACCCGCCCTTGAGCCCATCGTTGAGCAATGACCACATGCCTTTGTTGAAGTCATAGCTGACGTTTTTCACCGTGTACGGCAGGTTTTTGTCGTACAGCTGCACGCCGCTCTGGAACAGTGCGCGATACAGCACCCCGCCCTGGTCCCAGGCGTCATACAGGCCGGCACCAAAGGTGTCTTCGTCGAGGTAGTAAGTGCGCTTGCTGTAGACGTGGCGTTTACCCGGTTTCAGGGTCGCTTCCACCACCCACACCCGGTGCAGTTCCCAGCGCTCGCAAGCCGGGTTGGCATGATGCGGCTTGAACTGTTCTTCCTGGCCGCAACTGAAGTAGAACTTGTAGGCGTTGTACGGAATGTACATCTCCTTGCGGCCCACCAGTTTGTAGTCGAAGCGGTCCTGGCTGCCGGAGAACATCTGCAATTCGTCGAACAGGTTCACACCGCCCTGGTTGGGCACTGGCGTGTCGTAGGCGAACTCCGGCGCCAACTTGATGCGGCGCATCCCTGGAGTGTAACTCCAGGCACGCCGTGGCTGGCTTTGCGGGTCGAGGTAGTCGGCGAGGATGATCAGTTGCCCGGCGCTGCGGGCCGGGTAACTGTCCAACGCCCAGGCGCGGTAATACAACTGCGGATCGCGATCGGCCTGCTGAGTCTGGTAGTACGGCGCCTCTTCCATGGTCGCGGACTCGGCGGTCTTGGTCACCGAACCCTGGGAATCGACTACCCAACTGTTGGACGATGCCGTGGTGGTGTACCCCGTGCCCTTGTAGCGCAGTTGCTGATTCCAGATGACCTCGTTGCCGTTTTGCGGCAGCGGGAACGGCAGCCCCCCTCGGCACGCCGGATCGACCGCGAGGTTGTCCTTGGTCGTGCGGCAGTTGCTGGCGTTGCGCAGCGAGGCATCGAGCAACGCTTGCGGGTACGCCGCGGTGCGGTGGGTGGGGTAAATATCCAGATAGTAGTCGGGGAATTTACTCAGCAGCATTTTTTGCCCGCCGCTCAAGCGGTCGGCGTACTGCTCCATGTTTTTCGAGTTGATCCGCAGCAGCGGTTTTTCATCCTTGAAGGGGTCGGCCCAGAATCCGCTGTCCGGCTTGAAGCCTGGCGGGCTCTGCGTCAGGCCACCCGTGTACGGGGGAATGCTGCCATCGGCATTCCCCGCGATGATCGCGCCGAACGGCGTCACAGTTTTACCGATTTGTGCCACCTGGTCGGCCGGTGCCGCCCCCTGGCTGCAAGTAGCGATGCTCAACAGCGCCAATGCCCATGCAAATTGTCCTTTCATAAACAGGTACTCCGCTTCTTGGCTCTTTTAGATGGAGGTTTTGAAGGTAAAGGCCAGCCAGCCACGGTCGGTTCCGCCCACGGCGCCGTTCCCCCCGACGGTGTCCCCGGGGATGTTCTTCGATTGGGCGTCCGTGTCGGAGTAACGCAAGCCAAATTCGTAACGTTGGGCATAGGTCAGTTGCACGCCGGCAGACCAGGTCAGCGCGCCTTCGTTACCACCGCCGGCGCTGGCGGCGTTGCCCGACAGACCATAATTGACGGTCAGCGGAACGGTCATGTCCCAGGACGGGAATACCGACAGGTATTGAGGTGTGTAATTGACCGCGATGGCCGCGTAATCCCGGGTCGAACAGCCGTCGCGTTTGCCACCTGAGCCGGGCGTGCCCACTCGTGGATCAACGCAGTTACTGCTGTTCTCACCCAGATAAAGCTCTTCGTGCTCGGTCACTTTGCGCAGATGGCTGTAGGCGAACTCGCCCACCAGGGTGGCGTTGTTGGCGATAAAGTTACGCGGCACGCCGTACACGGCGTTGGCGACGAAGTGGAACGTATCGCCACGCGGCCCTTCGTTGTCGGAGGGGTCGACGCCGACCGCGTTCAAGGCACCGCCCTTGCGATACGAGATCTCGCTACCGATCGACACCGTGTCGAGCACAGTCGAAAGACTCAGGCCGACCAGTTTGACGCTGCGTGGGTACACCAGGCGGTAGCTGCCGGTGGCAGCCGAAATTTCTGGCGCCAGCCAGGGCTGGTAATCATCGAACTGGCGGTAGTACGCACCCAACGTCGATTGAATCGCTTCAACGTCGTACTTGGCCATCAGACCCCAATTGGCGGAGTCGCGACCGTATTTCGATTTCTCCCGATTGAAGGAAAAACCCGGGGCTACCGGCAAGCGGTCCGGGCCTTCGAAAAACGGGTCCGCCGCGCCAAAGTAGGTGCCGCCGTACGGGATGCGCGTGTAGTCCCACTCGTAGAAATACTGCGCGGCCAGGGTCAGGTTATCGGTGGCCTGAGCCTTGACGGATATCTGTCCGATGGGCAAGAACACTTCCTTGGTTTCAATGCCAGGACTGGTCACCGCCTTGGCGCCATCGAGCGGCGCTTGCGAGTAGGAAATCGCATGGGCGCCGAACAGTAATCCTTCGCCCCAGAAGTTGGTATGGCGGCCAATCTTGACGTTCACCGATGCATCGCCCAGGCGAAAGTTCTTCCAGACGAAGGCGTCGAGTATTTCCCCCGAGGGGCCTTCGACGTAGCGCTTCACTTCCGAACTGTAATGATCGTTGTCATAGCTGGTCTGGAATCCGGCAACATGACTGCGCACATCGTTATCGTGGTACGCCTGGTCATACCAGCCGGCAGCGCTGAGCCGCGCTCCCCAGTCCTTGCGGTAGGCAAAATCGAGTTCGGTGAGCAAGTCGATACGGTTGGTGACGATGTCGCCCTTGTCGAACTTGCCGTCGGATTCATCGTAGTTGGGGTTGTTCATGATGCGCCGGTCCTGGTCCTCCATGCGCATCCCCAGGTTGTAGCGCAGGGTGTTGTCCCAACGCAGGTGAAAGTCCGGGTTGGACAGTTCGATCGGTGCCGCCAACACCGCACCACCGAAACCCAACGCCATTTCCCCGACCGCCAGCAGTACCATCGCCCGCTGGGCTCGCATGCGCCCCTGTTTACTGATCTTTTTCATGCAAACCACCTTTTGTTTTTATTGTCAGTCGTTTTGTCTGCACCCCGGTCGCAGGGCGGCATGGCTAGCGCCCGATGGGGTAAATGATGGATTTTTCCTGGGTGAACTCTTTGAGCCAGTTCGGCCCGAATTCGCGGCCCAGGCCTGAACGTTTGAAGCCGCCAATCGGCGCGTAAGGCAGGCTGCCGCTGCCGCCATTGAGGTACACGCTGCCCGCACGGATGCGTCTGGCCAGGGCGTAGGCGGTGGCGGCATCGGCCGAGGCCACGGCAGCGTTGAGGCCAAAGCGCGAATCATTGGCGATGGCCACGGCTTCGTCATCGCTGTCGAAACCGATCACCACCCCCACCGGCCCGAAGATTTCCTCTTGGGCAATCAGCATGTCGTTGCGCACGTCATCGAACAGGGTGATGTCGCTGAAAAAGCCCTGGCGCAGGTGCGCAGGCCGCCCACCACCACACACCAGCGCGGCCCCGGCATCGCGGCCGCTGGCGATGAAATGCTCGACCTTGGCGCGCTGCGACTCGCGGATCAGCGGGCCCATCATCACGCTGGGATCCGCCGGGTCACCGACCTTCCACTGCCCGGCAATGGCTTTGGCGCACTGCACGAATTGCTCGCGTACCGAGTGATGCACCACGAAGCGCGTCAGCAGCGCACAGCCCTGCCCCGCGTTGACCGCCAGCCCGGCAACGGCCCCCAAGGCGGTGGCCTGAATGTCGGCATCGCCGCGCACGATCAATGCCGATTTGCCGCCCAGTTCCAGATGCACGCGCTTCAGGGTCGGCGCCGCTTGACTCATGATGCTCATGCCCACCGTTTCCGAACCGGTGAACGAGACCATGTCCACCCCCGGGTCGCTGCTTAACAGGCTGCCCACTTCGATACCGCCGGTGACAATGTTGAGCACGCCCTTGGGCAAGCCGATTTCTTCAGCGATCTGACCGAACAACAACGCCGAGTACGGGGTAAATGGCGAAGGCTTGAGCACCAGGGTGTTGCCAGCCAGCAAGGCGGGAAACACCTTGGCCAGGTTGAGCAGAAACGGAAAGTTGTAGCCAGTGATGCCAGCCACCACCCCGATGGCCTCACGTTCCACCGTGCCGCTGCCGAGAATCATCGGCCCGGTCGGGTTGAACGGGTTGGGATTGGCCTGCACCGGAATCTGCAGGCTGTCGCTGTGCAGAGAATGCTCGATCGCGGTCAGCACATGGCCCAGCGGCATATCCACCTGCATGGCGTAAGTCACGCCTTGCGAGCAGCCGACTTCAGCGATGATCAGCGCGGCAATCTGCTCCCTTTTGGCCACCAAAGCGGCGTGCATCCGCCGCATGTACCCGGCCCGTTCGGTCATGCTCAGCCACGGCCAGGGGCCGTTATCAAAGGCGTTGCGAGCGGCGGCAATGGCCGCGTCGGCGCTGTGCAGATCACCGCTCGGTGCATGACCGATGACCGCTTCGGTGGCGGGGTTGAGCACCGCTTCGCGCGGACCGTCGACACCCACCCATGCGCCATCGATGTACAGCTTGTCCAGCTGGGTAAAGGGAACACTCATGGTGTTGGATCTCCTGAGACTTTGCCGGTAATGATTTCTGCAGCGCGCATGGCAATGGCCATGGCCGGGGCGTTGGTGTTGCCAGAAACCAGGCACGGCATCACCGAGGTGTCGACCACACGCAGGCCCTCGACGCCACGCACTCGCAGTTCAGGGTCGAGCACCGAGGCGCTGTCGGCACCCATGCGACAGGTTCCGGAAACGTGATAGGCGGTCTGGCCGAAGCGGCGGAACGCGGCAAGAATTTGCGCGTCGCTTTCAACCTTCGGCCCCGGTGTCAGCTCGCCGACAATGAATGGCTTGAGCACCGGCTGCGCAGCCAGACGGCGGAACCAGCGAAACAAGGCAATTGCGGAGGTGCGATCGATCTCGGCGCTCAAATAATTGGCGTTAATCCGGGGTGGAACCGTGGCGTCTGCCGATTGAATGCGCACCTCACCCTGGCTCTGTGGACGCAGGAAATAGCCGCCGATGGTCAGGCCGGGCTGCTTGTCGATTTCGACCTTGTTGCCGTCACCGTCCATGGAATAGAGGCTGACGCCGATTTGCGCGTCCGGTCGCTCCAGTTCGGGGCGGGTCTTGATAAAGCCGCCGGCCTCGTGGGCGGCATGGGTCATCGGTCCTTTCTTGCGCAAAAAGTACTGGGCCACTGCACCGAGTAACCCAATCCCATGGAAGCAATGATTGAAGCTGCCACGGGTGACCCGGTACTGCATGGCCATGTACACGTGCTCACGCAGGTTGCGCCCGACCTCGGGGGCGTCGTGCAGGACACTGATACCCAGCGAGCTCAACAATGCGGCCGGGCCGATGCCAGACAATTGCAACAGCTTCGGCGATTCAATGGCACCGGCGCACAACAACACCTCGCGGCGCACTTCGAAGCGTCCCTTGCCGGCGCTGTTGTTGACCTGCACGGCACAGGCACGGTGCTTGCTGAACTCGATGCGTTGCACATCCGTGCCGGTCATTACCGTCAAATTCGGACGTGCGCGCACCGGGTCGAGAAAGGCCTTGGCGGCGCTGAATCGCTTGCCTTTCCAGGTGGTTTGCGGCTGATAGCCGAAGCCACCCTGAGTGACCGAGTCGATATGATTGGTGTCTTCAGTGCGCGCCACACCCAGCTCACCGGCCGCGCTGATGACGGCATCGCACAGGGCGTGGCCCGACGGGTGCACGGTGACTTTGAGCGGACCACCGACTCCGCGCCATTGGCTCTTGCCCAACTGGTGGTCTTCGAGGGCGACAAACTGCCGGCCCATGTCTTTCCAGCCCCAACCGGCGCAGCCTTGCGCTTCCCAATGGTCATAATCGGCGGGTGCTCCCCGTACGTAGACCATGCCGTTGACCGAACTGGAGCCACCAATCGTTTTGCCCTTGAGCCATTGCTCGTCGCTCATGCCCTCACCGCGTGCCGCCTTGTAGCTCCACACATGCGGATTGCCGGAGCTGAGCAGTTTGCCAATGCCACGGGGCATGGCAATCAACGGGCTGGTGTGATCCGGGCCGCTCTCGATCAGCAGCACCGAAACGGTCGAGTCGGCGGACAAGCGATTGGCCAAAACGCAGCCAGATGACCCCGCACCGATGATGATGTAGTCGTAGGTTTTGCTCATTGTTGTTCTTCTTTTGCGGGTTGCTGAAAGTCTTCCATCAACAGGGCGGCACTCACCGGGGTTCGTCTGATGTCTCGCGAACCTCGATCACCCGTTCCGGGCAGGCCCGGGCGCCCCGTTTCGCCAGCCCCTCTTCCCCAATCGGTACACTGAAGCCGCTGCTGGCGATGTAGCCGTTGTCATCGAGTGGATAGAGCGTGGGCGCGACGTTGTTGCAGCGGGCATGACCCACACAGCCGGATTGATTGATCAACACTTTCATGCGTTGGCCGCCTGTTTGTTCGAGGCGGTTGCCGTGGTGCCCGGCTGGTCCCATTGCAGGTGCAAGTCTTCCATACCGAATACGCCGAAGGCGTTGAATTTGGGCGTGGTGTCGTCAGCGATGCGCAGGGGCGGCAGCCGTTGCAACCACAACTCCAGGGCAATCCGAAGTTCACGGCGCGCCAGGTGCGAGCCGACGCAACGGTGCACACCATAGGAAAACGCCATGTGCGGCGATGCACCGGCACTGCGCTGGAAGTCGACTCTGTCAGCCTCATCGAATACTTCCGGGTCGAGGTTGGCCAACTCAGTGCTGATCAGCACCATGTCGCCTTTCTTCATCATGACTTCGCCGATCTGCACGTCGCAGGTCACCGTGCGGCGCATATTGACGATCGAGTAAGAGCGCAGCAGCTCTTCCACCGCGTCGCCAATCAGTTCGGGGTTGGCCCGCAGTTGGGCTTGCTGCTCGGGATTGCGCGCCAGATGCCGGAAAAACAAACCCAGGCAAGAGGTCACCGTATCCAGGCCTGCAATGAAAATCAGGAAGTTGATGCCGAGCATTTCATCGTCGGTCAGCGGCCGGCCATCAATCTCGCTGGTCAGCAGATAGCTGGTGAAGTCATCACCGGGATTGGCACGCCGCTCGGTGATGTGGTTGCGGATCCAGTCGGTGATCGCCCGTGCGTTGTCGGTCACCGTTTGCAGGTCGACGCTTTTGATCAGTGTCTGCGTCCAGTGCTGGAACAATGGCCGGTCTTCCAGCGGCCAGCCCATGAGGGTCAAGAAGATCAACGTGGGAAACGGTTTGGCGAACGCTTTGTTGAAATCGCAACGACCGTCGGCTTGCACCTCATCTATCAATTGGTTGGCCAACTGGCGGATGTTCTGCTCCAGGGCCTCAACCTTTTTCGGCGTGAACAGCGGATTAAGCAATGCGCGGTATTTGGCGTGTTCAGGCGGATCGATTTCCAGTGGCGCCAGGCGCCAGCTTTCACCGAGCAACATCGCGTAGGGTGTAAGGCCGACGCTGCTGAAGGTTTGCGGGTCTTGCAGAATACGCCGCAGGTCCTCGGCACGCCGAGGTACCCAGGTGCCGGGTAAGAAGCTTAAACGTGGAATCCAGAAAATCGGCGGGGTTGTCCGGTGCAGTTCGGCGGCCCAGGCATAGGCGTTTTCGCCTTGGGCGGTGAGCTCCGCCCACAGATCGAAATCGCGGACAAGGTGCATGGGGATGTGCGCAGGAACAGGTGCAGGCGTTTCAGGAGCGTTACTCATTATTGTTCTCCAGGTCTCTATCGGACTGGAGAAACGGTAAGGCCGCAGGCGCAAAGCCACAACGAACAGAAGCGCAAATCTGTACGGCATAAACGGAATTCATTAACACTTTCGTTGAAAATGTTCTAAAACTAATTCTGCTGGTGCCAAACATCCTCTGTCATTGTGTGCCTATCACCGCCGGGAAGCCCCTGTGCCCGACGTCATGAAACCAATAAAAAGCGCTGCCGAGGTTCAGAATGTCTCACTTAGCTTCCGTGCAAACAGCCGATAAAAACCACTCCAGCCAACGCCACGCCTTGCGTTCCCAACGCACCCGGGAACTGCTGCTGGACCACATGTATCGCCTGGCGCTGGAAAAGGGCTACGAGGGGATCACCGTCCAGCAATTACTGGACAGTACGGGGGTGGCGCGCTCCACCTTCTACGCGCACTTTCGCGACAAGGAGGATCTGATCGTTGCCGGGTACGAAGCCATTGGCATCCCCTCGACCAAGGTCACCGAAGTCGATGGCGACCGCCGTGTCCTGCTGGATGTTTCGGCCTGGCTGTTCAGCGCCACCGAACGCCATGCGGCACTGACGACGGCGTTTTTCAGCGGCCCGGGACAAAACGTGATTCTCGCGCACCTGGAAAATATCCTTATCATCCAGGTCCGGGAGCATTATCGGAAACAGGGGCTGTACCAAGTCGATCAACTACGCGGCGAAGCCGCCGTGCGCTGTTTCGTCGGTGCCCTGGTGGGGCTGTGGCTGTGGTGGGTGCGCCACGATTATCCGAACCCGGCAAGGGAAATGACCGAAACCTTCGACAGCCTGATGAACAACGGCACCTGGCCGCCTGAGAACAGCGTGCGCCAGTAGCGACGCTAGGAGGCACAGGCCATGATCAGAAACTGCCGGAATGCCTGCGCCGGCGCCGACAAACCGTTCTCCGGCAGCCAGATCAGCCCCAGTTCCATGGGTGGAATCACGTCCACCAACGGGCGGATTTCAATCTTTTTGCCTTCCAGGGACCAGGCCCGGTACAGCATGTCCGAGAGAATGGTCACGCCGAATCCATGCCCCACCAGCCCGCGCAATGCCTCCATGGATGAGGTGCGAAAAGCCACCTTGGGTGCCAGTCCGCGGGATTCCCAATAGCGCAAGGTCGAGGTCTCCCCCTCATCGACCGTAGCAAGGATATAGGCATGCTCGGCGACGTCTTCAAGATTGATCGAAGTGGCGGACATCAAAGGGTGCTGACTAGCTAACCAGAGCTGGCGGCGCGAACGAATCAGCACATGGTGAGCAAAACCGTGCAGGTTCTGCGTATTGGAGACAATCGCCAGCCCGAGATCGAGATCGCCATTGCTCAGGGCTTCTTCGATGCTCTGGCGGTCCATGTCGATCAGGTCGATCTCGACCTGAGGGTAGCTGCGTTTGAAGCGTGCCAACAGCGCGGGCAGAAAATAGCCCAGCACAGTGTAGGAGGCGCCTACCCGCACGGTGCCCTGCATCGCATGGCCGAGGAACAGCGGTTCACTGAGCGCATCCTGCAGGGTGTCTAGAATGTGGCGGGCATGCTGGGAAAACTTGTTGCCTTCAGCGGTCAGTGTCACGCCATGGGGCAGGCGGTCGAACAGGCTGACGCCCATGGACTGTTCCAGATGCAACACCGCCGCCGTAATCGCCGACTGCGATACATGCGCCTTCAGCGCCGCCTGGGAAAACTGGCCTGCGTCGGCGGCGGCAACGAAATAGCGCAGTTGACGCATCGAAATATCTTTGCCTTTTGTCATCTGATTTTCTGATACCTGGCGCCTGAATATATGAAACAGCTTGGTCCTCACGCTGGTTACACTCGAGACCGGGTAGCTGCCCTGACGTATCGTTATCCTTCGAATTTCAGCGCCAATAATAAAAATGGCTGAAGGTTGAAAAATGAACGCGATCCACTACAGCGAGTACGACTGTGAAGCGTCGGGCAATTTCCTGACTGAAGCTTCATTGGCCAGACAAGGCTTTGACATCCGGGTTGAACATGCGCAATGGTCCAACACCGGCACAGCCTTGATCGAAACCGGCGACAGTTGCCTGTTACGCCTGATGCTGCCTGCCAGTTCGCAGATCAAGCCTAACTGCGGCGGTTTTTCCAGCCACGGCGCGCCTCAATTCCAGCCTCTGGGCAAGCTGTTGTTCATTCCCCATGGCACCGAATTCCACCTGCGCCACGATGCCGGTGAGCAAAAGGCCCTGGTGTGTCTGTTCGATCCCTCATCACTCGGCGTCCTTGGCAGCTATCGCTGGAACTGGCAGGACAACGTCAGCGCAGCCATGCTCAATCTGCAAAGCGGTTACCTGCACGCCTCGTTGCAACGGCTGGCCGAAGAAGTCGCCAACCCCGGCTTTGCCAGCGAACTGCACACCGAGTGCCTGCTCACCAGTATTGCCCTGGACCTGCGCCGCGAATTTATCGATGCGCCCGACGAGGCAATCAGTGCCTCACACAACGCAGAAAAACTCAGCCCTCGTCAACTCAACATCCTGCGTGAACTGCTCGACAGCGCCAGTGATGAAAGCCGCTCTCTCGGCCACCTGGCGCGGGCCTGCGAGCTGCCGTTGCGGACACTGTCCAGTCGCTGCAAAAACACCACCGGCATGACCTTGCGCCAGTACGCCGCGCATACCCGATTGCAAAAAGCCGTGGCGCTGTTGGCTGACCCACGGTTGCTGATCAAACAGGTGGCCTATCAGGCCGGCTTCAACAACGCCGCCGCTTTCAGTGCGGCCTTCCGTAAAGAACTCGGCGTCACACCCGAGGAATTTCGCCATCAGCGCCAACGCTGACACTGAACCTGTGGCGAGGGAGCTTGCTCCCTCGCCACGGACCGATCTTCTAATACAGGCCTTAACGACGAATCGTGGCGGTGATTTTGGCGTGTGGCCCATTGACCTGCGCGGCCCAGGCTTCAGCCGCCTGATCGAGGGTGAAATCCAGGTAATCCACCTGTATCTGGTGCTCTTTGGCGATTTTCAGCAGACGCAGCCAGATCTGTTCACGGTCTGCAGGCGGGCGCTGGCCAGTGCCAATGCACGACAAGTTGCGAAACAACAGATCGGCAATATCCAGATTGAGCTGACGACCGGCGCCCGTGCCAATGGTCATGATCCGTGCTCCCCAATTGGTGGCTTTCAGGGACGTCAACATTGGTTGACCGCACACGAGGTCGAGCACCACATCAAATCCGCCATCAGCTGCATCCTTGAGGGCAGCGACATCATCGCTGCCACCCAAAGTCACCACTTCATCGGCAAGGCCTCGCGATTTCAACCGGCCCAGTGCTTCAGCGGACCGTGCAGCACCGACCACCTTGCCCGCACCCAGACCGCGCGCCAGTTGCAGGGCGATCTGGCCGAGAGTGCCGGTGGCGCCCAAGATCAGCACCTTCTCACCCTTCTGAATCGCGGCTTTTTCCAGGGGCACGATGGCGCCGGTCGCAGCGATGCCCATGCTGATCGCGGTTTTATCGTCCACGTCGTCCGGCACATTCCATACTTCGGCTTGCGGCACCAGGGTGCGCTCTGCCCAGGCACCAAACGGCAACACCGAGCGCTCGCCGAAGTACACCCGACGGCCATCCGGCGCACGGCCGACGCCTTCGCCGCGAATGACACAGGGATATTCAACACCCAGGCGGTAGGCGCCGAGTACATCCCAGCCCCCAAGGCCAGCAGTATCGACATCGATCAGCACCGAGCCGTCTTGCGGCTGCGGATCACGAAACTCGCCCACTACCGGCGGCGCATTGCGCTCGGAAATGATTGCTGCACGCATGGCATTCTCCTTGTCTGTTTTATTGTCAGGCTGCACTTGAAGCAATAATTGAACATTAATCTATTATTTGTCCATATTTACTTCGACAGCCTACTCAATTGGCCGCCAACGGCTCGGACCTATATCGCGGATACCCACCCAACGTCAGCAACAGCAAAGGGCCGACGACAAAGCAGATAAAACTGAACAACAGCATGGCCGAGTAGCCACCGGTGAGCTTGAACAAACCGGCGAACAGTAAAGGCGAGATCGCCGCTCCTGCGGTAATCAAACCCAGGTGCGCGCCGAACAACCGGCCGTAGTCGCGCATACCGAAGTAACGGGCAATCAGGAAGGCCGCGATATCGAACTCGGCACCGGCACCCACGCCGACCAGCAACGTGGCGAGGGTGTACATCGCAATACTGGAATCCCCATAGGCAAAAATGCCGCAGGCAAATGCCGGCATCAGCAGCGCCACAGAGGCAACACCGGGCGCCCACAACCGGTCAATCAGGTAGCCCACCAATAGTCGGCCAAGGATCAGCGACACGCCGAAGCTGGCGAAAATCTGACTGGCCTGCAGGGCGCTCAGGCCACGGTCCTGCAGCAACGGCACAATGTTGGTGACCATGCCCACCACGCACGACACCACCAACGTCATCGACAGGTTGCACACCCAGAACCGCCATGAGCGCAGCGCCTCGCGCAGCAGTAGCCCGCCGGTTTGTTCACTGGTGGCGTGGAGTTGCGTCGAGTTTTGGCTGACATCGGTGGTAGGCAACAACCATCGTAAAGCCAAGGGCAACGCCAGCAGTACCGGCAATACGCCCAGCGCGAGGAAACCCGCCTGCCAATTCCAGCGGCTGATCGCCCAGGCGGTGATCAACGGCAGCATGATGGCAGCCAGTCCG
The DNA here is from genome assembly GCF_051660785.1 of Pseudomonas sp. Classification (GTDB taxonomy): domain Bacteria; phylum Pseudomonadota; class Gammaproteobacteria; order Pseudomonadales; family Pseudomonadaceae; genus Aquipseudomonas. The sequence continues at coordinate 97,985 of NZ_JBOFQE010000028.1, forward strand.
GAGCCACTGAGAATGATCGCCAAGGCCAGGCCACGGTTCTCCTCGAACCACAAGTTCACCAGGTGCGACCAAGTCACCTGCAACGTCCCCAACCCGGCCAACGGCACCAGGAAAAATCCGAGGTAAAGCGTCCATATCGAGCCATTGATACAGGTCAGGGTGAAAACGCTCAGGGACAACGCCAGCAGTGACAGCAACGTGACCCGGCGTAAGCCGTAGCGTGAGTTGAGCCAGCCGGCCAATTGCGACGCGACGATGGTGCCCAGCGACAATGCGGTGATCGCCGCCTGCAACTCCGCCCTGCCCCAGCCCATGGCCTGCTCCAGCGGAATCACCATAGAACTGAAGCTGTACAGCAGCAACGAACTGGAACTGGTGGCAACGCCGACCAACGCCAGAATCAGCACTCGCCAGCCGCGTTTGAATTCTGCGTTATCAAAGCCTTTCATGGTGGGTGACCTCAGTCATTGCCGATAAATACAGCCGCTTCCGCGCTCTTGCTCAGCACCTGGGCACGGCGTACCGGGCCAGGTGCGTTCACGACCTCGACAAGGGTGTCTTCGGGGTGAATCAGCGTCGGACCATTACCCAGTTGTTCAAGCGCCATAAGCGCGAGGTCTTCAGCTTTGGGCAAGGTCATGGTCAGGGCGTCGGCAACGTTCAGTTTGACCATGGCAGCGCGCATGGTGGGTGTGTCGACAGTGCCGATGAGCAGGTTGAGCACATCGACGCCACGGTCTTTCCACTCGGCCCATAGCGATTCACCGAGGTTCAGGGCAAAGCCCTTGGTCGCGGTGTACATCGCCAGTTTGCGAATTCCCCCCAAGGCTGCCTGTGAACCCACCAACAGCAAGCCGCCCTGCCCGCGCTCCAGCATTGCAGTGCCAAAGGCGTGGCTGCATTGCATCACCGTCAAGCAATTGAGGCGCAGTAAGGCGCCCCAGCCCTCGACCGAGGTATCGAGAAAGCGCGTGATGTAAGGGTCGCCGCCCGCGTTGTAGATAAACAGACCGATTTGGCGTTCTCCGACAGCTGCGAGCAAGCGCTCACAGGCATCGGACTGAGAAAGATCCTGGATCACCACCAGCACCTCGATGGCGTAACGTTGCTCCAATTCGCTTTTCAGTTGCGCCAGGGCGTCGCCACGGCGCGCCACCAGCACGCAGCTGAGGCCACGCTCGGCGAGGGCGTGGGCAAACGCCGCGCCCACGCCATGGGAGGCTCCGGCAATCACCGCCCACGGGCCATACCGATGCTGGAACGCATTATCAGGAACAGACATAAACACTCCGAAAACGAAGGCCCGGTGACCAGCCACCGGGCGAGAAAGGTTTCACCCTGTCAGGCGACGGGTGGCAGGTCGATGTGGCTGGCGGAGGCGCCAATGGCGGTGCTGCCGTAAACCAGCACGCGCCGCTCGATGTGCGCCATGAACAGGCGCAGCAAGGGTTCGTCGTATTCGGGCCCCGCGCTTTTGACGAAGGCTTCCAGCGCTGCATCAATCTCGCTGTAATCATTGAAGGTGCGGTCCAGCAGGACTTGCGCCTCCTGCTGCTCCAACTCGCGCAAGTGCAATTCCATGGCATCGCCACGGCCCAGGTACTCCACCAGTTTGCTCACGGCGCGCAGCTTGGTTTTCTGGAAGTCACTGCCGACCTCCACCTGCGCCAAGGCATCGGCGAGCATGGTCAGCAACTGTGCATTCGGGCCGCTGCTGACTATCTCCAGTGTTGGCGTTTGCAGCGGCACCCCCATGGCTTCGGCCAGCGCGTGCACCACCACCCGGCGCAGGGCGATGTCGAACTCGGTGTAGGTGTCGTGGGGGTCGCCCGGTTGTGGCGTGGCCACCGATGCCGAGAACTGCATGGTGCTGACGGTGGCAAACAGCGCGGTGTGGTAACGCACGACATCGGGGTCCGCCGGCTCGCCGGTCACTTGCTGATAGTAGCGATACAGGTCCGCGAAACTGTCTCCGAGCGGCTCGTAATTGTCGCGCATCCGCGCCGACGCCAGGTCAGCCAACGGATCACCAATCATGGCGAATTCGAAATCGTAGAGGCCCTTCACCTGTCCGTTCTCGAACAGGTATTGCCCAGAATCGTACTGCACGAAAGCAGGCCGGGTACGGTGCTGCGGCACATTGCGGCGCAACCAGCCGAGGGCGAATTCGGCCAGAGGCTGAGGCCTGGTTTTATTGCGCGCATACAGCGGGTAATAAGCTTCCAGACCTGCAAGGGTAATGCCCTCGGCACTGGTCGGCAGATGAATGCCCTGTTCAATGAAGGGTTGCAACGGCAGTTGGTGCATGCGCGCCATGGCATCGACCCACTGACGTGCGACGGCATGGCGCTCGGTATCAGTGTTCGCCGTGCTGACATCACGACTCCCCGGCACCAACTCCATCAAGATGGCTTGCGGGTCTTCGCAGAAGCCGTAGATACGCGGCACCGGTACGCCCTGCTGACCAAGCAAGGTGAGAATATCCGCCTCCCGACGCAGCTCCGGGAATGGGCTGACATCACCACCTCGCTCGCCACGAATATGCAATTGAAGGGTTTCGCCATCGCGTTGCAGTTCAAGGTTCCACGCCGGACGCCAGCGCAGCAGACGTTGCATCGCCGTGATGTTCCCACCCAGCAGCCCTTCGACAAAGTTGCGCAGCTTTTCTTCGACCGGATCAACAGTCGCATTTATTGTTGTTGGCATACGGGGTCTTCCTCAGGCGCTGATGTCCAGCGCCGCTCTTAATGGGTGCTGGTGCTACCAGCGTTCGGCCCGCCTACCTGCTCCAGCGGCACGCCCTTTTTCTTCGCCAGATCGGCAGTGTCCAGGTACTCGCGCCACGCACAGATCAGGCCGTGTTCGTCCAGCTCATACACCGCCACCATTGAGTGCGGCATGGGTACGCCATTGCTGACGCAGTAATCGTCGCGTTCGGTCATCACCACGCGCTCCGAAGAGACGATGTGACGCGTGGTACAGCGGTTGTGTGTGACATAACTCATCTGCCGCTCGATTTCGCGGCGCAACGCATCTCGCCCACGGATCACCGGGCCACCGGGCACCCACAGTTGCCAGACGGCGTCGTCTGCGAAGGTGGCCATGATGCGTTCGAGGTCCGGCCGGCTGCCATCGCTGCCGTCGCCCCAGGCGGCGAGCATGTCGAGGATGAAGCGTTCCTGTTCGAGTGCCATAAAACGGGCTCCAGTGCAGTGAATGGATCGGGATCAGACCGAGGCCTGGGGCAACAGGAAATTGCGCACCACCGGCACCATCGGCGTGCCGCAACTCATGCCGCCGTCCACGCGCATCAGCGTGCCGTTGACGTAGGCGGCGTCATCGCTGGCGAGGAAAGCGGCCATGGCCGCGATGTCCTCCGGCTCGCCCAGTTGCGGCACGTTTTGCAGGTCGAGAAAGGCCGCCTTCATCGCCTCGTTAGCCCAGCTTTCCATGGCCGGCGTGCGAATCACCCCCGGCAAAATCCCGTTGCAACGAATGCCGCGTTTACCAAAGGTGGCGGCAATGCTTTGCACGTACCAGTTGAGTGCGGCCTTGGAGGCGCCGTAGCTGAACTGAGAAATTTCCCCGGCAATCGAGCTGGTGGACGAGGTGAACAGAATCGAACCGCTGCCCTGGGCCAGCATGTGCGGCAAGGCGTATTTGCACGCCAACACACCGCCCAGCACATTGACCCGCATGCAGTTGTGGAACAGCTCGGTGTTGAAGTTGATGAAGTCGATATCGCGGGTGGTGGCCGGGTTTCTGTACACGGCGTTATTGAACAACACATCGATACGCCCGAAGGTCTCGACGGTCTGCTCGACCATCTGCCGCAAAGCGTCTTCATCGCCGACATCCACTTGCATGGCCAGTGCCCTGGTGCCGATTTCAGTCGCCACGGCCTGCGCCGATTCGGCGAAAAGGTCGGTGACCACCACCGTGGCGCCCTCCCGGGCAAAACGCAGGGCCGAGGCGCGGCCGATGCCACTGCCGGCGCCGGTGATCACGCAGACCTTGCCGTCTAAACGTTGCAGTATCTCGCTCATAAAAGGGTCTCGGGACGGAAAAAAAACGGCGCCCGTGGCGAGCGCCGAAAAGGAGCTGCGGTCAGCGGGTCTGGCCACCGGCGATGGTCTGCGGATTGGCTTCACGCTCAGCGACCGGTTCCTGCCGGTAGCGCGTCGGGCCGTTGCCGAACATGCCGTATTGGTCACGGGTGAAGTCGTACAACGAGTAGGAATCCTGTTGCGGATTATTGGGAATGCCGTACGCCTCGATGTTGTATTGCGAGCCGGTACGGAACAGCGCGCCGCTGTCGTCCCAGGCGTCGTAGACCGCAGCGCCGAAGGTGTCTTCGTCGATGTAGTAGCGACGTTTTTTCTGCGCATGACGTACGCCGTCCTTGCGCGTCGCTTCCACCACCCAGACACGGTGCAGCTCCCAGCGCTCACACGCGGGGTTGATGTGTTTTGGCATGAGTTTCTTGTCCATGTCGCAACCCCATTTCAGCGTGTAGTTGCTGTAGGGGATGAACATTTCCTTCTTGCCCACCAGCTTCCAGTCGAAGCGGTCCATCTTTCCGGAAAACAGGAAGATTTCGTCGTAGAACGCCACCCCGCCGAACGCAGAGTTGGGGGTGTCGTAGTTGAATTCCGGGGCCTTGCGGACGCGGCGCTGACCGGTGCTGTAGCTCCAGGCGTAGCGGGAGTCGGCGACCGGGTCGAGATAATCCCAATACCCGGATGCCTGCCCGGCCGTACGGGCCGGCGCGACGATGCGCGACCAGATGCGCTGGGCGATTTTCGGATCACGCCCAGGAACATCCATCTGGTAGAAAGGTTTTTCGCCGGTGGACCGGTTGGTGTTGGTCAGCGTCGCGTGGCCCTCGTTGACCACATAGGCACTGTGGTTCCAGTCCCAGCCATTCACGCCCTGATAGTTGAGGATGTAGTTCCACATCAACTCCCGGCCATCTCGCGGCAGCGGGAATGGCAGACCGCCCCGGCAGCCTTCGCTGATCGACAGGCCGTCGTTCTCGGTTTTGCAGTCCTTGCGGCTGGCATTGCGCTGGGTGGCTGCTAGGAAATTCGCCGGAAAGGTCGCCGTCCTGTGGGTGGGGTACACCTCAAGATAATAAGTGTCGGGGTTCTGCTTGAGCAGTTGCAGCTGCCCGGCCGCCAATTGGTCGGCGTACTGGTCGGCGTTGGCCGCCGTAATGCGCAAGCGGGGTTTTTCATTGGCAAACGGGTTGGGCCAGTTGCCGTCGCCGGGCACCAGCCCTGCGGGCACTTTCAGGCCACCGTCGTAGGCCGGAATAGTGCCTGCCGCGTTGCCCGCAACAATCGCACCAAAGGTCGTCAGCTTGCCGCCCAGGTCGGCGGTGGTAGCGCCCTCATCGGCCACGGCCGACCCCGCCAAAGCAATGGCCACAAGGCCCATCGCATATGCATTAACCGTCATAACGTTCTCCATTCAGATGGGTGATCGCCGAGTCCGGTGATCACTGCATTGCAGTTCAGGCGCGGTTCAGAACGCTGTGCTGAGGGTGAGCGACACCCAATTGCGGTCGGTCAGGCCGACGTCGCCGGTGCCCCCGACCACGGTTTTTCCGACGCCGGCGACGTCTGCATATTTACGTTCGCTGCCGTAGCCGATGTACGACAGGGTCACGTCGACGCGCTCGTCGTAGGTGCCTTTGACGCCGGCCTTCCAGGTGTATTTCCCTTCGTTGCCACCGCCCGTGGCGGCATTGCCGTTGACGCCATAATCCACACTCATGGGCGTGGAAATATTCCAGCCGGGGAACACCCCAAGCCATTGCGGCGCAAAGCTCACGGCCAGGCCGACATAGTTCTTGGTGGCGCAGCCGTAATGCTTGTCCTGCCCCGCCGGGCAGCCGCCATAGCCTTCACCTTTGAACAGTTCTTCGTGCTTGGTCACCCGTTGCACATGACTGAACGCCATTTCGGTGATCAGGCTGCCGGTGTCGAAGTAATCGGTGCGCGGCAGCAACCACAGGCCATTGACCACCATGTGCCAGGTGTCACCGCGAGCGCCCTGATTATCGGTGGTGCTGATGTTGCTGGAGACCAGCGAGGTGTTCTGGCGATACGACAGATCGACGCCGAGGGAGCCGCCGCCCAGTACCGGGCCCGCGGAGTAACCCAGGCCATAGAGCTTGACGTTCTCGGCGTACACGTAACGGGCAAAGCTCGGCGCCACTTGCAGGCCCCACGGGTTGTAGTCATCGAACTCGCGATAGAACGCGCTGACCTCCGAATGCAGGAAGTCGAAGCTGTAGGTGCCCATCACGCCCCAGTTGCCCCTGTCCTTGGGTTTGACCGGGTCAATCAAAGGCCGCGAAACACCGCTGAACAACGGCAAACGGTCCGGTCCTTCCAGGGCGACGTCGGCGGAGGCCAGATACGTGCCGCCTTCAGGGGCGCGCGTGGTGTCCCATTCGAAGAAATATTGCGCCGCCAGCGATAACTTGTCGGTGACCTGAGCCTGGGTTGAAATCTGCGTCAGCGGCAGGAAGATTTCGCGGGTTTCGGTACCGGGGTTGCTCACCGCCTTGCGCCCATCCAGCGGTGCTTGCGAGTAGGACACCGCATGCCCGGCAATCAGCAGGCCGTTGCCCCAGTACACAGTGTGGCGGCCGGCACGTACGCTAACCGGAATCTCGCCGAGATCGAAACGGGTAAACGCAAAGGCGTCCAGTAACTCGCCGCTCGGGCCACGGTGATAGCGTTTGGTGAAGCTGGAGTATTTACCATTGGTGTAGCTCGGCGTGCTGGTACCGGGAAACGCACCGGGGTAGTAAACATTCCCCGGGCTGGTTTCGACGTCGGTGTTTTCGTAAGCCTGGTCGTACCAGCCCGCGCCGCTGATGCGAAAGCCGTTGTACTGCTTGTACGCGACCTCCATTTCGCTCATCACATCGACCCGATTGGTCACCACATCGCCGCGATCAAACTTGGCATCGGACTCGTCGTAGCTGGCGTTGTTGGCCAATGCGCTGTCGCGCCCTTCGGCCCTGATCCCGAGGTTGTAACGCACGGTGTTGTCCCAGCGCGCGGTCCAGTCCGGATTACCGGTATCAAACTCGGCGGCCTGCACAGCGCCAACGGTTAAGGCACACCCGGTCACGCTGAACCAGACAGCCAGGCTTAACGGCTTTAGCTTTGCGTCGATCATCGACACTCCCATTACTTTTTTATTGTTGTTGGCAGCCGAAGCTTTGGGCCGTCTGGACCGCGCCTATGAGCGCTGATCCGTGGGCTTTCGGTATGGACTGAAGTAGACGGGACGGGGAGGTTTGAGACAACGATTGGGAGTATTGCTGAAATGCATTTCGGTATTGGTCAAATACTCCCGACCTATACTCAAAGGTCCTGGATCGTACTTTTTGAGTACAGGAGGTGACCATGAAATCGGGAACCCAGACAGCGGCATTCGTAGCCGCTGCGATGATAGTCGGCTGTACGACTTCATCAAGCCAGACAGTGACCGTTCCGTTGAACGCTACACCGCGCAACGGCGGTCAGATCGCCAATACAACGCTGGCCGTTCAGGGCAATGAGACAGCGCTTTCCTTCGTCGTCAGTGGAGTTCCAAGCGGCACCCTTCGGCCCTTGAATCTCTACACGTTTATCAACAAAGGCAGCTGCGTGCGGCCCGGGCCTGTCGCCTATGCAATGAATGACCGGATCAACACCAATCGCATTTCTGCAACGCGCGGCTGGACCTATTCACGAAGTGCGCCAGTGGCGCTGTCAGAGCTGCTTTCCGGTGGATACTACTTAGTGGTAAGGACCACACCAGCCGATGGCAACGTGGATATTTTCTGTGGCGATATCAAGCCCGAAACAAGGTGAAAGTGACACCAGACCGCTAACAGGCTTTATCCACAACGGCGTAAAGAACATTGTGCATCCAGGTATTTGAATAACCGATACCGATGCCCTGTTTTTGTGATTTTACGATGGCAAAACCGCTCCCTAGACTCCAGCCAATAACTAGGCAACGCCGCTCTCCTGGCGCCGCCGTGACAATAAAGCCTGGAGGATGAACATGAGTGCGCCCCCGTCTCTGGATGACAAATACGTCAAGCACAGCGGCAACGTTTTGCTCACCGGCATTCAGGCGCTGGTGCGTCTGCCGCTGATGCAGCGCCAACGCGATCTGGCCAATGGTCTGAACACCGCCGGGTTTATTTCCGGGTACCGTGGCTCGCCGCTGGGTGGTTTCGACCAGGCATTGTGGAAGGCGCGCGACTACCTCAAGGAACACCACACGGTGTTCCATCCAGGCATGAACGAAGACCTCGCCGCCACCTCGATCTGGGGCACGCAACAGGTCAATCTCTTCGAAGGCGCCACTTACGACGGCGTGTTCGGCATGTGGTACGGCAAGGGGCCGGGCGTCGATCGCTGCGGCGATGTGTTCCGTCACGCCAATGCCGCCGGCACCTCGAAATTTGGTGGTGTGCTGGCCATTGCCGGCGATGACCATGGCGCACGCTCCTCTTCTCTGCCACACCAGACCGAGCACATTTTCAAAGCGGTGATGATGCCGGTGCTGGCGCCATCTGGTGTGCAGGAATACCTCGACTACGGCATGCACGGTTGGGCCATGTCGCGCTATTCCGGCTGCTGGGTCGCCCTCAAAGCGGTGGCTGATACTGTCGAGAGCGCGGCCGTCGTCGACATCGACATTCATCGCGTACAACCGATCATTCCCGATATTGCGCTGCCCGAAGGCGGCTTGAATATTCGCTGGCCAGACCCGCCCCTGGCGCAGGAACAGCGGCTGCTGGAACACAAATTGTATGCCGCCCTCGCCTACGCCCGTGCCAATCGCCTTGACCGCATCGTGATGGATTCGCCGAAAGCGCGCATCGGCATCATCACGTCCGGCAAATCGTACCTCGACGTTTGTCAGGCACTGAAAATCCTCGGCATCGACGAAACACTCGCCCAGCAAATCGGCCTGCGCGTGTACAAGGTCGGCATGGTTTGGCCGCTGGAAGCGGAAGGCGTGCGGCATTTTGCCGAGGGTCTGGAAGAAATCGTGGTGGTGGAAGAAAAACGCCACATGATCGAATACCAGCTCAAGGAAGAACTCTACAACTGGCGCGAGGACGTACGCCCGCGCATCGTCGGCAAGTTTGACGACAAGGGTGAGTGGAGCCTGCCGCACACGGGTTGGTTGCTGCCAGCCATCAACGACCTGACCCCGGCGATGATCGCCCGGGCGCTGGCCAAACGCATTTTGCGCCTGCATCAAAACGGACCGCTGCAAGTGCGTCTGGCGGTGCTGGATGCGCAGTTGGCCAGTAAAGACCAGTTCAGCAACCTGATGGAACGCGTGCCCCACTATTGTTCCGGTTGCCCGCACAACACCTCGACCAAAGTCCCGCAAGGCAGTCGCGCACTGGCCGGAATAGGCTGCCATTACATGGCCGCCTGGATCTACCCGCAGACCCAGACGTTCAGTCAGATGGGCGGCGAAGGCGTGGCGTGGATCGGCCAGGCACCGTTCACCACCACTCAACATGTCTTCGCCAACCTCGGTGACGGAACCTATTTCCACTCTGGCATTCTCGCGATTCGGGCCGCCATCGCTGCCAAGGTGCAGATCACTTACAAGATTCTCTACAACGACGCCGTGGCCATGACTGGCGGACAACCGGTGGACGGCACGCTCAGCGTCTCGCAAATCAGCCGTCAATTGGCTGCCGAAGGCGTGCAACGTGTCGTGGTGGTCAGCGACGATGTCGAGAAATACCAACACATCCATGACCTGGCCGACGGCGTGCCGGTGCTGCGTCGCGACAAGATGGACGAAGTGCAGGAACAGCTGCGCCAGTTCCAGGGTGTCTCCGCAATCATTTACGACCAGACCTGCGCTGCGGAAAAACGTCGGCGCCGTAAACGCGGCAAGTTCCCGGATCCGGCACGCCGGGTCGTGATCAACGAAGCGGTGTGTGAAGGCTGCGGCGATTGCAGCAGCAAGTCCAACTGCATGTCGGTGGTGGCGGTGGAAACCGAGTACGGCCGCAAGCGGGAAATCGACCAGTCCTCCTGCAACAAGGACTTCACCTGCCTCAACGGCTTTTGCCCGAGTTTTGTCACGGTCGAAGGCGGCTCCTTGCGCAAACCCAAAGCGCTTGCAGCCAAAGCCGATGAAGTGTGGGAACTGCCGACGCCGCCAACCGTTGCACTGGATGAGCCTTACAGCATTCTGGTGACCGGTGTGGGTGGCACCGGCGTGGTGACCATCGGCGCTTTGCTGGGAATGGCAGCATTTATCGAAGGTAAAGGCACGCTCAACCTGGACATGGCCGGCATGGCGCAAAAAGGTGGCGCGGTGTGGTCGCACATTCGCATTGCCGCGCGCCAGGATCAGTTGTTCGCACCCCGTATTGCCGAAGGTGAAGCGGCCCTGCTGTTAGGTTGCGACCTGGTGGTCAGTGCCAACACCGAAACCTTGTCCAAGCTGCGCCAAGGCGTTACCCATGCCCTGATCAACAGCGAAGAAACCATCACCAGCGCCTTCGTGCGGACCTTCGCCCAACAGGCGGAAAGCGGAGATTTGCTGAAGCACCCGGACCCGAAATTCCATACCCAAACCATGTCGGCACAAATCGCCGATGCGGTTGGCCATGCCCAGGCTGACTTTGTCGACGCGAGCAAAATCGCCACGGCCCTGATGGGCGATTCGATTGCCACCAACACCTTCATGCTCGGTTACGCGTATCAGAAAGGCTGGCTGCCAGTAGGCGAAGCGGCACTGCTGCAAGCCATCGAACTGAATGGCACCGCGGTACCGTTCAACCTTGCCGCGTTTGCCTGGGGTCGGCGCAGCGCCGAAGACTTGCCACGGGTCTTGCGCAAACTGGAAGCAGGCAACGTGCAGAACGCAGACCGCCTGTTGTCGCAAAGCCTTGAAGAAACCCTGGAACGACGCGTGGAGTTTCTCACGGCGTACCAGAACAAAGCCTATGCCCAACGTTACCGACAACGGGTCGAGCAATTCATGAAGGCGGAAACGGCGCTGCTCGGGCAACCGGGCAAGCTGTCGGCAAGCGTCGCCCGTTATTACTTCAAAGTGCTGGCGATCAAGGATGAGTACGAAGTCGCACGCCTGTTCACCGATGGCCAGTTCCTGGAAAAAATCCAGGCGGGCTTCGAGGGCGACTACCGCCTGCGCTTCCACTTGGCGCCACCGCTGCTGAACGATAACGGCCTCGGCCGCGAACCGAAAAAGCGCAGCTTCGGCCCGTGGATGCTGCAAGGCTTCAAGCTGTTGGCGAGGCTCAAGTTCTTGCGCAACACCTGGCTCGATCCGTTCGGCCGTACCCACGAGCGCAAGGTGGAACGCAACTGGCTGGCCAGTTACGAAAGCGTCCTCGACGAAGTGCTGGCAGGCTTGACTGCCGACAAGCTGAGCCTTGCTCAGGAGTTGGCGGAGTTGCCAGACAGCGTTCGCGGTTATGGTCCGGTTAAAGAGCGTTTCCTCGGCCACGCCGAACAGCGCCAGGCGCAATTGCTTGGGCAGTGGCGTACTGGTACGAGTGCCATGTTTCACGATGCCAGCCAGGTCACCGGCAAAATTGCCGTGACTCAACTGTAAGCAGCAACCCGGGCGGCATGCAGTGAGCCCGGGAAGTTGGCTAAACAATAAGGTCGACCAATGAACGAAGAACTGGCGAAAAACTACCGGGGAATTCTCCAGGCCGTGGGCGAAGATCCGCAGCGAGAAGGCTTGCTGGATACGCCAAAACGCGCGGCCAAGGCCATGCACTACCTCTGCCACGGCTACCGGCAAACACTGGAAGAAATCGTCAACGGTGCACTGTTCGAGTCCGATAATGATGAGATGATCATCGTCCGGGACATCGAGTTGTACTCACTGTGCGAACACCATCTGTTGCCGTTTATCGGCAAAGCCCACGTTGCTTACATGCCCACCGGAAAAGTGCTTGGCCTGTCGAAGGTGGCCCGTATCGTCGACATGTTTGCCCGCCGCTTGCAGATTCAGGAAAACCTCACCCGACAAATTGCCGAAGCCATTGCCCAAGTCACCCGTGCTGCTGGCGTGGCCGTGGTTATCGAGGCGAAACACATGTGCATGATGATGCGCGGCGTGGAGAAGCAGAACTCAACCATGACCACCTCGGTAATGCTCGGCACCTTCCGCGAGTCGTACAACACCCGTCAGGAATTTTTGCAGTTGATCCGTAGCCGCTAAGCGCTGTGCCTGGTTCATCCCGAGCACGCGGCCAGCCACTCAACTGAGCATTAACATACCGCCGTCAATCATCAGCGTCTGCCCGGTGACAAATCGCGAACCGTCTCCGGCAAGAAATACCAGCACAGGCGCCAGATCCCGGGCCGGTTCACCCAGTTGTCCACCGATGGGCACTTGCCCTGCCATGAATGCATCGTGCTGCCGCAATTGTTCAGCGCTCATGCTCGCGCGGGTGGCTTCGTACATCGGCGTCCACATGGCCGGGGCGATGGCGTTGACGGTAATGCCCAAGGGGCCCCACTCCCGCGCCACCGTACGTGTCCACGCAAGCACGGCGCCTTTGCTTGCGGCGTAATGGGCTTTGCCGGGCTGTCCGATGACGCCTGCCGCAGAGGCGAAGTTGATGATCCGCCCACCGCTGCCTTTAAGCAGTTCATAGGCTGCGCGATTGGTCAGGAATGTGCCCCGGGTATTCACCGCAAACACTTTTTCCCACTCGTCCAGCGTGATGCTATCGGCACTGGCATTCGGTGCGATGCCCGCGGCATGTACCAGCACATCCAGCCCGTTGAGCTGTTCGTTGGCCAAGGCGAAAGCGGCATCCACGGATTGGCTGTCAGCAATATCGCAGACTCGTGTATGCGCCCACCCGCCACCGTCACCCGTCATCGAGGCACCTTCGCCCAGGTCCAGGCTGATGACATGGGCCCCCTCCTCCACAAACGCCTTGACCACTGCCGCGCCGATCCCCCTGGCGCCTCCCGTGACGATGATGCGTTTACCGGCCAGTTGCATGGCTTGCTCCTCTGATTATCAGGCGGTTTGATCGATGCGCTGCAACGCCGTAGAGAACAGCCGCAGAGCCGAGGCATGGTGTTTTTCACCCGTGATCATGGAAGCCTTGCCGGCACACGCACGGGCGTAACTGACTTCGAGAAAGATGCCGAGCTTGAAGCCGGCCAATACCAGGTACCAGTTGAAGTCTGCCAAGGAGCGCAAGCTGCCGGCGCGGTAATGGGCGACCAGTTCGTCGCTGCTGCAAAAGCCTTCCCAGGGGTGAACTTCGATGGTGCCGGCACCATGACCCTCGGCATCGGGCCAGGTGACCACCAGCCAGGCGAGGTCGAGCAAAGGATCGCCGATGGTCGCCAGTTCCCAATCGACAACTGCGGCCAGTTCCGCGCTGTCTTGGCGGAACATGACGTTGGACAGGTGAAAGTCGCCATGCTGGATGCCGGCCTGGAACTGCGTCGGGCAATGCTCGCTCAACCAGTTGGCCAACTGTGCAAGTCCCGGTAGACCGCTCGCGCCCGGCCAGCCGGCGTAGCCTTTGACGCTGTCCAGTTGCGCCAACCAACGTGAGACCTGACGCTGATGAAAACCCTCTGGCCGGCCAAAATCCTCGAGACCCACCGCCCGGTAGTCGATTTCGCCCAGACGCAATAACGCATCCACCATGGCCAGCCCCATACGTCCACGCATTGCCGGCTGCTGCGCGTGCGGCGCTGGCAAACCTGCCGCGCCATTGGGATTAAAACCCTGCACTGGTTCCATCAAATAGAAACTGGCGCCCAGAACGTCCTGGTCGACACAATCGGCTATCAGGCTGGCATGGGGCACCGCTGATCCGGCCAACGCTTTTAGCAACCGAGCTTCACGGGCAATGGTTTTACTGCCGACTTCACACAGTTCTCTGGAAGGCCGCCGTAATACGAATTCGCTCGTACCACGGCGAAAGCGCAGCAACAGATTCTGCGTGCCTCCGGTCAATCGCAGCGGTGCCTCAATGGGGCCGCTTTCCAGTCCTCTGGTGTCCATCCATAGGGCCAGGCGCTCGAGGTCGACCAAATCCTGCCAGTCGTTCATGAGTCGCGCTCGCCAAGGCTGGCCAGGGCATCGGCGTATTTTTCCCGGGCACGGGCCGCCGCGGTGGGCCGGTGGTAATCGGGGAACAGTTCGTCGCAGGGTTGGTAGTCACGCAGCAGCTGTTTGGCCACCGTAATTTTGTGCACTTCGGTGGGCCCGTCGGCCAGTCCCATCTGGAAGGAGCGGACGATGTAGCCGGTAAACGGCATTTCTTCGCTGACCCCCAGCGAGCCATGCACATGCAGGGCGCGCGCGGCGATGTCATGTAGCACCTTGGGCATGATGGCTTTCACTGCGGCGATGTCTTTGCGCACCCGTTTGTAGTCCTGATACTGGTCGATGCGCCACGCCGTGCGCATCACCAGCAAACGAAATTGCTCCAGCTCGATCCACGAATCGGCAATTTTCTCCTGGACCATCTGCTTGTCCGCCAGACGGCTGCCTTGGGTACTGCGCGACAACGACCGTTCACACAGCGCATCAAGGCCTTTTTGCGCCTGACCGATGACGCGCATGGCGTGGTGCACACGGCCCCCACCCAAACGTACCTGGGCGACGACAAATGCCTGGCCGGGCGCGCCGAGCATATCGGCCGCGGGCACTCGCACTTTGTCGAATGACAGGTAAGCATGGGTGGCAGCCGGGTCATCGGCGATACCGACGTTGCGGATAATGCTTACCCCCGGAGCATCGGCGGCAACAATAAACATCGACATGCCTTCATACACCGACACGCTTTTGTCGGTCACCGCCATCACGATATAGAACGCGGCGTAGCGCGCATTGGAGGCGAACCATTTTTCGCCGCTCAACAGCCAGTCATCACCCTCACGCACCGCCTCGGTGGTGAACACCGCAGGGTCGGCGCCGCCTTGCGGTTCGGTCATGGCGAAGCAGGAGACGATATCGCCATCGAGCAACGGTTGCAGGTAGCGCTGTTTCTGCGTTGGGGTGCCGTAATGAGCAAGGATTTCACCGTTGCCAGAGTCCGGTGCCTGACAGCCAAACACAATCGGGCCGAACAGCGAACGCCCGAGAATTTCATTGATCAACGCGAGCCGCACCTGGCCATAACCTGCCCCGCCCAGTTCCGGCCCCAGGTGACACGCCCACAACTTGCGCGCCTTCACCCGTGCTTGCAGCGGTTTGACCAATTTTATGAACAACGGGTCATGGATATTCCACGGGCTGCCCAGCACGTGGTCGAGGGGCTCGACTTCCTCACGCACGAACTGATCGATCCAATCCAGTTCCACTTGAATCTCGGGGTCGGTCTGAAAGTCCCAGGCCATGGTGTTTCTCCTAGCAAATAGCGATCAGGCCAGCAGCATGCCGCCGTCGACCAACAGGGTTTGACCGAGCACATAGCTGGCCAGCGGCGAGGCCAGAAACAGGGCCACATTGGCCATGTCCTGAGGCGTGCCCAGGCGTCCTTGAGGAATGGCGCGCAACGCGCCTTCCAGGCGTTTCGGGTTGCTGGTGGTTACCCGTGTCAGCTTGGTTTCCACCAACCCCGGGGCAATGCCATTGACCCGGATTCCGTCGCGAGCCCAGGCTTCGGCCAAAGTGCGCGTCAGGCCGAAAGCACCGGTTTTTGAGGCGTTGTAGGCCGGGTTGCCGCGGGTAGAGTGGAACGCGGCTGCCGAGCTGACGGTGATCATCGACCCCTTTGCCTGCATGAGCAGCGGATGAAATTTCTGCGCACAGACCATCAGGCTGGTGAGGTTGACGTCGAGCACGTGCTTGAAGCCTTCAGTGAGAAATTCCTGCCGGTCGTAGAGCACCGTGCCTTGCGCCTGGACCAACACGTCCAGACGGGTGAATGGCACGCTGACGGCCTCGATCAATGCCGCATCCGCGACGTCAACCTGGGCGTAGTGCAAGCCTTCAAGATTAGAATCCGCCGAATCTTGATACGCCGCCGCCGAGGCACGGGTGCCCCAGACATGAACCTCGGCGCCGCGCTGGCGAAAGTTCTGCGCAATGCCATTGCCGATGCCACTGGAACCGCCGATGACCAGCACGGTTTTGTCGATGAAATCCAACTCGTCCATGGGTAATCCTTGTGCTTGTCGATGAATGCTACCGGGCACCAGGCCCACGATTACAGTGCCACCAGGCCAACCGACGCCAAGCGTTCGAGCTCGCTGCCTGTAAAGCCGAGACCTTCCAGAACTTGCCGGGTATGTTGGCCGAGGGCGGGGGGCGGCCGCTGCAGCGATAACGGCAAGTTGCCGAAATCCCAGAACGCGCCGATCTGTTGCAGGTCGCCGTAAACAGCATGCGAGTAATGCGCGTGCAGACCCGCTGCGGCGTGTTCGGGGCTGTCGAGAAAGGCATCCATCTGCGCTTCCAGCACTGCCTGCGCCGGCACCTGGGCTGCGGCCAATGAGGCGAGCGCCGCTTGCCGGGTGTGATTGGCAAACCAGGTTTCGGGCTGATCACCCACCAGCGATTCGAAACGTTGCACCTCATCCGGTTGCAGCGCTGCCACCACCAGCCAGGCATCGCTACACCGATACAAACGATGGGCATCACTCAGACCGGTCTGTTGCGCGTCCATGTGGTCGATTGGCGTAAGACTGCCGTCCTCCAGCACCACCGCCTCGCTCATCGACAGCATCGTGGCGCCCAGCAATGACGAACTGACCATTTGCCCGACGCCACTGCGATTGCGCTCATACAACCCCAGGAGCAAGGCATAGAGCGAGGACAGACCGGCAAAAAAATCACCCACGCCGAAGCGTAGCCACATTGGCGCCTGGCCCTCACCGCCCTGCTCGACTTCCCAGCCGCAAGAGGCCTGCATCAGTTGGTCAAAGCCCGGCCAATCCGCGCGCGGGCCGGTCGGTCCGTAGGCACTGACATGGCAATACACCAACCGAGGGTTCAGCGCTTTCAGGCTTTCGTAATCAACCTTGAGTTTGCGTGCCGCCGGCAGACGCATGTTGTGATGCACCACATCGGCCCAACGGGCCAACGCTTCTACGGCCGGTTCGGTTTGCTGATCGCCCAGTTGCAGTGCCACGCCCAACTTGCCACGCTGGGTACCGCTGAAAATCCGCTCCAGGCGGCGCATGGCATCGCCTTTGGGCGCTTCGATTTTGATCACGTCCGCACCCAGGTCCGCCAGCAACATGCAGGCAAACGGTCCGGCAAGATAGGCGCCCAGATCCAGCACTTTCAAACCGTGCAGCGGCGGCAAGGGCGCCGGGCTCGATCCCGGCACTTGCGAAGAGTTCACAGCATCGGCGCCTGGCAATCCGGCGTTCCCCTCACCTGCCACTGGTGCACTACCGCCAACTCGTGCGGGTGGCTGCACCTGCCAGGCCGGGCCTGGTTGCAGGGTCCTGCCCAATTGCACGTCGTCGACTTCAACCACATAGCCATTCAGGCGTGCTTGCTCGTCGAAGTAGATATCACCGAACGCAGCGGCAATTTGCGCAGCAACATCGTGCTGCCAGAAATGTTCGACCCAGTCCTGCGCCGGTCGTGTAGCAATAATTGCCTTGTTGGCGCCGAAGTTAGGCGCCACATGACTGGGTGGCCACAGCGCATTCAAGCGAGCCACTTCGACTTCCCCCAACTCACTGAGCGCCGCGGCCATCCACGGTGATTTATCCGGCGAATAATGCACATGCAACCAGCGGCCATCGGCGCATTGGTGCAACGGAATCGGAATGTGTTTATCCAGGCCCTTGGCGAAGGCCGGGGTTGGCGTTTGCGCGCGGTTCCAATGCATGGTCATGGGTACAAGGGCTGCCTGAGCCAGGCTCGTATGCGCAATGCCGCCGAAGCCATCACGGTCGCGCGCCAGCAACCGCGCCATGACCGCGACCACACACAGCCAGCCCCCCAGCCAATTGGCGAACGGCATGCGGATGAAGGCCGGACCGGGTCGATGCGCGGGTTGCTCGTCCAACAGGCCCAGGCGCGCCAGGATCAATGTTTCCCGAGGCAGGGCATTCGCCAGCGCATGCCGTTGCGGCCAGCCGCTGACCGCCGAGATCACCAATCGAGGGAAGTCTGCGCAGAGCTGCGCGTCAGCCAGGCCATGCGCGTGTGCCACCTCAGGCGTGAAGTCGTGCAGCAGCACATCGGCATCCGCCAGCAGGGATTGCAACTGCTGGCGATCTGCGGCGTTTTCCAGGCTGAGGATGACACTTCGTTTGCCACGGTTAAGCACAGCAAACAGCGCCTGTTTGTCTCTGGTGTGGTTGGTGGGTGGCTCGATCATCACCACTTCGGCACCCGCTTCGCACAGTTGCAAGCCAGCGGTGGAACCGGCAATGCCGGAACACAGACTGATGACGCGAATACCTTCGAGGATTGCCTGGCTCATTCAGCACCTGCCTTGTTCTGCGCTTAGCGTTTTGCAGCAGAGCTGCAGAACGAATCCATGGCGTTACCCTAAGTCATCAAAGCGAAATTCCATAGATAGATTAGTATTCCGAATATAGAATCATAAGCATGAATATGAACAACAAATAACAATTCGTCTAAATATCACTAAAAAGCCGATCAGGGGAGTTGCGATGATTCTGCGCATGGACCACTTCACCATCGTCTCCGACCAACTGGAGGCGACACGGGATTTCTATATTGGAATACTGGGGTTGGTGGAGGGGCCGCGCCCGCCTTTCCCGGTTCCCGGATTCTGGCTGTACGCCGAGGGTCAGCCCGTTCTGCATGTGGTGGGCGTATCACAAATGCCGGAGCCGCGACGTGGCGTGCTCGACCATATGGCCTTTCACGCCCGGGGCTTGCAGAGGATGTGGACGCACCTGGATGAGCTCGGCGTGCGCTTCAAGGTGATCCGTGCTCCCGGCGCCGAGCGCACGTGGCAGCTGTTCATGCAGGACCCCAATGGGGTTGAAGTAGAACTGGACTTCGACGCCAGCGAAGTACCGCCCGCCGATTGGAAAGATCGCCGGGGCGGCTAAATCAATCCGGCGTAACTGCCGCCGTCGATCTGCAGATTTTGCCCGGTGATGTAGCCAGCCTGTGCCGAACAGAGGAATGCGCAGGCGGCGGCCAATTCGCTCGGCTGGCCAAATCGTCGTGCGGCGATCGGCTTGAGCATTTCCACCCGCGCCTCTTCAACACTGAGCTGACGATGCTTGGCCAACTGTTCGGTCATGAAGCGCAGGCGATCGGTTTCAATACGTTCCGGCAGCAGATTGTTGATGGTCACATTGTCCCGCGCCACCTCGACCGACAGGGCTTTGCAAAACGCAGTCAGCCCCGCACGCGCCGCCGTGGACAAACCCAAGGGCAAGCGTGGCGACTTGACCATCGCCGAGGTGATATTGACGATGCGGCCAAAACCTCGCGCACGCATACCGCCGACCACCGCCTGAATCAGCAGGATGCCCGAGAGCATGTTGGCCTCAATCGCGGCCAGCCAGGCCGCGTGATCCCAATCCTCCAGGCGACCAGGCGCGGGTCCACCGTTGTTGGTCACCAGAATGTCGACTACCGGGCACGCGGCCAACAATGTCGCCCGCCCGGCAGAGGTGGAAAGATCCGCCACTACCGTGCGGGGCAGCCGGCCAGTGTGGAGAAAAATTTCCTGCGCGGTTTGCGCCAAGGCATCGGCATCGCGGCCGTTGATCAGGACCTCGCAACCCTCTTGCGCCAATGCCAGCGCACAGGCTTTGCCAAGCCCTCGTGAGGACGCGCATACCACCGCCATGCGCCCGCCAATGCCCAGATCCATAGCCGTACTCCTTGTGTGATGCCGTCAATCGTTCATGCCCAACAAGGCACTGATATCGCGCCCGGGTTCAGCGTCGCTGCCGTAGACGAATTGGCCGGTGCGCTGGCGCTCGACCAATTGCTCCATCTGGTAGCGATAACGAGTTCCCGGGGTATCAAAACGTGAATGCAGGTCACGTCGCTCATCGGTCTCGAAATAGCGCTGATTCTGTGGACGCACCACCGAGTTGTCCTGGGGCTGGATGATGTAGTTGATGCGCGGCATCACGTAGCGAAACGGGGACGGCGCTGCGGTGGTATTGAACGTGACGTCACAGCGCGAGCGATGCTTGCCCACCGGCAAGAACGGTTGCAGGTTAGGCACGTCATAACCGGGACGAAATCGCGGGTAGGAGATGCATACATTACTGCGCAAATGGATGTGCAACACCGCGCGAAAATCCTGGTATTTGGCGCGCACTCCGCCCACCCAACGCATGATCGGTGCTACTGATTTTTGTGCGACGGTGCGGGTGCGGGTCACCGTTTCAGAGGTCCATTGCACCTCGACCTCATCCGACTCACTGATGCCGTCGCCGATGGTATTGGCGTGCAGGAAATCGGCGTGGGTCAGGTCAATCAGGTTTTCGACCGAGAGCGCCGAAGTTGCATCAAACCGCGCGGTCCGCTGGGTGTAGCCGGGAAGGCTGCCGTCTCGCGGTAGAAACGGGATGTGCGGCAGCAACAGCGCATCGGCAGCCTCAGGGTTGCCGTACCAGACCCAGATGTAACCGTAGCGCTCCACCAGCGGATAAAACCCGCTGCCACCGGTGAATTCCGTCAGCACGCGCGTATTTTCACGCAGGCGATAGGGATGAAATTCGGCAGCTATCGGCCGCCCGTTCTCCCGCCACAGGTAATAGGGCTGGGCATGAATGATCCGGCGGATTGGCTGTGCACTAAGGTCACGACTGTGGGATACCGGAAACCAGGTGTCACGCAGGTCGTAGTTGATCGGTGTCCAGTCACCCCGCACTTTGCGCGACGGAGTTTCGGTAGAGTAAGGCACGGCATGCATAGTTAGTTCTCCTGTGCTCAGACGACCGCGCTTGCGGGAATCAAATGCGGCTGGCGCAAGGCTCGCAGGTCGCGGGATGGGGCTTGCAGCAGGGCCGCGACGGCTACGCCGTCAATCAGGTTTTTCACCTGGAACGGCGCCTGTTTGCGCGCGCGGGCAAAACGCCAACGCAACGGTGCACGGGCCGGCACCTGCTCATGCACAAAACCACGCCAGCACAGGCTGGTGGTGCCACGGCGGTTAGCCCCGGTTGCGATCACCAGGGTAATGAGCGGCAACTCTTCTTCGTTGAGCAAATCCACCCGAATACTGCCGCCGCTCAGGGGTACGGCGGTGCGCACAATCAAGGGGTAATCCACTACAAACTGCGACGGCAGAAATTGTGTGGACCATACCGCGCCGCGCTCCAACACTACGCGCCCCTGCTCGCTGCGCAGATCGCCAAGGAAGAAATCGGTGAACCGCACATGGGTAAAGCCGAGCAAGCATTCCGGGCCGTCGAGCATCGCCGCCAGATACTGATCGTGACTCATGTTGACGATGGTGGAACCGGTAAATTCGCGACCGCTTGGCTGGTAATCGTTGCTGGGCAGCTCCCCTTGCGGTGCGCCCTCTCCCAACCACACATGGACGAAACCATTGGCTTCGCTCACTTGGAAAGCCCGTGCGGCATAACGCGGCGGCACGCGTTCATCATCGTGCAGGTTGGGAATTTTTGTACAACCGCCACTGGCACCATCAAAGGTCCAGCCGTGGTAACCACATTGCAAACCAGAATCGACCACTCGTCCCAGCGCCAACGGCACACGCCGATGTGGACAACGGTCTTCCAGAGCAAACGCCTGCCCGGCTGCGTTGCGGAACAGGACCAGTTCCTCGCCACCAAAGGCCACGGCCAATGGCTTTTGATCATTCACAGCCTCGGAAAGCGCCATGGCCCACCAGCCAGGGGTTGTCATCGGTTTGCCTCATTGTTGTTGTGTTTTTTGGGCAGTTGTTTGTCATGCAAGCAACGCCAACGGTAGCGCCACAACGCTGTGATGGCAACCATAAAATAAACAGTTAAACATTTTATGTTCATCATCGAAGAGCCGTATTAACAGCCCATAAAACACTCAAAAAACGCTACAAACATATGAATATGGAGCCAGATAAATCAATTTACCCACATAAATATGAACATTATTTAATTTTATGCCCATTTATTTCTTGAAAAGGTTCGACAGAAAACCTATAAGCCTGATCACCATGAGCATGCTCATTTACTTCAGGTGCGCTGACGATGACCCAATCCACCCTCGGTTTTGTCCTCCATGACGTTGCCCGCTTGATGCGTAAACGCTTCGAACAATGGGCCCGCGCAGCCGGACTCACGCGCTCTCAATGGCAAGTTCTGGCGAAACTGTCCACGCATGAGGGCATTCATCAGAAAGGCCTGGCCGACTTGCTGGAAATCGAGTCGGTCACGCTGGTGCGCTTGCTGGACAAAATGCAGGAGCGCGGTTTGATCGAACGTCGCAACCACCCCACCGACCGCCGTTTTTCCTTGTTATTTCTCACCCCGCAAGCCCACCCGCTGCTGCAATTCATGCGCACCATTGGCGAGCAGACCCGAGTGGAAACCATGGCCGATTTTTCCTCTCAGGAGCACGATCAATTGCTGCAGTACCTCGACCGCATGCGTGAACATTTGCTGACGGCTTGCTGTCAGCCGGTGGATGAGTTCACTGACCTCGAGGCGGGCGAGGTGACCCATGGCTGAGTCCACAGTGCAGCGCCATGCGGTACGGGCAGAAACCCGACCACTCGACCCACTGGCGAAACCCGAAGCACAGACGCCTGAAGCTCCAGCTCTTGATCGTCATGGGCCAGAAACCTCCGGCGCGGCACGGCAACGCTGGCGCGTCGGCCTGTTTTTGCTGGCGCCGATCATCGTCGTGGCCTGTGGCGCCTGGTATGTGTTGGGTGGCCAAGTGGTCAGTACCGACAACGCCTACGTTCAGGCCGAACGGGTGGGCGTTTCGACCGATGTGGCCGGGATCGTGGCGGCCATTGAGGTCAGCGACAACCAAGTCGTGAGCAAGGGCCAAGTGTTGTTTCGCTTGAAGCCAGAACCCTTTGAAATCGCCTTGGCCAGTGCCCGCGCGCAACTGGAAAGCGCGCGTAACCAGATCCTTTACCTCAAGGCCAGCTACAACCAGTCACTGGCCGAAATCGCCCAGGCTGAAGCACGCCTGCCCTACTACCAGACCAATCTTCAACGCCTGGAAAAGCTGGTCAGTGTTGCCGCCGTATCAAAAACAATCTACGACGATGCCCGTCAGGACCTCGACAATACCCGTCAACAGGTTGCGGTAGCCAAGGCCCTGGCTGCGACGGCTCTGGCCCAACTGGGTGGAAGGCTGGACAGGCCTCTGGAGCAACACCCCGCCTACCTGCAAGTACAATCGGCACTGAATGAGGCCGAACGTAACCTGCGCAACTCCGTGGTGACCGCTGCGTTCGACGGCGTAGTCACCAACGTTGACTCGTTACAAGTGGGCGCTTACCTGCAACCACCGCAATCGGGCTTCAGTCTGGTATCCAGCGAACACTTATGGGTTGCCACCTCGCCAAAAGAAACCGAACTGACCCATGCTCATCCCGGCCAAGGTGCAACCATCGAAGTAGACACCTACCCCGGAGTCACGTGGCATGGCACCGTCGAAAGCATCAGCCCGGCGTCAAGCTCCAGCTTCTCGCTACTGCCGGCGCAGAACACAACCGGCAACTGGGTGAAGGTCGTGCAGCGTATTCCGGTGCGGATCCGGATTGACGACGCGGCGGGAAAACCTGCGTTGCGCCACGGCATGAGTGCCGTGGTAGAGATCGACACCGGCACCGCCCGCGGCCTGCCGAAACCATTGGCCGACTTGCTCGCCCGCCATCATGAGTGAAGTGACCGGGCCTCTGCCGCCTTCGCCGCTGCGCGTATTGATCACACTTTGCGTGGTGCTGGCAGTGGTGATGCAAGCCCTGGACACCACCATCGCCAACGTCGCCCTGCCCTATATGCAAGGCAGCGTGTCGGCCAGTGCCGATCAGATTAACTGGGTGCTGACCTCCTACATCGTCGCCACCGCCATCATGACCCCGCCTTCGGCATTCCTGGCCAGACGCTTTGGTCGCAAGCGCGTCTTGCTGTGGTCGATCTTTGGTTTTGTACTGGCGTCAGTGCTCTGCGGCGTCGCCCGTTCCCTGGAGGAGATCATCCTGTTTCGTCTGCTGCAGGGGCTGGCCGGTGCGGCGTTAGTGCCGCTGTCGCAAGGCATACTGCTGGACATTTACCCGCTCAAAGACCGAGGCGCGGCAGTGGCCTTGTTCGGAGTATCGGTCATGGTCGGTCCCGTGCTGGGTCCGATGCTCGGCGGCTGGCTGACGGAACATCTCAGCTGGCGTTGGGTGTTCTTCATCAACTTGCCTATCGGGTTGCTCGCCTGTATTGGCATGATGCGTTTCATCCAGGAAACCCCGGTCGACAAAACCGCACGCCTGGACTGGCTGGGCTTTGGTTCTCTCAGCGTGGCTATCCTGTCGTTTCAATTGTTTCTCGACCGCGGGGAACAACTGGGCTGGTTCGACTCAGGGGAAATAATCCTGGAGGCGCTGGTGGCCGCCATCGCTTCGTACATTTTCATCGTCCACACGTTTACCCACGACAAGCCCTTTATCAGCTTGAAACTGTTCAAGGACCGCAATTACTCGGTGTCTGTCGTGTTTATCTTCATCATCGGCATTACGTATCTGGCGTCACTGGCATTGATGACACCCTACCTGCAAACCTTGATGGGCTACCCGGTGCTCACCGCCGGACTGGTGATGGGTCCGCGGGGCCTGGGTACGATGCTCAGCATGTTCCTGGCCGGGAAAATCATGGGCAAGATGGATATCCGCTGGATCTTGTTTTGCGGCCTGGCGCTGTCTGCCTGGTCGATGTACATGATGACCGGCTGGACCCCGGCAGTGTCCATCGACACCATCATCTACGTCGGCTTTATCCAGGGCGCGAGCCTCGGCCTGTTGTTCGTTCCCCTGACCACAATTGCCTTCACCACCTTGCCCCCACAATTGCGCGGCGAAGCCACCGGCCTCTACAACCTTTCACGCAATGTTGGCTCCAGCGTCGGCATCTCGATAGTGACGGTACTGCTGGCGCAAAACACCCAAATCAACCATGCCGAAATCGGTGCCTATGTGACGCCGTTCAACCACCTGCTCAATGCTTGGCCCGCCAGCAGCCATCTCAATCCAGCAAGCGCCGCCGGCCGCGCAGCGCTCGACAGCATGGTCACCGTACAGGCCAGTTGGGTCGCTTATCTGGATGACTTCAAACTCTTGATGCTGTTGTCCATCGCGATCATGCCGCTGTTGCTGATCTTCAGAACGCCGAAACTTCATGCCAGCAAACCCTCATAATCGCCGTCAGACTTCGAAGCGAAAACGTCCCACTGCCAGATTCAGCTCATCGGACAGCTCGCGCAAAGACACCACGGCGCCGGACACCTGATGGGTGATTGCATCGCCCTCGCCGGCCATCCGCGCAATATGCTCGACGTTGGCGACGATGCCCCGCCCGCCTTCGCTTTGCACGCTCACCGCGTCGGCAATTCTGTCCACCCCGCGCGTTGAGTCGCCGACCAGTTCCGTCGCCTGTTGCAGGGTACTTTCCAATTCACTCAGCAGCCGGCCGCTGTCGTCCAATGCCACCGTGCCGGCGCGCAGGGCTTCGTCAACAACCCCGGACTGACTCTCCAATTTCACCGTCAACTGGTTGATCGAGTTTGCTGCCAGCGCAGAGCGTTGAGCCAGGTTGCGCACCTCGTCGGCGACCACGCTGAAGCCGCGCCCGCTCTCGCCGGCCCGCGCCGCCTCGATCGCTGCGTTGAGCGCCAACATGCTGGTCTGCGCGGAGAGGTCCTTGACCTGGCCGATGCTGGCGGTGATCGCCGTAGTGCTCTCGACGAAATCGCCCACCGAGCCACGGATAGCCGAGAATGCATGGCGCACGCTGTCGATTTTCTCGAGCAGTCGCGCGAGCGCCAAATGCCCGTCCTGCGCACCGCGCAAGCTGGCTTCGGCGCAACTGCGCAGGCTCTCGGCATGACTGGAGATGGCCGCAATCCCGTCGCTCATCTGCTCAATGGTCGTCGACACTGCGCCCACCGCACCGGCCTGTGCCGTAGAGCTTTGCGCCACACGCGCCGAAGCGCCCACTAACTCCTCCGCGGAAAAGCCGACCGATGCCGCGACGCCAGCCACCTTGCGCATGGCCTGCTGGAAGCTATCAATGAGTTCGTTGAATGCCAGCGCAGTGTGACCAACCTCATCTCGGCCCATGACCCGCACCCGTCGGGTCAGATCGCCATCGCGCATGTCGATCGACGCTTGCTCGATTTCCCGGATGGGCCGAATGATCTGCGCACGCAACAGTAGACTCACCAACACCGCCAGTACGCTGCCACCCAGCAAGACCACAACGAGCATCCGTGAGACCTGCCGTTGGGTGGCGCCCGCCTCGGCGAATGCCCCGGAGGTCAGCTCCGCCTGCAGGCCCAACAGACGGTTGAATTGACCTTGTAGACCATTGTTGTCAGCGCGTACCCGCCCCAACAGCGATGCCGCCTGGATCTGGTCATTCATGGCAGTGCGCTTGAAATCGGCAAGGCCCTCACCGACTACGGCGGCCTGTTCCTGTACGGCTTGGTAGAGCGCTTTCTCCTCGTCACCCAAACGGGTTTCAAGGGCTACCTTGTCTAGCCCTGCGCGCATGTCGTCGACACTGGCCTGCATATCTTCAAGATACGACTCAAGGTCCTCCGCGGACGCTTGCCCATTAGATTCGAGGATGCGTGCGCCGGCGGCATAAGCGCCGACCATCGCTGCCTGCGATGCCGCAGCGGTTTCCAGTACTTGGCGGTACTGCTGAAAACGCAACTGGTCGATCTCCTCGATCACCGCTTGTTGCTTGGCCAGCCCGCGGTAGGCCAGCACCGAGACGACCAGTAGAGCGAGCACAAATAAACCGGGAAGCACAAGAAGCTTGGCGCCGATTGAGAAGCCTTTCAAGAATGACATCGTGGGTACCATTTTTGTTTTTATAGGGCATGAATGGGCAGGCGACTCACCCTGCATAATTCTTTATACAGTATTTGATTCTACTGTAAGAATTTTAATTAATAATTCCCCGCCAAGGTTTCTTGGTATTTTTTTTGAAATTGAGAACGCCAGTCCTGCTAACCGGTGTCGGGAATTTCGTACTGGCAACGACAGGTAGGCGATGAATGAGCTATACCCGCTAATCGCCCGTTGCAGTTGTTCACCAGTGGATGTCCGCAATGAAGTTCAGAAGCCCACTTGCAGCGCCAATAGTCACCAAGCGTTTTCGGCTGTACCACTTCATCAGACTACGGACTGTCCATACCTCTGGTTGCCAGCTGCCGGAAACCGGGCTAGTCACCTACGCTATGTTTGATCGTGTGAACACCGCGCTCCAAGCCATACGCGGCTGGACTTTCTCGCCGTCGCAATGACAGTCTTGCTTTCCGGTGAGTACTCCGTCGTCGTGCGAAGTGCGGCGGATAGTGGCAACGTCAATATCTTTGCGGAGATATTAGACAAGGAGGCTCGGTGAAATATCTACGATTGGCGCGCTTCGTGTATTTTTTCCGGACAATCACTTCATTGTCCTCGCCGCGCCGCAGCCGCCCTTCGCGAAAGAACCCGTTGGGTCGATTGCTGCCTGTCACGAAGGGCTGCTTTCGGCAAAAGCGGACGGTTCACCAGAGTTCGTGCGGTCAAAAATAGTCGTCGGGTACCCAGGAAGTCCGAGGAGAGTCGCTGAGTTTTCGACTTGGAAGACCAAGATTTAGCTTCGCTCAACAAGATCGACAAGGCGTAGATAACGCGAGTCTGATTTCAGGTCAGGTTGGGTTTCCGCGATCAGAGCTAGCACCTTCGGCAACTCGTATGGAGGACGTGTGAGAACCTGGGGTGTAACTCTGTTGATTAAATCCAGCGTTGTTTCAGGAAACAAAACGGTGATCGGCTTTTCATCCTTTAAATCTCGAGTGAACCGGTAGAACGGATGGTCATTTGTCTCCACCGCCACCAAGAATTTCTTTACCGCTTCGTAAACTGCGGGAAAGCTATCGCCGGTGTCATCAAGCAAGCCTATCCAAGCTCTCATCGATTTTGAGGTTCTGTATCGGCGTTCTCTGGGCCAGTCTTTGTTGATTAAAGGAATGACGTGCTTGATCCAGCCGTTCTCGTTTTTCTGCCCAACTTGACCCAACCAAAAGATGAATCGGTTTCGAGTGTCATCGGACATAGCTCGAAAGACTGAACGAAGTTCTCCTTCGGAGAGCCCGCTAGTCTCACTTGTGTAGAATATGCGCATGTAGCCTAGCCATTGCGCAGCTCCGATTGAGAGATCTCGATCCCATGAAAATCCTTCGACCCACGGGAATAGGTTGAGTAGGAGCGGTTTGATGATCTCTCGCAACGATCGTCGAGGCACTTGGTTACTGTAAAGAAATCCGTTCCATGCGGGCTCCGACGCTGGATGTTCGAACGCCAACATTGGAACAAATCGTTCCTCAGCCCAGACCGGGTCTATAAACACGAGCCAGTTCAGCATCCTGCTTACTATTGATACGGCATGATCTGAACCTTCACCGCGCGCAGTTAAGAGGCGTTCAATTCGAGACTTGATGTGGTTTGGAATTAGTGAGCCCGCGACCTCCTGCAGCTCTCTGGGCACTGCGTTTAAAAGGGCCTCAGTACACATGCCGACCGGGGCATTGATTGCATGGCCATATGTGCGCGAAGACTGTTCAATCAGTTTTCCACCTTGGTGGGTTTTACCAAACCCACTCTTCGCTGCCTCTGCTCCACCGCTCAAGATGCCTTCGACGATATGATCGTATACCCGCCAACCGAGATCAGCATCAAACTCAAGCATTGTCACCAGGTTCTGCTGGAGCCATCGGCCCAAGGTATGGTTCAGTTTGGCGATAAATGCTTGTGGGAGCTGTGCTACTCGGTTCAGGAATACCCGCCTCAGCCTGGCAGTGGTGTCTGCCGGAAACTCATTGATCATGGACGACCAGAGTGCCTCTGGATAGTCGCCAGCCTTTCCAGCAATCGTCAGCGCAGACAATGCCTTTCGCGGTTTGACTTTTACCAAGCCAGTGAAGGGTCGCCTCTCAGTAAAGCTGTCAAAATCACGCTTCAACTCTTCCTTTGCCTTCGGAACTACCTCGTTTATGGGGAGATCCAAGACTGCGTCTGGTTTTTCGTCCGTGCCGACCCAGCCGGTGTACGAGCCGTGCTCGATGACCGTTGAAGTCGCCCAGCCGTCGTTCCAATCAGGAATACCTTCAGTCATCACGGCAAGCCGTTCACTGTGAGCAGCTGCAAGTACACAACCTTGAAGTTCGAGATATCTCGCGTATCTAGCCGCGAACTCGCCTCGCAGCCGATGGAACTCCTCGTCAGACCAGTGGGCCTGCTGGTCGGGGCCTGTCAAGATGCGGTCGATGAGTTGATTACGACTCGTCTCAGAGAATTCTTTCCATCGGTCAACGATCAGAAAAAGCAGCTCTCGGGCCACATCAATGTCCCAAAAAGCTTCTTGATCTAAAAGTAACATTTGCTCGGCAATCGAGTCGGCCTCGAAGAGGTCGACTTTACTGAAGGCATAAAGCTTGAGCTTTCGGAAGAAGTACCGCTCCGTCGCGGGCCAAGTCATCGCATGCGCTATTGCAAGTACCGGCCATTTGGCAATCATTTGATCGAAAAGTTGAACAAACCAAGCCACCGCCTCCGCGGGTTTCGTGATGTACTTTTTCCC
Source organism: Pseudomonas sp. (assembly GCF_051660785.1). Taxonomy (GTDB): domain Bacteria; phylum Pseudomonadota; class Gammaproteobacteria; order Pseudomonadales; family Pseudomonadaceae; genus Aquipseudomonas. The sequence goes on from NZ_JBOFQE010000028.1 coordinate 127,771, forward strand.
GTCAACTTCGCGTCCCGGATAGCAGGTCGGTGTACGGAAGTACATGGTCTCGATATCCCCCAATAGCCTTGAGGCGAAAGTAAGCTGCTCCTGCAGGATGCCAAATACCTGCGGTAGTAGGTCGTCGGGGATGTCTAAATCTTCGTCGTGCTTATCAAGGAACATGACTTCATACTGACCGAGGTCGCCGAGGTGAATGTCCATCCAGGATGCTGACGGAGGCTTGGACTGCCCCAGGCCAATCGGTCGCTTGATCTCCAAACGCGGAGTCGTAACCTTCCGGAATTCTCTTAGGACACTAGCCGTCCATCCTTCCACACTGATCCGTTCCCTCAGGCCAAACCATTCGCCATCCCACTGACGATTGCGAGGATCTCGATGGTGTTCGAGGATGAGATTCCAGATATGGCGTGCTCGTTTGTCGAGAGTTTTTGAGTGATCCAATTGCCACTCGATTTGTTGAAGAAGTCGCGGATGCAGACCGTTCTGTCGAATCGCCCACCAGGCCAGCACAGGGCTTACGATGGCCTTGCTGACCCAGGTGATAAGGTGAGCAAGCCTTATTGGCGTCGCCTCGAAACCTTCTGCTTGACGCCCACCGAGCCGATGAAACTCGTGTGGATTGTCGTCTTCGTCCCGCCAAACTAATAGATTGTCGTTGCTTACACCCTGCTTGCGATCTTCATCAGAGATATCGCTCAGATCGTCATCAAGTCCGTATGCGACCAAAGGGTCAAAGGTCTCTGCATCAACGCCATAGTCACGTACTCGTTCAGCCGATCGCACATACGCATCCATTACACATACCCATTCAGGATGCGGAGTCGGATCAGCTTCCGAGAATAATCTAGCGCCCTGTACCGTGCGAAGGGCATGAGCAACTTGGCCGCGCACATGAGGGGCAAGGACTTTCGGATCCTGCTGGGATTGAGCGATTACGGATGCACGCCATCTACGAGGATCATCGGCTCGCTCTGCCCAAGCTTCCATGCTCGTCCACAAGTCCGAGTGATCGGAATAGGCTATGGCTGTAACCCCTCGGTCACGCCATTTGGCTTCGATGTCCTCAGGAAGCCCACGGTCAAAGGCATAGAGTCGAGATCGATCATACTGGCCGTCATGGTTAAGGCCCTGAAGAAGATATTTGACGGGCGGGTCTTCTGCCTGATAGCCGACTAAAACGACGGTATGTCGTTCTAGGAGGTGCCTGATGAAGTTGGTAGCCCATCCTTCTGAGAGGTATGCACGTCCGAAGTCCGCGCTGCTAAGCACGTAGGGATGAGTTTCAGAGGCTGCCTCCACCAGTCGCCCGTGAAGATACGTGATCCCCTCAATTTTCGATCCGAAGTTCAGATCGGGAAAAGCAGGCGGCACGTGCCAGACCAGATGCCCCCCCACATGCCCGACCTCGAACAATCGGTCGAAGTTCGTCGTGACAATCTGTGGCACGCCGTTTTGACTTGAAGAAATCCGCTTAATCAGATCGTGTTCACGTCCAACATCTTTGATTTGTAGAGGAGCACTTAGCCGCTCCGTGACTAGAGCGTTAACTTCATCCTTACCGTATTCAAGGTGGAGGAGGTTGAAGATTTGGTCGAGTGGGACATTCGCAGCAGATTGATCATCCAGCCATGGCCGAAACGCGGCCATAATTTCTGAATCGGCTGGCGGGTCAAAAAACTCAATGACGTGCCGAGTAAGACCGATGAAAGTAGGCATTCCAGATGGTAACGAAACTCCGGCACCGCACAGAAATACGACGCGGCCAGCATCACAGCGCTCCAGGAGGATATCTGGTATCGAAGGGCCATCGGGATGGAATCTCATAAGGTCAATTCATCAATGCGTTAAAAGTTGTCATACCGGAGCCGCAAATACGCTTTCGACGGTAGGACTACAGATACTGAGTCGCACAGTATAGGTGTGCATCGACAGTGACTGCCGTCTCCATCCCCATGTACTAATGTTCATAGCTAATATCTGATCTGAAGGGTACCGGCAAGGGACCGCTTTTGGCCGTTTTTTGCCGGTCTTCACTGTGGGAATACTGGTGAATTTCGATGCATTCGGGTGGTTCGGCGCTGCATTTCGTACCTAGGCGCGCAGCTTACGCTGCTCGTAAAGCTTTAGGATTAAGTAAAGAAATTTTGTCCTTGTGGGTGATTTATGCATTTAGAGAAAAGATTCGTTTCCCTTAGAGCTGATATTTAAGTGCAAAGTGGAGAAATAAAACGACGCATCAACCCACGCGCGATGAGTCTCGTCGTCATTTGGTTTCTCGGTATCACGAGTAGTCGAGGTCGATCCAAGAAGATGGTGGCGACAGGCAGAAATCGTCTGTCAATCTCATCTGCTCTGAGCGAATACGATAAGCAGTTCTAGGTTGGCTAGGGAAGGTAGGGTAACGGCGCAAGTGGGAACTCACCTTAAATTATGCAAGGTGAGCTGGACGGACGCTTACTCCCAAGTTGCGTAGACTAATCTTGTAGGCATCACAGTGAGGCTTTGCAAGAGGCGCCATGATCAACCTGTATCGCTTCGACGCCCTCCAACCGGCAAATTGCTCGCCCGTTCTTGGTTATGACGAAACTGTGCCCCTGGGCGACCAGCGCAATAAGGCGTCGGAGTCGCCGGCGAGCCTGGCTACAGCTGACGGTTGTCAACATAACTGAGGCACCTCTTGTATGGGGTTCTAGGGCGTAGCGTCATGCAGCCCTCACGTGCAGTGCAACGCGTCGCACCTATAATCGAAACCGTTAGGCAAACACGCTCCAGCGTCCCCCTAAACGAAAAGCCGAAAATCAGCACCTGCCCAGTCATTTAGCTGACGCCGCGTAAGCGGGTCTCGATGAAACTTTCGTTTTTTCTCAACACTCGACTGGCGGTGGTTGGTCGACCATGGCAACACCGACCCGTCGGATTTCCCAGGACGCATCCCCAAAGGCCCGTCGCGTATTTCGTACCAGCGGTCGTCGCCAGGTGCCATCAGGCAGCACCGCCCCACTCCAGGGCCTGAAGGAGACGGCGAACTTGTTTAGCGCCGATCTCGGTTTCGCAGAGCATGATCGGTGCCGTCCCACCGAGCGCTTTATTCGGTGCCGACATCCACTGTGTGGCCGTCACTGGTGTCTCAAATATCGCCACGACCAAGCGACTGAGCGTAGCAATTCTGTCCAAACGTTCGGAGGCGACAGGATCAAGGTTCTTGTGCGCTCGCCGTCGTCTTTCAAGGGTCGAAATTGATGCATTGAGCAGCGTTTCCAGGTGGCGGTCCTGAAGGTTGAAGGCCAAACGAACAACCTGGATGAGGTCGGCGGGCAACCCTACTTTTATTTGGTGCAGCCTCTGCGCATCCGTCAGCGACTCTCGATGGGAACTGAATCGCCAAAAGGCCGCAATGCCCTCCTCTCGGGCCACCTCTTTCTTTTTTCCCGGACGTCGAGTCGCAGTTGAAGTGCCCATCTGCACGCCCTCCACGTTAGTTTTCCATCAGCTGAAATATCGGCTACGCCTGTCTGAGCAGAACTGCCATTGAGCGCGAGTGCAATTGCGTAACGCAGAGGTAGATAAGCGGTTGGGCCCGTTCTTCTCTGCGTTTCAATGGCTTAGGCTCAGCGACTTTGGGCTGATGATGAGTGGCCACGGCGGTCAATCGATGCTGGAGCTCAGGAAGGGCTCGGTCAGTCGGTCAACTCTTTGCTCGTCGAGCTGCCCGGCCCGCAGGATCTCCTTTGCGTTGGGATAATGCCGCAACAGCTGGCGAGCCTGACGGCGCATCGACGCTGACAGCGCGGAATCTTCTGCCAGCTCGACCAGAAAGTCTCGCGTCTGGATGAGTGCGCGCGTGCGCTCGTTGGGCATTGTCACGGTGTCCTCCTCGCACGAACCGTGCACGGTCCAGCCGCTCTATGCTTGCTGGCGTCCGACGTAGTTTTCTGCCTGGTAAATCGCCTACAGCCTACACCCAAACCAAGCATGCACATCGACGCAATCGCCCGGATCCGCACGGGCTTTTCGTAAATCACGTCCCTCGCCACCTCGGCGTACCGTCGATCGAGCCAATGCCCATCAAAAACAGCCTGGGGTTTGAGAATCTTGGTTTCTCACACCTGTTGATTCGCTCACTTCAAGGGCGAATTAGCTAGGTTGTACAGCTGTAATAACGTAGGCCGTAGCGCAGTATGAAATCGTCGCCACGCAGTCATTTTGACTCATCCGGATGACGGCGCCAGTCACCGAACGGCGCGTCGGCCTCCACGTAGCGCAGCGCGCTGTGAACGTCGCGCCAGCCGACGTACTCCATCAAGGCCTTGGTGCTCCATTGGTTACGCGTGGCCCAGGTGGCAAAACCGCGGCGCAAGGAATGCCCGCTGTAGCGCTCCCCCGCGACCCCGCCGCGGGTCAAAGCCCGGCGCACCACCCGCGCGACGCTGTACGGGTGCAGGGCCTCAGTGGACAGGTGACCCCAGCGATCGATGGCACAAAACACCGGCCCCTGTTGCAATTGACTGAGGCTCAGCCACGCCTCATACGCCTGAACCGGACACAGGCGTTTTAACGCCGGCACACTGACGCTGCGGCCCTGATGCTCACGGTCGGTTTTGCTGCTGGCGAGAAACAGCGTCAGGCCTTCGCCGGGCACGAGTTGGTTGGCTTCAATGTGCAGGTGGCACAGGTCATCACTGCGAAAGGCGCGCCAAAAACCCAGGAGCAGCAAGGCCTGATCGCGACCGGCGCGCAGGCGCACGGCCAGGTCCGGCGACCCAGCCTCGACTTGTAATGCCGCCACGCACTGCGCAAGTTCGCGCAGTTGCAACGGTTCGGCCTGCCGGACCTGCCGCGGGTGCAGTGCCTGAATACCGCGCAACACGTCGCGCACTTGCGGGGCTTTGGTCGGGTCGACAAAACCATGGTTCAGATGCCAGCGCGCCAAGGCCGCGAGATGACCGCGCAAGGTGCTGATCGACAGGGCGTCAGCGTGTTCAGCCAGGTAGCGCACGATGTTGTCACTCGACGCGGGGAGAAACCCACCCCAACCCACCTCATAATGCGCCACGGCCTGCTGGTAGCGCCGCGTGGTGCTTTCGCGGCGCGCCGCTTGCAGGTAACGCTCTGCGACCGTACTCATACATCTGTCCTCCTCCCTGCCTCAGCCGTGCCCAGGCCTGCAGTAAACGGTGTCCTCCCCTTGGAGTTCGGGCAAGTCATGCGGTATGCGCCATACTTCATCCCTACCGGGAATCCTAAAGGAGCTCCTGACATGGCCCGTGGTGGCATCAACAAAACCCTGGTACACGCTGCGCGTGATGCCCTGCTGGCGCGTGGGCTATATCCCAGCATTGACCTGGTCCGCGTCGAACTCGGCAACACCGGGTCCAAAAGCACTATCCAACGTTATCTCAAGGAACTTGACGATCGCGCCAGCGCCGCCACGTCACCGCCGGTGAATGAGGAAGTCCTGTCATTGGTTAACAGTCTAGCCGAGCGCCTGATTAAACAAGCGCAGACGTCTGTGGCCGAAGAGCGAGATGCCGTCGGTCGCCAGCAGGCCGGTTATGCGCAAGAACGCGCGCAGCTACGCGAGCGTTTAGAACAATCACTGACCGCCATCACCCAGCTGACCCACGAACGGGAGGAGCAACGACAATGCGAACGACAATTACGCGAGCAGTTACAAGACAGTGAGGGTGAACACCAACGGTTGCGACAGCTCGTAGCCGGTCAGCAACAGCTCCTCGAAGAACGGTCACTCCGGGTGGAGTCGCTGGAGAAAAAACATCAAAACGCTCGGGAGGGACTCGAACACTATCGACAAGAGCAACGGTCCCTGCGCGAACAGGAACTGCGTCGACATGCCGAGCAAGTCCAGCCGTTACGCCAGGAACTGCGAACCCTGCAAAATACGCAATTGGCCAAACAGGAAGAATTGGTCACGGTGTACCGTGAGCAGGAACGGTTGCTCAATGAATACCGAGCGCAGCAGGCGAATTTGCGTCAACAAATCCAGGCCCTGGAAGATTGTCAGCGCACCAAAGACATAGTGAATGGACAGCTACAGCAGCTGATCACCGAGCATGCCGTATTACGTGGGCGCGTTAGACCGTATTTGCTGCAGCACCGAGAGGATCGTCGGCAGTTGCGTGAACAAGCGCGTCAGATTGAGACGCTGCAAACGCTTTTGCGTCAAATGACACCGACTGCCTAGGCGATATTTGCCTGCCTAGTCAGTCGTCGTCGCTCCGTCAGGTAGAGAGCGCCCACTGCCAAGCTCGAAACTGCATCAGTCAATGAGCTCAATGACCGTCTGACTGTGGTTTGTAAGGGTCCTGTGCACCCGCTGCAATAGCCCTCGCGGGCAATCGTTTGGGCCCTGGTGCAATCGCGAGGCGATTAACTGAAGATCTGCCATTAAATGCCAGAGCATCGTCACACCATAGGCATCCCATTCATGTAACCAGTTTTTTCTTTCCAGAATGCTCCACAACAATTTGTGTCGCGCCAATGCTTTGTTGAAGGCTTTCAGGCTCATCGGCCAGCGGTCCACTTTACCAAGCTGGCCGAGTAGATAGAGCTCATGCAACCGTCTATAGAGTTCTGAGCTACAGGCACAGCACGGCGTCGTCAAACACACGAGCTTTACATAACAGGAAAAGTTCTTGCGCAGCCATAACCGGTGGATCAGGTATTGCAGATCACGCGTGCGCAACAGCGCAATCAGGTAAGCCAGCCGTGTCCAATCGGGGCAACCGCACAGGTCTTCCATCCCCTTTTCGCTGAAAGGCAAAATCGGCACGCCGTTCATGCGTACGCGCTGAATGAACCTGTCTGCCTTATCGCAGTCCTCCCAGCCGAGTACCGTCCAAAGCGGATTGTCCTCAACGACCCTCAATGCGGGAAAGTCTTCCTTGAGTTCACCGCGCCATGGGTCGCGTGGCCATGCTCCTTTCAATAGATCAAGCCACTTGGTGTTGGGTTTGGACCGGGCCGATAGATAGGGGTGTCGTGCTAGCCACCAACGATCACACCACACGGCAAAGTCGCGGTTCGACTCATATCCAGCAATGAAAAAAAGAGTGTCGCCAAAGACCATCGCCTTGAATTTCTGGATCTCACGACGAAATGGATGGCTCATGTCACAACCTCCGACATTCCACTGGGCGGGTTAAGACCCGCTCCAACTGGCGGCTAATACTCTCGAGCCCCAACATACCCAGAGAGTTGGCTGCAAGCATGCACAAACTTTGGTTCGCGCGAGGTGCTATTCCAGAGCCATCTTAAGAATAGTTTATGACCTCCCAGCCAAACCCAAACATTCGAAAAAAAAGCTCAATATATATCGGACTTACCACTGATCTTATTAGCTAATAACTACATTTTTGCAAATGTATAACGATGAGTTCTAAAACTTGAAGGAATGTTTGAAGGCCCCTTTAGCCCCATCAGAAAGGTTGACCCCGCTGGCACAACAGGCTTTTAGAGCACCGCTTATCCTAGCCTCCTGGTGCCGACCTCATTGAACGGCACGAAAGAGCTTTCGGTGCAGACCATCAGGCATCACATCAAAGAGACGTGCCAACGGGACACAGAGTGGAGATCGTCATCATGCGTTCGGAATTTCACGTTGATTCGGTGAAAATTCTTGTCATTGAATCCCGCTTTCTAGCGGTAAACCTTACGGGACCCGATGTGCCCTCCTTATGCTTATCAACTGTCTCCGACGTCCTTCCCAAAACCATCCTCGACTGGCGACTGATTAGCGCCTCATCACTTGCGGAGGCCACCGTCTTCGTTCTTAACTCGCTATTTCAAAGGGCATCGGAGACCGATCCACCGCCAATAGGTATCGGACATCGCTACTAGTATGGCCACTCCGAATATGAGGTCACCGCTGTGTGGGATAACCGTGTCTTCCTTCACCGGATGAATTCTCCCCACCAAGAGGCCTCGGAACGTAATGCCCGGGCAGCGCCAAAACCTGATCGGAAAAATCTCCCAACTCGCACTTTTGTCACGCAAGGTGACACGGCGGCAAAGGTAAAGGAACAGCGTCTAAATTCGCTCAAGCACAGTCGTCTGGATCGACAACCGGAGGCCGTTCAACGGCTCATTCTGGATGAGGTGTGCTCAAGCTTTCGGGTCAGGGGATTGTCAAAACAATCGCTGGTGAAAAACATTGCCTACCACATCACGCGTCTTAATGAATCGCGCTCCTCCAACGAGCAATTCAAGGTGCCCTCCTTTAGTACGTTGCATCGACTGATTCGCGATCTTCACGAGGATTACAAACAGCATCAATACGGGAGCGCCTTCAATGAACAAGTCCGATTATTTCCACATAAATGATCACTCAATCCTTAACGAGAATGTGATCGCATGTGCCACGGAGAAGCCTTTGAGAGCCCCCCAAATAAACGCAGGTGAGCAGACTATGCTCCCCATGAGCCTTTTAAGTTCGACATGCACGCCGTCCCGGAAAACCATCCGGAAGGGGCACCAGAACTTCGCCCACTTCTTCCCTTCCCTAAAAAACGGGATCTCAATTGGTTGCGAAAGCCACCTGGAGACGGAGTGCTGTTACCTACTGGAGTATGATCACGAGATCACCCGCTATCACGCGCAGCCGCACTGTTTCAAATGGGCCGACGCGGGAAAGGACTTTTGCTACACGCCGGACTTCCTCGTGCACTGCGCTGACAGTTCCTTCTACTTGCTCGAGGTCAAACTTGATTTTGAACACCTTGAAGAACGATACCGGGACAAACTGGATTCCTTTTCCGTGTTATGTCGGGATCAAGGCTGGGAATATCGGCAATGGTCAAGGGCGCAGATTCGGAGGCATGCCGACCTCGACACACTGAAGTACTTGTATAGCCGCTCGCATCACATTGACGCCGCCGACAAATTTTTCTTTAGAGAAGCGGCTCGACAAATCAAGTGGCCTGTCACCCTACGCCAACTGATCAATCAACTGCCCCAGTTTTCCATCAACCTGTTATGCCACCAACTGTTTTATCGCGCACTGCGTGCTGATTTGAGGCAGACGGTTACGTTAGACCTTCTCATCGAAGGATTAGCGTGACATGCCCCCTCTCACTCCAAGGGTGGGTGCCCAGTACCGGATCGACGGATTTAGCGCCGAAATCATTCACGTGGATGAGGAACTGGTGACCTTGCGTCACCTCAGCTATCACACGACTTTTCACTACCGGTATGACTTGTTTTTAACCGGTTTGGAAAATCGCAACATCATCGAGATCGCATCGCCGCCCGGCAGCGGCTCGAAAGCTTTAGCGTTCCTGAACGCCGACGACCCCAAAGTGATCGAGGCGAAGCGGAAGTTTCACTATGTCTCGAAAGCGTTGGATGCCTTTGGCGGAACGTTGCCTGTCAAACCGACGGAACAGTTGATTAAAGAAATTCACCGGCAGCTTAACGATGCCCATCCCCCCCGTTACAGCACGCTCTACAAGTGGATTAAAATCTACAAGGACAACAATTTTGACCGTTTCTCGTTGTTGAAAAGCAAGAGCCGCCTCCCTCGGGGCGTGCAGATTGATGGTGAGGTCGATGACATCATCGACCAGTGCATCATAACCTATTACTTGAACACCAAGTGCGTATCACAGGCGCGCATCTTCGCTTTCGTCGATGCTGAGATCATTAAGATCAATCGTAACCGCCACATTTATTCGGAGCATCTGCTGATGCGACCGAGCATTAGTTCGGTACGTCGACGCATAAAAAAATGCTGTCAGTACGATACCGACTTCAAACGCCATGGTCGCGCCTATGCGGAAAAGAAACACCATCACAGTCGATTCCTTCCCGAACCAGGTGAGGTGCTGTTTCTCGCAGAGATTGACAGCCATCATTTGAAAATTCAGCTCGTTGACGAAGAGGGAAACGTGCTGAAAGTCCCGGCCTGGGTCGCAGTGATCTTCGAAGTGAAAACTCGAACGGTCATCGGCTGGGAACTGTCTCTAACGCCGCCTTGCGCTGAAAAATCCGTACGTGCATTGAAGAGTGCCGTGCTGTACATCCCGGGTGACGAATACAGAAGGGGCAAGATGCTTTATTTGTTGAGCGACAACGGATCGGAGTTTACAAACCTATGGTTCGCTTCTTTTGTCGATCAGCTTGGAATCATCGAAGGGTATGCCCCTCCGAAATCGCCAAATGCCCGTGCCCGAGGAGAACGTTTTTTCAAAACTTTTGAATCCTGGCTGCAAGAACAACCAGGGAGCACATCTACGAGCGCAACCGATCGTGGTGAACACATACCAGATAAGCATCCATTTCTAACCATCGAAAAAGCTGCGTATTACTTTGGAAAATGGGTGGAGACCGTGTACCACACCACCTACCACCGGACTCTCAAAAAAACCCCGTTAGTGGCATGGGAGCAATCCATGAAAAACCGCTTGCCACCGGAAAAATTCTCGCAAGACGCCTTAGACAAATTATCTCGAAAGGTGGTGTATTCAAAAATTACACACGGCAGGGTGCACTTTTTACGCCTAAGTTGGACTGGAGAAACCTCCCAGAAATTAGCTCCCGACTGAACGGAAAAGAAGCTATCTGCTATTACGACCCAGGTGACCTTGGCAACGTATGGGTTGCCCATCCTGCCGATCCGCATAACCCTGTTCCTGCTGAAGCAACCTACCCTGAGTACCAGAATGGTTTGACGCTGACAGAACACGAGAAACTCAAGCAGGCTGAAAAAGAGGACGCCTCGAAGTATGATTTTGCAATTCCGCACTTGGCACTGGATCAACTTAGGCAGGAAATTGAGGAAGACTATCTCCGTAGGAAGCAAGCAAATAAATCCAAGAAAGTGCTCACCCCCTCAAAACCTCAGAGTCAAAGCCCCTACACCGAGGCCACTTTGCCAAATATTTCTAACCTTGCAGAAGCAATAATCGACTTACCTGTGGATCACTTGTGACATGGATATAACCGAGATTACTGCGACGTTAAAAAAACTGGGGGCCTGTACCGTCTGGCACCCGGATTTGGAACATGCGAAGCGCTTAATCATGAAAAGCATCACTACCACTGCCGAGCGCGAGGATCCGTCCTCTGTGCTTCTAACGGGGAAGAGTGGTGTGGGTAAAACTCGGCTCTGTAAAATAATCGAACGGGACATTGGGAGAGCATATCAGTATGACTGTGAAAAATATCTAAAGTTAATTCGCCCCTGCGTATACGTGGAGGTTCCATCAAATACGAATATCAAAAGCATGGCTATCGGCATTCTTATGGAAACACTCAAGACCATCAAAGAAATTGAAACTCCGCCCACAGAGGAAATGGAGAAAGCACGCCAAAAAGAGCTTGAAAAAATGAGCACGGCACAAATAAAAACAATGATTGTACGTCGTTTACATACTCTGGAGACTCGACTGCTTATTTTAGATGAGTTTCATCACGTCGCCGACCGAGGTCAAGAAATCACAAAAAACGCAATTTGCAGTTGGCTGACTGAGCTTTTGAACAATTCAAAGATCCCTATTCTTATCTCCGGCTCAGGAAAAATCACCGCGATAGTTAACAGCGTTTCTGAATTGAGTGGCCGATACGCCTATCGAGCAATTATAGAAGAACTAGACTACTGCAATGCGGCCGAAGCCCCTATTTTTTTGAGCGTCCTAGCAGGCCTTCAGAGAGAAATGATCCGGCTGGGCAATCTCGAAAAATACGTCCACCTCACCGACCCGAAGTTATATAAAGCAGTCTTTCTTGCGACCAGCGGAAACTTCCGCCTGCTGAGTAATCTATTGAACGACAGCTTCAAAATCGCGCTGGAACGCGGTGATAAAACATTGGTGATCGCTGATTTCATTGAAGCCTGCAATGACCTTTATTTCAGCCAATTGCATGGAAACCCATTTAATATGTCAGTCAGGGAACTCGACTCCAAACTCGCTGCACGGCTAGAACAAAAGAAATGAAATGGCTTTGCTATGTTGCCAAACCTCGTGAATTCGAGAGCCCAATGAGCCTGCTTATTCGCACCGCGCATTACAATGGTTATGATTCTATCAAAGAGTTATGTCAAATCGCTAACATAATACCTTTTCAGAACGATAGTGAGTTTTTTTCACAAAACTCAGCGATGCTCGCATTACTCATAAGGGAATGCCCTCAGTATGAAGCGCTCCTAACGTCTACATTTTATGCGCCTTGGGACGCAACGTTTACGAGCGGTGATTACAAGCATTTTAACCTCCCGAGGTGTTTAGTGCAACCTTACTTCTGCTATTGCCCCGCCTGTCTTCAAAGTGAAAACCTCACTGTCTTTCAAGACTTGAAAATAACAACCTGCCCAATTCATAAATTGAAGATAATCTGCAACTGCCCACAATGCGGAATTCGTGAATACTGGCAAAATGCAAATTTACGCCAATGTAAATGCGGCTTCCTACGTAATTCAGCAGCCTCAGAAGAAGTAGAATTTTTCAGTAAAGAAATGCTGGATATTTTTGATCGGGAATCATGTTTACATCTTAAACACCTCAGTTGGATGATCGACTCATGCGATACGTTGTGGAACGAACGGAAACTGCCATCTAACCGCACATCATTGGGCATCAAGAATGAGCTACACGTATACCTGACCCGCATGGCAAAAGAACAACTTCTTCGTTATCCTGGATTTACGTTGAACATGCATCTTGCCCCATGGATGACACTGGGAAGTAACTGGTATGCCGTAATTCACCAGTTTATAGAAAAACATTTTTCAATGTGTGCCTTGTGCGACCCCGCAGAATGTTGCTCTTCCATTTCTTTGCCGATCAACGAGCTCCGAATGTGCATTGAGCAACAAAAGCAACCGAACATAATAAGAGCTGCAAGAAAATACTTCACCAGGATCCCTCAATCAAATCAAAGAATTTTCTATGGCTCCTCATCCACCCCAATATGTCAGTTAATTAAAAAACTAAACTCAACCACTAGTTACTCAACCACCAAAATAACCAGCTGGCAAGAAAGTTTTATCGCTTTTCAGAAGACGTGCGGATTATTAAAATGCGGCAAAGGCACCCTCCAAAAACTAATCAAAAAAGGTTTATTAAAAACAGAAATCAACGACAACAACAAATGCACCTGCGGCATGATCTTGGTTGACAAACCATACGCAGTTGACTTTCAAAAAAAATACATCTTACTTGGTGAAGTCAGCGCAGATCTCAAAGCCTCTCCACTAGTAACATTGCGCCTCATCAAACGTTTAAAAATTGCACCCCCGATATCTTCAAGCGCCCCATATTTTTTCGCTCGCGGGGATATTGAGAACGCAATGGAACGCCTCAAATCAGAGATCAATAACACGCCATCATCGATTTGAACTAGTTACAAACACCATAACTCTTTGAACGCCAGCATGCACTTTCAGGCGCCTATCAGCGATCCATAAAAGGACCGACAACAAAGTGACGACTCACGCTTACGTCACGAATTGTCATTCTTAACACATTATGACCATCGGCAATCTATCTACGTCATCAAGGCTCGACGTTTTAAATCATAAGACATTTACATAAAAATGACATTACGTAATACGCCATCTTGCAACTCCCCTCTTAGTCAAGGTTGTTATTTTTCAGCCTTCGTAGTACGCAGACGAAAGCCCGATTATTAAATTAAGGGCAACATCCAGAACACTCAGAAAACTAGATTCGCCGACTCCTTGAGTAACGGATTTCGTCAGTCATCATACTGATTATTTTTTGCTCTCTCGATTGACGACAAAAGGCTTAACCCAACCAGTTTCAGAACTCGGCAGTACGAGGCTAGCGGAGCGAGTATTTAAACTCCGTAACCAAGCCACCGCGATCAATGTGCTTTCTTCTACGACAAAATCATGTATCACGAAAAATTTTCATTTGAGCGCCTTAAGGCGACAATCGAAGAAGAAGCCTTAACCCTTCAAGTTTTATTTTTTACCGCAGCAATTTCCTGCGATGTTAACGTCTGCTGAATGTACGTTTGATCGATTGCTCGGCCAATGCTTGTAAGTAGCTGATATTTCTTACGTGAATTTTACTGTTTGAAGAACACCTATGCCTTGGTCGGGTCAGATCGCATCATGCGCTGGCAGAGGTTGGCGCCGTGCCCGGACATGCTGTACGTCTGGCAGCGTCAGGTCGAACCGTGCGTCAAGTTCCTTGCGCCCCAGCGCCGTCAATGCCAGCGCCCGGCTGTCCAGATCCTGAGTCACCCATTTGCGCTTGATCGCCGCTTGCAACAACGCCGCCCCGAGCGACCCACCCAAATGTGGCCGACGCATGCTCCAATCCAGGCACGGGCAGGCAAAGCGGCGGCGCAAGGTGTTCAGGTCGTTGACCTCGATGCCCAGCCCTTGCATCAACGCTTCGCCATTCTCGCTCAGGCGATAAACCTGTTCGTCAGTTTCCAGCAACCAGCCTTTTTCCAGCATCCGGTCATGCAGCAACACCGCCAGCGTCCCGGCCATGTGGTCGTAGCAGGTGCGGGCGAATTGCAGGCGATCCGGCGTTCGCGAGTTGAAGGTCGGCGCAGTGTTCTGGCCGATCACCATCAGCGCTTCCAATGCCTGGGCCACGCGCTTGTCCGCAAGGCTGTAATAGCGATGGCGGCCCTGCACATGCAAACGCAGCAGCGCCAGTTCCTTGAGCTTGGCCAGGTGCGCACTGGCAGTGGAGGCGCTGACTTCGGCAATCGCCGCGAGCTCGGTGCTGGTGCGGGCGTGGCCGTCCATCAGGGAACAGAGGATTTTCGTCCGGGCCGGTTCCGCGATGGCCGCGGCCACTTGAGAGACGCCGATGTCGTGTTGTTCAACGTTCATATTTCGCTCCCGGACGAATCAAGGCCGTTTCGAACTGGAGATAGTAGCAACACTTCTCCCACCACGAACAAGGCTGCGACCCATGGACCCGATCCTCGCTGCGACTCATGCCGATCCCTATCCTTATTACGCCCGGCTGCGCGCCGAGGGTGGTCTGGTTTTTCACCAAGGACTGAAATTGTGGCTAGCAAGCAGCGCCCACGCCGTTGCGGCGGTGCTGGCGCATCCGGAATGTCACGTTCGGCCAGCCGCTGAGCCGGTGCCCAAGGCGATTGCCGACGGCATGGCCGGCAAGGTATTTGGCCAATTGATGCGGATGAATGAGGGTGAGCGTCAGCGTTGCCCGAGGTCGGCGATTGAGCCAGGTTTGGCCCTGATTGATGCAGACGAGGTCAAAGCACTGGTGGGCGCGAGGCTGATCACGCCGGATGCTGATGGGCTGTATAACGCGATGTTTCGCGGCCCGGTTTGCGTGGTGGCGGCGCTGCTGGGGTTCTCGCCGGCTCAAGGTCGGGCGATCAGTGAACTGACGGCGGACTTCGTGGCGTGCCTGTCGCCGCTGAGTGATCCGGCACAACTAAAGATTTCCCATGCCGCAGCGGAACAGTTGAGGGGTTACTTCGTTGAGCTGTTGGATGATCCGGACAACAGAAGCACACTGCTCGCCGGGATTCGCCAGCGTTTCGCGGCCGACTTCGACACGCTGATTGCCAATCTGATTGGCCTGTTTTCCCAAACCTATGAAGCCACCGCCGGATTAATTGGAAACGCGTTTGTAGCGCTGATCCGAAACCCGTCGTTACTGCGCGATTCAACGCCGGTTGAAGACTTGATCGCCGAAGTTCAGCGCTTCGATCCCTCAGTGCAGAACACCCGCCGGTTTGTTGCGGCGCCGTGCGAAATCGAGGGTGAACACCTCAATCCAGGCGATGTGATTCTGGTGTTGCTGGCGTCGGCCAATCGGGACCCGCAGCTCAATGACAGTCCCGACGCCTTTATTCTGGATCGCCCGCATCGGCAGAGTTTTACGTTTGGCGCGGGGCGGCATCAATGTCCGGGGCAGATGCTGTCGCTGGGGATTGCCAGTGCCACGTTGAAGGAGGTTCTGGCACATCGCCCTGCGCTGGATCGATTGAACTGGAAGTACCGGCCTTCACTGAACGGACGTATTCCGGTCTTTAGCGACCAACTGCTCAAGTCTTTATGACTACATCGCAGTCGTTATGACCATTCTCCAAAAGAGTCAAATTAACAACAGGCCACCCACAACCCGCGTCCTGCCTGACATCCCGGACTGGCCCGTTTTTTGATCCCATGCTTACGCTTTCGATCAACCAACGATCGCACCCTAAAAGACAGGCTGGATTATCAGGAAGAGGATTGCTGCATGCTCAACGAATTTCACAATCGCTTGGCCGTTGTTACTGGCGCGAGTTCCGGCATCGGCCTGGCGGTCACCGAACGACTATTGGAGCAAGGCGCTCGTGTATTGGCGATGTCACGCCAGCTCGGAGGCTTGGGCGAATTGGCGGAACGCTTCAATGACCAACTGGCGTGGGTGGCTGGCGATATCACCCGCCAGGAGGACCTCGCCCGGTTGAGCGCTCGCGCCGAAGCCATGGGTCCCGTGGATTTCGTGGTGCCCAATGCCGGCATCGCGCAACTGGCCGATGGCTTGGATGCAGCCGCCTTCGACCGACAGTGGGCGGTCAACGGCGCCGGTGCGCTGAACACCCTGGCCTGCCTGCGCGGGCACCTTGCGGCATCCGCTTCGGTGGTGTTCATCGGTACGTTCCTGGCCAACGTGACCTTTCCCGGACTGGCCGCCTACATCGCCTCGAAAGCAGCGCTGATGGCCCATGCCCGGACCCTGGCCGTAGAGTTGGCGCCTCACGGCATCCGCATCAACACCGTATCGCCCGGCCCCACAGCCACCCCGATCTGGTCGACCCTTGGCTTGAAGCCTGCGGAACTGGGCGATGTCGCCAACACGGTCAACCAGCGATTGCTCGACGGAAAGTTTCTGGAACCGGGTGCAGTAGCAGACGTCATCCTGTTTCAGTTGAGCCGAGGCGCACGTAGCGTGTACGGCCAGGATTGGGTGGTCGACAGCGGTTACAGCGTGCGCTAGCCCTGCCTATCTCTGCGCTTCAGGACGCCAGTCGACCCGCTACAAAGTCGACAAATGCTTGCAACTTGGGCAGCGACTTCCTGGAGCGCGGATACACCATCTGCACCGGTTTTGGCGGCGGAATGTAGGCGTCCATGATCCTGACCAGCTCACCGCTGGCCAGCGCCGCCGACACTAGAAAGTCAGGCTGCATCAAGATCCCCTCGCCGGCCACAGCCGCCTGCAACAGCACCTGACCATCATTGCTCTTCAACACCGCACTTTCAGGCCAAGGCACTTCGCTCGCGCCTTTCCTCAGCGGCCAGGCAAACCGGTTGTTCCAGGAGGTGTGGGTGAGAATTCTGTGTCGGTGCAAGTCTTCGGGACACTGGGGTTCCTGCCATTTTTCCAGATACCGCGGTGATGCGCAGATCACCATTCGATACGGCGGCAACGGCGTGGCCAGTAGATTGACGCCGATCAGTTCGGAAATCCTGAACGCCAGATCGAAGGACGTTTCGTACAAATCCACCACCTCATTGCTGAGAATCAGCTCGACCTGGATCTGCGGGTAACGCTGCATGAACTCGGCCACCAGCGGCCCGACCAGGGACACGCTGAGACTCATCGGCGCGGTGATTCGCAACAGGCCGCTGGGATCCGGGCTGGACGCTTCCACCCGACTGAACGCGTACTTCACTTGTTCCAGAGCCAGTTTGGCTTCTTCGTAAAACAGTCGCCCCTCGCCCGTGATGGATTGCCGCCGGGTGGTGCGTTGAATCAGTTTGGTGTTGAGAGCTTTTTCCAAGCTCTGGATATGCCGCCCGACCATCACCGCCGACATGCCGACTTCACTGGCCGCATCAGCAAAGCTGCCCGCCTCGACGACCGCGACGAAGACTTCCATTTGCCTGAGTTTGCTCATCACCCTGCCTTGCATTCAATACATCAGGTTAAAGGAGTAATAACCGGCGGTGCGTTTATCACCCGGGACTTTGTCCCTAGAGTCACTTTAATAAACTGCATAACGAGGCGCCATTGATGCAAACCCTACTGGACACGTCACTGAGTTCTTTCGCGCGAGCAGACCTGTTGCAAGGTCCCACGCCAATTCAGCGGGCTGAACGCCTGGAACAACTGCTGGGGTTGAAGGCACAAGGCATCGGCCTGTTTCTCAAGCGCGATGATCACATGTTGATGGGCGGTGGCGGCAACAAACTGCGCAAACTCGAATTCCATCTCGGCGCAGCGCTCGCGGCCGGGGTCGACACGGTCATTACCATCGGCGGTCTCCAGTCCAACCATGCACGGCTGACTGCCGCCGTGTGTGCCCGTCTGGGCATTGCCTGCGAATTGATCCTGACCCGCTCGGTGCCTAAATCCGAAGTGGACTACGAACTTAACGGAAACGTCCTGCTCGACCAGTTGTTCGGCGCTGAGTTACGGGTGCTGGCCGGGGGCAGCGACTCGCTCGCCGAGGCCGACAAACGGGCCGCACAGCTTCGGGATGCCGGGCGCAAAGTGTTGGTGATACCGACGGGGGGCTCAACACCGCTGGGCAGTCTCGGTTATGCGCGTTGCGCAGCGGAAATCGCGCAGCAGGAAACCGAGCTCGGCCTGAGCTTCAAGCAGGTTGTCGTGCCCAATGGCAGCGCTGGCACCCATGCTGGGCTCGCCGCAGGCTTTCAATTGCTGGGTCGCGGGACGTCCCTCGTCAAGTCGTATTCGGTCTTGTCTGATCGGGAAACGTCTGCGAACAGAACCGTGAAGCTGACTCAGGACGCGCTGGCGTTGCTGGGCAGTGATGCAGTCCTTCAGGCTTCAGAGATTGTCATTGATGGCAGTCAGCTGGGCGACGGTTACGGTCTGCCGACCCCTGCCATGCTGGATGCGGTGCGCTTGATGGCTCGCGCCGAAGGTTTGCTGATTGATCCGGTGTATTCCGGGAAGGCCTTCGCCGGGTTGTTGAGTGATTTCAGGCAAGGACGTTTTCAGCGCGGTGACAATGTGCTGTTTGTGATGACGGGTGGAACGCCGGGATTGTATGCGTATCGGGAGACGTTTCAGGCCTGACCGTCAGTCATTGTGGGGGGTTGGCAGTGGCTGAATCACTACATCATTTGTAACTGTCGCAGGAGGCTACATCACCTTGCGCCATTGCCTACAACTGCGCCAGAATCCGCCGGCTTGTGCGCCTTTGGGCTCGTCGGCAACTTGAATCCCGTCACTGCCTATCAGTGATCGGGTTTAGTCGCCCGGTGATTTCCAAAGCAGCATGCACTCGGTTCAGTCAGGTATTCCCATGCCTGCGCTCAATGGCAGCTGTGCGCAGGGCACCTTCGGGTGCGCCGGTTAAAGCTTTGGTATCCCGGTCGACTAACCTGCCTACAGCTGCCACCCCCTTTGTTTAGTCGCGAGGTAGTATCAGCATCGATTAAGGTACCTAAGCAAATGATTAAGCACACTCCAAATCCCCCAGAATCAGAAACCGATACAGACCCGGCCTCCCCCTACGAATCCCTCGATTCCAAAAAACTCCACGAAGCCGCCGAACGCGCCCTCGATCACAACCTCAACCCCGCTGCCCTCAAAGAAGCCAAAACCCCGCGCAAACCCAGCACCATGTTCATGGTCGCCCCCGAGATGCACAGCGAAAGCCTGCTGGCCAATGCCTGCGAATCCATGGCCTCCGCGAGCGTCATGCTCAGTGACTTCGCCGACCTTCTGGAAGGCCCGCATCGCAACAAGGCACTGGGGATTGCGCAGGTCGTCATGCTGGGCGAACTGGCGGTAAACCGGGCGCTGGATAACATCGATCCGCAAGGTTAGTGATGTCTTGTGGTGAGGGGGCTTGCCCCCCGTTCCACCGTTGATGCCTGACTTTTCTGACTACATTTTGTTTCAGCTCAGCGCATAGCAACACGCAGCTGTAGCCAGACGCTCCATTTGTAACAACGGCCAACGCTTCAGAAAAGCCCTACATCCATCCAAGTTTTATTCGTATAGCGTCCGCATCGCTTTCAAAAGTTGATACGAGGACGCTCATGGCGCACAACACCCGGCAGGACCACCTGAAAATCAATCAGGAGCCGAATTATGTTTTTTGGATCAGTGGATTTTTAAAAGGTGATGACGAAGGTGACTTCTTAAAGTACGAACTGACAGTTCCACCTGAATTTGAAGCCACAATAATGGGTGTATTAGGCTGGAAAAATCTTGATGAAAGCGTATACGGGGACTGCTTACTGACCGCCGAGCAAATCCAGCACATCGCTAAAGCACTCATCGTGCAGCTACCGACTGACCTGGACCTCTTCATAGGGCTGCGGGAGTAGCGAGGAAAACTGTTTAACTGCGGCGAGGGGCTTATCCCTTCGCTACACAAGTCATTTCAGCACACGCATCTCAAAAATCAGGTTCGAAACCAAGTTTCAGACACGTCCTACATCTATCAGATGCCCACTGAAATAGCGTCCGCATCGCTTTCAAAAGGATGAACAAGGACGCTTATGGCGCGCAAAACAGACATACCTCGGGTTCTAAATCAACCGTCCGGTGATGGGCATCGCGTCACAAGTCGCTACCTGAGCGTCACGGAATTGGCAGCGCGGGAGGCCAGGCAAAAAACATATGACGACATGTTGGCCCGACAACAGGCGTATGAAGACCATTTCATCACACCAACTCAACAACCGGATCCTCCCGGCCCCATGGGATGTGTGTTCGCCAAAAGTTGCAACCTCCCCAACGGATTAATCAACCATGACAACCCATCCGGGTTTGTCCCGGTCGAGAAACTCGCCGACTACGGACAATTCTCTTTACTGGGTGGCCGTGAAAGGAATGCAGCGGGAACCATCCCCCTCAAAACAATAAGTGGCAGCGCATTACCTGCTGGATTGGGCACGCTTCTTTTGGGACAGGTTGGCACTGCTGGCAACGCGACAAGTGCTGCCGGTGGCGTCGGTGCTGTAACGGGTGGTGTTGCTGCTGGCGCATTGGTGGGAATGGTTGCACTGCTCTGGCCGTCCAGTCTTGGAGACAGTTCCCTGTACACAGAAGACCAGCTCAAGTCGCTCAAAGAAGGCGTACACGTGTCCGATTACATATCGAGCAACAGACCGATGGCACCTTAAAGGGATACGGATACAACACCCAGAATCGCAGCGACTGGGAACTGATTCCTGTCGTTCATTTCGTTGTTCAAGGCACTCAGCAAGTGGCGGATTTTGGTGATGGTGCAACCCTGATATGGACACCAGCCGTTGACCCGTCCGCCACTTCAGGAATCCCGCCGCTAGAAGCTGCCCCACAAGCCCCGCATATCTGGATTTATCCACCTACCGAACAAGCAGATCGCATCATCGTCAACCCGATTTACCCACCTGAGTACAGAGACTTCATCCTTGTATTTCCAGCCGAATCAGGTATCAAACCTCTCTACATTGTCTTGGCACTGGAATTTGATGCAGCCAGTTACCATGGCAAAACGGATAGCCCCGTCAAAAGTAAGGGCCCCACTAACGGACAGGAAGCGCTGGAAAGCTCAATTCAGGTAAAACCTACTTCGCCTCGCAGGATCGGCATTGATCCAGACACAAATGAACTTGTGGTGTTCGACCGCACAGGGGGAGACGTTTACCACGGCCATGTCAGACCATGGGATAAATTCCACCAAGATATGAAAAATGCGTTGATCAAAGCCAAGAAAGTAGACAACAAAGGCAATATTCCAGGAGTGAGAAAGTGAGCCTTCTCTATAAAGATCCATCCATGAGCCATGATGAAGCGACGAAGCTTCTTGCTAGCGGCGTCGATACGCATATCACTGCAGCATTGGTTTCCATCGGTCTGAATGAAGCAGACAGCACCTGGGCTCAGAGCACTTGCCTTAAATACCTCGCAAGTGAGTCCGAATCAGTAGCAGCATCGGCCATTACGGCTCTTGGTCATCTGGCTCGCCGTCATAGCGCACTGAATAAGCAAACGGTTTTTTTGGCACTCGAAAATGTGAAGGGAAAATTCCCAAGCCTTGAAGGAGTTGTTGAGGACACGCTTGACGATATTGAAGCGTTCACCTGATCCAGCGGGAGTTCGAACACGCGGCTTTTGTGGCGAGGGGTTTACCCTCGCCACGAAGCCAACTTCAACTTACGAATCAATCATCCCGCGTCAGCACTTCCAACAATTCAATCTCAAAAATCAGGTTCGAATTCGGCGTGATCTTGCCCATCGTCCGCTCGCCATACGCCAAATGCGCCGGCACCAGCAATTTGCGCTTGCCGCCAACCTGCATCCCCATAATCCCCTGATCCCAGCCCTTGATCACCCTCCCCGTGCCAATCACGCACTGGAAAGGTTTGCCACGGCTGTAGGAAGAATCGAATTCGGTGCCGTCCTCGAGCCAGCCGCGATATTGGGTGGTGATCAGCGCGCCTTTGACGGCGGCTTTGCCGTCGCCGACTTCAAGATCGATTATCTGCAATTCATCATTCATCACGTTCACTCTATTGTTCACTCACCCAACAGGGGCGTAATGGGCGCCGTTTTCCCAGAATTGCGCTCGATTGGCAACCCATACGAACCGTTTCCGGCATTAACCTCAACTAAGATAACCAACACCAAGGCCCATGGATCAATACGACACGATGGCAATTTCTGAATGAATGACGTCTGGACCAGCGCAGCCATCGGCTCAATGATGCTTGCCCTGATCGTCGTGCTGATTTGCCGCGAACGCTCGCTGCAAAAACAGTTGGCCGTGCATCGTGCATTGATCGCCAGCCTGTCCGAAGGCCTGAACATCCGCCATGCCAGCGATGTCGAGCGTTTCAAACGCAGCCAATACTTTGCCCGCATCGGCACCTGGGACTGGGATGTCGACACCGACAAGCTTTACTGGTCGGATGCGATCTATGGAATGTTCGGCTTCAAGATCGGCGAGGTAACGCCCTCCTACGCGCTGTTCTGCGCCTGCGTGCACCCGGACGACCGGGTCAAGGTCCGGGCCGGGGAACTGCGCTGCCTGGAAACCGGCGAAAACCATGACGAGGAGTACCGCGTGGTCTGGCCCGACGGCAGCATTCGCTGGCTGCGGGAAACCGGCAACGTGGTCAAGAATGACCATGACGCCAGCATCAAGATGATGGGTGTCGTGCGCGACATCACCGAAGAAAAAGCCTCAGCCAGTTACCTGCAACACCTTGCCCATTACGACCCGCTGACCGGCCTGCCCAATCGCCTGGTGCTGGAAGAGCGCCTTTGCGAAGCGCTGGAACAGGCACGGGTCAGCGCCACGCGGGTGGCGTTGGTCTTTGTTGACCTCAACGGATTCAAAGCGATCAACGATCATTACGGTCACGCGGCCGGCGACCGGGTGCTGATCACTACCGCGACGCGATTGAAGAAAATCCTGCGCTCGACCGACACCGTCGCCCGGATCGGCGGCGACGAATTCGTGGTGATTCTTCAGGGTCTGCCCCAAGGCGTCAGCCTGCAAGACGAGGCTCGCACCATTTGCCAGAAAATTTTCGTCGAGCTGTCACCGCCGATCACCATTGGCAACGACCAGCGCCACATCGGCACCAGCCTGGGCGTGGCGGTGTTCCCGGACCACGCGCCGAGCATGGACCGGTTGATTCACATTGCGGACCTGGCGATGTATGAGGCGAAGCGCAGTGGGAATAATCAGTATCGGTTGGGCACTGAAAGCCCGGTGCGCGCTCACAGTGAATAGCGCCTAGGTGACCTAACGCTCAATCGGCGTGATCTCCACAATCGTCCCATTAGTCACCATCACCATCATGTACTTGTCATTGATCTGCACCCATTGCGCCTGTTCCTTCGGCGCTTTCAGGCCTTTCGCTTTCCAGTTGCCTAGGGCTTTTTCGCTGCGCTGGTAAATGTCCGGGGCGCGGTCGCCGACCACCAGTTGGCGGACGTTGTTGACCCCGGGTTGAACGGTTTTTGCGGGGGGATCATCCGCCTGAACGATGGGGCTGATACCGGCGAGGCCTGCGACCAGGGCGAGGCTGGCGATAAGGGTCTTGTTGTTCATCGATGAACCTCCAGTTAAATTCGTGGCACCTGAACTCCGACTGCGCCCGTGTGGAATCATTCCTTACTGTTGCGATGATTCTGCTGCGGACTGTACGGGGATCTGCGCATTCGCCGGGCGTACGCTTGGCAAAAACCAGCAGGATCAGCCATGCACATCGCCATTCTGACTTTCGACGGCTTCAACGAACTCGACTCCCTGATCGCCTTCGGCATGCTCAGCCGGATTTCGTTGCTGGGCGACAAGGACTGGCGTGCCAGCATCGCCTCGCCGACGCCACGCGTCACGTCGATGAACGGTTTGACGATCGACGCGCACATCGATCTGGCGCAAGCCTGTCAGGCTGACGCGGTGTTGGTCGGCAGTGGACGCAAAACCCGTGAAGTCGCCGCCGATCCGGTGATCATGGAGCAGCTGTGCTTCGACTCAAGCCGTCAGTTATTGGCGGCGCAATGCTCCGGCACCTTTCTACTGGCCAAACTCGGGTTGCTGGGTGATGCACCGGCCTGTACCGACGACATCAGCAAGCCGTGGGTGCAGGCGGCTGGCGTCAATGTCGTGAATCAGGCGTTCTATGCCAACGGCAATATCGCCACGGCGGGAGGTTGTCTGTCGGCGCAGTATTTGTCGGTGTGGTTGCTGGCCCGGCTCAAGGGCACTGAGGCGGCGCGGGAGGTGTTGCACAATTTCGCGCCGGTGGGTGAGAAGGAAGAGTATGTGGCTCGGGGGATGGCGCATATTGCGGGGTTTGTCTGAGTGACTGGTTGCCCATTCGGACGCCATCGCGAGCAGGCTCGCTCCCACAGGGATTGTGTGAGCACTGAAGATCCACTGTGGGAGCGAGCCTGCTCGCGATGGCGGTATATCAGGCAACATCAAATCATGTTCATGGCTGACGCCTGAAGCCCCACCCTTTATCCTTGGCACTCCGCCGTTTCGTGCTTTGGAGTAAGCCATGCCCCATGAAGGCAACCTGTTGCAAGCCGCTGTCGTTTTTCTGTTCGCGGCAGTGCTCACCGTGCCCTTGGCCAAACGTCTGCAATTAGGGGCGGTACTGGGTTATCTGTTTGCCGGGGTGATCATCGGCCCGTCGGTGCTCGGGTTGATCGGCAATCCGCAAAGCGTCAGCCACATCTCCGAACTCGGCGTGGTGTTGCTGCTGTTCATCATCGGCCTGGAACTGTCACCGCGGCGTTTGTGGGTGATGCGCAAATCGGTGTTTGGCGTCGGTCTGGCTCAGGTAATGCTGACCGGCTCGGTGATCGGCGTGCTGGCGTTGTTTGTGTTCGGCCAACCTTTGAACAGCGCTATCGTGCTTGGCCTCGGCCTGGCGTTGTCGTCCACCGCGTTTGGCCTGCAAAGCCTGGCCGAGCGCAAGGAACTGACCAGCCCCCATGGACGCCTGGCGTTTGCGATTCTGCTGTTCCAGGACATCGCCGCGATCCCCTTGATTGCCATGGTGCCGCTGCTGGCGGGCGGCGATCACACCACCACGGCGACCGAGGACTTGAATCACGGCTTGCGGGTGTTGGGCAGCATCGCGGTGGTGGTGATCGGCGGACGGTATCTGCTGCGCCCGGTGTTTCGCGTGGTCGCCAAAACCGGTTTGCCCGAGGTGTCCACGGCCACCGCGTTACTGGTGGTGATCGGCACGGCGTGGCTGATGGATCTGGTCGGCGTGTCGATGGCGCTGGGAGCGTTCCTCGCCGGGTTGCTGCTGGCGGACTCTGAATACCGTCACGAACTGGAAGCGCAGATCGAACCGTTCAAAGGCCTGTTGCTGGGGCTGTTCTTTATCAGCGTCGGCATGGGTGCCAACCTGAGCCTGCTGCTCAGCGCACCAGTCGCGGTACTGGGACTGACCCTGCTGCTGATCGCAATCAAGCTGCCGCTGCTGTTTGTGGTCGGCCGATTGGCCGGCGGGTTGGGCAAAGTCAGTGCGATTCGCCTCGGCATCGTGCTGGCCGCCGGTGGGGAGTTCGCGTTTGTGGTGTTCAAGATCGGTCGCGACCAAGGGCTTTTCGAGCCACGCCTGTACGACTTGCTGGTGCTGACCATCACCTTGTCCATGGCCGTCACGCCGCTGTTGCTGCTGCTCTGCGCACGCCTGTATTCGCCGAGGGTGCAGCCGGTGGTAGTGCCGGAAAAATTCCGCGACATCGACACCGATGCACCACGCGTGGTGATCGCCGGCATGGGCCGTATGGGGCAGATCGTGGCGCGGATCCTGCGGGCACAGAACATCAAGTTCGTGGCGCTGGACACCTCCGTGGAAACCATCGAGCTGTCGCGCAGCTTCGGCGGCGTGCCGGTGTTCTACGGCGACCCGATGCGCCCGGAAATCCTCAGCGCGGCCAAGGTCGAGCAGGCGGAATACTTTGTCATCGCCACCGATGATCCGGACACCAACATCAAGACCGCCGAGATCGTGCACAAGCTCTATCCGCACATCAAAATCATCGCCCGGGCCCGTAACCGTCAGCATGTGCACCGCTTGGTCGACCTGGGTGCCGAGGCGATTCGGGAGACCTATTATTCGAGCCTGGAAATGAGCCGTCGCACGCTGGTCGGACTGGGGCTGACCCAGGCGCAGGCCGATGCTCGGATCAAGCGCTTCAAGCATCACGATGAACAGGTGCTGGAGGCTCAGCATGCGGTTTATGACGATGCGGCGAAGGTGCTGCAAACCGCCCAGGAAGCCCGGACGGAACTGGCGCGGTTGTTTGAGGCGGATCAGATGGAGGAGCGGGAAGCCGGTAAGGTTTGAGCCTTGTGGCGGCAGGTATGCCGCCATCGCTGGCAGGCCAGCTCCCACAGGTTCTTGTGAGCGACACAAATCCCTGTGGGAGGTATGCCGCCATCGCTGGCAAGCCAGTTCCCACAGGGTTCCTGTGAGCGACACAAATCCCTGTGGGAGGTATGCCACCATCGCTGGCAGGCCAGCTCCCACAGGGTTCTTGTGAGCGACACAAATCCCTGTGGGAGCTGGCCTGCCAGCGATGAACGATAACGCGGTTTAGCGTCAGGCCATCTTTTTCAACCCAAAGGCCTCAACCGCAAACCGATCCGCCAGAAACGGTGTGATATCCAGCGGCAACGGTTCGTTGTTCACCAACTTATCCAGCAACACCCCGGTAATCGCCGACGTCAAAATCCCCGTGCGGAAATGCCCACACGCATTGAGATACCCTTCTACCCCGCTCATCGGCCCAAGAATCGGCAACTCATCCGGCGACCCCGGCCGCAGCCCGGCCCAGGTCCGTTTCAGGTTCACATCCGCCAAATCAGGAATACAGCGCACCGCGCCCTGCACCAACCCGGCAATTTCCGGGTAGGTGGTGGTCACGTCAAAGCCCTTATCTTCCGTAGTGCTACCAATCAGGATCTCGCCATTGTCCTTCTGCGCCACATAACAATCGCTGGTGGTCAGGCAACCGTTGAGGATTTTCGGCATGCGCTCAGTCAGCAAAATCTGCCCCTTGACCGGTTTGACGGGAATCCGGATCCCGGTGGCCTGCTCGCTCAGATCCGCCGCCCAGGCCCCCGCCGCATTGATCAGCGTGTTGCAATGAAACACTCCGGCCTCGGCCGTCTGCACGCCGCTGACACGGGAACCATGGTGCAGAACACCGGTGACATTGGTGTTGAAGTGAAGGTCGACGCCGTTCTGCCGCGCGCCTTCGGTGTAGGCATCGGCCAGTCGGAACGGGCTGACTTGATGGTCGCAGAGGAACTCCAGCGCCCCGCTCGCCTCATGGCTGA
This sequence comes from Pseudomonas sp., assembly GCF_051660785.1. GTDB lineage: Bacteria > Pseudomonadota > Gammaproteobacteria > Pseudomonadales > Pseudomonadaceae > Aquipseudomonas. Next base: position 155,533 of record NZ_JBOFQE010000028.1, read on the forward strand.
CACTCGGCTCGGCCGCGCGTAGCGCCGTCTGATCGAGCCAGCGCACCTGATCCGCCAGGTGCGGAATGCAAGCGACGATGTGCTCGGCGTAAAGACGGTCTTCATCATCGTAGATCACGAATTTCAGACCGGTTTTCTCGAACTTGAAATCCATCCCGTGGTGGTCTTTCAACTCCTGGTGCAGCGCCGGGTACATGGCGTTGGACTGCAAGGCAAAATCGAAGAACGACTGCGGCAGGATGTGCGGCGTGCTGGAATCCACCACCACCGCCGAACCCTGGGCTTCGCGCTTGCGGTTGGCCGACATCATGCGAAAGAAAATCACCCCGCAGCCCAGCCCCACCGACTCACCAATCGCCCACAACCCTCCGGCCGAAGCACGGGTTGCGTTGCCCGGACGCTTGCAATCGATCAGCGCGACCTTGAGGTTTTTGCGTTTCGACAATTGATAGGCGCAGGACGCCCCGATCACACCGCCACCGGCGATGACCACGTCATAGAACTTACTCATGATTCGCGGCCTCCGTGCCGACGAAGATGAATGCAGAAAAGGGAATCGGATCGATCGGGAAGCGCGGCCGCAACCAGCCCACGTCCTGCCGCCCCGTGACTTCGCGCAAGCGGTCGGTGCAATAGCCGACGCACATGCGTCCCTGACAATCGCCCATGCTCACGCGAGTGCGCATTTTCAGGCTGGCCAGGTCCTGCACGCCCTGTTCCAGGGCCCGATCGATGTCAGCGCGGGTCGCGTGTTCGCAACGGCAGATCACCGTGTCGGCTGCCGGCAGCGCGGTTTGCCCGGCACCGCGTTCGGTGTACCGGTCGACTGCTGCACGGAAGCGCACAATGGCCTTGAGTTTCGACAAATAGCGGTCGCGCCGTACCAGAGCCAGTTCCGCGTCCATCACATCCCGTTGCAACAGGATCGACGTGGCGGCGATCCGGCCCGCGAGCATCGCCGCTTCGCCACCGCGAATCCCGCCCATGTCACCGGCCAGGTGCACGTGGGGTTCGCTGGATTGCTGCCAGATATTGGAACTGGCCCGCAGGTAACCGTCGCCGCTGAACTCGTGGTTCAGGCCCATCTGCTGACTGAGCTGGGTGCGCGGGATGAAACCGTAACCGACCGCCAGGGTTTGCGCCGCAATCTGCTCGGCACGGCTCAGGTCCGGCACCCAGGTGCTGGAATACGGCGCCACGGTCACAGAGTTCAACTCGCCCTCGCCTTGCGCCGCCACCACGCCCCAGCCGTAATGCATCTGGATGCCATGCAGTTTGAGGAACGCAAGCATGCTCAAGCCATCCAGGAACAGCTGCGGTTTGTTCAGCAGCGAAAGGCTTTCCCGAGCGATTTTGCCAAACGCACAAGCTTCATACACACCCGCGACGGTCACGCCGGACGCGTGCAACTGACAGGCAACCAGAGGCAATAAAGGTCCGGTGCCGGCAATCACCACCGGGCCCTGCGGCTTGACCACTCCGCTCTTGATCTGCAATTGCAGACCGCCCAGCAGCATCACGCCGGGCAAGGTCCAGCCCGGAAACGGCACGCTGCGCTCATGGCAACCAGCTGCGAGCAGCAGTTGCGGGTAGTCGACTTCCTGCAACTGTTCGTCCGCGTTCAGCACCACGAGCGCGCGCGTGCCTTCGGCGCCGATCACGCGGTGATTCAGGCGCACGTCGATCAACGCCGAATACTCCTGAAACTCGCCATGCAATTTGGTCAGCGCTTCCGAATACCTCGGCCCCAGATAGTCGAGTTGCACGCCATCGCGCAACGGTCCGCGATAGACCACGCCACCCAGCCGCGAAGCCTCTTCAAGCAACGTGCAGCGCACGCCGTGTCGGGCCAGTTCAATGGCCGCAGCCATCCCCGCCGGCCCACCGCCGACGATCACCGGAAGCAGGCTCATACGCTCTCCTGCTCAACGATGCGGTTGACTTGGGTTTCGACGGTCATGCCGTCACGTACCACGGTCTGGCAGGCTCGACGTTTGTGCCGACCATTGATTTTCACCAGGCAGCATTGGCACACACCCATGCCGCAATAGGCGCCGCTGATTTGGTCGTGATCGTTGCGGGCCACCTGGCGCAGTCCAAGGGATTGAATGACCGAGAGGACGGTTTCGCCGATAGCGGCGCTGACCGTCTGGCCGTTGATCTGCACAGTCATATCCGCGCACCGGAGCGGCTGGATATCAAACGTTCTGTCTAAGCGAGGCATTGCGATGTTCTTCCATGAGAGTTCAGGTGAGGTTCCACAGCTCCTTGCTGCACTACACCTTGCGGGCCAACGGCTACATAAAAAGCTCGCACTGGTACTTCGACAGCGCAACAGGGTGCGCGTCAATGCACTGTAGCCGAAGCCGCAGAAGGGGCTTGGATCTTTTACGGTAGGGGATATCGCCGAAGGAGATATTGATCCAGGCCAGTGAAAGACGCCGCGCCCCGACCCGTCGATCAGTTGGAGAACACGAACTGGCCCTTGACCTTTTTCGAGCCAATGAAGCCCAGGTCCGGGAACAGCAGGTTTTTGACCAGCGCGGCAAAAAACACCATACCCAAGGTGATTGCAACGCCAACCACGGTCATCACCGGGTCTTCTTCATAGCCCTTGAACATCCGCGAGATCTGGCTGACGGTCAGAATCACGTAAATGGTGTAGGCCTGTGCCACGTTTTTGTAGAAGCCCCAGGCAAACGCCAGCGGTACCAACGCCGCAAACAGGGTGAAGAACACCACAGCGCCGGGGCCGATCGTCGAACCCAGGAAAAACCCTGTGACGGCGCCCAGCAATGCCTGAACGCAGGTCAGCGCAATCAGGATGTTGACCTTGAGTGAGTGTTTCTCCCGCAATGCCGGATCCGGCCGGGCGCCAATCCAGTAAGCCAGCACCCGATCCTTGACCGCCCCACCGGAAAACGCCTTGAACGTCTCGGTTTTCGAGCGCCCGGCGTCGAGCATCGCCACCAGTTGCCGTTTGATTTCCTTTTTGTCCAACGTACTTCTCCCTTCTTGAGTCAATGCGAAATAAATGTGGGAGCGAGCCTGCTCGCGAAAGCGGTGTGCCAGGCGACATCATCGTCGACTGATAGGACGCTATCGCGAGCAGGCTCGCTCCCACAGGGGTTCATCTTCGCTTTATTGGACGCCAGAAAGCAAAACGCCGCTCCCACCAGAGGCGGAAGCGGCAGAGGCACTAGCCTCAGAGAATCAATGCATGAACAGGGCGATCAGGATGATGATCGGGATTGGCACACCAAGAAAGAACAGTAGTAATGAGCGCATGGTAATTCTCCTGATTAGCGAACAGGTGGCACTGTTGTGGTGGTGACGTAGGCGTCATTTTCCAGATATTCCACGGCATCCCGACGACGACCGCCGTAGGTAGCGGCGAGGCTGGCGAAAAACGCACCGATCAGCAGCGCAATGAACATCCACAGCGAAGTCCAGGCAGCGACTTTTGCGGCAGTGTCAGCGGCTTGTTGCGCAGCCAGTTTGGCGTCGGCCACGGCTTTTTGAGTGCGGGCGTAGACTTCATCGACGCGGCGTTCAGCATCGGCCTGGGTCAGGTTGGTGCGCTGGGCAACCAATTGCGCCAGGTAAGTCCGGTCCTCGGCAGCCAGTTGACCGTCATTGCTCAGGGAGCGCACGAAGATGCGAGTCACGGTGCTACGGGCGGCGTCATCGCTGACGGCAGCAGGGCGATCATCGCGGAACAGGCTGTCGACGAAGTAGCCATATTGGTCGCTGTTGGTATTGCCCGCAGCAGTGCCAGCGGCTTGAGTCGCGGCACTCGCAGCGCCACCGACAACACTCGCCCCGGCCTGTACACCACCGCTGACGATGCTGCTCACCGAGCCGACGACCAGCGTCGCGGTCACCAGCGTTGCAACGCACCAGGCCAGGAAGCCATGGGCTGTGTCACGAAAATAGACTTCATCACCGTGCATGTAGGCCCACTTGACCCGCAGACGACCGGCAATGTAACCACCGGCGCCGGACGCCACGATTTGCGTAACGGCCAGCCAGACAATCGTTGAAATCCCCAGGCCCTTGGCACTTACATCCTCGTGGGCCCATGGTGAAACAGCCGAAAATCCAAGACCAAAACCAAGCAGCACTAAAATCAGCGATAACGCCGCCGCCGCAGCGGCACCGGCGAAGATCGCGCCCCAGGACACACCCGAGAGCGTGCTTGATTCTTCTGCGGCAGGATAGAAACCATCAGAGGATCTATTCATTGTTGTATCGCTCCAGGCAGGAAAGATGGTGTTACAACTCTTCAAAGGAGTAAGTGCAGTCACCGTGCCAGTCGACGATTTTAGATTAATCGTTTTATTTCAACGACTTATATATTTTGAACTTCCGCTGGCCATGCAAATTGCAAGGAAACGGTAATTGCAGCGGGTTTTATGCATTGGAGATCGAAAGCTCGCAGCCTCGTTTCACTCGACAGCTGCTACATGGAAATGCGTATCCCCTGTGGCAGCTGGCGAGTGAAACGAGGCTGCGAGCTTTTGATCTTTCCTCTACGTGAAGTTTTATTTAGAAAGTCGACATGCATTTATTGGCAAAATGCCCCCACACTCTGCCATGAACTGACTATCAGGCCAGCCCTATGACCCGCATCTTGACCATCGAAGACGACGCCGTGACCGCCCGGGAAATCGTCGCCGAACTCAGCAGCCACGGCCTCGACGTCGATTGGGTCAACAATGGCCGCGAAGGCCTGGAGCGTGCGGTCAGCGGCGATTACGATCTGATCACCCTCGACCGCATGCTGCCGGAGCTCGATGGCCTGGCCATTGTCACCACGCTGCGGACCATGGGTGTGGCCACGCCAATCCTGATGATCAGCGCCCTCTCCGACGTCGATGAGCGAGTGCGCGGCTTGCGAGCTGGCGGTGATGATTACCTGACCAAGCCGTTTGCCACCGATGAAATGGCTGCCCGGGTCGAGGTGCTGTTGCGTCGCCAGAACACCGTGACTGCCCAGGCGACCACGCTGCGGGTCGCCGATCTTGAGCTGAACCTGATCAGCCACGAAGCCAGCCGAGACGACCAATTGCTGACGCTGCTGCCCACCGAGTACAAGCTGCTGGAATTCCTGATGCGCAACACCGGGCAAATCCTGTCGCGGATGATGATTTTCGAAGAGGTCTGGGGTTATCACTTCGACCCTGGCACCAACCTGATCGACGTGCACATCGGCCGGCTGCGCAAGAAGATCGACCCGCCTGGCAAAGTCCCACTGATTCGGACCGTGCGAGGCTCGGGTTATGTCATTGCTGAACCCCTCTAACGGCTGGCGTTCTTCCAGCAGCCGCTTGCTTGCGCTCTACAGTTCGCTGTTCGTGATCTGGAGCGGGATTCTGATGGGGGTCATGTACTACGAAGTGTCCGCGTACCTGGACAACCTGGCCAAGCACTCGCTGATGCAACGCCAGCATCTGTTTTCGCACTTTCAGGGCCAACAACTGGCCGACGCCCTCGCCGTCAGCATGACCTTCGACATTCGCGGCATCGACGCCTACGGCCTGTTCGATTCGCAGCACCGCTACCTCAGCGGCGCGCTGCGGCACATGCCCGAAGGCCTGCCGCTGGACGGCAAGATCCACATGCTCGGCGACTGCGCCGAGTCAGACGACCCCAGCCTGCCCGCCGACAGTTGCGACGCGGTCGCGACCCAGACCAAGGACGGTCGCTGGCTGGTGCTGGTGCGCGATAACGGTTCTTTGTTTGCCGTGACCCGCATCATTCTGCACGCGTTGCTCTGGGGCGTGACGCTGACCATCCTGCCCGGCATCGCCGGCTGGCATCTGTTGCGCCGGCGTCCGCTGCGGCGGATTCGGGCGATCCAGGCAAGCGCCGAGGCCATCGTCGCCGGCGACCTGACCCGGCGCCTGCCGCTGTCCAACCGCCGCGACGAACTGGACATGCTCGCCGCCATCGTCAACGCCATGCTTGAACGCATCGAACGCCTGATGAACGAGGTCAAGGGCGTGTGCGACAACATCGCCCATGACCTGCGCACACCGCTGACCCGCTTGCGGGCGCAGTTGTACCGAATCCAGCAGCAGGCGGACGACGGCTCTACGCTGGCCGTGCAGCTGGACTCCGTACTCGGTGAGGCCGATACATTGATGGCGCGGTTTCGTGGACTGCTGCGGATTTCCGAGCTGGAGGACCGTCAGCGGCGTTCCGGTTTTGTGCAGTTGGACCCGGTGCCGTTGCTGCAAGAACTGCATGACTTTTACCTGCCGCTGGCGGAAGAAGGTGAATTGGTATTCAGCCTGCAATTGCCGGCGTCGTTGCCGATGCTGAACGGTGATCGGGCGCTGTTGTTTGAAGCGGTGGCGAACCTGTTGAGCAACTCGATCAAATTTACCCCGCCCGGTGGCGAGGTGGTTTTGCGGGGGATCAACGACGGTGGGCACACGCGAATCGAAGTGCTCGATTCAGGGCCTGGCATTCCGGAAAGCGAACGGGAAGCGGTGTTTCAGCGTTTTTACCGGGCCGAGGGCGGGAATCAGAAAAGCGGGTTTGGGTTGGGGCTGTCGATCGTCGCGGCGATCGTCAGCCTGCACGGGTTTGCGCTTGAGGTGGGTACCAGCGAACTGGGCGGAGCACGCTTGGTGCTCGATTGCGGGCTGGATTTGATACCCCAAACCTGAATCCCCACACCATTGTGTAGCAGCTGCCGAGCCTGCGAGGCTGCATTCGGCGACGAAGTCGTCGTGAAATCAGGCCCCGCAGTGTGTCAGGAAAATCGCGTTCGCAGGGTTTACGACGACTGCGTCGCCGAACGCAGCCTCGCAGGCTCGGCAGCTGCTACAGAGGTTGCGTGGACTTCTAGGTTGGGTAGTTCGCCCGCAGGGCTTCGAGGCCGCCCTGATAAATCCCGGCAAACAACTCCTCAACCTCTTGGTCACTCACCCCGACCGGCATGAACCGACCCGACCACGTCACCCGAGCCCCCTGCCCCTGGGCCTCTACCTTGATCGTCGCCAGGTACTCGGTCGCCGGAAACGGTGCCTGCAAAATCGAATAACTGTACGTCTTCCCGGCGTTATCAAACGTCTCCAGGCGCTCAACCACCACCGCCCCGTCGGACGTTTGCAAACTGCGCACCCGGCCGCCTTCACTCAATTCGCTTTTCGGGATAAACGGCAGCCAGTCCGGCAGCGTGTCGAAGCCGCCAATCAATTGCCAAACCTCATCGGCCGAAGCCGGAATGTCGATAAACGCTGATGCCTTTGCCATGTAATGCTCTCGCTCAATCAATAAAATTCAGATCGCCATGCTGTCGACGACACCGCCGTCGACCCGCAATGCCGCGCCCGTCGTGGCCGAGGACAGCGGCGAGGCGATGTACGCCACCAGGTTGGCAACTTCCTCGACATCCGCCACGCGCTGGATAATCGAGGTCGGCCGCGCCTTGCGCACGAACGCGTCGGCCTCTTCTTTGACACTGCGCCCCGATGCGGCGGTGGCGTCCTTGAGCATCTGCTCCAGGCCATCGGTCAACGTCGGGCCCGGCAGGATCGCGTTGACCGTCACGCCAGTGCCCGCCAGCCGCTTGGCCAGACCGTGGGACACCGCAAGGTTGGCGCTTTTGGTCACGCCATAATTGAGCATGTCCGCCGGGATCGCGATGCCGGATTCCGAGGACAGGAAAATCACCCGGCCCCAGCCCTGCTTGACCATGTCCGGCACATAATGCCGGGACAGGCGCACACCGGAGATCACGTTGACCTCATAGAAGCGCGTCCACTCGCTGTCTGGAGTGTCGAAAAAATCCACATCGTTGAAGATTCCGAGATTGTTCACCAGGATGTCCGCGCGCGGTTCGGCGACGAAAAGCTGCTCGGCACCTTCGGCCGTGCCAAGGTCGGCGGTCAGGCCACGCAGTTGCGCGCCCGGCACGCTCTGGCGAATGCTCGCCAGCGCCTGCTCGACCTTGGCCGTCTCGCGGCCGATCACCACCACCGTGGCGCCGGATTCGGCCAGCGCCTTGCTGATACCCAGGCCAATGCCGGCGGTGCTGCCGCTGACAATCGCCAGTTTTCCAGTCAGATCGATCTTCATGCTCAAACTCCTCAGATGGGCAATGGAGCGCGTTCGCTCACCAGTTTCGCGTCGCGCATCGCCTGCCAGAAGGCAGCGGGAATCACGGCCGAGAGTGCGGCGACGTCTTCAGCAATCCGGTCTGGACGGCTTGAACCGGGAATCACCGCCGCCACCGCCGGGTTGGCCAGCGAGAACTGCAACGCAGCGGCCTTGATGTCGACACCGTGGGCGGTAGCAATGCGTTTGATTTGCTCGACTTTATTGACGATCGCCGGGCTGGCCTTCTGGTATTCGAAGTGCGTACCGCCGGCCAGAATGCCCGAGCTGTAAGGACCGCCGACCACGATCTCGACGTTCTGCGCCAGGGCTGCGTCCATCAGACGTTGCAAAGCCCGGTCGTGGTCGAGAAGAGTGTAGCGACCCGCCAGCAGAAAACCGTCCGGTTGGGCTTCGGTCAGATCAAGGGTCAGTTCGCACGGTTCGACCTTGTTCACGCCCAGGCCCCAGCCCTTGATCACGCCTTCTTCGCGCAAACGGGTCAGCACTTTGAACGCGCCGGTGCGGGCCTGGTTGAAGTATTCCAGCCACTGATCGCCGTAGAAATCCTGCGCGATGTCATGCACCCAAACGATGTCCAGACGATCGGTTTGCAGGCGCTTGAGGCTGTCTTCGATCGAGCGCATCGTTGCGTCGGCGCTGTAGTCGTTGACGATCTTGTTCGGGCGGCCGTGTTCGAACACACCGCTCTTTTCACCCAGGTCGCGGGCGGCAGCGTCTTCGACTTCATCGAGGATGACCCGGCCGACTTTGCTGCTCAGCACGTAGTCGTCGCGGTTGTACTTAGCCAACGCGGTGCCCAGGCGAATCTCCGACAGGCCCGAGCCGTAGAACGGCGCAGTGTCGAAGTAACGCACACCGGCATCCCAGGCCGCGTGAACGGTGGCCTGCGCCTCGTCTTCAGGGATGGCGCGGAACATGTTGCCCAATGGGGCAGTACCGAAACCCAGTGCGCCGGGCAATTTGTCTTTCAAGCTCATGATTCAATCCTCGTCAGTTTCAGAGGTCAGCTGAGTGACCGTTGAGCAGATCCTAGATTGCGATGATCGGACCGTCCAAGACATAATGCGCAGCACTTGAGTCCCGATAGGTCTGACATGATCGACATCCGTCAATTGCGCTACTTCGTCGCCGTCGCCGAAGAAGAACACGTCGGTCGCGCCGCCGAACGTTTGCACATTTCCCAGTCGCCCCTGAGTCGGCAGATCGCCCAACTCGAAGAACGCCTGGGCCTGACCCTCTTCGAGCGCAGCCAGCAGCGCATCCGCCTGACCCGCGACGGCCAGACCTTCCTCGCCGAAACCCGCGCCCTGTTGACCCATGCCAATCGCCTCGAATCCCTGGGCAAGCGCCTCGGTCGTGGTGAAGAAGGCGGCTTGTGCATCGGCTACATCGAAAACGCCATGCACGCCGGCGTGCTGCCCAACGCCTTGCGGGTGCTGCGCGTCGATCGGCCGAATGTGCACGTTGCGCTGTACAACCAGAGCTCCGCCGACCAACTCGAAGGCCTGCGTCAGCGTAGCCTCGATATCGCCCTGGTCAGCGAACCGCCCGTCGCCGACGACCCGGACCTGCTGGGTTTTCAAGTGCTGGACGACCCGATGCTGCTGGCCCTGCCCGAGGACCATCCCCTCGCCCACCAGGCCACACTGACCCCGGCCGACCTCGCCGATCGGGAGTGGATCGGTGTGCAGCACCTCACCAGTCGCGCAGACTTCGTCAGCGCCTGCATCCGCGCAGGCTTCACCCCGGACATTCGCATGGAAGCCACCGGTCCCTTCACTGCATTGGCTCTGGTAGCCTCGGGACTGGGCATCGCGATGATTCAGAAAGGTTTGAGCCGCAACGCACCGCCGGGCGTGGTGCTGCGGGAAGTGCCGTGGATTGGCTACACCAGACCGCTGTGGGCGGCGTGGCACCGGATCAATCTGCGGCCATTGGTGGAGACGTTCAGGAAGGTGCTGACAAAATCAGGGTCGGTTCACAAAGACTGACATGTGCGCCAGGGCGGACTGCCTCATCGCGAGCAGGCTCGCTCCCACAGGGATTTGGGTGTGACACAGACAGTGTGTACACGACAACCACTGTGGGAGCGAGCCTGCTCGCGATAGGGCCAGTCCGAACACCGCAAATCCAAGACATGAGATTTAATCAAGCGGCCCTGCGCTTTTGTGCTTTGACCCGTTTCCCTTCCGCCGACTACAACAGCAACTCGCTTGTCATTCCGAGGGGAACACCAGATGCCTGAAAACAAAACCGCATTGCCCGCCAGCCTGGCGATCACTCTGGCGCTGTGTTGCGGCTTTTCGGTTGCGACCATCTACTACAACCAGACCATGCTGCCGTTGATTGGCGCCACGTTCAGCATTTCCGGCGCGCACGTCGGCCAGATCGCCATGCTCACCCAACTCGGCTACGCCCTCGGCTTATTGCTGTTCGTGCCGCTGGGCGATCGCGTGACACGGCGCTCGCTGATTCTCGGCATGTTGAGCCTGAACTTCCTCAGCCTTATCGCCTCCGCCGTCGCACCGACCTACTCATTTTTGCTGCTGGCCAGCGTGGTGCTCGGCCTGTCCGCCGTCAGCGCGCAAATCATCATTCCCGCCGCCACCGCCCTCGCGCACCCGGAGCAACGCGGTAGCGTGCTCGGCATGATGGTCAGCGGTTTGTCAGCCGGTGGCTTATTGGCGCGGGCCTTGAGCGGCGCCGTCAGTACCTGGATCGGCTGGCGCGGCATGTTCTTCGCCGCCGCCGCGATGAATGTGCTGCTGTTTATCGCGATCATGGTCCGTATGCCGATGACCGCGCCGTCGAGCACATTGCCCTATCTGGACCTGATGAAATCGATGTGGAAACTGGTGCGTGATCACCCGACCCTGCGTCGATCCTCAGTCAGCGGCGGCCTGATCTTCGGTGCGTTGAACGTGTTCTGGGGGTCCATGGCATCGTTGCTGGCGCTTGAGCCTTATCACTACTCCAGCGGACAGGCCGGGTTGTTTGGGCTTTCGGCCATCGTCGGGATCATCGCCGCCTCCTGGCTTGGGCGACTCACGCAACATTACGGCATCAAGCTCAGTTACCTGGGAACCGGCGCGGTGCTGTTGGCCTTCATTGCCCTGTACCTCGGCGGTGCCGCGGGTTTCTGGTGGTTGATCCTGGCGTGCGCCACCGCGCTGGACATCGGCAACCGGGCCAACCAACTGGCCAATCAGTCACGCATCCTGGCGTTAGCTCCAGAAGCGGTGAGTCGCCTGAACACGGTGTTTATGGTCACCTACTTTACCGGCGGCGCATTGGGATCGGCGCTCGGGGCCAGCGCCGCGGAGTATCATGGCTGGCCTGGACTGGCGGCGGTGGGCGCGTTGTTTGCGGTGTGCGGATTGTTCTCGATCTTTCATTCCAGACGCGCTGAAAACAGACAATCATAAACAAATGTGGGAGCGACGGTGCGAAGATTCGACCTGCTCGCGATGGCGGATTATCGGGCGAAATCGTCTTTGCCTGACAGACCGCTATCGCGAGCAGGCTCGCTCCCACAGGGTCGGTGTTTCGGGCATGAAAAAGGGACGGATCATCAGTCACTTCTTACCGAAACAGTTCAGCCCTGCGCAATCCATGTGTGCGGGCTCAACTCAGAATGCCGTACAGACAGGCTTCGCCGATATCAAGTCCTTGGCCACCCCCCAAGACAATTCGTTCCTCACGCCTCTGGAACACTGCAGAAAAAATTGTTCCTTGATTGAGGCGCCTGATCCCCTGATTACCAAATTTATTATCAAACTGACCGGTAAGAAGCAGCCGCGCGTACGTCACGCTGCCTGGGTTACCCAGTTCCATGCCGGCCACCACAATTTTTTCATCCGGTTGTGCGACAACCGTCGTCCACGCGCTGAGCCATTCCTCGAATAGGGTCAATACGGGCAAGCCCCCATTAAACAGTGGATCAGGTTCGCCATTTGCATTGAATATCATGACCATTGCACCGATCATGTCCGGCTCTTTGGCCAAGGCGGACCCTACGATGACAAGACGGTCTTGATACGCTATTAGCTGCTTCAGGCTTGCGTGGGGAGCATCCATGATGGCAATGCCATTTTTGCCAAAGTGCAAGTTGAGTTCACCCTTGCCGTCGTAGCAGGCTAACGCTACGAAATACACACCTTCACCGTCACTTACACGAAACAGCTCACCCCCCACAACAATTGCGCCATTGCTCTGAACAACCACTGAGGAAAGTAATGAGTTCTGGCCTTCAAAACGAACGTCGATATATCCCTTCCCACCACCACCGAATTCGTCGTTAAGTTCGCCATTATTGCGCAAAGAAATAAGCCAGCCTGCCGATGACTCTTCGCCCTCGTCGACGACGTAATAACCGTTGACTATCAGAATCCCGCCATCCGATTGGAGACAACCACGAGGCGCTCGAATATCTAGAGCACCCTGCGGTGGAAACGTCAAAACACGATTACCGAACACCAGATCAGAACTACCGCTGGCATGAAAACGGGTAATGGCAACTTTGCCTTGCCCAAATTCGTCAATCGCTAGTCCTATCAAAAGAATCTTGCCGTCAGGCTGCAAGAGGATGTCTGTAGGTCGGGAACTGTTCGCGCCAGCGAATGACCACTTAAGCATCCCGATGCCACCAGCGAAATCAGGATCCGGCGAGCCATCCGCTAAGGTGCGGTACAACCAGACTTCCTTGTCCACCCAAAGGGCATAGATCAGTCTGCTGCTCTCATCTGCCACTAATGCGCGGACAAATCCACGCGTGCCGGGGTCGGGATCGGGGGCGGCTACACCGAACCTGCCAAATTCAACATCGAGATCACTTGGTTGAGCGACAGACGATTTGACTTCCGTATCCATATGTTTTTCCCGGTTTTGGAATTGGTGCCCGAGTGGACGATGGAGTAATCAAATCGCGAAACCGTAACCGTCGCTACTGTCAGATCTGACAGTAGCGACGAATGGTAATCTGCCTCGTATCGGCCTTCCACCTTCGATATATAACAAGGCGGATCTTGCGTCCCTATTTACCGAAACAGTTATGTTCAACGCAATCCTGTAGGAGTGAGCCTGCTCGCGATAGCGGATTATCAGACGACATCATCTTTGCCTGAAAATCGCTATCGCCGGCAAGCCGGTCTCACTCCCTCAGGGTTGGTGTTTCGGGCATGAAAAAGGGGCGGATGATCCGCCCCTTTTCATTGATGTCCGATCAACGCAACGGCTGGCCCCGCGTCTCTGGCATCCGCAGGTAAACCACCGCACTGATCGCGCTGATCACTGCGAGGTAAATCCAGAACAACCCGCCATAGCCCCAGCCCGCCATCGCCGCCATCAGGTACGGCGCGGTGCCGCCGAACAAGGTCACCGACAAGGCGTATGGCAAGGCGATGCCTGTCACACGAACCTCGGCCGGAAATTGTTCGGCCATGGTCACCGCCGACGCGGCGCCGAAGCCGGTCATGATCACCATCGAGACGGTCTGGATCAGCGTCACTTCCATCAGGCTGATGCCAACATGCAGCAGGCCGAAGCTTGGCCAGGCCCACAGGATCGAGGCGATGGCGAAGGCGATCAGCACCGGACGCCGTCCGACGCGGTCCGCCAGTTTGCCGGCGAATGGCAGCAGTACCAGCGACACGCCAACGGAAATCACCCCGGCCAGCAAGGTGTCACGGATCGACATGCCGGTGATCAGGTGCACCTGGTTCGGATAGCTGACCATCCACACGTAGTTGAGCAGGTTGCCGGCCATGGCGATGCCGATCACGCGCATGGCATCGCGGCGATGGCTGAACAGCAGTTCGCGAATCGGGCGTTTTTTGCTGTGGCTGGCGACGCGCGATTTGAAGATCTCGGTTTCGCGCACCGACAGACGAATCCACAAGGTGACCATGCCCATCAACGCGGCAATCACGAACGCGACGCGCCAGCCCCAATCGTAGAGCGCGGTGTCGCTGCCCATCGACGCCAGGGCGAAGCCGAGCAGGAACGACACCAGCGTCCCGGCGTTGATTGCAAACCACTGCCACGACCCGGCGAATGCCCGTCGATGCGCCGGGGCGGATTCGATCAGGAACGCCGAAGCGGAACCGAACTCACCGCCCGCCGAAAAGCCCTGAACCAACCGGGCGAGCACCAGAATGATCGGCGCGGCAATACCGATGCTTTCATAGTTGGGGCAGATGCCGATCACCAGCGAGGCGACGGACATCAGCAGGATGGAGAGCGTCAGGCCTTTCTTGCGACCGTAGCGGTCCGCCAGCTGGCCCAGCACCGCGCCACCGATCGGGCGCATGATGAAGCCGACTGCGAACACGGCCAGCACCGACAGCAAGGCGGTTGCCCCGTCACCGGCGGGGAAAAACTGCTTGGCCAGGATGGAGGAAAAGGTCGCGTAGATGACCCAGTCTGTGTATTCGACGATGGTGCCCAGGGTCGCGGCGACAATCGCTTTTTTCTCTGCACTGTTGAGCTGTCGACCTTGGGTCTGGGCCGTGGCAGTGGCGTTGGATGAGGACGGCAGTTCGCCGTCCACCGTAGGGTAGTTGCTCATGGTTCTGGCTCCCGTGGGCGCTATTATTGTTGACCTTTAGACGCGGCCTCAGTGTTGCTACGGGAGAAATATCCAGCACCGACAGCTTCTCGTGTAGCGAGTTTTCAGGGCGGTTCGGTTGACTAAAAATCAAGCCACTGCATTGAGGTTTTCTCAACGCATGCACCTGTAAAACTCGGTTGAAGGCGCCCGGGCGAGCGAGTGTAAATGCAGGCAATCATGGGGCTGCCCACGACCTCCCCCATGCACTGCATCGACAATAAAAGTTTCGCGAGGAGATCCCGCAATGTTTGAGCAAACCAACAGCTTCATCGATGGGCGCTCCGTGCCGCCGCTGGACGGCCAGTACGAAGACAAAATCGATCCGCGCACCGGCGAAAAACTCAACGAAGTGGCCAGCAGTGGCCCAGCTGACGTGGCCATCGCCATCGACTCCGCCGCCGCGGCGCTGCAAGCCTGGCGCGACATGCGCCCGGCTGATCGCGGGCGCATCCTCAACGATTTCGGCCGTATGATTCGTGCCAGCGAAAACACCCTCGGCGCGCTGGAACGGGCCGAAACCGGCAAGCCCGGACGCGAGATGGCGACCCTAATGGACCTCACGGCGCAGTACTTCGAGTTCTACGGCGGCATCGTCAATGTCATGGACGGCGAAGTGATCAACCAGGGCCCGAACTATCATGTCTACACCCGTCGCGATCCGTTCGGGGTGATCGGCGTGATCCTGCCGTGGAACGCCCCGCTGCATCAGGCGGCCCGGGCGATTGCCCCGGCACTGGCCACCGGCAACACGGTGGTGGCCAAGCCTTCCGAACATACGTCGGCTTCTCTGGTTGAACTCGCGCGCATGGCCGTCGAGGCCGGGATTCCGCCGGGGGTGTTCAACGTGATCGTCGGCAAGGGCAGCGTCATCGGCCCGGCCATGGCGCATAACCCGCACATCCGCAAAATCTCCTTCACCGGGGGTATTCGTGCCGGTCAGGAGCTGGGGCATATTGCGGCAGACCGCATCCTGCCGCTGACCCTGGAGCTGGGTGGCAAGTCGGCCAACATCGTGTTTGACGACGCCGACCTCGACGCCGCGGCGAAAGGCTCGACCCTGGCGTTCACCTGGAACAGCGGCCAATGGTGCGCCGCCGGGACTCGACTGCTGGTGCAGGAATCGATCTACGATCGCTTCGTCGACAGGCTGGTGGCCGAGGTCGGCAAGCTGCGGGTCGGTCCGCAGGACGATGCGACGTCCGGCCCGATCACCACCCGCGCCCAGTTCGAGAAAATCCAGAGTTACTTTGCGATCGCCGAACGCGAGGGCCTGACCCCGGCCATCGGCGGCAAAGTGGCGAGCCATCCCGGTTTCGAGAATGGCTGGTACATCGAGCCGACCGTTTACACCGGTGTGACCAATGACATGACCCTGGCCCGGGAAGAAATCTTCGGGCCGATTGTCTGCGTGATTCCGTTCAAGGATGAAGCGGACGCGCTGCGCATCGCCAACGACAGCGAGTTTGGGCTAGGGGCCGGGATCTGGAGCCGTGACATTGGCCGCGTGCATCGGGTTGCCGGCAACCTTGAGGCTGGACGGATTGTGGTCAACGAATACAGCGGCGGGTTCGTCCAGACACCGTGTGGCGGGTTCAAGCAAAGCGGTTATGGGCGTGAGCAAGGGGTTGATGCGTTGTCGCATTACACGCAGCTCAAATCGGTGATCATCCGCCTCTGAAGTTCCTCCTCCGCCATCGAAAGGGTGCAGCCAGTGCTGCACCCTTTTTTCGTCCTCAAGCACACCTCCCTCCTCAGGTGAAAGAAGTACCTGTGGCGAGGGAGCTTGCTCCCGCTGGGTCGCGCAGCGGCCCCAAAAAATCCATGAGCGCTGCGCACTCAAGCGGGAGCAAGCTCCCTCGCCACAGGGTAATCATTGGTTCATAAATCGAGGATTACCAAAGCGCCAACGAGTACGCCACGATCAACCGGTTCTCGTCGATATCACTGGAAAAATTGCTCCGCGCACTGGCGTTTTTCCACTTCAGCCCCAGGTCCTTCAGCGGCCCGCTCTGAATCACATACCCCAACTCGGAATCACGCTCCCATTCCTTGCCAACGTTGACGCGATTACGCACGGTAACGTCGTCGCCCGACAGATAGCGGGTCATGAAGGTCAGGCCGGGAATCCCTACGGCGGCGAAGTTGTAGTCATAGCGCGCCTGCCATGAACGTTCGTCCTGATTGCCGAAATCGTTGATCTGCACCAGGTTGAGCAGATAACCGTCGGTGCCATTGATGTTGGCAAAACCGGTGTCGCCGCTCATGCGCTGATAACCCAGGCCCACTGAATGGCCACGGGCGCCATAGGTAAACATCGCGCCCAGCGCCGAGTTATCGACATTGCTGCCGCCCTCGTCGAGGCTGCGCGCCCAGCGTAAATCCGAACTCAACGTCTGCCCTTCGCTGATCGTCCATTTGTGGTTCAGGGTCAGGTAATGCTGCTGATAAATTCCCTCCAGCTCACCGTAGTGATAAGCCGTGCTCAGCGCCGGCGCCCAGCGGTAGGTGGCCCCGGCAAAGTCGAAACGGTCACTGGTGGTATGGCGACCCAGACGGATGTTGCGCGAGCCTCCGTTGAAGACGCTCATGTCTTCATTGTCGGAAGAGTTGCGCAGGTTGGTCTGGTCGAGCCGCCCAAGGTCCAGCGACAGCCTGTCCAGGTCCGCGCTGTTGAGCCAGGCGCCGCGAAAGGTTTGTGGCAGCAGGCGTGAATCGTTGTACATCACCACAGGCATCCGCGGCAGCAAGGTACCGACTTTCAGGGTGCTGCGCGCCAGGCGCAGTTTGCCGGTCAGGCCCAGTTCGCCGTAATCATCCTCGGCTCGTCCACCCGGTCCGCGAGCAGTATTGAGCAGGCCGGTGCCGCTGCGATCCGGTGATGAATCGAGCTTGACCCCGACCAATCCGATAGCGTCAAAACCGACCCCGATCATGCCGTCGGTGTAACCCGATTCCAGCCGCAGAATGAACCCCTGCGCCCAATCTTCGGCCTTGCTTTGGGCGACGCCGGACTGGCGAAAATCACGGTTGAAGTAGTAGTTGCGCAGCTCCAGGCTGCTTTTGCTGTCCTGAAGAAGGTCGGCGCAGGCCGGGTTCAACAGGGTGCTCGCTGCACTGCACAAAGCCAGTTGCGAAACCAGGGGGAATCCCTTCCGGGCGTTGGACAAAGGACTGTTCATGGGGGCTTTTCTCTTATTTTTTTCAGGTTCGGCCACGCGCCAGACAGACGCGTGACGGTCGATCCTGAAAGCCCCGCTGCTGACCGACAATCGAGAAAAACACGCCCCTGCCTTGAGTTTTAATCAAGTGGGTTTAGGCTCTGGGTTACGTACACTGCGCGCCGCTCCTCCCATAAGAACAAGAGTTGCTCACCATGGAACGTCTGCCTCCGCTGAATGCCATCCGTGCCTTCGAATCCGTCGCCCGGCATTTGAGCATCACCCTGGCCGCCGATGAATTGAACGTCACCCCGGGTGCAGTCAGCCGGCAGATCCGCACGCTGGAAGAATTCCTCAAGCTCGACCTGTTCGTGCGCGGGCACCGCCAGATCACCCTGACCGCCGCCGGCGAGCAATACTTTCGCGCCGTGGCCCGGGTGGTCGAGGACTTGCGCGGGGCCACCAAAAAACTGATGTCCCCGCCGTTGCGCCGGCAGCTCAAGGTCCGCGCCTACACCACGTTCGCCATGCAGTGGCTGATCCCTCGTCTGGCGAGTTTTCACGCGCAGAACCCGAAGATCGAAGTGCTGCTGACCGCCTCCCTCGAACCGGTGGACTTCTACAAGGAAGACATCGACGCCGCCATCCGCCTCGGCTCCGGCGAGTGGCCCAACTGCAATTGCCATGTCCTCAGCGATAACCAGTTGGCCCCGGTGTGCAGCCCGTCCCTGTTGCAACATGGCCCGGGGTTGCAGACCCCGGCCGACATCGCCAACTACACCATGCTGCACTCGATCGCCCGTCTCGAAGACTGGCGCTATTGGCTGGAAGCCTGCGACGTCAGTCGCGAGGTCGATGCGCACGCGGGCATGACCTATCAGAGCTCGTCGATGGTGTACGCCGCCGCTGTCGGCGGTCAGGGCATCGCCATGGCGCAGCTGTTTCTGGTGAGCAAGGAACTGCAGGACGGCACGCTGATCCGGCCGTTCGAACAGGTGGTGGACATGGGCGTATACACCTATTACTTGCTGATTCCCAAGCACCGCGAGGAAAGCGAAGACCTGCGGATTTTCCGTGAATGGGTCCTCGAACAGGCACGCATCACCCGCGACCTGGCTTGAGCTTTAATCAAAACACAGCGGCGTAAAACTGCTTTGTCGGTCGTTTGTCGGCGTGTCTAGCATGGGTCTCCATTCATAAAAAAGAGACCTGCCATGACCACCTTCGATACGCTTTCCATTGGCTTCATCGGCCTCGGTGCCATGGGCCAGAAAATGGCCCGCCATCTGCTCGACCAGGGCTTTGACCTGAACCTGTTCGACCCCAATCCCCAAGCACTCGTGCCGTTGCTTGAGCGCGGAGCGCGCAGCCATGCCACGCCGCGAGAAGTGGCGGACCACGCGCACATCGTGCTGGTGTGCGTGCCGACTCCGGACATCGTTGAAAGCGTGGTGCTCGGTGTTGACGGCGTCATCCACGGCGAAAAGGTCAGCATTCTGGTTGACCACTCCACCACCGGCCCGAGCCTGGCCCGGCGCCTGCAAGCGGCGTTGGCCGAACGCGACATCGCCGCCCTCGATGCACCGCTGGCCGGCGGTGTCGCGGGTGCGCAAAACGGCACGCTGTCGGTGATGGTCGGCGGTGATCGCGCGGCTTACGAGCGTTGTGCGCCGGTGTTCGCCGCTTTCGGCAAGAAGGTCGAACACATCGGCACCGAACCGGGGCTGGGCCAGACCCTGAAACTGGTCAACAACATGATCGTCGCCGCCACCCTGGTGGCCACCAGCGAAGCCATGTTGTTCGGGGTCAAGGCCGGGCTCGATCCACGGCAGATGGTGAACATGCTCAACGCCAGCACCGCGCGCAGTTTCACCAGCGAACAGATCCTCGCGGGCACCGTAATGCGCCGGGAATTCGATTTCGGCTTTCGCCTGGATTTGATGCGCAAGGATGTGCGGTTGTTTCTGGCCGAGGCGGAAAGCACCGGCGTGCCGGCCTTCACCTCTGCGGTGGTCAAGCAGTTCTTCGATCAAGCCTTGAGCGAAGGCGATCCGGCGCGGGACATGACCCAGGTGGTGAAAGTGCTGGAGCAGATGGCGGGTGTCACATTGCAAGGCTGAGTTTCCATTAACGCCGCAAATCCCCCTGTGGGAGCGAGCCTGCTCGCGATTGCGGTGTGTCAGTTGACATGTTTGTTGACTGACACACCGTAATCGCGAGCAGGCTCGCTCCCACAGGTATTG
>NZ_JBOFQE010000029.1:0-30621 GCF_051660785.1 Pseudomonas sp.
CAGAAACGGTTAATCGGGCATTTTTATGAGTGTTCACTCGGGGCCTCCAGGTACTTGGTTTGGTTCGCACCTCCAATTTCCCGGAAAAGCCCCGAGTGAACAACCTACAGAGAGATCACAGCTAGCCTGCTAGCGATGAGGCCGGCACATTCAACATCAAGGTTGACTGACACACCGCCATCGCTAGCAGGCTAGCTCCCACAGTTGATTTTTGGTGTTCTCAAAATAGTGGATTCATCACAGATCCCCATGTGGGAGCAAGCTCGCTCCCACAGGTTTTGCACTCTGTTCGAGTAAGCGGTGGGCTCAGTAGCCGCGGTTGAAATCCACTTCTCCGCGCAATGCTTCTCCCGCCTGATACGCCCGCAGGTTGTCGACAAACAGGTTGACCATCATCGATGGCGAGGTCGGTGCCGAGCTGTGGCCGGTCAGCAGCAAGCCCCAGGCCGTCCAGAACGGATGACGCTGTGGCAGCGGTTCCTGGCGGCAGACATCAATTACCGCGCCTGCCAGATGCCCTTCTTTCAAGGCTTCCACCAAGTCTGCGTCGACCACGGCCACGCCACGCCCGACGTTGATGAACAACCCGGTCGGCTTGAACTGCTTGAACAGCGCCGCATCGTACAAATCGTGGGTGTTGGGGGTGTTGGGCAGCAGATTGATAACGAAATCCACTTCACCGACCAAGCGCGGCAAGTCCGCCAGTGCGCCGACTTCAACAAACGGCGCCTGCTCCCGGGCTTCGCTGGCGATGCCGTACAACTCAACCCCAAACGGCACGAGGAACTTTGCCACGGTCTGGCCGATGTCACCGGTGCCGACAATCAGCACCTTGCGCCCCGCCAG
Source organism: Pseudomonas sp. (assembly GCF_051660785.1). Taxonomy (GTDB): domain Bacteria; phylum Pseudomonadota; class Gammaproteobacteria; order Pseudomonadales; family Pseudomonadaceae; genus Aquipseudomonas. Next base: position 847 of record NZ_JBOFQE010000029.1, read on the forward strand.
ACTCTGGCCCTGGCGACTGTCCCACTTGCGCTCGACCTGGCTGACCAGCCGCGCCAGTACTTCGCGCTCGTGGCCGAGCATGTAGGTCAGGACGTATTCGGCCATGACCTGACCAAAAATCCCTACCGCACGGGTCAGGCGATAATCGCGGCGCAATCCGTCGGCCAGCAGTGGCGTGATGCCGGCCCAGGTCGATTGCAGCCATTGTGGCTGGTGGCCCTGGCGCAACAGGTTCGCCAACAGGTCCGGCTGGCCGAGCCAGATCGGGCAGTCGGCCGCCTGGCGAGCCAATTCTGCAGAGTCGCCGCTGGTCAGTACTTCCAGATCAGGCGCAGCCTGACGCAACAGTTGGGCGTACACAGGGTGGTCGTGTTCAGCAATCAGAACGCGCATGGTTCAAACCTTTCGAAAACAGTGCAGACGGCCGCCGACGGAGTATCGCTCCGTCGCCCTGGCCATCGCCAAAATCATTCCAGTGTTTCACACAGACTCTGAACAGAGCCTGTCTGCCGATCACATCGGGTCGTTGCGTCGCAGCAATTCTTCCGGCAAGTGTTCGATGTACTCGTCCTCGGCCGGCGGCATTTGCAAGTGGTAGCCCTGCTTCTCAAGGTTTTCCAGGACCACGGTGATGTCCTCGCGCGACAGTTTGCGCTCGGGGGTCAACACCAGATCGAATGCGTGATGAGGTTTGCCGAAGGCGGCCATCAGACTTTCCGGGACGCGCTCAAGTGCATCGCTCTTGAGCACATAGAGGTACATCTCGTTTTTCTTCAGGCTTCGGTAAATGGAGCAAATACGTTTCAAGGCTGTTCTCCGGCGGTGGCCAGGCTGTCGAGCAGCGCCTGGCCCATCAATTCGCGGCGCCAGCCACGCAGCGAATCAGGCAATTGGTAAGGACCGTTGGGGTAGCCGCTCTTGAGCAGCGCTTCCAGGGTTTTCTTGCGCAGCATCAGTTCCGGCGCAATGTTCAGGCGCTCGGCTTCGGCCTGGCCGATCGCACGCAGCTGTTTGACCAGGTTGGCGGCGTCTACCGGCAATGGCTCCGGCACGGCGGGCGGCCATTGATCTGGCGACACACTGCCAGAGCGCTTGATCAGATCAAGCAGAAATTCGCCGTCCTGACGCACGGTACGCGGGTGCATGTCTTCGATTTTCGCCAGCGCGCCGAGGTTGTCCGGCTGAGTCCGCGCCAGCGGCCACAGCGAATGTTCACGCACGATGCGGTTGCGCGGCAGGTCGCGGGCACGGGCCTCGCGTTCACGCCAGGCGCAGAGTTCACGCAATACGGCAAGTTGGGCGCGGGAAAGTTTCCAGGCCAGCTTGGCGTCGCGATAGACCTCGTACGGATCGATCTCACGGCGCAGGTTGGCCACCAGTTCGGCGCCGTCCTCCAACACCCAGGCGTACTTGTCATCAGACAGCTTCGGACGCAGCTGTACGAAAACTTCCGCCAGGTGCAAGGCATCCTCGGCGGCGTAGCTGATCTGGGTGTCGGACAGCGGACGCTGCAGCCAGTCGGAACGGGTCTCGCCCTTGGGCAGGTCGATGCCGAGCACTTCCTGCACCAATCGCGAATAACCCATCGAGAAACCGAGATTCAGGTAAGCGGCGGCCAGTTGCGTATCGAACAGCGGCGCCGGCAGGCTGCCGGTCAGGCGCAGCAACACTTCGAGGTCTTCGCTGCAGGCATGGACGACTTTGACCACGGCCGGGTTTTCCAGCAACGCGGCCAAAGGTTTCCAGTTGTCGATGGTCAGTGGGTCAATCAGGTAAGCGCGTACGCCATCGCCGATCTGCAGCAGGCCTGCAATCGGATAAAAGGTGTCGACCCGCATGAATTCGGTGTCGAGGGCAACGAATGGCAGCTTTTGCCACTCGGCGCAAAACTGACCGAGGCTATCGTTGTCGCGAATCCAGTGAATATCGATGGCCACACGGCTCTCCCTTGAAGAATGGCGCGCAGTATATATCGCCCCCGGCGATTTCCGCGCATCCACTGAACAAGAGCTTTAGCGAAAATGCCTGCCAGACGGCAAGAAATGTCTGACAAGCGGAAACTAACCGGCCTTACGCAGCACGTAGACCCGCATCCGTGCACAACCGGGCAGAAAGTCCTGATGACTGAGCAGGCTGAAACCTGCTTGCCTGAATTCGGCTTCGATATCAGCCTTGTCCGCCAGCTGCCGGGCGTTAGCACCTGATCGGCGAAGCTTGAAATGCGCATCGATCTGTACCGCCACAATCACCGTATCGCGACTCACACGGTGGAACTCCGCCAACAAGGCCAATCGATGCTCCGGGCGGTCGATGTGCTGAAACAGTTGCATGCAAAAAATGCAATCGACTGCGTTGGCCGACAATCCGAGGGTGAAGGCTGAACTGTGGAAGGTCTTGACCCGCGCGAGCAGGCTCTGCGAATGGTGAGTCTGGGCGTGATTGAGCATGTCCTGCGAATGATCGGACGCAAGAATCACGCGGTTCGCGTGCTCGACCAACACCGGCCAGTAACGTCCGGCGCCGCAGGCCACATCAAGCATCAAGCCCGGTTCGCCGGCGACCTTGAGCGCGTTGCGCACCAGCTGCTCGTCGCGCCAGAACGTCAGGCGCCCCGCCAGGCCACGCGGTCGCGGCTGAAGGCAGACGCGGCTGTGTTCCTGATCGTAGCGCCGGGCGAACTCAAGCTCGATGGCGGAGGGGGGCTGCGCGGACATGTGCAATGACTCTTGTAGGAATATGTACCGGCCGCAGGTTAACCACCGGCACGTGAAAAAAAGGTCGAGACGCTTACTCTTTGGCCAACACCCCGTCGATCACGGCCCCGCGGCAACCGGCAAACATGTCCAGATCCTGGTTGTAGACCTTGCTGTTGACCTCCAGCAGACCGAGCATCGAATGGAACAGGTTGTCCTGGCTCAGGGGCTTGTCGCGGCTCAGTTGCAGGCAATGAGTGTCCACCGAGAAGGATTTTTGGAAGCTGTCGGAGAACCACGCCAGCATCGCCACATGCTTCTGCTGATCCGGCGCCAGCATGTAAGGCGTGCCGTGGAGGAACAGGTTGTATTCGCCCAGGGATTCGCCGTGATCCGACAGATACAGCATGGCGGTATCGACTTTGTCCTGATTGCTGCGCAACAGATCGATGAGGGTCGAAAGCACGTGGTCGGTATACACCAGCGTGTTGTCGTAGCCATTGACGATACTTTCGCGGCTGCAATTGTTCAGTGCGTTGCTTTCACAGACAGGCGTGAAGTGTTCGTACTCTTTCGGGTAGCGCTTGAAGTATTCCGGGCCATGGCTGCCCATTTGATGCAGCACCAGCACGGTGTCTTTATCCAGGGTGTCGATGAAGTGCTGCAAACCTTGCAGGAGAATCTCGTCACGGCATTCACTGTTGGCGCACAGCACCGGGTCCTTCAAGTTGCTGACATCATCGAGGGTGACCCGGTCGCACGTGCCTTTACAGCCTGATTGATTGTCACGCCAGATCACGTCCAGTCCGGCACGCTTGAGCACGTCCAGCAAGCCCTCTTCGTTCTTCGCCGTGCTGGCGTTGTAATTCTTGCGGCCCATGTCGGAGAACATGCACGGCACCGAGACGGCTGTTTCCGTGCCACAGGAATGCACGTCGGTGAAAGCGATCAGGCCGGCTTCTTTATCCAGTTTGGGCGTGGTGTCGCGGTCGTATCCGAGGATGCCGAAGTTCTCGGCCCTGGCACTTTCGCCAACGACCAACACCGTCAGGGATTTACGGCCGTGGGTTTGCCAGGCGGGATTCCGCTGGGCGTCTTCGCCGATTTTGATGAAGGGTTGCCGGGCGGAGACGACTTGCTCACGCAGGTAACCAAACCCTGCACCGATGTAGTTACTCGGCACCAGCATCAGGCGAAGTTCATGGTGATTGCGAAACAACGAGGACAAGCCCTGATAGTTCACCAGTGCGACGCCACCGATGACCGCAACCGATGCGATACTCACCAACGCCTTACTGAACAACTCACGGTGCCAACGGCGATAACTAACCGGAACCTTCCACAACAAACATGAAGGTAAAACACCGAGCAACAGAATATAGACAAGCAACTTGATCGACAGTAAGTCACGTACTTCTGTCGTGTTGGTTTGCGCGAAGTTACGCAACATGCCGGTGTCCATCAGCACACCGTATTGACTCATGAAGTACGCCACTCCGGCACTGATCATGAAGATCAGTATCAAGACCGGTTTCATTACACGGCGGAACGCCAGAAAGGTCAGCACAATGTTGAAGGCCGCCAGAATCATCACGCCGAACGCGATGCGCATGGCGATGCCTTTACCGTCCGCGGCGGTGATATCAAACAGGTGCTGCCAGAGCACTAAGTTGAAGCCTGTCAAAAGATAGGCGCTGGCAATCAGTGTCACCCATTCCGGGCGCACGGGTTTGAACTTCAACATGATGGTCGGCTGTTCCTGAAAAGAAGTGCCTGCGGTAAATGTGAAAATTTCATTTACTGCGACAGCACTAACTTTAGGCAGCCAACCATCAATTTTTTGTGAAAAAGAAGCCAACGATTAGTTGGCTCCTGTTATTGAGTCGACACTTTTAACTTATTTGAGAATGGTTCAGCTTTTGTTCAGGCCTGATGCAAATACCAGCGCCAGTCCTGCTCCCCGACCTCGCCCATGAACTGCCGATACTCGGCGCGCTTCACCGCCAGGTACACGCCAAGGAATTCACCGCCGAACGCTTCCCGCGCCCAGGTCGAACCTTCCAGCGCCCTCAACGTAGTCAGCCAATCGGTTGGCAACAACTCCGTGGCCTGGGCGTAACCGTTGCCTTCCACGGGTGCGCCCGGATCGAGCCGTTCGCGAATGCCGCGATGGATGCCGGCCAGGATCGCTGCGGCCGCCAGATACGGGTTGGCGTCGGCACCGCAGATGCGGTGCTCGATGTGCCGGGAGAACGCTGGCCCGCCGGGTACGCGCAAACTCACGGTGCGGTTGTCCACCCCCCAGGTCGCTGCCAGCGGCGCGTAGCTGTTGGTCTGGAATCGGCGGTAAGAGTTGGCGTTCGGGCAGAACAACAGCAACGAATCGAGCAAAGTGCTGAGCATGCCGCCGACCGCGTGTTTGAGCAACGGCGTGCCGTCCGCGGACTCACTGGCAAACAGGTTGTTGCCGTCCTTGTCCGCCAGGCTGACGTGCATGTGCATGCCGGTGCCCGCCAGGTCATCGAACGGTTTGGCCATGAAGCAGGCGGCCATCCCGTGTTTGTGCGCGACGCCTTTGACCAGCCGTTTGTAGCGCACCGCTTCGTCCATCGCCTGCAAGGCGTCGGTGCGGTGCTCAAGGGTGATTTCCACCTGCCCCGGCGCGTATTCGGAAATCGCCGTGCGCGCCGGAATACCCTGCAATTTGCAGGCGCTGTAGAGATCCGCAAGGAACGGCTCGATCTGCTCCAGCTCACGCAATCCGTAGACTTGCGTCGAGCGCGGTCGTCCGCCATCGACGTCCCGCGCCGGTTGCGACCGACCGTTGCTGTCGCGTTGCTGATCGATCAGGAAGAACTCCAGCTCCGCCGCCATCACCGGGTAATACCCGTCGGCCTGCAGGCCTTCGATCACCTTCACCAGCAAATGTCGAGGGTCGGCAATCGTCGCGGGCATGCCTTCCTTCGGGTGCATGCTGACCTGCACCGCCGCCGTCGGAATCAACCGCCAGGGCATGCGCGTCAAGCTGCCGCTGATCGGGTACGCCCGGCAATCGATATCGCCGACGTCCCAGACCAGGCCTGAGTTTTCCACGTCATCGCCGTTGATGGTCAGGCCGAGAATGGTACTCGGCAACGGCCGGCCGCTTTCGTACACCGCCAGCAGTTCATCACGATGCAGCAACTTGCCCCGGGGCACGCCGTTGTTGTCGAGGATGAACAACTCGAACATCTCGATATCCGGGTTCTGTTCAAGAAAGGTCTGGGCTTCTTGCTGTGTGGCGAAGGAGGTTGTGGCACTGCTCATGGGAATTCTCTTGTTTCCGCGTAGGCAAACGCGCAGGCGCTGCCGGTCTGATCCCGGCGCACAGCGCGGGACCTGTCAGAAGAATCAACGGGAAAGGCAGGAATCCGGTGGGCGCGCGTGGCGACAGTGCCATAACGCCCAGAAGGCTAGTTCGGAGGGAAGTGCGACGGGGCAACCGTCCATAGAAATAACCGCTGAAAACAGATGAGCAGCAGCGTCACACGGGCGGTCAGGTCGTTAAATCGGGATTTGAAGAACTTTGGGTGTGGATGGACTAAACAATCAAATCCCCAAACACCCAGTATTCCCCCTCAAGGAGCGCACCTTTGTGGCGAGGGGATTTATCCCCGTTCGGCTGCGAAGCAGTCGTAAACCCGGACCACTCGGTTTGCCTGAACGGTCGCGGGGGCTGCTTCGCAACCCAACGGGGATAAATCCCCTCGCCACAAAGGCTCGCTCCTACAAAGGGTCTGTGTTGCGGCGAAGGTATTTAATTTTTAAATACCGCTGCGGACTATCTGATTTGCGGTCCCCTGCCCTCGCGCGCCTAATCGGCCCCTGATTATTCAAGGTCCGATTGATGGAACACGTTCGCGCCACTTCCCGCCCTGCCCTCTGGCTAATGCTCAGCATCATTCTCGTCGCCTTGAATCTGCGGCCGTCGATGGCGGCGGTCGGGCCCTTGTTGTCGGCCATTCGCGCAGACATCCCGTTGAGTTTCAGCCTGGCCTCGCTGCTGACCATGCTGCCCGTCATGGCCATGGGGCTGGCGATGTTCTTTGGCCTGAGCGTCAGCCAGCGCCTCGGCGAACAGCGCACGGTGGTGATTTCGCTGCTGATCATTGGCCTGGCCACGGTGTCGCGGCTGTTCGTGGACTCGGCAGCCGAACTGATCCTCAGCGCCATGCTGGCCGGTGTCGGTATTGCGCTGATCCAGGCATTGATGCCGGCACTGATCAAATCCCGCTTCAGTGACAACGTTGCCGTGTGCATGGGGCTGTACGTGACGTCGATCATGGGCGGTGCGGCGATTACTGCATCGTTTGCCCCTTTGGTGATGACCCGCACCGGCAGTTGGCGTATGGGGTTGGCAATCTGGGCCGCGCTGGCGCTGGTGGCATTGCTGTGCTGGACTCTCGGGCGTCAGGGGACATCGGCGCCACCGTCAGCACCACGCGAGACATCCCTCTTCACTAATTCCCGTGCCTGGTTACTCGCAATCTTCTTCGGTTTGGGCACCGCGTCCTACACCTGTGTGCTGGCCTGGCTCGCGCCGTACTACGTGGAAAAAGGCTGGAGCGAACAGAACGCCGGTTTGCTGCTGGGCTTCTTGACGGCCATGGAAGTGGTGTCCGGGCTGGTGACCCCCGCCCTCGCCAACCGCAGCCGTGACCGGCGCCTGGTGCTGGTGGTGTTGCTGGCGCTGATCATGGCCGGTTTCTGCGGGCTGATCCTCAGCCCGCAACGCCTCAGCCTGCTCTGGCCGTGCCTGCTGGGGCTGGGCATTGGCGGACTGTTCCCGATGAGCCTGATTGTGTCGCTGGATCACCTCGACAACCCGCAACGCGCCGGCGGGCTGACGGCCTTCGTCCAAGGCATCGGCTACCTGATCGCCGGCCTCTCGCCGCTGATGGCCGGAATGGTCCGCGATCATCTGGGCAGTTTCGAATGGGCCTGGTGGTGCCTGACCGGTGTCATGGCGCTGATGATGTTGATGGCCTTGCGCTTCAATCCGCAGCATTACGCCCGGCAATTTCCTGCAGCGGCTTGAGCACCCGTTTCATCAGCGTTCAGGAGTAAAGGCCTCTGGCCATGTTTTGTGGGATTAAATTCATAAGTCGTGTTCGGAACATTTTCTGTCCCACAAGTGACCGTGAAACATCCTACGGGGCATTCTCCTGGCACCATCGTTCCGTTAGGATCGTTCGCACACGTTTGCGCACAGTCAGCGCAAGGAGCACAGCGAGACGGAATGGATGCTGAACAGTAACTTGCTAAGAAAGCTCGATATGCAGGACCTCATGGTGTTTATCGCCGTGTACGAGCAAAGCAGCGTCACCGGTGTGTCTGAAGCGCTTTGTGTCAGTCAGTCCACCGTGAGTTACTGCCTGAAAAAGCTGCGCACCAGTTTTGAAGACGAGTTATTCATCAATACCCGAACGGGTATGCGCCCCACGTACAAGGCCGGCACGATGTATACGCATGTGCTGAAGATCCTTGAAAGCATCAACCTCTGCCATGCCGGCACCCCGGCGTTCGATCCGACCCTGCAAGCGGTCACATTTAATATCTGCGCACCGGAATACTTCGAGCAGTTGATTCTGCCGCGCTTGTTGAAAAGCTTCGATTTCGCCGACCTGCCGGTCATCGTCAACATGCACAAGTTCGAAACCGACATACCGGCAGAAGAGCTGCGCGATGGCAGCCTCGATCTGGTGATTTGTTTCGGCCCGCATTTTCATCGCGGCCACGCCGACTTCAAATCCCGGATATTGCTGGAAGATGAACTGGTCTGCGTCTTCGACAAACGTGCCACGCCACTGGAACCGCGTTTAAGCCTGCAAGCGTTTGTCGAACGCCGGCATGTGTTTCCGACGCCCTGGACGTCCACCACCAACATGATCGATGGCTGGTTGGCACAACAGGCGCACAAACGGCAGGTTGCCGCGCGCTCGAACAGCTACAGCGCGGCGCTGAAAATGATCACCGGCACCGACTTCATCCTGACGCTGCCCCGCCGCATCCAGCAATTGCTGGCCAACGAGGCTGTTTTCAATCACTGCGAAGCGCCCAACGGCTTGCCGGGGTTCACCCTAGACATGCAGTGGAGTCAAAACGTCGATCAGGACAGCGCCAACACCTGGCTGCGCGAGCAAATCATTAAGGCCTGCGCCGAGCAGGATATGGCCTGAAATTCAGTGGCCGACGGCCGTCTTGGTGTAGGACTCTCGATCGATGTCGAGGATCTCTACACACAACTGGACCTCGACCCCGGTCGGCCACTCACACAACTCCTGCACCACGGCCAGCAAGCTATCGGACAGCTGCTTTTTGATCTGCGGCGGGCGACCACTCAGCAGCGCCAGCTTCACATGCACAAACGCCCTCTCCCCCATCGCCGTGCCGACCTTGAACGTCTCGACCTTCACTGCGCGGCTCTTGATGTCGAACTCCGCAGCAAACTGACCGGAAGCCACCAATGCATTATTGAGCCGAATCAACGCCACGTCGGCGTTCAGTCCGGGCAGGTTGGCGGTGTATTCCATGTGCAGGTGGGGCATGGCTTGGCTCCTGAAGCGTGTTGGAAAAGTCCTACATATAACACAGCGCTGTCTGACTCATCCGGACAGCGGCAATTCCGGGCGCTCACTCATGAACGCCTCCAGGCGTGCGCGCAACCAGCGTTCGGCCGGATCGGTATCGACATGGCTGAGCCAAACCATAGACAAGTCCAGCGTCGGGGTCTTGAACGGAAAGGCCTCCTTGAACAATTGCCCTGAGGCGGCCATCGCCTCGGCGGCGTAATCCGGCAGGCTCGCGATCAGGTCGGTGCCGGCGAGCAAGGCCGGCAATGAACTGTATTGCGGCACCGACAGCACGACCTGGCGCGTGCGGCCGATGTCCGCCAGCCATTCATCGGCGTAGCCACTGACGTTGGCGGTGTGCGATACCAGCACGTGCGGGCGCGCACAATATTCATCGAGGGTCAGCGGAGTGTCCGAGGCATCGGCGCGCAAAATGCTCGGCTGGATGTGCCGCAGCAATTTGCGTTTGGCATTGGCCGGCAGGCCGCGGGTCTGGCTGATGCCGACGGTGATATCACCGGAGGCCAGCAAGTCGGGAATGCGCCAGTAATCGACATGTTGCACCACGAACACCACTTTCGGCGCTTCCTGGCGCAGGGCGCGCAATAGGGGCGGCAGCAGCCCGAACTCGACATCGTCCGACAGCCCGATGCGAAAGGTCATGGTGCTGCTGGCCGGGTCGAAATCGTGGGTCAGGCTCAGGGCCACCGACAACGAATCCAGCGCTGGCGACAGGTGCAGGATGATTTCCTCGGCTCGTGCGGTCGGTTCCATGCGATGCCCGACGCGAATGAACAGAGGATCGTTGAACATCGTCCGCAGACGGTTGAGCGCGGCACTGATGGTCGGTTGGCCGAGGAACAGCTTCTCCGCCACCCGTGTCACGTTGCGCTCGAGCATCAACGTTTCGAACACCACCATCAGGTTGATGTCAGCCTTGCGCAGTTCGTTGCGATTCATTCCTTGCCCCCGGTCCTAACACTTCAGGCAGTGTAGAAAGGCGCGACGGGGGCGTCTACGTGCGTCGGCCCTCAATTGACCGTCAAGGTCTTCAACCCGAGCGCGAGCTGGCGAACGTCCTGGCCGAGCCCGAACTGTTTCGGGCTGACGGCGTCGGCAAACTGCAGTTGCAACCTCAAGACACCCTGGCTCGACACCCGTTGTTGCATCTCCGTCGAGAGAGGAACGTCGATCACGTTGCCATCGGCCTGCTCAAGCTGGGCGTTTGTCGCCGTCAGGCCGTTGATGCTGATCATCACACGCTGACGTGCATGGCCAGGAGGCAGGAACGCCGTGGTCTCCAGACGCAAGGAATGCACGAGCGACGGGACGCGGAACATCACTTCAGCATCGGGCCCCTTGGACCAGACACCCCAGGGCTCAGTCTCGGACCAGCCCTTGGCCAACAGCGCCCCGCCCTTGTTGCCGTAAGTGAACAACGTTTTTTGCCCGGGTTCGAGGGACGGCACCAAGTCCAGCGGATTGATTTGCGCAGTCGCCTGCAAGCAGGAACTGCACTGTTTCCAGCCCGGAGCCAGTACCGTGAACCCGTCAATCCGGGCGAAGAGATCCGTTTGAGTATTGATGTTTCTCACGGACTGGATCAACGCACGCTCATCGAGCAGGTACAACGAGTCGACATCGTACTTGCCCGAGGCCATCTCACGAGCCGTCTGCTGCTCGGATTCAATCCAGTTGGCGGTATCCACCCGTCCAAGGTAAACGGCATTTGTCGCCAGGCCATGGGCGCCGGCAAAATCAGCCACCGACATCCACTTCGGCGACAGATTCTGCGGAACGATCCAGCGAATGTTCTTGTAATGGGCCGCCGCGCTCTCCCAGAACGGATCGACCATGGGCGACGCCCACTTCGTCGCCGGCTCCATCATCAATTGCTTGCGCACCCCGACCCAGCCGGCATGAGTGTCCAGAATCTGTATCAGCAGCGCCAGTGACAGCAGGCTCAAGGCTGTGCGCGGCGTATTGGCGCGGATGACCAGGAAAATGATGGCGATGATAATCGCGTAGTACACCGGCCAGAACATGCGCCCCGAGGCGCGGAAGATGTTGGCGATGGAAATCACCACGGGCGGTAGCGGATAGGTGAACTCCAGCAAGCCCAGCGCGACATGGTTAGAAACAGCGAACACCGTGAGCCCTGCCAACGCCAGCAGCAAAAAGGGTCGCCGCCGTACGTGTTGCCCGAAGCCGGTGTTGCCTTGAAGCAGACCGACCACGGCGCAGATGCCCAGCGTGATCAGCCCGAGGCCCAGAAAGACAAACCCTTCGCCGTCACCGAACCCTTGAACGCCAGGCAGATCCTTCAGCACATAGGACCAATTCCCCGAGTCGAACAGTGACAGCAGGTTCATGCCGTAGATGCCGAAACCGCCGGAGATCGCACCTTCGGCGCCCACCGAAAAATACCCGGCCTGCCAACAGCAAAAACTGACCAGCGAAAACAGGGCAAGAAACTCGATGACCGCTGATCGCAGCGTCAGTTTCTTCTTGAAATACCCGGCTGCCAGATCGGCGATCCAGATCAGCGCAACCATCGCCAGAAAGTACGCATGGACCAACGCGGCAGCGGCCAGCAACGCCCCCCAGGCCAGACGTCGGTGGCGCAGGTGCGGGTGCAGGTTCAGGTAAAACGACGCCAGCACCAGAAAATGCCCGCCCAGGGACAAATGGAAAGGCATGCGCATGAGCATCGGCGGCACAAAGACAAACAACGCCGTGCCCACGGCACGCACACCCACGTGGGAGGACATCAGCCCCACCACTTTCCAGGCGAACCACGCCTGCAGGACGAAGCAGGTCAGGAACCAGAGGCCGAAATACTGAAAAGGTGTCGGTAACAGCGCCGCGAAGGGTTTGAACAGGAAAGCCAGCAGCGGATTGGAATCAGAAAAAATGATGCCATTGCCCAACTCCATTCCATAGGAGGGGTTGAGCCCTATGGGAAAAGTCCACGGCGACTGGCGGAAAAACACCCATCCCAGGTAGTGCGTCGCCGGATCACCATTCCCCAACCAGGCGATGTTCTGCGGATTCAGCGCCCTGGGTCCGATGATGAGGAAAAAGGCCACGACACCGATCAACAGGGGCACCAGGTTGAGCGGCAGGCGTTTAGCGAAATCCTTCATCGGTACGTCCAGAAGTTATGCAATACAAAGGTGAAAGCCGGAAGGGTCAGCGCCACCGCGCCGATCCCCAGCAAATAATGCAGCCCGGCCATTTGCGCGGCCCAGGCCACCAGCATCGCCAGCAGAAACCCGGCAACGGAGACCATCATGAAGCGCAGCAGCGTCCGGCCATGCAATCGGGCGGAAAAGCTCCAGGTGGTATTGATCAGGTAAGACACCACGGTGGCCACGGCAAACGCCGCGCCGTTGGCTAAGGGCGGAAGAGGCAACACGTAGTTGATGAACAACACGGCCACCATCGCGTGCAGGGCCGTGACGAACAACCCGGTCACGGCAAAGCGCAGGCCACGCTGGATCAGGGCGGATTTTTCAGCTGACGTCACGGCTTTTGCGCCAGGACAAACACCGTCAAACCGGCCAGGCGATTCGCGCCCATGAACGGCAGTTCGACGCTGCACAACGTCTTCAGAATCGCATTCACCAGCGGATGGTGCTGCTTGAGTTGCGAGCGCGGGGGTGACGGTTGCGCACCTTTGGGCAGCAAGCGCAGGGTAGCGGCAATCGGGAACACCAGACCGAAATAGTAAGCCCCCTGCTTCACGTCCAAGCCGGCCTCCCGAGCCACTGTCTCTAGCTGCGGCAAGGTGTAGCGGCGCTTGTGATCGAGGAAGTCATCGTGCCCGCTCCAGAGAAACCGGAACGCCGGCACCGTCATCAGGAAACGGCTGCCGGACGGGACTTTATCGACGTAGGCCTTGAGCAGGCCGACGTCGTCATCAACATGTTCCAGCACGTCCATCAGCAGCACCAGATCGGCGTCCACCGAGTCGATGCCGCGACGGTAATGCACCGGTTTACCGGCGGTGGTGGTGTCCGAATCGGCGTCGTAACTGATGTCGACACACCACGCTTCACGGGCCACTGAATGCGTCAGCAGATAGTGGGAAAAGAACCCCGAGCCTGCGCCCACGTCGAGAATCCTTTTGATCGGCGTGCTGCCCAGCATTCGCGTCGTGGCCGCCGCTTTCGAGGCGTAATACCAATGTTGGTCAATGCTTGAACCGAGGATGTCGGTTTCCTTGAGATCCATGGTTCAGTCCTTGGGGTCATAGACTCGCCGCACCAGATACACCGGGCGGCGTTTTGACTCGATGTAGGTCCGGCCCAGGTATTCGCCCAGTACGCCGATGCCGATCAATTGCAGGCCGCCCAGAAACGTGACGGCGACCATCAGCGAGGCATAACCCGGCAGATCGACACCGGAGATCAAGGTGCGCAACACGATGAAAATGGCGAAGGAAAAAGAGATCAGCGAAACGAACAGCCCCAGATACGTCCAGATGCGCAGCGGTTCAGTGCTGAAACTGGTGATGCCCTCCAGGGCAAAATTCCACAAGCGCCAGCCGTTGAACTTGGTCGCACCCGCCACTCGCTCCGGGCGGTCATAGTTCACATGGGTGGTGCGGAACCCGACCCAGGCGAACAGGCCTTTCATGAACCGCCGCGATTCTGGCAACGTTTGCAGCGCATCGACCACGCAGCGGTCCATCAGCCGAAAATCGCCGACGTTTTCCGGAAGGTGTTGTTCAGCGATTCTGTTGTGCAGGCGGTAGAACCAGTTGGCCGAGGTTTGCTTGGCCCAGGAGTCGTCCTTGCGACTCACACGATGGCCCAGCACCACTTCGTAGCCTTCACGCCAGCGGGCAATCATTTCGAGGATGACTTCAGGTGGGTCCTGCAAGTCGGCATCGATCGGCACCACCACCTGGCCGGTGGAGGTCTGCAAGCCTGCGGTCAAGGCCGCTTCCTTGCCGAAATTACGGCTCAGATCGACGATGCGCAGGCGCGGGTCGGTCTGTTGACGCTCCAGCAGAAGTTCGAGTGTGGTGTCGGTGCTGCCGTCATTGACGAACACCATTTCCAGACCGATCAGCGCCTCATCCTTGAAGACGTCAGTGATCCGCGCGATGAACAAATCAATGGTCGCCGCTTCATTGAACACCGGTATCACAAGCGAAAGCTGCAAATGCCCGGCCAGTTGCGTTCCGTGCTGATGAGTCAATTGATTGCTCTTTTTTATAGTGATTTTTCTACAATCCGAGGCTGCCGACAGCTGCTCGACGCCATGAGCCGTGTCGTATTAAGCAGGACCGAGGGAGGTGATGCAAGGGCGAAACTGCGGGGGTTTTGGCCATTCGCGCCGGCTCGGTAGAGTCAGCTGAAATATTTTCAAATGCCTGGAAACAAATGCCTGATGGTCAAAAAAGCCAGCTCCGCTAGGCTTGCCCCCGATGCGTCACACAGGTTGTCGCAATTACCCATCGCATGGAGCGAGCAGTATGTATTTCGAGATCTACAGGCAATCCAGAGGCATGCCGAGCACCGGAAAAGGACAATGGCGCTGGCGCCTGAGGGCGGGGAACCACGAGACGATCGCCAGTGGCGAGTCGTACGTGAACAAGGCGGATTGCCTGCATGCCATCGGGTTGATCAAAGGGGTTGAGGGTGAGACCCCGGTGAAGGAGATCTAAGCCTGAGGCCAATGCCGAAGCTGTTCAGAGATTGTGAACAGCTTCGGCATTTTTGGTTGCACTCACTGGCCCCATCGTCGGAACGCCGCAGACCGATCAACTTAGACAGGCAACGGATACAACGCCTCATCAAACTGCGACAACCGCGGAAATTGCATCGGCTGATCATCACTCAGGTGTTCAAGACGCTGCTGATAACTGTGCAGGAAATCCTTGCGCGCTTCATCGCTGATGTACGGCACATGCCAGGCCACAAACGGTTCCAGCACATCAAACCCGACATAGGCCAGCGTGCCGCGCAGGATCGGCCGCAGCATATCTTCCAACGGACCGTGAATCGCGCCATCCCCGAACATATGCTCACGGCCGCCCAAGGTGACCGTCACCAGCGCCTTCTTGCCGCTCAAGCCACCCTGGTCGTAAAACCGCTTGCCGCCGTAGCAGATCCCCGACACCAACACCCGGTCAATCCAGCCCTTGAGCATCGCCGGGGCCGAGAACCAGAAAATCGGGAAGTTCAGAATTAGCAAGTCAGCCCACAACAGTTTGTCGAGTTCCTGCTGGATGTCCGGCGCCAGCGACTGGCTCTTCACACCCAGGCGTTGCTCCAGCGCATACACCAGGTACTCGGGGTTCTCTCGGGAAGAAAAGTCATCGGCGCTGGCCACCGGGTTCCAGTTCATCGCGTACAGGTCGCTGACCTGGACCTCATGCCCTTGGGCCTCAAGTGTCGCCATCGCCTGGTCACGCAGGGCGGCGGTAAAGGATTTCGGCTCCGGGTGAGCGTGGACAATCAGAACTTTCATGGCAATTCCCTAAACGTTTACAGGTTTTGAATCGGAGGACGATAACGCGCGTGTGGCCAGCAACCGGTCGAGCCAGTCGGGGTCCATTTGCGGTTCGGATGAAAACAGCAGGCCGGTGTAATCCTGATGCGGCGGGGTGAAAATGGCGCTGCGCGAACCGTGGTCGACCACCCTGCCCCGCTGCATCACCAACACCTCATCGGCAATCGCCCGGACGGTGGCGACATCATGGGTGATGAACAGATAAGCGACGCCCAGTTGCTGCTGAATCCGGTTGAGCAGTTTCAGCACGCCTTCGGCCACCAGTTGATCCAGCGCCGAGGTCACTTCGTCGCAAATAATCAATTGCGGATCGGCCGCTAGCGCACGAGCGATACAGACACGCTGCTTCTGCCCACCGGACAGCTCTCGGGGTTGACGCTCCATGAACACCGCCGGATCGAGCTCGATCATCTCCAGCAACTCGGCGACCCGCGCCCGCATCGCCTTGCCCCTGAGCCCCAGGTAAAACGTCAGCGGCCGACCGATGATGTCGACGATGCGCTGACGCGGGTTCAGTGCCGTATCGGGGATTTGGTAGATCATCTGGATGCGCCGCAGTTGCTCCTTGCTGCGCTGGCGAAAGTCCGAGGGCAGCGCCTCGCCGTCATACAGCACCTGACCCGCCGTCGGCGGCAGCAGGCCGGTGATCAATCGCGCGGTCGAGCTTTTGCCGCTACCGGACTCGCCGATCACCGCCAAAGTCTGGCCGCGATACAGCTTCAGCGAGACATCGTGCAACACCGGTTGATGACCATAACTGGCGCAGCTTTTGCGCAATTCCAGCAGCGGTTTTTCCTGCTGCGGGCACGGTTTGGGCTCGGTGCGAAAGCTGCGCACCGCCCACAGGGACTTGGTGTAATCCTCTTGCGGATCGCCGAGCATCTTGCGGGTTTCCGCTTCCTCCACCAGTTTGCCGTGGCGCAGCACCATGATCCGGTCGGCCATTTGTGCAACCACCGCCAGGTCGTGGCTGATGTAGATCGCCGCGCTGCCATAGGTCGCCACCGCATCGCGAATAGCCGCCAGCACTTCAATCTGCGTGGTGACGTCGAGGGCGGTGGTCGGCTCGTCGAAGATGATCAGGTCAGGATGGCAGGCCATGGCCATGGCCGTCATGACCCGCTGCAACTGCCCGCCGGACACCTGATGCGGATAACGCTGGCCAATCTGTTCCGGATTCGGCAAGCGCAGCACCCGATACAACTCCACCGCTTCCGCCATCGCCTGGGCGCGGCTCATGCCACCGTTTTTAACGGCGGTTTCCACATGCTGATCAATCAAGCGATGGGCCGGGTTGAATGAAGCGGCAGCACTTTGCGCGACGTAGGCGATCCGCAGGCCACGCAGCTTTCGCAGCGCTTCGGGCTTGGCGCGTAGCAGGTCGATGCCGTCGAACTGCACCGAGCCACCAGTGATCCGGCAACCGTCGCGGGTGTAGCCCATAGCGGCCAGGCCGAGGGTCGACTTGCCGGCCCCCGACTCGCCGATCAGCCCCAGCACTTCGCCCCGTTGCAGGGTCAGGTCGATGCCCTTGATCAGCGGATGCCAGGCGTCTTCGTAATGACCTTCGATGCGCAGATCACGGATTTCCAGCAGCGGCTTTTCGTTGTTGGACGAGGTCATGTTCAGCACTCCTTGAGGCCGCTGGATTTATGCAGCATCCAGTCGACGACGAAGTTGACGCTGACCGTGATCAACGCCACGGCCAGGGCGGGCAGGAAGGGGCTGACGTCGCCGAAAGTAATCAGCACTGCGTTGTCGCGGACCATGCTGCCCCAATCGGCGGTGGGCGGTTGAATGCCCAGGCCAAGAAACGACAGCGCGCTGATGAACAAAAACACGAAGCAGAAGCGCAGGCCGAATTCGGCAATCAACGGCGCAGCGGCGTTGGGCAACACTTCGCGGGTCACCAGCCACCACAGGCCTTCACCGCGCAGGCGTGCGGCTTCGACGAAGTCCTGCACCACCACGTTCATCGCCACCGCCCGTGACAGGCGAAACACTCGTGTCGCATCCAGCAGCGCGATCACCAACACCAGCGAAGTCGCTGTGGTGCCGACCACACTGAGGATCAGCAAGGCGAAGATCAGCTGCGGAATCGCCATCAGGATATCGACGACCCGCGACAAGCCCTGATCGACCCAGCCGCCCTTGATTGCCGCGATCAACCCACTCAAGCCGCCGAGCAGGAATGCCAGCACCGTGGTCAGGAAGGCAATGCCCAAGGTGTTGCGTGCGCCGTAAACCAGGCGGCTGAACATGTCGCGGCCAAGGTTATCGGTGCCCAGCAGAAACTCGCCGCTCCACGGCGCAAAGCCCTCGCCGACCACTTGGGTTTCGCCATACGGCGCCAGCAACGGGGCGAACAGCGCCACGAGGATGTACAGGATGATCACCAGCATTCCGAACTGGGCACTCAGCGGTGCCCGGACCAATTGTTTGAGCAGGCTCATGTTCTACCCCTTCGGATGCATCAGGCGTGGGTTGCTGGCGATTGAAAGCACATCCGCCGTGGTGTTGAGCAGGATGTAGGTCGCCGCGAAAATCAGGCTGCAGGCCTGGACTACCGGGATGTCACGCTTGGCCACCGAGTCCACCAGCAGTTGGCCGAGGCCGGGGTAGACGAACACCACTTCGACCACCACCACGCCGACCACCAGGTAGGCGAGGTTCAGCGCCACCACGTTGACGATCGGCGCCAGGGCGTTGGGCAAGGCGTGGCGGAAGATGATGCGCGACTGGCTGATGCCCTTGAGCCGGGCCATTTCAATGTACGGGCTGGCCAGCAGGTTGATCAGCGAGGCGCGGGTCATGCGCATCATCTGCGCGATCACCACCAGGCTCAGGGTCGCGACCGGTAGCACCGAACGTTCGAGCACGGTGCCAAACGAGGCGTCCGGTGCCAGGTTGGAAATGCTCGGGAACCAGTTGAGCTTCACCGCGAACACCAGGATCAGGAGGTAGGCAACGAAGAACTCCGGGAACGACACTGCGCTCAAGGCGCTGGTGTTGAGCAAGCGGTCGAACCAGCTGTTGCGATACAGCGCCGCGAGCATCCCCAGCAACAACGCGAGCGGCACCGACACCAATGCCGCCAGCGCCGCCAGGCTGAAGGTGTTGCCCAAGCGTGAAGCGACCAGATCGGCGATGGGCCGCTGGTTGGCCAGCGAGACGCCGAGATCCCCTTGCAGCAGGTTCCAGATCCAGTGGCCGAAGCGGGTCAGCGGCGGCAGGTCCAGACCCAGTTGGGTACGGAACGCCGCAACGGTTTGCGGGGTGGCGGATTGGCCGAGCATGGCCTGGGCGATGTCACCCGGGAGCATGCCGACGGCGAGGAAGATAATGACTGATACCGCGAAGAGCGATAACAGACCCAATGCCAAACGCTGCGCCAACAGTTTGAAAATACTATTCATCATGCGGTTCCTTGAATCGGGCACGCTTGCGAAAACTGCGAATCTCCAATGTGGGAGCGAGCCTGCTCGCGATGGCGGTGTGACATGCAACATCGATCTTGGATGTGCTGGCCTCATCGCGAGCAGGCTCGCTCCCACAATTGATCTTCACTGGTTTGGAGATTCCTTACGCCTGCCACCAGCGCTCGATCACGCGCAAGCCATCCAGTTCGCCATACGGCGCAGTCTGGCCGCCATGCGCGACACGGTTCGAGCGCGCCGCCACCGAGCTGGCAAACAACGGCACAATCGCCCCGCCATCGTCCCGGCACAGCGACTGCATTTCGTTGTACATCTCGCGGCGCAACGGGTCGTTCATCTCACCGCGGGCGGCGTTCAGCAGTTGGTTGAAGCGCGGGTTGTCCCAATGGGTTTCGTTCCAGGCCGCGCCTTTGGCGTAACCGATGCTGAACATCCGGTCGGCGGTCAGGCTGCTGTACCAAAAGGATGTGGTGAACGGTTGTTTCATCCAGACGTTGGAGAAGAAGCCATCCGCCGGCTCACGAACCACATCGATATCGATCCCGGCCTGACGCGCCTGCTCCTTGAACAACACCGAGGCATCCACCGCGCCGCTGTACGCCGCGTCGGACGCTTGCAGCTTGACCTTGAGCGAATCGACGCCGGCCTGACGCAAGTAGAAACGCGCCTTGTCCGGGTCGTAAGTGCGTTGCTCCAGCGCCGTGTTGATAAAGCGGCTGCCGGGCTGGATCGGGTGGTCGTTGCCCACCAGGCCATAGCCATACAGCACCGAGGCCAGCAGGGTTTCGCGATTGATCGCGTGCTTCATCGCCAGGCGGATGTTGCTGTCCTTGAACTGCTGGCTGTCGCACAACATCGGGAAGGTGTAGTGCTGCGCGCCCTTGGTTTCTTCGATCACCAGGTTCGGATTGCGCTTGAGCAAGGCCACGGTTTTCAGGTCGACCTTGTTGATCACATCGACTTGCCCGGTGACCAGCGCGTTAATCCGCGCTGCGCCGTCGGCAATCGCAATCAGCTCGGCGCTGGCAAAATGCGCCCGACCCGCTTTCCAGTAATCCGGGCTGCGTTCCAGGCCCATACGCACGCCCGGTTCGAAGTCCTTGAGGCGATAACCGCCGGTGCCGACGCCAGCCTGCCAGTCCGCCACACCGTCCTTGGCCGGCATGATGACCAAGTGGTAATCGGCGACCACATAGGAAAAATCGGCGTTGCCCGACTTCAGTTCAAACACCACGCTGTCCGTGCCCTGGGCGCTGACCTTGGCGACGTCGCCCAACACGGTCTTGGCGGCAGAGGTGGATTTCTCGCTGAGGTGATGCTGGATCGAGGCGACCACGTCGTCGGCAGTCAGGGTTTTGCCGTTGTGGAAGGTCACGCCCTGACGCAGTTTGAAGGTCCAGATACGCGCGTCTGGCGTCGACGTCCAGCTCTCGGCCAGCTCCGGGATCGCGCTGCCGTCGACGGCGATTTCAGTGAGGGTGTTATAGACCGCGGAGAAGCCGACGAAGGTGAACGTGTCGACCCAGGAGCCCGGGTCTTTTGAGTCGGTGGTGCTGGCGCCCGCCAGGCCGAGGCGCAATACGCCGCCCGGTTTGGGTGTGGCTTCCTGGGCGAAGGCGCCCATCGGCAAGCCCATGGAAAACGCCCCGGCGACAGCTGCAGCAGTGGCGCTGTACCGAAGGAAGTCGCGCCGCGGAAAACTGAATTCATGGTTCGCTTGAGTAATGTTGTTTTTGTTATCGCTCATTGCATTGCCCCTGATCACAAGCAAGTTAGTAATGAATTACCGGTTTGAAACCACGCAAGGCACCGGGCCATGGCCCGGTGCGCAGATCGTTTGAATCGCCAAAGGTCACACTTGAATCGCCTTCACTTCGACAAACTCGTTGAGCCCTTCTTCTCCCCATTCCCGTCCATTGCCCGACTGTTTGTAGCCACCGAACGGCGCCTGATAATTGAACGCCGCGCCGTTGAGAAAGCATTGCCCGGCGCGTAGCTGGCGGCCAAGTTGCAAGGCACGTTCAGTGCTGGAAGCCCAAACTCCGCTGGACAAGCCGAACGGCGAATCGTTGGCAATTTGAATCGCTTGCGCTTCATCCGTGTAAGGAATCAGGCACAGCACCGGACCGAAGATTTCTTCCTGGGCGATGCGCATGCGGTTGTCGACATCGGCAAACAGCGTCGGGCTGACGTAGTAACCGCGCTCGAAGGCGTGCGCCGTATCGCCACCACACAGCAGTCGCGCACCTTCCTGTTGGCCGACTTGAATGTAGTCACGCACCGTGCGCCGTTGCGCCGCTGAACACATCGGCCCAAGGAAGCTTTGCGGGTCCAGCGGATCGCCCATGCGCAGGCTTTGGGTTTCGGCAATCGCCAGTTCCACCGCCTCGGCGTAACGACTGGCGGGCAGCAACATGCGGGTCAACGCGGTGCAGGTCTGCCCGGAGTTGATCATCACGTCTTGTACGCCGTAGCGCACGGCGGCGGCCAGGTCCGCGTCTTCGGCAATCAACAACGCCGACTTGCCGCCCAGCTCCAGGCACACACGCTTCACCGAAGGTGCCGCCGCCTGCGCCACGCGCACCCCGGCACCGGTTGAGCCGGTGAACGAGACCATGTCCACGTCCGGGTGTTTGGCCAGTGCTTCGCCGACCTTTGAACCCGGTCCGCTGACCAGGTTGAACACCCCCGCCGGCAAGCCGATGGCTTCGATCATTTGCGCCAGCAAAAACGCATGCAGCGGCGTTTCCTGACTCGGCTTGACCACCACGGTGCAACCGGCGGCCAGCGCCGGTGCGAGCTTGCCGATCAGCTGATGCAGCGGGTAATTCCACGGGTTGATGAAGGCGCACACACCGACCGCTTCGCGGATCACCAGCGAATTGCCGACCTCGCGCACTTCATCCATCAAGCCGGCGAGTTCGACGTATTGCTCCAGGCCGATGATGGGCCCGTCGACCTGCACCGAACGGCACCATTGCACCGGCATGCCCAGTTCAGCGGTGATGACCGCGGCCATCTCGTCGGCCCGCTCGCGCAACTGCCCGGCGAGCGCTCGGATGTATCCGGCGCGAACACTTGAAGGCGTGCGCGACCATGGACCGAACGCTCTGCGTGCGGCGGCCACCGCGTTGTCGACATCACGCTCATCGCCCAGCGGCACCGAACCTGCCACTTCTTCAGTGGCCGGGTTGATCACCTCGGCGATGCCTTGGCCCGAGGGGGTCTGCCAGCGGCCATCGATAAACAGCGTCTTGTGGTTATGCATAGACTTGGGCTTCCATCAGTTCAGTGGCGCAACGGGTGATTCGTTGGCAGGCGTCACGCAAGGGTTCTGCGCCCAACACCAGCCCCAGACGGATATGCCCGGCGGCGCTCGGGCCGAAGGCTTCACCGGCCAGGACCGAGACGCCATGGCGGTCGAGCAAGCGGTCGGCAAACGCCTGGGCACTGAGCCCGGTGTCGCGGATATCGACCATCACGAACATCCCGCCATCGGGCTTCAAGGCACGCACGCCGGGGCAGTCGGCCAGGCATTCGCAGACCAGATCGCGGCGTTGGCGATAGGCTTCGCGCATCGCTTCCAGTTCCGGCAGGTTGCTTTCCAGCGCGACGACGGCGGCGTCCTGCACGAAGTCCGGTAGACCGTAGAGCATGCACAGCGCGAGGTTTTCCAGGTGCTCGGCCAGAGCGGGTGGCGCGATCGACCAGCCGATGCGCCAGCCAGTCATGGCATGGGATTTCGACAGACTGTTAAGCGTCGCAGTGCGCTCGGCCATGCCCGGCAGACTGGCCGGGCTGATGTGTTCGCCGTTGTACAGCAGCTCGCTGTAGACCTCATCGGAAATCAGCCACAGGTCGTGGGCGATGCACAGCTGCGCCAACGCCTGCCACGTGCTGCGCGGCAAACTGGCACCCGACGGGTTGTGCGGACTGTTGAGCACCAGCGCCCGAGTGCGCGGCGTGATGCGGGCCGCGACGTCTTCGGGCAACACCCGAAAACCGTTTTCGGAACGCACCGGCACTGGAATCACCACCGCGCCACAGGCACCGAACACGGCTTCATAGGTGACGTACATCGGTTCGGCGACGATCACTTCATCGCCCGGATTCAGTACGCACTGAGCCACGCAGAACAACGCGCACTGTGCCCCGGCGAGCACGGTGACCTGATCCGCCGAGACCTGCTGACCGCTGCGTTTTCCGTAGTGTTTAGCGATGCTTTCACGCAGCGCACGTTTGCCGCGCACATCGGCGTAGTGGGTGTTACCGGACAACAGGCTGTCGATGGCCGCCTGCACAATCGGTACCGGGGTGTCGAAATCCGGATCGCCGACGGACAGCAGCAGAATGTCTTCACCCTGTTCCAGCAGCGCCAGTGCGCGGTAATGAATGCCCCAGGCGGCAGCGCCGTCACCGGCGATACGTTGAGTCAGGTCGGAAAAGCGCATGGCGGTAGCCCTTTCAAAAATTGGAAATCAGAGCGCGCACGCATGCTTGAGTTCGATCAGGGTCACGCCATTGCGCTTGAAGCCGTGGCGCAAATCGGTTTGCAGCTCGGCCAGACTTTGCGGCTCGGTCACCGTGCAACCGAACGCGCGACCAAGGGCGGCAAAGTCCGGGTTGCGCGGCAACACGCCGATCGGCTCGATATCCAGCCCGATCATGTCGTCGCGGATCTGCCCCAGCGCGTCGTTGTTCCAGAGCAACACCACCAGCGGGCTGTCCAGCTCTTCGACTGCGGTGGCCAGTTCTTGCGCGGTGTAGAGAAAGCCGCCGTCGCCCACCAGCACCAGTCCAGGTCGCTGCGGCGCGCCGAACTTGGCGCCGATGCCCGCCGGCAAGCCATAACCCAAGGTGCCGTACCCGGTCGGGTGCAACCAGCTGCGTGGCGCCAGGCTGTTGAAGGCGTAGTTGCCGGTGTAGGCCAGTTGGGTCATGTCGGTGCTGATGAAAGCGTCGTCCGGCAGCTCGGCGGCGATGCGTTCGAGAATCGCCTGATGGATCGACTGCAACGGGCCGTGGCTGTTTTGCACCGCTTCACGCAGTTTGGCCACGGATGCAGTCGCGGCGCTGGCGTCACGTTTGCCGGTTGGCAGACGCTCCAGCAGCGCGGCGAGGGTGTGTTGCGCATCGCCTTGCAGCGCCACCACGCACGGGTAGAAGTCGTTGAACTTGCGCGGGTCGATGTCGACGCGCAGCAGTTCGGCGTTCAGCGGCAGACGCTCGCGCCAGAAATCGGTGTCGGCCATTTCGGTGCCGACGGCGAGCACCACGTCGGCCTCGGCGATGAGTTGCCAGCCCGGCTCCACACACAGGGTCGAGCCGGCATTGAGCGGTGCATCCGGCAGCAACAAGCCTTTACCGGCGACGCTGGTGAACAGCGGCGCGGCGAGTCGGGTGCTGAGTTCTTGCAGTTGCTGCTGCGCATTCAGTGCGCCACCGCCGGCGATGATCATCGGCCGCTTGGCGTTTTGCAGCTTGGCCACCGCCTCGTCCAGCGCCGTGGCTGCCGGTACGCCACGGCTTGGGCGACGCACCACGTCATTGCTCCAGTCACGGGTGATTTTTGCGGATAACACGTCGAGCGGCACCGAGATGTGCACCGGGCGCGGCCGTTCACTGTCGAACACCGCGTAGGCACGGGCGATCAACTCGGGCAGGTCTTCGGCGCTGAGCGCCACCGCCGAAAACGCGGTGATTGGCGCGGTGATTGCGCGCTGGTCCTGGGTTTCGTGCAGGCAGCCCCAGCCTTTGCCGAGACTAGCCGTGTGGTTGACGCTGGAAATCACCAGCATCGGAATCGAGTCGGCATACGCCTGGCCGATGCCGGTTGCGGCGTTGGTCACACCCGGCCCGGTGATGATGAAGCACACGCCCGGTTTGCCGCTGACCCGCGCGTAGCCGTCGGCCATGAAACTGGCGCCCTGCTCGTGGCGCGTCAGCACGTGACGAATGCCGCTGCCGGGCAAGCCGCGATACAACTCCAGCGTGTGGACGCCGGGAATGCCGAACACGGTGTCGACGCCGTAGTTGGCCAGAAGACGCACCAGGGCCTGGCCGCCGGTCAATGTTGTGCTTTGCATGTTCACTTCCTCACTCGTGGCCGAGGCGAATCAACGCATCGACCGCAGTCGTGCCATGGGCGCCGACCAACAATGGGTTCACATCGAGTTCCAGCAACTGCCCGGCGTTCTCGCAGGCGTAATCGGCCACCGCACGAATCGCCGCCACCAACGCGTCCAGATCCGCCGCTTCGCGCCCGCGAAAACCCTGCAACAACGCGGCACTGCGCAGGCTCAATAACGCTTGGCGAATGGCGCCGTCAGTGGTCGGCAACAGCAGGCTGCGACTGTCCTTTAACAACTCCACCAGAATCCCGCCCGCACCGATGACCAGGGCCAGGCCGAAGTCGTTTTCGCGTTTGATGCCGACGATCAATTCGGCCAACGGTGGTGTGGCCATGGGTTCCAGCAGCACCTGATCGAACGGTACCTGCGGCGCGTAATCGGCGATGCTCGCGCGCATTTTTTCCAGGGCGGCGCTCAGGGCTGTAGCGTCCTTGAGGTTCAACGCCACGGCGCCGGCTTCGGTCTTGTGCGGCAATTGCGCACTGACGGCTTTCAACACCAGCGGATAACCCAGCGCGTTGGCGTCGCTCAATGCCTCGCCCGGGGTGCTTAATACGCCGTTCGGCGTCTGCAGGCCAAAGGCGCGCAAGGCTTTTTTGGAATCCCATTCATTGAGCAAGCGACCTTCACCTTCCAGCGCCTGCGGGCAGTGCGGCACCAGCGCCGATTCACCGAGCGCCAGCAGCGCCTGACGGTTGCGTTGATAACCGGCGATCCGGCCCCACGCGGCCAGCCCGTCTTCCACACCTTGCAACGCCGCCACGCCTTGGGCATGCAGACGTTCGCGAGCGTGGGCCGGCAGCAATTCCGGGAACGCCGAGGTGACAAAACCGGTCTTGCCGTGGCGGACCAGGGCGGCGCAATACAGCTCCAACAGCAGGTCGCATTCCTTGCGTTCGCCGGTAAATTCCGCCGGGTAATCGAGCACCAGCATCGCCGCATCGGCTTCGGTGCGCAGGGCGCTGTCGAGCATGCGGTTCAAGGCTTCGCCGTCGCCCCAGATCGCTGTAGTGAAATCCAGTGGATTGACCAGGTTGGCGTAGCTCGGCAGCACTTGGGCCAGCTCTTCACGCTGACCCTCGTCGAGTTTCGGCAAGCTCAAATCGTTGCGTTCGGCATAGTCGGCAATCAGCCCGGCATCGCCCCCCGAACAGGCCAACGCGATCAGGCTGTTGCCCGCCGGCAGTTTGCCGCACGCCGCCGCTTTCAGGGTTTCGACAAAACTCACCGGGCCACTGACGCGGATCACGCCGAGGCGCGCAAACAGACTGTCGTACAGCGCATCGGAACCGGACAGCGAGCTGGTGTGACTGAGCGCCAGTTCGGCACCGATCTGCGACACGCCGGTTTTCAGGGCAATAATCGGAATGCCTTTCTCCAAGGCCTTGTGCGCGGCGCGGGCGAAACCCGGAACGTTTTTCAGGCCTTCGAGGTGCAAGCCAATGGCGGTGACACGCGGCTCGTCGAGCAGCACGTCCATCAATTCGGCAACGCCCAGTTGCGCCTGATTGCCGACCGAGGCCATGTAGGCCACCGGCAGCGAGCGGTCGCTCATCGACACGTTATAAGCAAAGTTGCCGCTTTGCGTCAGGACAGCGACGCCCTTCTCCACCGGTTTGCCGCCATGGGCCACCGGCCACAGCGCGGAGCTGTGCAGATAGTCGAGCAAGCCGTAGCAGTTGGGGCCGAGCAAGGCCATGTTGCCGGCTGCCTGGAGCAACTGTTGCTGCAAGGCCTGGCCTTCGGCGCCGGTTTCGGCGAACCCGGAGGCGTAGCAGATCGCACCGCCCGCGCCCTTGGCGGCCAGTTCGGCGACGCAGGTCAGGGTCAACTCGCGGTTGGTCGCGATGAACACCGCGTCCGGGCCGCACGGCAGTTCGCCGATGCTGCGCACACAGGGCACGCCTTCAAGGGTGTCGTGTTGCGGATTAACCAGCCACATCTCGCCCAGATAGCCACCATCGGCGCAGCGCTTGAGCGCGCGGGCCATGCTGCGGCCACCGACAAACGCCAGGTGGCGCGGCGCGAGCATGCGTTTGAGGTTGTCACGAATCGTTTGCGACATAGCCATTCTCCGGGCAGATCAGCGCAACAATGGCCGCAGCAATTCGCGGGAAATGATGTGACGCTGGATCTCCGACGTGCCTTCCCAGACACGCTCGATCCGCGCGTTACGCCAGATGCGTTCCACCGGGCATTCGTCCATCAGGCCCATGCCGCCAAAGATTTGCACCGCCTCATCGGCGACCTTGCCGAGCACTTCGCTGGCGAACAGCTTGGCCATGCCGGCCTCGCCATCGGTCATGCTGCCCTGGTCCATTTTCCAGGCGGTGTGCAGGGTCAACAGCTCGGCGGCGCGGATCTGCGTGACCATGTCGGCGAGCTTGAACGAGATGCCCTGATAAGTGCCGATCGGCTGACCGAACTGCTTGCGGTCCGCCGCCCATTGCAGCGACACATCGAGCGCGCGTTGCGCCTGACCAACGCAGTTGGCGGCGACCATCACCCGCCCGGCGGTGAGCCATGCGTTGGCCACGTCCCAGCCCTTGCCGACCTCGCCCAGCACTTTGTTGGCGGGGACGCGACAGTCGTCGAAGAACATTTCAAAGGTGTGGTAGCCGCGGTTGCTCACGCACTTGGGACCCCGGCGAATAGTCATGCCCGGCGTGTCGCGATCGACCAGGAACGAGGTCACGGCGTTGCGCTGTTTGCCGTTGTGCTCATAGGTATCGGTGACGGCGAACACGATGGCGAAATCCGCGTGCCCGGCGTGGCTGATGAAGTGTTTGCTGCCATTGAGAATGAAGTCATCGCCGTCGCGCACGGCGCGGGTCTTGATCGCGTTGGCGTCGGAACCGGCGCCCGGTTCGGTCAGCGCGAAGCAATCGATCTTCTCGCCCTGGATGCATGGCAGCAGGTAGTCGTTGATCTGCTCGCCGGTGCAGGCCATGAGGATTTTCGACGGCCGTGCGACGAACACATGCAGCGCCCACGAGACCTTGGACAGCTCACGCTCGATCAGCGCCTGGGACAGGTAATCGAGGCCGCCACCGCCGACTTCTTCCGGCATGTTGAAGGCATAGAAACCGGCGGCGATCGCCTTGCCGCGAATCTGCGCCGCCAGCTCGGGGGAGACTTCGTCGGCACGGTCGACCGCTTCCTCATGAGGCAGCAGTTCCTTGGCGACAAAACTGCGTACCGCGTCCACCAACATTTCTTGTTCTTGGGTCAGTTGGAAATTCATGGGGCTACCTGTTGTTCATGTGCTGAGTAGGTGTACGGGGCGAGTCACCGGGCTTATTCGCCGCTGAAACGGGCCGGGCGTTTCTCGATGGCGGCGCGCAAGGCTTCGGCGCCGTCTTTGCTGCGACCGCAGAGCAGGC
The DNA here is from genome assembly GCF_051660785.1 of Pseudomonas sp. Lineage (GTDB taxonomy): Bacteria > Pseudomonadota > Gammaproteobacteria > Pseudomonadales > Pseudomonadaceae > Aquipseudomonas. The sequence continues at coordinate 29,627 of NZ_JBOFQE010000029.1, forward strand.
CGGCGGCGAGCTCGGCTTGCAGTTGCTCCGGCAGGCTGCGTTGGGCGCCTTCGCGCATGAGTTTTTTGGTCTGGGCGAATGCGAACGTCGGGCCGCTGGCCAGGCGTGTGGCCAATTCAGTGGTCACGTCGTGCAGTTGATCATCGGCGCAGACTTCGCCGACGAGGCCGGCCGCCAAGGCACGCTCGGCACTCCACAGCTCGTCGAGGAACAGCAGGCGCTTGGCTTGCTCAGTGCCGATGAGGCGTGGCAAATGCCAACTGGCCCCGGCGTCCGGCGAGTAGGCCATGCTGGTGTAGCCGGCCTTGAAGCGTGCCGATTGCCCGGCGATACGCAGGTCGCAGCACAGCGTCAGGTCCATCCCGGCGCCGACGGCCGTGCCGTTGATAGCAGCGATTGTCGGTTTGTCGAGGCTGTACAAACGGCTCATCAGCGCATGAGCGGTTTCGGTCCAGCCGTAGCTTTCCAGGGCGCCGCGAGCTTCCGCTTCTGCCCACTCGGCGAGGTCGGCACCGGCGCAGAAACTGCGGCCGTTGCCGGTCAGCACAACGACCCGAACGGCGGGATCGGCGTTGAATTCATCGAGCAAGGCGTGCAAGTTTTTCAGGGTTGGAATGTCCAGCGCATTGCGCTGAGCGGGGCGATCGAGGGTGATCCAGGCCACGCCAGCTGTTACCTGGCAGAGCGGAGAAATGTGAGTAGTCATGCGAATCCTCGAATTATTGTGTTTGGCCTGAGGTGATGCGACTTGAGGCCATACTAAACGAGTGTTCAGTAAGACGGCAATTGGCGAGGAAATGGGCTGTAACAGTCTCATTTACTTCATAAGCTATTGATTTTATTGAGTTAATCTTTGAGATCCGGTTTTGCAGCGACCGCGCTGTTACAACTTTGAACAACTGCGTAAACGACTGTGGGAGCGAGCCTGCTCGCGATGACGGAATCCCATTCAACATCTCTGTTGACTGATCCACCGTCATCGCGAGCAGGCTCGC
>NZ_JBOFQE010000030.1:0-3725 GCF_051660785.1 Pseudomonas sp.
CGCTGTGTGCCACTCGACTGTTATCGTCGATGGCAACATGGGCGTATTCCCAGCCGACATGGTAAGAGCGGCCCTTTAGGCGGTCTCGCGTCACTCGATGACCTGGTTTGTTAAAGCGCCCCAGCTTCTTGATGTCCAGGTGAAGCAGGCCTCCGGGCTGAGAGTATTCGTAGCGAATCACCGGCGGTGGCGGTTCCAGGTATGCCAAGCGGTTAAGGCCGTTACGGCTCAATAACCTGCCTACAGTGCTGTGTCCCACCTTCAAGTCCTGGCTGATCTGGCGATAGGTTTTTCGCTGGCGGCGTAGCTCAAGCACTTGTTCCTGGCACTTCTCTGGAAGCGTGTGCGGACAAAACTTGGGGCGGGACGAACGATCCTGCAGTCCTTCCTTGCCTTCAACTCGATAGCGATTAAGCCACTTATAGGCAGTGCGAACACTGACCCCTTGGGACTGAGCTACCTCAACAGGTCTTAAGCCTTCCTCAAGGATTCGTTGAACAAGAAGGGCTCGACCAGAAACGGTTAATCGGGCATTTTTATGAGTGTTCACTCGGGGCCTCCGGGTGCTTGGTTTGGTTCGCACCTCCAATTTCCCGGAAAAGCCCCGAGTGAACAACCTACAGAGAGATCACAGCTAGCTCCCACAGGGGATTTGTGTGGTGACTCAGAACGCGGCTTTACCGATCGAAGAGCCGCCGTCGACAAACAATGTTTGCCCGGTAATAAACCCGCTCTGCTCAGACAACAAAAACGCAATCGCCGCCGCGATTTCGTGCGGCTGCCCGAAACGGCCCATCGGCACACCCGCCAGATACCGCGCTTCGCCTTCGCTGCCCGGCGGGTTGTTGGTGCGGAACAGCTCGGTTTCAGTCGGCCCTGGCGCCACGGCGTTGACGGTCACGCCGGTCTGCGCCAGTTCCAGCGCCCAGGAACGCGTGAAGCTGATCAGCGCCGCTTTGGCCGCCGCGTACGCCGTGCGTTGAGTGATCCCAAGCACGGTCAAACTGGAAATATTCACCACCCGGCCCCAACCCTTGGCGCGCATGCTCGGCAGCAGCGCCTGAGTGGCCTGCAACGCCGAATGCAGGTTGACCCGCATCACGTCGTCGAAGGTGTCGAGGTCGATTTCGCCCAGCACCTGCGGGCGAACCAGGCCGACGTTATTCACCAGCCCATCAAACTCGTACGTCCTGGCCAGATCCGCCAGCACCTCCTGAGTCAGCGTCCTGTCACTCAAATCCAGCGGAAACAGAATGCCGGGGAATGACAGGTCAGGCGTGCGGGCAATCCCGACCACCCGATGCCCCGCGCGGTCCAGATGCTCGGCCACTGCCCGACCAATGCCTTTGCTGGCACCGGTAATGAGAAAGGTACGTCGGGTCATTGCAAACTCCTTGAAAGAACATGTCGCCGGCGCAGGCGGCATTTGAACGGGTCAGCCGCGAATCGCATCCAGCATCGCTTCAGGCTCTGGACGCTGAGTGTAATCCGGGTTGGCCCGGGTCTTACAAGGATCTGCATGGACGAGCTCTTGCCCGCGAAGCTTTTGACGCCTTATGCAGTCGCCAACGAAGCCTTCGGTGAAACACTCAAAAACCGCAACAACGCCAACAGCGGAAACGCACTGCCCACAATCACGATCCACAACCAGCCGCCATGCTCATACACCGCACTGGCCACCGACGAACCAAACGCGCCGCCGATGAAGATGCTGGTCATGTACAACGCATTCAAGCGGCTGCGGCTTTTTGCGTCGAGGGCGTAGACCGCGCGTTGGCCGAGGACCATGTTCATCTGCACGCAGAAGTCGAGCACCACGCCGGTGACTGCGAGGCCGATGACGCTGTAGACCGGGTGGATGAACGCGGGCAGAAAGCTCAGGCTGGCGAACAGCAGGGCCAGCAGCGAAGCGATGCGGGTGTGGCCGGCATCGGCCAGTCGGCCGGCAATCGGCGCGGCGATCGCACCGATGGCGCCGACCAGGGCGAAGATCGCGATCTGGGTTTGCGACAGGCCATGATTGCGCGCCAGCTCCAGCGGCACGGCGGTCCAGAACGGGCTGAACGTGGCAAACATGCAGCCCTGGTAGAACGCGCGCTGACGCAACACCGGTTGTTGGCGCAACAGCGTCCACAGAGAACCGAGCAACTGGCCATAAGAGGCGCTGTGATCAGGCTGGCGCTTGGGAATGGTCAGTGCCAGTACCAGGCTGATCGCCGCCATCAACACCGCCGCGATCACAAACATCGCGCGCCAGCCAAAGTGGTCCGCCACGACGCTGGACACCGGCCGCGCCAGCAGAATCCCCAGCAGCAAACCGCCCATGATCCCGCCGACCACCCGACCGCGTGACTCTTCCGGCGCAAGGTGCGCCGCCAGCGGAATCAGGATCTGCACCGACACCGAACTGAAACCCACCAGCAACGAGATCAGCAAAAACACATTCGGCTGATCGGTGAACGCCGCGCCCAACAGGCTGGCAATCGCCACCACGGTCGTGATGATCATCAGTCGGCGGTTTTCCAGCAGGTCACCTAGTGGCACCAGAAAGAACAGACCCAACGCGTAACCGATCTGGGTCAGCGAAACGATCAGGCTGGCCATGGTGCTGGTCAGGCCGATGTCCGGCGCGATCAGACCGATGATCGGCTGGGCGTAGTAGATGTTGGCCACAATCGCGCCACAGCAAAAGGCGAAGAGCATCACCATGCCTTTGGTCATTGTCGCGGTGCCGTGGGGCACCTGAGTCGCTGGGTTCATAACGTGTCTCGCTGAACAGAAGGGAATGCGCGCAGGCTAAAGTGGTATCTGATTCGGCAGAAGAGGGATTGGAGTGATAGCAATCATTCCTTTGCGGAATGAGTGACGGACCTGAGTGAAGTCCATCGACGGACCTTGCGTCAAAATATCGAGGTCCGATGATACATTCACTTACATCCTGTTCGATAGCGTGCTTATCTTCTCTCCTCACGTTTCCTGACCGGAAGGCACTTCCATGAATGCGATGTTTCGTCACCTTATACGCGGCGCTTCAGTTGTTACCCTGGTCGGCTTGTTCACGGCGGGCCTGGCCCAGGCCGCCGATGCACCGGGCATGCGCATCGGTGTGCGCGGCGAGATCACCGGCGTCAGCCCTGACGTCCTGAAAGTTCACGCCAGCAGCGGCGAAAACGTGGTGATCAACCTGACCCAGGACACCAAGGTCCGCGCCGTTACCCTGGCCAATATTGAAGACATCAAGCCGGGCAGCTACATCGGCTCGGCGGCGATTCCGCAAGACGATGGCACCTTGAAGGCGCTGGAAGTCCACGTCTTTCCACCGGAGCTGGCGGGCAGCGGCGACGGGCATCGGCCGTTTGATCTGGTCAAGGGCAGCAGCATGACCAACGGCAGCGTGGGCGATCTGGTGGTCAGCAATGGCCGGGTGTTGACTGTCAACTACAAGGGCGGGCAGCAGAAGATCCTGGTGCCGGAAGATGTGCCGATCGTGAACCTGATGCCGGGGGATCGCAGTTTGCTGAAAGTGGGCGTGAAGATCGTGACGTTTGTCACCCAGGGGGCGGACGGGACGCTGACGGCGCAATCCATTTCGGCCGGCAAGGATGGCGTCACACCACCGATGTAACGGCGCGTCGAAATCCCTGTGGGAGCGAGCCTGCTCGCGATAGCGTCGGAACATTCAACATCAATGTAGCTGACAGACCGCTATCGCGAGCAGGCTAGAT
>NZ_JBOFQE010000031.1:0-45599 GCF_051660785.1 Pseudomonas sp.
GAAAAACGCCGCCGCTGAATGCAACACAAGACCCCATGTGGGAGCGCGCCTGCTCGCGATAGCGGTGTAACAGCCAACAAAGATGTTGGATGTGAAGACGCCATCGCGAGCAGGCTCGCTCCCACAGGGGTTATGTGCAACGGCATAAAGGCACCGAAAGGTGCCTTTTGCATATCCGCCAGCGGCAAACCGGCATTACCCAGTGTCACTCACCACATGCACTCTGATAACGTGCGTCTATCGATTGCAGCCGGTATGCTTGGCTCGCAACTTCATGGACGCTTGCTATGACTCTCACAGAATTACGCTACATCGTTACCCTCGCCCAAGAGCAGCATTTCGGCCACGCGGCCGAGCGTTGCCATGTCAGCCAGCCGACCCTGTCGGTGGGCGTGAAAAAGCTTGAAGACGAACTCGGTGTGCTGATTTTCGAGCGCAGCAAGAGTGCCGTGCGCCTGACTCCGGTCGGTGAAGGCATCGTTGCCCAGGCACAGAAAGTTCTGGAGCAGGCCCAAGGCATTCGCGAACTGGCCCAGGCTGGCAAAAACCAGCTGACCGCCCCGCTGAAAGTCGGCGCGATCTACACCGTCGGCCCGTACCTGTTCCCGCACCTGATCCCGCAACTGCACCGGGTCGCCCCGCAGATGCCGTTGTACATCGAAGAAAACTTCACCCACGTGCTGCGCGATAAACTGCGCAACGGCGAGCTCGACGCGATCATCATCGCCCTGCCGTTCAACGAAGCTGACGTCCTGACTTTGCAGCTCTACGACGAGCCGTTCTACGTCCTGATGCCGGCCCAGCACCCGTGGACGCAAAAAGAATCCATCGACGCCGCCCTGCTCAACGACAAGAGCCTGCTGCTGCTCGGCGAAGGCCACTGCTTCCGCGATCAAGTGCTGGAAGCCTGCCCGACCCTGACCAAAGGCAACGACGGCGCCAAGCACACCACGGTGGAATCCAGCTCCCTGGAAACCATCCGCCACATGGTCGCGTCCGGCCTGGGCATTTCGATCCTGCCGCTGTCGGCAGTCGACAGCCATCACTACGCCCCCGGCGTGATCGAAGTGCGCCCACTGTCGCCGCCGGTGCCGTTCCGCACCGTGGCCATCGCCTGGCGCGCGAGCTTCCCGCGGCCGAAGGCGATTGAAATCCTCGCCGACTCCATTCGCCTGTGCTCGGTGGCCAAGCCGCCCGCGCCGGTAGCTGCGGCTTAAGTCGCTGTCATGACCGAGTTGTCGCAAGTGTCGGTAACGGCACTCAAGGGTGTCGGTGAGGCCATGGCCGAGAAACTGGCCAAGGTCGGCCTGGAGAATCTCCAGGACGTGCTGTTCCACCTGCCGCTGCGTTATCAGGACCGCACTCGCGTGGTCCCGATCGGCCATTTGCGACCGGGGCAAGACGCCGTTATCGAAGGCACCGTCAGCGGCGCCGACGTGGTCATGGGTCGCCGCCGTAGCCTGGTGGTGCGTCTGCAGGACGGCACCGGCGGACTCAGCCTGCGCTTCTACCACTTCAGCAACGCCCAGAAAGAAGGCCTCAAACGCGGCACGCGGATTCGCTGCTACGGCGAAGCGCGGCCCGGTGCCTCGGGGCTGGAAATCTATCACCCGGAATATCGCGCCATTACCGGTGACGAGCCGCCGCCAGTGGATGAAACCCTGACCCCGGTCTACCCGCTCACCGAAGGCCTGACCCAGCAGCGTTTGCGCCAACTGTGCATGCAAACCCTGACGATGCTCGGCCCCACCAGCCTGCCCGACTGGCTGCCGACCGAACTGGCCCGGGACTATCAACTGGCGCCGCTGGCCGATGCGATCCGCTACCTGCATCACCCGCCCGCCGATGCCGACGTCGATGAACTCGCCCTCGGCCATCACTGGGCGCAGCACCGTTTGGCCTTCGAAGAACTGCTGACCCATCAGCTGTCCCAGCAACGTTTGCGCGAAAGCATGCGTTCCCTGCGCGCGCCGGCGATGCCGAAAGCCACCAAGTTGCCTGCTCAATATCTGGCCAACCTCGGGTTCACTCCGACCGGCGCACAGCAACGGGTCGGCAACGAAATCGCCTACGACTTGAGCCAGCACGAACCGATGCTGCGGCTGATTCAGGGCGACGTCGGAGCGGGTAAAACCGTGGTCGCCGCCCTCGCCGCGCTTCAGGCGTTGGAGGCCGGTTACCAGGTCGCGCTGATGGCGCCCACCGAGATTCTCGCCGAACAACACTTCATCACCTTCAAACGCTGGCTCGAACCGCTGGGCATTGAAGTCGCGTGGCTGGCCGGCAAGCTCAAGGGCAAAAACCGCGTGGCCGCGCTGGAGCAGATCGCCAACGGCGCACCGATGGTGGTCGGCACGCACGCGCTGTTCCAGGACGAAGTGCAGTTCAAGAACCTCGCGCTGGCGATCATCGACGAACAGCACCGCTTCGGCGTGCAGCAGCGCCTGGCCTTGCGCCAGAAAGGCGTCGGCGGGCGGATGTGTCCGCATCAGCTGATCATGACCGCCACGCCGATTCCGCGGACGCTGGCCATGAGCGCTTACGCCGACCTCGACACCTCGATCCTCGACGAATTGCCGCCCGGCCGAACCCCGGTCAACACGGTATTGGTCACCGATACACGGCGCGTCGAAGTCATCGAACGGGTACGCGGTGCCTGTGCCGAAGGGCGTCAGGCCTACTGGGTGTGCACGCTGATTGAAGAATCGGAAGAGCTGACCTGCCAAGCGGCGGAAACCACTTACGAAGACCTCACCGCCGCCCTCGGCGAGTTGAAGGTCGGCTTGATCCACGGCCGCATGAAGCCCGCCGAAAAAGCCGCCGTCATGGCCGAATTCAAGGCGGGCAACCTGCAACTGCTGGTCGCCACCACCGTGATCGAAGTCGGCGTCGACGTCCCGAACGCCAGTCTGATGATCATCGAAAACCCCGAACGCCTTGGCCTCGCGCAGCTGCACCAGCTACGCGGCCGTGTCGGTCGAGGCAGCGCCGCCAGCCATTGCGTGCTGCTCTACCATCCGCCGCTGTCGCAGATTGGCCGTCAGCGCCTGGGCATCATGCGTGAAACCAACGACGGTTTTGTCATCGCCGAAAAAGACCTCGAACTGCGCGGCCCCGGCGAAATGCTCGGCACGCGCCAGACAGGCCTCTTGCAATTCAAGGTCGCCGACCTGATGCGCGACGCTGATTTACTGCCCGCCGTGCGCGACGCCGCCCAGGCCTTGCTGGAGCGCTGGCCGGATCACGTCAGCCCGCTGCTGGACCGCTGGCTGCGCCATGGGCAGCAATACGGCCAAGTGTGAGCACCGTCGCAGTTTGTGGACGATGCTTTTAAACAAGCTGGTTATACTCCTGCAATTGTTTGAATACGGATACAGACCATGACAGAAGCTGCCCTCGCCCCCGACACCCTGCACGCTCCGTCTGTTATTCGGCTGCTGCTGGGCAAACTGGGCATTGCCTACGAAGAAGTGCTCGATCACCACGGCCTCAACGCCTCGCGCAAAGTGCAGGCGGTGCTGGTGGACGATGCGGTCGGCGCCCTGATGGTGCTGTTCCCGCAAAGCCAGTTGCTGGACCTCAATCGCCTCGCCGAACTGACCGGCCGCCGCCTCACCGCGGTGCCCACCGAACGCCTGGTGAAAATGCTCGGCAAGCACAACCTGAGCCTGCTGCCCGGCCTGCCGGCGCTGACCAGTTCGCCGTGCCTGTATGAAGAAAGCCTGCTGCGTGAACCGAAGTTGCTGATCAACTCGGGCGAGCCGGGCCTGCTGCTGGAAATCACCAGCGAAGATTTCAAGACCATGCTGACCAAGGCCAGCGCCGCGAACTTCGGCGAGAACCTGACCAGCATCCGTCCGAACCTCGACCGCCCCGACGATGACCGCGAGGAAATCACCCAGGCCGTCCAGGCGTTCACCGCGCGGCGCATCCAGCAACGTCTGGAAGCAACCATCGAAATTCCACCGCTGGCCGAAACCGCGCAGAAAATCATCAAGCTGCGCGTCGACCCCAACGCCACCATCGACGACATCACCGGCGTGGTCGAAACCGACCCGGCGCTGGCCGCCCAAGTCGTCAGCTGGGCCGCGTCGCCGTACTACGCCTCGCCGGGCAAAATTCGTTCAGTAGAAGATGCGATCGTGCGCGTGCTGGGTTTCGACCTGGTGATCAACCTCGCGCTGGGCCTGGCCTTGGGCAAAACCCTGAGCCTGCCCAAAGACCATCCGCAACACACCACGCCGTACTGGCAGCAATCGATCTACACCGCCGCCGTCATCGAAGGCCTGACCCGCGCCATGCCCCGCGCCCAGCGCCCGGAAGCCGGCCTGACCTACCTCGCCGGCCTGCTGCACAACTTCGGCTACCTGCTGCTGGCCCACGTCTTCCCGCCGCACTTCTCGCTGATCTGCCGCCACCTCGAAGTCAACCCGCACCTGTGCCACAGCTACGTCGAGCAACATCTGCTCGGCATCAGCCGCGAACAGATCGGCTCCTGGCTGATGCGCTACTGGGACATGCCCGACGAACTCGCCACCGCGCTGCGCTTCCAGCACGACCCAACCTACGACGGCGCTTACGCTGAATACCCGAACCTCGTCTGCCTGGCCGTCCGCCTGCTGCGTGGACGCGGCATCGGCTCCGGCCCGGACGAAGACATCCCCGACGCCTTGCTCGAACGCGTAGGCCTGAGCCGCGACAAAGCTAACGACGTCGTCAGCAAAGTGCTTGAGGCTGAAGTGCTGCTACGCGAACTGGCTTCGCAATTCAGCCAAGCCTAAAGCACGAACGGCAAGCCCCACTCCCACAGGATTCACACAATCCCTGTGGGAGCGGGCTTGCCCGCGATGAATCCAACTCAATCCAACTGAATCACCACAACCCCTTGTGGGAGCGAGCCTGCTCGCGATGAATCCAACTCGGTATCTCTGAATCACCACAATCCCTGTGGAGAGGGGATTTATCCCCGTTCGACTGCGCAGCAGTCGCAAACCCCGCCAACACGGTACGCCTGATACAACACAGTCTCAGGTTTCAGGGCCGCTTCGCAGCCCAACGGGGCGGTGCGACGCTTCGCCAAGCCCCCTCGCCACAGGGTTAGTCATCAACCTCAAACCTTGGCTTTAGCCTTCGCCTTCCGCGGCTTCAAATACTTGGTCAACCCCTGAAACCAGATCACCAACGCCGGGTTGCCCTTGATCTGAATCGACTTGTCCTGAATCCCCGTCATAAACGCCAACTGCTTGTTCTTCGCCTGCATCGTGGCAAAGCCATACGCCGCATCCTTGAACGCAATCGCAAACGCCGGCTCGGCATACACGCCCGACTTGCTGGTAATGCGCTGATCCTTCACAAAGAAATGCCGCGCCACTTTCCCGTCCAGGGTCTGTAGCTGGAACACCAATTCCTTGTCACCCAACTGCTGCTGAAACGCAGGATTAGTCCGACTGGCCTTACCCATCAACAAACCCAGCATCCACAGAAGAAAACGAAATTTCATGCGCACAGCCTCAAGAGAAAAGTGAACGGCCGGCGCAGTGTAGCGGCTTCAAGCGAGAACGCCACTGTTGTGCAGCGATAGAAGAAGATGCCGTGGTTTTTGACGCTGATGACTACCAAGTCATTGACGAAACGAGGGTGTTTAAAAGCGTGAAGCTTTTGATCTTTCTACGCTCGACTCCATCGGATATTTCCTTCAACACGTGGTGCTGTTCGTGAACTAGGCAGTCTTGGGCTTCATCGATAGGCTTTGTTCGTCACCGCAAAATCGGTGACACGGACGTGCAAGTCCGAATCCAGGTGCGCAATTGCTTATGGCTATTCATCGAGCGTTTTCCTATGCTCGCGGATCGTTATGGCAGCTGTGCGTCGGAGACCTTCGGGTCTGCCGGTTCCTGGATCGGTCTTGCACACCAACGCACAGCTGCCACCACTTTCGAAGTGCAAAGCGAAACGGTGTCGGTCTCTTAATTCCAGGAGATACATCTATGATCAAGCCAACACCGAATCCACCACAAAACGAAGCCACATCCCCCTACGAATCCCTCGATTCGAAGAAACTCCACGAAGCCGCCGAACGCGCGCTCGACCACCATTTCGCCCCACCACCCGGCGATAAACCCAAGCCTCGCAAAGGCAACCTCTTCGCCGTCTCGCCCGACATCGACACCGAAGCCCTCCTGGCCAACGCCTCGGAAGACCTGCTGTCCATCAGCGCCATCGCCGCCAACCTGGCCGACGACGTGGACGGAGCACGTCGCTCATTAGCCTTGGCGCTAAGCAGATTGGCGGATGGGGTGCGGTTGTTGGTAGAGCGAGCGCTGGATCACATTGATTCGCCCAATCCGGCGGAGCATCGGACGAAGGTGTAAGCAGGAACGGAGCGCGCCAGCATTGGCGCGCTCCCAAAGATTTCTACAGTGCGAAATCCGAGACTTCAGTAAGCATCCAACATTGCCCACGCACGAAGCGATACTCAACCACGTAGTCCGTATCAGGCTTTTGCAAAATGGCCGTCGCCTTATCCCCTCTCTGCTCTTTGACGGTTAGCATCAGACCTTCAGCCTCTCGCTTCGCACGCTCAGGCACGAGTGGAAACTTGATCTGATCGTCACTCAGCGAACGCTTTTCCTGTTGCGGCTCAGGCTCAGCATCCACAGTCACCAGAAAACTAAGGGGGCGTTGGACGAAGACCTTTTGAATAACCGCACTCTCAGAGAAGGAAGCGAGGAAAGTGTTGAAGTCAGAGGATGGGCAGACAACGTCAGCAGTTTGAGCGCGTGAACCCAGTGCAGGGACGGCATAAGCGAGAGGCAAAATCAAAAGAGCGCTCAGTACTAATCGATTGAAAAATCGATTCATCCAATCATCCTTAAAAAGCTCCAATTACGAGTCTTTGGAAAAATTCGGAGAGGGGAACACCTGTCTTCAATAAATATATCTCCATTCTCTTTAATCATCCGGTGCGATAGCAATCTTCAGAAGAGGACCATGAAGGTACACAATAGCCTCGCGACCATTAATGTCTACCGGCGTAGGGTTCTGAATCAAATCCTCACCATCTCCACTTACTATCTTGGTAAGTGTCTTATCCAAAATATTGGCACGCCATATTGTTATGCTGCCGTTCTTAAAATAAAAAATGGGCCGCGACTTACTCCAAATCGGGCTGTGAATATACCAGTCATTCCCCGGTGTATTGACAGGCGCAACAGTTTCCTCTCCAGAGGAGTGCGAATAATATGCCTTTATAGGTCCAAACATCTCAATGCTACCGAACAGCACCCCGCCTATGGCGTGTTCAGTGCTATTTGACCACTGCCGAATTAGTAAACTAGTCTCCTTCGATTGTGAATTCGACCCCAGCTTGTAAACCATTCCTTTCTGCTGATTCCTAGTTATCTGCTCCCGATAGTAAAAAGACCCATTTAAAATTCCGGCAAACCTTTTCCCCTCGTCATTACCGCCTAAATTTAGCGCACCATCGAATCCGATATTTTTAGCGATGGCATAAGTAATGGGTGGTGTAATTGGGTTTTTATCCACATATTCATACAGATTCCCCCTATAAGCTGACAACTGTATATCGTAGTGTCCTTCGAAAATGATGACGTGCAACATTCCTGACAGCATTTCTGCGGAAAGAAGATAACGCTCAGTGACGCCTTTCTCGTTCGGAAGCCCCGTTAACTCCACGGTTTTCCATGAGCGGGAACTCTGCGCATATACTTTGTCTGCCGGCAGAAGTTTTATATCTTTCTCGGCAACAGGAGAAGTTCCTGGCAATGGTGTTAGGAAACTAATTTGTTGATCATAAACGTCTTCCAAACACTCGATTGATTCGCAGGTGTTGCGCTGCGTCTCAAGCCATTCGCTTTCAATAACCTGAAACGTACGTTTATTTTTCAATGGTTTGAAAGCGGCGTTTAGCTGTTCATCCAGGGCGGACAAAGAAGGAGTACCGCAGATCTTTCTCTCTACTTCTGCTGATGCCCTACTACAATCAAAACTTGCTGAGTTAGTATATGAGCAAACAAACAACGCGACCCACAAGAGGAAACTTTTATCTCTAATCACAAAAAATCAATTCCATTCGACAAGACTGAAAGGGGACAGATTTATTTATCGATAGCGAATGCGCCTAATAATTAAACCCATCCCTCTTCGCAAATAGCTTACTCGGACTTCCCCTCATACTTTTTCGATTCGGGATTAAAGCTCCAATTATGAGGTGTGGTTAAAGCATCTTTCCCCTTATAACGAACATTCCCATCACCATCTCTCTGATAGGAGTAAACTTGTATATCTTTGAAACCACTAATAGTTTCAGGAGCCTTATCTAAAACCTCAACCTTAGCAAAATAGTCGCCGCCGACAAACTTCAAATAACCCTTGCACTGAATTAGAAAGCCGTATGTTTTATCTTTGCTAGAGCCTTCACTACCGTAGGAAGTAAAGATAAAGTCTTTTATACCATCGCCGTTGAGATCACCGTTGTAAACTACCTTCCCTTCTTGAACTGAAAATTTATCGCCACTTAACCTCGATAGCGTGTCGATCTGATCCCCGTCTTCGGACCATTGTGAAATAAAGTGCTTCGCCCCCCCAGACGTATCACACACATCTACGGTGGCGGCACTAGCCAAAGGAGAAAACACTAGAAAAGCAAAAATGTATTTCATAGTTAAACTTCCAAGACAAAGGTATTTCTACCAGTTCTAACCGAGCCCTGAGGCTGAGTTGCACCGAAAGCGATACTTGTGGTGATCGTCGAGTTGATAGCAGCAGCAGCCGACAACAATTTTTCTGTCAGCGCCACCTCATGCGCGTCCCCCCAACTAGCCACCGCAGACTGCCAATTTACACCGGCTGTTCCATTTACCGCCTGCTGTACGATTGGCGTGATTTTCTCATAGTCATCATTTACGACATGAGATGGGCGATAGACATGCCACCTTAGAAGAATTGCTACCGATTTTTCCGAAGTAAAAACTTTACCTAAGGTACTGGTTACGGTCGCGGCTCCAACATGAAAAGTAATTTCTTTTTTCATGATATCTGCAACCCTGACCTTGGCCATCGACCACATAGTTGTTTTGTAATCTTGTAAAGTTCTGCCGGCCATTCCCATTCTATAAAACCAGTGCCATGTTTTTAAGTAATGTGCTTCTTCTTTGGTTTTCAACAATTCGTCAAACTCTGTATCCGCATGACTTTGCTGGGCCTGAACAAAAGTGTCATTTGTCAGCTTAACCCACCCGGAATAAGTCTTCAAATCATCCGCGTACAATCTGGAGTCGCCCCAATCATATATCGGATACAAGCCAAAATTTCCAAAAACTTTATTGAACGTCTCGTTGCTTTTATGCTTTAAATACGCAATAAATCCAACAAACTCCCCTTTCCCATACTTTCCATTGTTAAAAAGCCCCATAGTCCAGTGGCATGGCCCAGCGGAGATCAAAGCATTATCCCACGCGTTCAACACATCAAAACGTCCAAAGCATTCTGCCTCTGCTACCACTCGGATCGTGCGATATGTTGATAACGCAGGAGTATTAAGCTGTGAAGGATTGATTGCTGCGCCCGTTATATTTTTAACCGACATATCAGCTTCAGGGGACCAACTATGTGCCTTAGTAGCATTGGGTCCGCCAAAGCTACCTGACTGATAATATCCTACGGACTGATAATCAACTTGAGTTCGCTCGGCAGGAAACTCAAAATAATCTGAAAAATCTCTAACTAGAATTCTGGGCGCTCCGGGAGTGAAACTGTCATGAGCCCATATATTACAACCTGCCGGGGCCAAATTACTTCTTACACCCTGACTCATCGCCCATGCTTCAAACACAACTGGGCACCTGTAATCATTATCCAACCAATGTTCAATGGCTATTCTAGTCTTCTCGTTTACAACACCGCTTATTGGACCATCATACTTCGCTGCGTTAACTACAGACTGGAGACTATCAACATAATAACTGGCAGGAGCAGTAGTAGAACCACTTACCGAGGGAGCTTTACCCGCTTTAGCTACAATGGCTGCAGAGCTATCAAAATATACGTCCAAGTTGTTTACTTTTACGGGCGCCCCTGATTGATCTAGCAAAAGTTGACCCTGCTTTTCTGGTCTAACACATGCCACCCGGTTCATAGATGCATATATCTGAAACTCTCTCACTGCCCAACCAGTGCGAATCCCAAATCCTCCATCCGGCTTACCAGCCACTGAAAATCCTAACGTAACAAGATCTTCTTGCAGCTTTCTCACATGTTCAGGAACAGCAAGTGCAGCACTACTGCCCAAAAATGCCGCTGCCGTCTCGGCGCTAACTACCGTTAACACTGGATTATCGTTGCCTCCCCAACGCGGAGGTGTGTTCTGCGCAGGTTTCCCATCGTGATCACCACGGCGGAGGTCAAAACTTCCATAAATCATCACTTACTCCCTCACGCAATGTGCTGCTCTTGCAGCCGTTTTATATCAGTGGCTGATAGATAATCTTTATCTGTCAACTCGCAAGACCGATGAAAGCAACGGGCGGCATGCTTGGTTTTCGGACCATTCTCGCCATCGATTTTCCCGTAATAAAAACCGAGATTCTTTAATCGTGATTGAAGCCCCTTAATATCCGAAGCATTTGATTGCGCGCTTAAATCGAGTTCCCAAATCCACGGTTGCGATTCAGTTCCAAAAGGGTAGAAAGTAAGCTTCCCCTTTTTTGCACTTGGCGGGACTGGTTGATCTACAAAGCCTTCAGCAGACGTCGTACCTTTATAAGTCACTCCATCGACTTCCAAAACATATGGCTGTCCCGATATACCTTTCTTCTCGTACGGGCGCTTCATTTGAATTCTGAAACTTTTCTTAGGTGCTTCTAAGGGCAGCGGACTCGGCGCATTCCCCAACGCCTGATCCATCAAACTCCCCGCCTTATCCTTATCCGCCGCCCCCGGCAGCACCGGCGGTTTAATCCCAATCCCCGTCCCGCTCCCCGCCGAACCACCCGCATTAATCTTCACCACCGGCCCAACAACCGTCACCCCACCGGCATCCAGCTTGATAAAGCTCCCCCCCCCAAAAATGGTGAGTTCGCTGCCAGCCTCGATAACAATCTTCGCCCCAGCCTTCAGATGTATCTCTTTCCCAACGCTAGTCAGCTGCGCAGTCCCCAGCTTCACATGTTGGTTCTGCCCAATCGTCAGGTGATCATCCAGCCGCGTTTCAACCTTGCGATCAGCAATCGTGGTGCGATGCTCTTCAGCCTTGAGCTCGGTGTAGGTGTTCTTGACCACCGTATCGTGGCGTTCGTTACCCACACGAATCTTCTGATCATGCTCAATGTTTTCATCCCAATCCCGCTGGGCATGAATGAAGATCTGCTCCGCTCCCTTCTTGTCTTCAATCCGCAACTCGTTGAACCCACCGCCCCCGGGAGAGCTGAGGGTTTTGAATACGGTGCGAGTCTTGTTCGCCGGCAGTTCGTAGGGAACCTGGTTTTCCTTGTGATACAGGCACCCCGTCACCAACGGCTGATCAGGATCCCCTTCAAGGAACGTCACCAGCACTTCCATCCCGATACGCGGAATGACTATCGCGCCATACCGATCCCCGGCCCAACTCGAAGACACGCGCATCCAGCAGCTGGTTTTGTCATCCGCCAAGCCTTCGCGGTCCCAGTGGAATTGCACTTTGATGCGGCCGTACTGATCGCAGTGAATCTCTTCGCCTTTGGGCCCGGTGACCATGGCGGTCTGGCTGCCGAGGACGCGGGGTTTGGGGTGTTGCAGCGCGGGGCGGTAGAACACGGTCCACGGGGTGGCGAGGAAGCGGTTGCGGTAGCCCTGGTGGAAGTCGTCTTTGTTGTCGGTGGTGTCGCTGGTCACGGACTCTTCGAGGACTTGCGGTTGTTTGCCTTCGTGGACGATTTCGGTGAGCAGCCAGAGGTCGTTCCACTCGGTGCGCGGGTGGTCGGACATTTCCAGGAAGTGGCCGCTGACCAGGGTGGTCTGATCGCTTTTGCCTTCGGCTTGCTGGTAGTCGGCGCGGTGGCGTTCGAGGGCGCGTTGGCTGAGGAATTTGCCGCGCGCGCGGTCGAGGAAGCGGCCGGGGTAGTCGTAGTCTTCCAGATCCGGTTCGGTGCTTTCGCCGTCAGGTTTGTAGGCGGCTTCGAGTTGCAGACGTGGTTTTTCGAAGTCGTAGTCGCGGCGGGTGACGCGGCCGGTGCGGGTTTCGAGGCGCAGTTTGAAGCCTTTGATCACCGGTTCGTCGGCGACCATGCCGCTGCCTTGCACGTACGCCGTCGGCTGGCCGAGTTTCGGGAATACGGTCTGGTCGTCGCCGAACACCAGCAGATGAGCTTTCTCGCTGTGCTGGAAGTGGTAGTGAATGCCTTCCTCTTCGCACAGGCGCTGGACGAAGTGCAGGTCGGTTTCGTCGTACTGCACGCAGTAGTCGCGATCCGGGCAGGGCTGGCTGAGCTGGAAGCGGTAGGCGTTGCCCTTGATGCCGTGCTCGTCGAGGATCAGCGCGATGATTTTCGGCGCGGACATCTGCTGGTAGATGCGCTGGTTGGTGCGGTGATGCAGGTATTGCAGTTGCGGCACCAGGGAGACTTTGTAGCGGGTCAGGCGTTTGCCGGCATCGCCTTGGGTGACGCGGTAGATCTGGCCGTGGATGCCGGAACCCTGAGGGTCGAACGCCAGGAACGCCTGTTTGTGCAGGAGTTTTTCCAGGTCCAGATCGGGGTTTTCGCTGACCAGTTCGAGGTCGAAGCGATACGGCTGGCTGATGCCTTCGGTGCCGGTGAACGACAGCACTTGCAGGTCGCCCACATAGTCTTCAACGGTCAGGCTGAAATGCGTTTCGTTAGACGGGTTGAACATTGCTTGCTCCCTGTTCGGTAGTCATCCGTTACGCCCGCAGTCGCAGGCGTTGCAGCAAAGACGAAGTGGCGCCCAGGGCGTCACGCAGTTGGGCGGCGGTGATGGTGCGCTTGGCCGCATCGAAGGCCAGCGCCGTTCGCAGGGCTGGCCAGCAGTGTTTCGGTAGATTCCGTGGAGCGTGGAGCTCGCGGTCGAGGTGCGCGTCGCGGGCCTCGATCGACGACAAGCGGCGGAACGGGTGTTTGCCGCCCGCCAGTTCGTAGAGCACGCAGGCCACGCCGTACACATCGGCACTGGCCGACAGCGGTTGGCCTTCGAGCAGTTCCGGGGCGGCGTAGCCCGGGGTCCAGGCGTTGAAACGGTCGCGGCTCAGGTGTGGCAGGCCGGGCAAGATGCCCTCCTCGGCCTGGCCCAGACCGAAGTCGAACAGGCGCACGCCTTCTTCGCTGAGCATCACGTTGCTTGGCTTCATGTCACCGTGCAGCACGCCGCGGGCGTGGGCGTAGGCCAGCGCGTCGAGCAGCGGCAGCGCGATGTCGCGCAGTTCTTTCCACGGCAGGCCCAGGGGGCGCTCGCAGAGTAATTTGTCCAGGGTCAGCCCACGCATGAGTTCCATGGTGATGAAGGCGCGCTGGCAGTCGGTGTCCACTTCAAAGGTGTGAAAGCGCAGCACGTTGTCGTGGCGCAGGCGTCGGGTCAGGGCGAACTCGCTGTAGAGCAAGGCGCTGGCGTCCGGCGATTCGGCAAATTCTTCACTGAGGATTTTCAGCGCGATGTAAGGGTCGGGATCGCCGAACTGTTCGCTCAGCAAGTCCCGTGCGCGGTAAACCGCACCCATGCCGCCAGCACCGAGCAGACGCTCGATGCGGTAACGGCCTGCGAGCACGTCGGGCATTTCGCCGACGCTGGCCTTGGTTGGCGCCAGCGCCGGCTCAGCTTTGTGAGATTTGGCGAACGCAAAGTAAGTCAGGTTATTGGCTTCCTCGTCGGTCACCAGCAGGTCGTCGAGCGGCGGCATGAGTTGGGTCATTGTCGGATCACCACGGCAGTCAGGTTGTCCCGGGCCGAGCCACGCAGGGCGCCATCGAACAGACGCTCCAGCGCAACGTGCGGCGCGGTCAGGCTCAGGGCGTTGCCCAAGGCATCGCTGCTGAGCCCTTGGTACAAACCGTCGCTGCACAACAGGAACGTATCGCCGGGGTAAACCTCGAGTTCGAGCACGTCTAGCGTCAGCACATCAGCCGCGCCGACCGCACGGGTCAGGGCATGGGCCGATGGATGCGCACGGGCGTCCTCGATACTCATGTTTTGCTCGTCGATCAGTTGCTGTTGCAGCGAATGGTCCTTGGACAGCTGATACAAGCGCTGGCCACGCCACAGGTAGCAACGGCTGTCGCCGGCCCAGATGCAGGCCGCGCGATTGCCTTCCACCAGCAGCGCCACCACGGTGCTGCCCATGATGCTGTCGTGGCGCCCGGCCGTGACGGTCAACTCCTGGCCCAAGCGGCGATTCAACCAGTGCAGGCACTGGCGAATGCCTTTGAGTCGTTCGTCGAAGTCATCCTGCACCGGCAATTCCGCCAGGCTGGCGACGATCAACTGGCTGGCGATGTCGCCACCCTGATGACCTCCCATGCCGTCCGCGACCACCCACAGCCCCTGCTGTGGACAGTCGAGAAAAGCATCTTCGTTGCGCGCCCGAACCTTGCCCGGATCGGTACGCGCAGCGCTGCGCCAGGGACTGGCAACCAGCATCAGAGCTGCACCGGCATACGGAAGGTACGCAGCACGCCCATGTCGAACGGGTTCGGCGTGCGCTGGCTGCTGAGCAGGTAATTGGCGCGCAGGCCGCCTACGTCTGCTTTCAGCACCAGCACGTCGCGACCGCTCAGGTACTCGGTCTGCATCAAGTCGAACAGACGGAACAGCGACCATGGGCCAGTGTTCTTTTCGATACCGATCGGGCGGCCGGCCATTTTGTCGAGGACCAGGCTGGTGCGACCGTCTTCAGCGTCGGTCGGCCATTTGAACGACACCGGCACGATCGGGCCGTGGCGGTATTCGATGGTCTTGTCGCCAAACTTGAACTCGGAACGGCTGACGGCCGGGTCGAGGGTGTACGGCTCCAGTTTGAACTGCACTTGCGGCTCGGCCGGGTTGACCGAGAAGAAGCTCTGGCGGATCACTTGGGCCGCGGCCATCTGGTCGAGGTAGACCTTGGAGATCGGCATGCTGTGACCGTCAATGCTGCGCAGGCGGTAGTTGCCTGGATCGCCAACGACGAACGGACGCATGTAGGTTTCGAAGAAGCGATCGTTGATGCCCTGCGCCTTGAAGAACTCGCGGAAGTCGCTGATCGCGACGTCGCTGGTGCTGTGGGCGCTGAACGGGTAACGCTTGTTGATCGCCTTGCCGTAGAAGCTGTACAGCTCGCTTTGATAACGCTGGTTCAGGTACTGGTAGGAATCGTTCAGCACCAGACGCCAGGTGTCTTCGGCCAGCACGTTGAACCACACGCTGACCGGACGCGGCAGACGGTTGGAGGCATTGCGCAAGGTGCTCAGCGCATCACGCTGGCCGCTCATGCGGGTCTTGGCCATTTCGAACGCGGCCTGATCCGGGGAACTGGCACGCGCCAGGCTCGCCAGCTGCAGTTGCAGGTCGTTGAGCGCCGCGAGTGCCGGGGTCAGATCAGCGGCCGGGCCGTTGTTGTCATCCAGCAAACGATGCAGCGGTTCGAAGCGCCGTTGCAGGGATTTCTTCGCGGTGTCCGGCAGGTTTTTCATCGCCGCCATGTCCGAGGCCTGATCCGCTGCGGCGGACGCCAGTTTGCCCAGCTTGCCCAACTTGCCTTTCTGCTCGCCCAGCGCTGCAGCGGCATCCGCCGCTTGATCAACCGGTTCGGCTTCTGCCGGGAACCGGGTGTTCTCGCGCACTTCCACCAGCAGTTGCAGCACTGGGGAATTGGCGGAAGTCAGGCCCGCCAGTTGCTCGGCGCCCTCGCCCGCATCGTTGATCGGTGGCAACGCCACCTGACCGACCGCTTCACTCCAGAAGTTGGCGTAGTCGCGGAAGTACAGTTGCTCCAGTTCGACCATCAGTCGACGAAGGTCCATGCCGCTGATGCCCGCGCCTTCGCCCAGCACCCAGTTGTCACGCAGGATGTCGGTGACCAGCGCACTGCCCTGGACCGAGAAGTACTGCTGATAACCCTGTTGGGTGTAGAAGCCCGGGATCACGTAATCGGCGCCGACAAACAGCGAAGCCTGCGGACCGATGTGTTGGCTCAAACGGTATTCCGGCAGGTTGCGGGCCTGCTCGCGCAGCATCCGGTAAACCACGTTGGCCAGCGACTCGCTGCGCAGCACCTGACGCGCTTGCGCCACCAGTTGATCGTTCAGCGGGTAGATAAACGGCTGCTTGAGCAAACGCTCGAAGTGCGTGTTCAAACCGTTCTGCACCGCGGTGTTGCCGGCGTAACGCTGGGACCAGTCAGTGGCGACCCAATCCTTGAGCCACGCCGCATCGCGACGATCCTTCATGTTCAACATCAGGTACGCGCGCAGGCTGTTGAGCAGGCGTTCGCGGTCCTTCATGTTGGCGCGGATCTGCCCTTCCAGCAGCGTTGCGACCTTCGGCAGCAATTGCGCTTCGAGCTCACGCTCGTACGCTGCCTTGACCACCGGATTGACCTCTTCACCCTGGTACAGGCCGCCACGTTCGTGGTACGACACGTCACCTTTTTTCGGGAAGACCTGGGTCGCCGCGTAGCTGGTATCGAGGGTCTTGAGCACCGCCATGGAATCATCACGCGAGGTCAGGGCCGAGCGTTGTTGGGTCCAGTTGGTCGCCAGGTTTCGCAGGTTTTCCAGACGCTCGTAGTTGGCGGAGAAACCGCCGGCCCACAGCATGCCGAACAGCGCCAGTGCCGCCAGTGCGCCGACGTACAGCGCACGCTGGCCCCAATGGATGCGGCTGCGTTCGCGCTTGTCCAGTCCGGCCAGGTCAGCCTCGGGGAAAATCACCCGGCTGAGCAAATGGTGAATGAACCGCGAACGGCCACTGCGCAAGGTCGGCAGCATGCCGGCACTCATGCCCAGACTGGCGCCGATGCCGGCGGTGGTCTGGTCCATTTCCTGGGTCAGGTGCGGTGCGCTGGTCAGGTAAAAACCGCGCAGCTGGCTGACACGCTGGTAGCGGTTGCCGGTGAACGCCATGTCGACGAACAGGCACAGGCGCTCGCCGATCTGTCCCAGTTGATGCGGGAAGTCGAGGATGCGGCCACGGCGCTGGGTGTCGCGCTCCTGGTGCATGCGCATGATCACTTGGCTGTTCAGGCGACGCAGCAGCTCTTCGAACTCGGCGCGCAGGACGGCAACGTCGGTGCCGCTCTGGTCTTTGCGGAAGCTGGTACCGAGCACCTGATCGCTTTCTTCGCGGGTCAGTTGATCGAAGAATTCGTCGAAACCGAGCAGCTTGTCCGCCTTGCTCAGCACCAGATAAACCGGCACATCGACGTGCAGTTTCTGATGCACGTCTTGCAGACGCGCACGCACCTGGCGAGCCAGGGTGTCGAGGTCTTGCTCGGTGTTGCCCAGCAGCAGTTCAACCGGGATGGTCACCAGCACGCCATTCAACGGGCGGTTGCGACGACGCTTGCGCAGCAGGTCGAGCAAGGTGCTCCAGGCGCTGCCATCGACTTCGGCATCCGGCTGGGTCAGGTAACGTCCGGCGGTGTCGATCAGCACACCGTGGTCGGCAAAATACCAGTCGCAATGACGGGTGCCGAGGGTGTCGCGGGTCAGCTTGCGGTCGATCTTGTTGATCGGAAACTCAAGGCCCGAAAAGTCCAGCAGGCTGGTCTTGCCGCTGCCCTGCGGGCCGATCAGCAAGTACCACGGCAAGTCACTGCGCCAGCGTTCGCTGCGACCGCGATACAGGCTCGAGGTCTTCAGGGTTTTCAACGCATCCTTGAAGCGCACGCGAAGCTCTTTCTGTTCTTCGTCGATCAGCTCGTCACGGCGGATTCGGTCCTGGCCGTCTTCGGTGTCTTCCACGGCTTTTTTACGCACACCGGCGCGCCAGCTGACGAAGACCATGGTCAGGCCCCAGATCAGGAACAGCACACTGATGGTCAGCAGGCGGGAGGTCGAACCTTCCCAGAACTTGTAGTCATCAACGGCCAGCAGCGGCCCGGCGAACCACACTAGCAGCGCCAGAAACAGCACCACCAGCAAGGTCCAGACCCAGGTCTTGCGCAAGAATGCGCCGACTTTCTTGAAAAACTTTTTCATCACACGTCCCTGTTTACTGCTGCGACTGCGGCTGGACCGCGGCCGGATCTGGCTGCTGAAAAGGTTGCAGAACGGTATCGCGTTGCTCGCCCAACACCCAGGCGAAACCCGAATACATCACCACCAGGCAGACCACGGTGAACAGCACCACCATCCACGCCGGCACGATGCGCACCAGGCTGCGGCGCTGATCGTTCAAGCCTTCCCAGTGCGGCGACAATTCGCGAGGCACATCACCGCGCAACTGACGAATCTGGCGATACAAGGCGTCGCGGATGCCTTCGAGTTCGAGCATGCCGCGCGCTTGTACGCGGTACTTGCCTTCAAAACCGAGGGACAGGCACAGGTACATCAGCTCCAGCATCGGCAGGTGCTTGACCGGGTTTTTCGACAGGCGATCCAGCAGCTGGAAGAACTTCTCGCCGCCGAAGGTTTCGTTGTGGAAGCTGCTGAGCAGGCTCATTTGCGACCATTCGCTTTCGTTGCCCCACGGCGTGGTCACGACGGCTTCGTCGACCACGGTGCAGAGCACGTAACGCGCGGCCATCACCTGGCTGCTTTCGGCGCCGTTGTGCAGCGCCCGCACTTCAAACAGTTTCAGCCCGGCGGTCAGTCGCTCGTTGAGCGCGTACATGTCTTCGCGGGTGTCGCTGTGCTTGAGGCGCACCACTTCCGACAACAGGTCGGAACCGGCAGCCACCAGCGAATTGAGGCTGATGTTGAAGGATTCCGCCGGGCGCAGACGCGCGGCGTAGATCATCCGTTCTTCGAGCTGTTCGAAACGCGGCGGTGCGGCGAAATCTGTCAGCGGACTCTGCGCCGGGCCGTGGCCCTGACGGTCGAGCAGGACGGTTTTATCGTCCTGGTTGTGTTCCATGTCCTTGATCATGTCGGTCAGTTCCTGATGGCCCAGAATTTCAGTTCAAGCTCGGCGAATTCGCCGGACACGTGGAACGCGAAGCCGCCGGAGCGCTCGAGTTGTGCCAGGTCTTCGGAACTGAGTTCGAGAATGAAATAGGTTTTGTTGGAGTGGAACGCGATCTGCCGCGGGGCCACCGGCAACGGTTTGACCTTGATGCCCGGCAGGTGCAGGTTAACCAGTTGGCGGATGCGCTCCACCGGGCCGACCTTGAGGTGCGCCGGCAAGCGATGGCGCAGTTCTTCGGAATCGCAGTTGGCACTGGCGGCGAGCACGAACGAAGCCGAGCCCAGCAGTTTGTGGTCGTGCAACGGCGAAACAATGATGCCGTACTGACGCGCTTGCAGGACCAGTTCGATGGCGTGCTGTTCGAGCACCATCGACAGCACCTGACGAATCGCTTCCATCAGTTTGCGGAAGCTCGCGCCCTGGTCGCTGTGCTGATAACGGCTGTCCAGACGCGGGCGTTTGCTGTCGCTGGAAAAGGTCGCCAGATCACCGAGCATGGTCAGCAGCGTGCGGTACAACTCTTCCGGGTGAACCTGCTCCAGGCCGAGGTAATGGCGCAGCAGCAGTTCGGTGCGGTTGATCAGTTGCAGCATCATGAAGTCACCGACTTCCGCGCCACCGACCTTGCCGTTGGAACGGATGCGCTCGGCGATGGTGTCGCCCCGGTGGCCGAGCATGCTGATCACTTCTTTCAGGCACGACAGCAGGTAGCTGGAGGCATGCGCCTGAATGTAGGTCGGCACGAAATCCGGATCGAGGCTGATCACGCCATCGGGCGTGGTGTCGAGCACGTCGCAGATTTTCAGCTTCACGTAGGCCTGATCACTCTGCTGCTCGCCGAGCAACAGTTTGAAGTCCGGGCGACCGCAGCTGACCTGGCTGGTGGAATCATCGCCGGCGTTGGAGTCGGCCACTTCCGCTTCGTACGCGGTGTAACGCGCCAGCACGTCGGATTGCTCAGGGCGACGGGACTCGATGTGATTGCCGGTAACCAATGGCAACGCCAGGTAAATCGGCGTGTTGCCAGTGTTCGGCGGCACGTCGAGTGCCAGCGGCTCGGTGTTGCCGCCCAGTTCGAACAGGCTGCCGTCCGGCAGAATCCCCGAAGCCTGGCTGATCACCAGTTTGCCCATGTTGAGGAACTGCAAGTCGATGTCCAGGTTCAGGAAGCCCCAGGTGTAGCTGCCCAGCAACTGGGTGCGGGTCTTCATCTGGTGGTCGTAATAACGGTCGTTATGCTGGAAGTGCTGCGGACGCAGCAGCATGCCTTCCTGCCAAATGACTTTATGGGAATTCATGTTCAGTCATCCGCCTTGGCGAGCGTTTCGTTGCTGTTGCGAATACCGGCCTGATCGAGGGTCAGGTCTGCGTCGGTGACTTCCACCGGAGTGATTTGCACCGTGTAGCGCCATTTGGTTTCCGGCAGGTCACGGTAGGCGGCGAGGATGCCGACGTAGCGGCTGCCCTCCTCCACGCTGAGCTTGAGTTCGATGGTTTCACCCGGGCGCAGCTCGAGTTCTTCGCTGGCCACCAGGTCCGGGGCCAGGGATTCCTTGGCGCGCTCGTACAGGCTGAAGAAGTCAGCGTTTTCGAAGGTCACCGGGTGCTTGAGCTCGAACAGGCGCACGACAATCGGCGACGGACGCCCGTTGAGGTCCGGGTTCAGCTGATCGCTGGCGGTGAGCTTCAGGTTGAGCTTGGTGACGTGGGAATACGGCGACAGCGACGAGCAGCCGGCCAGCAGCACCAGGGCCGCGAACGCCGTCAGCGTCTTGAAAAAAGCGGTCGAGCAGCGAGACATGCGCATCATCCTTGGTGGTCGGTGTGAAGGGTGGAAATCAGGCGAATCTGTTCTTCGTAGGCCTGGGCGAAGTCGCGGGCCAACAGGCGTTCGCTCCAGTCATCGTCCTGGCGCAAGGCCTGGTGATAACGACCGTACGCTCTCCAGCGGCTGCCGGACGTGGCCATGAGCGGCTTGTTGTCGCGCTCGAAACGCAAGGTCAACTGCTCGGGCGAGAAGTGATCCAGCGTGCCGCGAACGGCGGCGCGGCTGGCGGTCAGCAAGGCCACCTGATGCGCCTGCAAATCGCGGAACGAGCGAGAGATCGCTTGCTCGGCAGGCAACTGGCCCGGCTTGTTCGGCTGCAACAAAATGCCCAGCGCTTCACCGGCATCGACGGCGAATTTCAGCGGGTTTTTATTGGTGCCTTGAACGATGGTCTGGGCCAGGCGCAGTTCGTTTTTCAGTTCGCTGCGAGTGCGCAGGCTCTGCTGCAATCCGCCGACGCTCTGCTTGAGCAGGCGTGCCGCGTTCAGCGCCAGCGCTTCGCGCGCGTCGTGATCTAGACCTTTGAGGTCCACGCCCAGCGCTGCGCCGAAGCGCTCCCAGAAACCTTCGCTCTGCCGCTCGACGGCTTTCGGCGCAGGGGCAGGCTCGGGTTCTGCCGGGGCGTTGATCAGCTCCGGAACCATCAGGCTTTCCATGTCGATGCGCGCGTAATCGGCGCGCTGACGGGTGTCCTGTGGAGCGTTGTTTGGCGAGATCAGTTCGTCGATCTCCGAATACACGCGCTCTTGCTGATCGAGGGCGTTCAGCGGGTCGAGGTCGAGGAACGCATCGTCCGGAATGATGCTGCCGGCCGCTTGCGGACGGCCGACTTCCACGTCGAAGGTCGCCGGGTCGCGCACCAGTCGCGCACGGATCTCGAAATCACCCAGCACGTACACGCTGCCGTGTTCGATGCGCATCGCTTCGCCTTTGCGCAGGCGCGCGCCGCTTTCGCTGTCCTGGATACCGTTGCTGCTGGTATCGGTCAGGAAAAACGTGCCTTCGCGGTAGCTGATCAACGCGTGGTGGTTGGACAGGTGACGCTTGCGGTCGGGAATGATCCAGTCGCAGTCCTCGCCCCGGCCGATCACGCCACCGGCCTGTTTGAAGGTCTTCTGGCACAAATCCGTGGGCACGAACTGCTTGGTGTTCAGCATTTCGAAAACCAGTTCCATGGTGATACTCCTTGCGGTCACTTGCCGCGATTGACCGCCTGCGGATCACCCAATGGGCGATAGGTGTTGTCGTTGTATTTGTAATTGCCGCTACAGCCGCCGAGGCCGCATAGAACGACGAGGGTCAGCAGGACGGCTTGCCAGTGACGA
The DNA here is from genome assembly GCF_051660785.1 of Pseudomonas sp. Classification (GTDB taxonomy): domain Bacteria; phylum Pseudomonadota; class Gammaproteobacteria; order Pseudomonadales; family Pseudomonadaceae; genus Aquipseudomonas. The sequence continues at coordinate 22,264 of NZ_JBOFQE010000031.1, forward strand.
ACAGGCATCAGAGGGTCTCCATGGGTAGACAAAGCACAAAGCGCCGACCCGGTTGGGCGGCGCTGTTAGAAGCGGATGAGGTTGATTGGAAGGCTCTATTCCAGGGCCTATAGCCAATCACCGGGGAACTTGTGATCCCCTGTGGCGAGGGGACTTGTCCCCGTTGGGTCGCGAAGCGGCCCCAAAACCGGCTACCTCGTTTATTCAGGCAAACCGAGTTGGCCGGATTGCGACTGCTGCGCAGCCGAACGGGGATAAATCCCCTCGCCACAGGGAATGCGCTAGCCACAGGGGGCATTCCAACCTGAGAGGTCGGGCTGTAGAAATCCAGATCAACCATCGAAATCACCCAGGTTGATATTCAGGCGCCCAAGGCGATAAAGCAGCGTGCGCCGTGGCAGGCCGAGTTCGCGGGCGGCGAGGGTCTGGTTGCCGTCGTTTTTGCGCAGGCAATCGAGCAGCAGGCTGCGTTCGACCTGCTCCAGGCGTTCGCGCAGGTTCAGGCTGTTGTCTTCCGGCATGGCTTCCATGCGCAGGGAGAAATGCTCGGCCAGCAACTCGCCGCCCTCGCACAGCAGAACGGCACGTTCTACCAGGCCTTTGAGTTCGCGCACGTTGCCGGGGAAGGCATAGCCGGACAGGTGATCCAGCGCCGCATCGGACCAACGCACCGCGTCACGCTGCAAGAACGAGCAAGCCTTGTCGGCGAAGTGCCGGGCCAGGTCGAGGATGTCGCCTTCGCGCTGACGCAGGGCCGGCAACTCGATCGGGAATTGCGCGAGGCGGTAGTACAAGTCCTCGCGGAATTTGCCTTCGCTGACCAGCACCGACAAATCCCGGTGGGTCGCGGCGATGATGCGCACGTCGATCTTGTGCGTGTCGTTAGACCCCAGCGGACGAATCTCGCCTTCCTGCAGAACCCGCAACAGCTTGGCTTGCAGGGACAACGGCATGTCGCCGATTTCATCCAGCAACAAGGTGCCGCCATTGGCCGCATCGAACAGCCCGGCACGGTCACGATCAGCGCCGGTGAACGCGCCTTTGCGATAGCCGAACAGCTCGCTTTCCAGCAGGTTTTCGGGGAACGCCGCGCAGTTCTGCACGATGAACGCCTGGGAACGGCGCGGGCCGCAGTCGTGGATGGCGCGCGCGACCACTTCCTTGCCGGTGCCGGTTTCGCCACGCAGCAGCACGGTGTACGGGCTGTGCAGGACTTTGCTGATCAGCGAGTAGGTCTGGCGCATTGCCTTGCTCTTGCCGATCAAACCGTAACCGCTGGCGCTTGGGACACTGACCTTGATCGGTCGTACGTCACCGCTCGGCTGACGCAAACGCTGCAGCAAGTGCAACTGGCCGAGCACGAACGAACCCAGTTGCCCGAGGGAATCGGCGAAGCCTTGCAGGTCGATGTGCCGGCGACTTGCGCACAGCAGCAAGCCTTCGACGGCTTTCTGTTGATTGACCAGCGGCACGCACAACAGCGACTGCCAAGGCGTGGCCTGCGGCGGCAGGAAACTGGTTTCGTGCAGGCTGCCGCTCAACTCGCTGAGGCTCACCACGCGGTTCTGGCACAGGGCGAATTGCAGCAGTTGTTCACCGTTGTAATCCGCCGGCAGGCTCTCCGCTTCCCGGGGTTGCAGGATGCCGTTGAGGCACTCGGCGTTCATCCCCAGGCAGGTGTGAGTCGCGTCCAGCAGGTACAACTGCGTTAGCTCGCAACCACTGAGCTCGGCCAAGCCGCGCACGAAGTCACCCAGCAGCGCAGCACCGTCCGCAGCGCGCGACAGGCTGGCGAACTGCGCCAGCAAGGCTTCGGCATAGACCAGCGGTTGCGGCACTTGAGTGAACATCACACCCACCTCAGGCGAACTCGCACGTCACGCTGGCGCCACCGTCGAGCGTCGCGTGGACACGCTTGAGGCTTTCACCGGTGGCCATCGCATCGAGCAAGCGGTCGGCCACCAGCGGCAGCACGTGCAGGTCGAGCAAGTGGTCGATCAGACGCGCACCGCTGTCGCTTTGGGTGCAGCGTTCGGCCAGGTGATCGACGAGGTCCTGGGAGTAAGTGAAGTCCAGCTGACGACGGTTCAGGCGCTCGCCCAGACGCCCGAGTTTGATCTCGATCAGCTCGCGCAGCACCGGGCCACCGACCGGGTAGTAAGGCACCACGCGCATCCGCGCCAGCAGTGCCGGTTTGAAGTGCTTGCTCAGGACCGGGCGAATGGTTTCTTCGAGCACTTCGGCCGATGGGCGTGCGCCGTTTTCGCAGAGCTCGCTGATGCGGTCGCTGCCCAGGTTCGAGGTCATCAGGATCAACGTGTTGCGGAAGTCGATCTCGCGCCCTTCGCCGTCGTTGGCCACACCTTTGTCGAAGATTTGGTAGAACAGGTTCAGCACGTCCGGATCGGCTTTCTCGACTTCATCCAGCAACACGACCGAGTACGGTTTCTGGCGCACGGCTTCGGTGAGCATGCCGCCCTCGCCATAACCGACGTAACCTGGTGGCGCACCGATCAGGCGCGAGACGGTGTGCTTCTCCTGGAACTCGGACATGTTGATGGTGGTGATGAAACGATCACCGCCGTACAGCAAGTCCGCCAACGCCAGCGCGGTTTCGGTCTTGCCGACGCCGCTCGGGCCGACCAGCAGAAACACGCCGACCGGTGCGTCAGGTTTGTTCAGACCGGCAGCGGTGGCGCGCATCGAGCGGTCCAGGGCGTGAACGGCTTGTTCCTGACCACGAATACGTGTACGCAGGTCGGTGGCGAAACTCGCGACCTTGGCATTGTGTTCGCGGGCCAGTTGCGCCAATGGCACACCGGTCCAGGCGCTGATTACTTCGGCGACCAGACGCGGGCAGACTTCGAAGCTCACCAGACGTTCTTTGACCTGAAGCTCGGTCAGCGCTTTGTGAGTGTCGTTGAGAGCGGCTTCCAGGGTTTCGACGCTGTGCGCTTCGTCCACCGGCAGCGTTTCGATCACGGTGCCTTCGGCGTCTTCCTCAACCGTAACGGTCGGTTCGACGGCAGCGGCTTCGCGCGCCTTGGCCAGTTGCTGACGCAGGTCCAGCAGACGTTCGGCCAGTTCTTTCTGGTCGGTCCACAGGGTTTCCAGCGCGACCATTTCCTCTTCTGCGGTCGCAAGGCGATCTTCCAACGCGTCCAGCGCTTCGTGATCGATCAGCAAGCCGGCTTCAGCATCACGGCGCAGGGCCTGACGCTGACGACCACCTTCAGCCAGTTCGCCACGCAGACGCTCAAGGCTTTCCGGGGCGGCGGCGAGGCTGATGCGAACGCGGGCGCACGCGGTGTCGAGGACGTCGACGGCTTTGTCCGGCAGCTGACGGCCCGCGAGGTAACGCGCAGACAACTCGGCTGCCGCAACCACCGCGTCATCGCGCAGGTAGATGCCGTGGCTCTTCTCGTAGACCTGAGCCAGGCCACGGAGGATGGTCACCGCTTCACTGACGGTCGGTTCGTGCAGTTGCACTGGCTGGAAACGACGGGCCAGGGCCGGGTCTTTTTCGAAGTACTTCTTGTACTCCGCCCAGGTGGTGGCGGCGATGGTGCGCAATTCGCCACGAGCCAGGGCTGGCTTGAGCAGGTTGGCCGCATCGGATCCGCCGGCATTGCCGCCCGCGCCGATCAGGGTGTGGGCTTCGTCGATGAACAGGATGATCGGTTTCGGCGAGGCTTTGACTTCGTCGATCACGCCTTTGAGGCGACGTTCGAATTCGCCTTTGACGCTGGCGCCCGCTTGCAGCAAGCCCATGTCCAGCGACAGCAGCTCCACGCCTTTCAGCACTTGCGGCACTTCACCGGCGGCAATGCGCGAAGCCAAACCTTCGACGATCGCGGTTTTACCGACGCCGGCTTCACCGACCACAATCGGGTTGTTCTTGCGGCGACGGGCGAGGATGTCGACCATCTGCCGGATCGCACCATCGCGGCACAGCACCGGGTCGAGTTTGCCGTCGCGGGCCTGTTGCGTGAGGTTATGCGTGAAGCGCTCCAGCAGCGATTCGCCGGGTACAGCGGGTTTGCCGGTGGCCGGTTGCTCTTTCTGCGACAGGGCGAACTCCTTCAGGCGCTCGATGTTCAACTTGGCCAGCAACGACTGGTAGCGGCTGCCGGCGTAGCGCATCGGGTTGCGCAGCAGCGCGAGGATCAACGCGGCTTGTTCGACCTGGCTCTGGCCCAGTTCAAGGTTGGCCACCAGCAACGCGTCTTGCAGCCACTGCACCAGTTCCGGGGCGAACACCGGGTTGCGCGAGGCGCTGTGTTCGACCCGCGATTGCAACGCGGCGCTCAGCTCGCCGGCATCCACTTCGGCGTCTTGCAGCGCGCGTGCGAGCAAGCCTTGCGGGCGCTCCAGCAGGCCGAGCAGCAAGTCTTCGACGAGGATTTTGCTGCCGCCACGGGCGACGCAACGCTCGGCAGAACTTTCCAGATCACGACGGGTTTCGGCGTCCAGCGCCTGGATAAGTTGTTGCAGGTCTACGTTGATCATTGGTCATCTGTCCTTAATGAATTTTGCTGCCCAGGGTCACCACGCCGTCCGCTTTTTCGCGGCCCAGCCAACTGGTCCATCCCAGGCGACAGGCGTTTTGCTCACCGATGCGCAGTTCGCGGATTTCTTCCTGGCGCAACACCAGGCGAATGTCGTAATCGAGCGGGTCACGCAGGGTGAACCGCACCAGCGCGCACAGCGGCTGGTAGCCGAAACCGATCGGCAGGAATTCGTGGAAGCGTTGCCAGTCGAGCTCGCGGATGTGGATGCGGAATTTGCCGCTGCGGTCGCGCACGTGTTCGCCCAGCACCAGGTCTTCACCGAGCAGGCTGTTGGCGCGGCCCAAACGATTGCGCTGTTCTTCGAGAATTTCCACGCGGCGCTCGATGCACTGCTCGATGGTCAGTTCGGCGTGCTTGAAGTAGTAACGCAGCACCGCTTCGATCAGCGCCGCTGAGTGCGCGCGCAAGCTGAGCAAACCGAGGTACGGCAGCAGGCGTTTCCAGTTCAGTTCCTGGGCCTTGCGGATCTCTTCACCGCCGAGGCCGATCAAGGCAAACAGCTGCGCCGAGAACGGGTCGAGGGCGCCGCTCTCGAAACTGGCGCGGTAACGGTATTTACGCCAGATCGGCAGCATCAGCCGTTGCAGGCGATGGTGAAACAGGTCGAGGAAGTTGCGGGTCGGGTTGCCGTCTTCGCTGTCGCCCAGGGCCTGTTCACCGTAGAACGCCGGCAGCGGCGAACCGGAGCCGACCAGGCCGATCAGGTTGAAACGCAGGCGCGCGCGCATCTGCCCGTGCTCGTGGAAAAACTCCACGCGATCGACGTCGCTGCCAGGGAAACCCAGGCTCGGGTTGGCCTGGAATTCGAGCTGGTCGTACAAATCGTCCTGGCTCAGGTGCGGGTGAGCCTCGCGCAGCCGGTCAACCACCAGCAGCACGGCCTGAAACAGCGAGTACTCGCGTATTCCTCGGGTCAGTCCGCTTAAAGAAGCGGCTGAAGGCCCATACGTGGTGTCCATTGGTACACCTCTCCCTGTGTGCTTTTTACCCGCAGCTCGTGGTACGAATTGAGACTGGCGTAAAGCGCGAAAAACTCGTTAAGAACCGAGGCGAAAACGAACAGGTCGCCCTCGCCGATATACCCTTCCGGGTCGATGGTCAGTTCGGTGCGCAACCCGCGAACCGGCAACCCCCGGTGCAACCGGTCGACGTGTTGGTGCTTGATCGACTTGAGCCCGCCCAGCAGGCGTTTGCTGACTTTTTCAGCGTGTTGGTCGTAGTAGCGCGGCAGGTCGTAGGTTTCCAGAATCACCTTCAACGCATTGACGTCGGCCAGCGACAGGTAGTTGAGCGACATGTTGCTGATCAGCTTCCAGAGGAAGTCACGGTTCAGCGGTGGCGCGTAACTCGAGGTAGCCGGAGTGATGTTGCGGAAACTCAGGAACTCCGGCGTCTCTTCACAGGCCTGGCTGATGTCGCCGAGCTTGAGCTTTTTGGGCAGGTTCTGGTTGGTGCACATCAGCTCGATCGACAGGGTTTCGTGAGCTTCGGTGTGGCGGATGCCGAAGCTCAGGTAGGTGTCGAGTCCGTCGTGCAACAGCGACGAACGCTGGCGGATGCTGTAATGCGGACGGCTGTTGGGCACGTCGAAACTCGGGTCGTGCTCGAAGGATTCGAACGGCACGTATTCCTGATAACCGAGGCCGCCGGGCTTCCAGCCGGTCACGGTTTCCACCGAGAACACGCCGCAGTTTTGCAGATCGAATTCGGCGGGCAGCAGCAGGTATTCGTCCTGCTTGCCGTCGAGGCGGATCGGCAAGGCGTCGTGCTTGAACAGATTCACAATCGGCGTGCAGTAGAGCTTCACGTTGTCCAGCGTCGGACGCATGCGCATGATGCCGCTCTTGCGAATGTCGAAGCGCAGCTCGAGGCCGCGCATCTGCTTCAACGTGTCTTCCGGCAATGCCTTGAGCATGTCCAGGCCGTTGACGTCGACGAACAGGAACTTGTCCTGGAAGGCGAAGTATTCCTGCAAGTAGCGATAGCCACGGAAGGTGTTCAGCGGATACGGGATCAACGCTTCTTCTTCGGCAAAACCCACCGGCTGTACGCGGTCGCCGGGCATCTTGAACGCCATCGGCATGCCGTTGACGCCGTTGATGGGCTTACCGGCGCCGTCCAGCGGGATCAACTCGATGCCTTCCAGGTTGCGCAACAGGCTGAGGTACAGCATCTGGCTGATGTAACGCTCGCCCGCGAAGTGCAGACGCAGACGGCTCAACTCCAGCTCACCAAGGTGACCGTCAGCACTCATCTCCAGACGCAGGCTCAACAACGAACCGTCGCCCTTCACCGAGTAATTCAGCGCGGCCAGATCCAGCGGCAAGACTTCGGTCGGGTAGCAGGTGCGGAAGCGGCAACGCACGTCATCGATTGGCACGCTCTCGACCGGCGTGTCGCGCTCGACCATCAACGCAGGTCCCGAACGCTTCAACGGATCGAACTGCAAAATGCTGAACGCCGGCAGCGGCCGCATGTAGTTGGGCCACAGCAGGTGCATCAGGGAATGACTGAGCTCCGGCAGCTCGTCATCGAGCTTCTGGCGCAGGCGTCCGGTCAGGAAAGCGAAGCCCTCAAGCAACCGCTCCACGTCTGGATCCCGCCCGGCCTGGCCGAGAAAAGGTGCCAACGCCGGGCTACGCTCGGCGAATCGACGACCTAACTGGCGAAGTGCGGTGAGTTCGCTTTGGTAGTAGTGGTTAAAGGACACGGAGTACCTTCCTGGTGGTGGATCTCATGAAAAAACTGTCCTGTAGAGCGCGACTGTCAGACCGGCAACTACGTAACCGGCGATGAGCAGGTACGGCAGAAAAGCCAGCCAGCCAAACATCATCGGGAACCCGGCGAGGCTCCCCAAAAACACATGGGACAATCCATAAATCACCCATGGGGCGGCGTAAAAAGGGATGAACGTCAACGGTGCGCGCCATACACCTCTCAAAATTTGCTGTTCGGTTTTCCCGTTCATTACTCGCGTCGCCCACAGGGCAAAGGCGATGTAGGCAGGGATGCCAAATGTCAGGACGTAAATCGCCAAGAACTGCTCCCGGCCTGCAACCCTCGAATATCCCTCTGACCAATCGAGGAACAACAGAACCACGGACACGACAGCGGGTGTCCACAGGGCAATCTTCAAGAACCTGAAACGACTAAGGCTGATCAACGGCGATCACACCTAGAAGGGGTTTCTTGATTTACGAACCTCAACGACATTCAGGAACCATCCAACTTTCCCAGCCATCTGCACCGGGGTACAACACCATTTCTCCTTGAAACTCAGGAGCAACTCCGGCATTGCCCTCTCTCATCCACAAATACCACTCAGAAGTCTTGAGCAGTTCTCCATCCTTGGTATACACACGATAAAAATACTGACTGCTAAACATTTCCAGAACACGACCCACCATACCAACTGCCTGATAATTCGGAACATATCTGGCGATATAGCACTGCGCTGATGGGCTCCAGTATTTTTTTACTGGTTGCGCTTCCCACGAGCTTTGTAGTTTCAATCCAAAAAGAATCAAAACCGGCATCATGACGACAAATAAACAAATCAGAATAAGCCTTCTAACTTTAAGCTTCATGGCGAAACCGCCGGACGATTAGTTTTTTGCATATACTCAGCAAAATCCGCGGCAGATAAGTAGATAAGAATGGAAGTGGGGATTTTTTTCACGTTGGAATAGACAAACAAATCCCCGCCTTTGCCATGCTGTGCCCGGTAGCAGTTAAAGCTATCGTTAGTAACCTTGAAGTATTTCTTTCCCTCACGCTCTACGCTAGCTGGCCCGCTGAGGTACTCGTAGTAGTCAGGCTTGATGACACCTTCCGAATTCCAGTAACCCAGCAACTGATCCTTGCCGTCTTCATTCAGGAAGTCGTAGGTATCACGGATATAGCAACCGACTTCATGGATACGCAAAGAAGCAGCACTATTTTTGGTTTTAGGTGCAGTAGAAAACTTGGTGATTGCAATTTTTACTATAAAACCACCGAGAGCACCGTATACATCGTCCATCGGATTATCTTTCTTCTCAGTGACCGATAATCCGATGGGTCTAAAATTAGCCTGTGTAGTTGTTTCCAACCCTATCGCATCAAGCCCGCTAAAATCATGAAACCCCATAACGAGATCTTGATTTTGCTCATCAAAAATTCCAAGTTTGCGCATGCGAGTCATAAACTGCAAAAGGCCGGGTGTCAGCTGACTCGGAAAACCACTCTTTCGACCAATAACCTCATTGTATTGACTTGCACTTGATAACTTTGCATTCAACTCATCAATAATCACGCCGGTGTGTGGAGATGCACTGGTTAGCCAATCAAAATCAAGATCCCCAAACAGTTTTTCCTGAGTGATCTTGTCAAGTGCAAGACGTCCTTCTTTTTCGTCTGAACTCATGACAAATCCATCACCGTCGAACCAGCGCTGCATGATTCGAGCAGATTCCTTCCAGCCAAGCTTCGACATCACACCGGGAATGTCTGTAATTTTGAAATCTTCAACAGTCGCTTCCACGCATTTTGTATCAGACGAGGGAGTGAGTTGTGCCGTGACAGGGGCTGGAGCTGTCATGTGAGAATCCCTTATGCAATCACGAGAGAGGACTGTGGGTCGAACGTGAGCGTGACGCTTTCCGCCGAGTCAGAGGCCATCGCTGCCGTCTTGCCTTGCGCATCCGTGATCCCTTTAAGTTCCTTCCCAGAGGCTGTACGCAAGGTATAAGCACGCTCAGCTATGGGAGCTCCGGTTTTGGGATCACGCACTATAAATTGCTGAGTGAAAGGCCACTGCAGCACTACCGGCAACGGCGCCACAAACGGCACCGCCGAATGCGAATTCCCGATAATCACCGTCCCGGACCCAGCCGTAACCTTGTTGCCATGAGTCCCAACGGAATCCACCGTCGCGGCCGGTTTCCCATTGATCAAAACCGTCGTCGCCAACCCGCCAACCATCGCACCACCACACGCCGAGGCATCGCCTTGGCGGGCGGCCGCGAGGCCGTCGAAGAAGACGTCGCCGGAACCGGCGGCGATCGGGTTGGTGCCGTGGCCGGGGAGCGGGCAAGCGGTGGGGTCGGATACGCGTGCTGCTGGTTTGCCGGACATACGAATCTCCTTAGTTGACCTTGACTTGACCGCTGCCATCCAGGCGCGCGGCGAAACTGACCTGGCGCTTGAAACCATCAACTTCCAGCAGGCCTTCGATGCTGAAGGACAGACGAAGCTGATCGTGATCACGCGGCAGGGAGATGACACGCACATTGCTCAGGCGTGGCTCGTAGGCTTCGATGAAATTTTCGATGGCCAGACGGGCCTGACTCAGGGAGTCGTGCAGGCTCAGACGCATGTCATTGAGATCGGGTAGCCCGTAATCGGACAGCGTTTGCACGCTGCCCGCACGGGTGCTGAGCATCTTGGCCAGATGGGCAGCCACGGACGCCATGGCGGAGACCTCGCGGCTCCAGCCGACGCGTTTGTCCGCGTCGCCACCCAGGCGTTCGAAAAGGCTGCCGTATCCAGTCATGAGTCAGGCTCCGCTTACTCTTTGTCCAGCTTGCCAACCAGCGACAGGGTGAAATCGGCACCCATGTACTTGAAGTGCGGACGCACGTTCAGGCTGACGCGGTACCAGCCAGGCTCGCCTTCGACATCGCTGACGATGATCTGGGCAGCGCGCAGTGGACGACGGCCACGGACTTCGGCGCTCGGGTTTTCCTGGTCGGCCACGTACTGGCGGATCCACTTGTTGAGTTCCAGCTCGAGGTCGGTACGTTCTTTCCACGAACCGAGTTGCTCGCGCTGCAGCACTTTCAAGTAGTGAGCCAGCCGGTTGACGATCATCATGTACGGCAGTTGGGTGCCGAGCTTGTAGTTCAGCTCTGCCGCCTTGCCTTCTGCGCTGATGCCGAAGAACTTCGGCTTCTGCACCGAGCTTGCGGAGAAGAACGCCGCATTGTCGGAGCCTTTGCGCATGGTCAGGGAAATGAAGCCTTCCTCGGCCAGTTCGTATTCACGACGGTCGCTGACCAGAACCTCGGTAGGAATCTTGGTTTCGATTTCGCCCATGCTTTCGAAGTGGTGCAACGGCAGGTCTTCAACCGCGCCACCGCTCTGCGGGCCGATGATGTTCGGGCACCAGCGGAATTTGGCGAAGCTGTCGGTCAGCTTGGTGCCGAACGCGTAGGCGGTGTTGCCCCACAGGTAGTGCTCGTGGCTGTTGGCGACGGTTTCTTTGTACACGAACGATTTGACCGGGTTTTCTTCCGGGTCGTACGGGTTACGCAGCAGGAAACGCGGCACGGTCAGGCCAACGTAGCGGGAGTCTTCCGACTGGCGGAAGCTCTGCCATTTGGCGAATTGCGGGCCTTCGAAGTGATCTTTCAGATCCTTCAGGTCCGGCAGGCCGGTGAAGCTTTCCAGGCCGAAGAATTTCGGGCCGGCCGCAGCGATGAACGGCGCGTGGGACATGCAGGCAACGCTGGACACGTACTGCATCAGTTTCACGTCCGGCGAGCTTGGGGACATGAAGTAGTTGGCGATGATCGCGCCTACCGGCTGACCACCGAACTGACCGTATTCAGCGGTGTAGATGTGCTTGTACAGGCCCGATTGCATCACTTCCGGCGAATCGTCGAAATCGTCCAGCAGGTCTTCTTTGGAGACGTTGAGGATTTCAATCTTGATGTTTTCGCGGAAGTTGGTGCGGTCGACCAGCAACTGCAGGCCACGCCACGACGATTCCAGGGACTGGAAGTCAGGGTGGTGCAGGATTTCGTCCATCTGGCGGCTGAGCTTGGCATCGATCTCGGCGATCATGCGGTCAACCATTGCCTTCTTGACCGGCTCACCGTTGTTCTGCGGCTTGAGCAGCTCTTCGATGAAGGCCGACACACCGCGCTTGGCGATGTCGTAGGCTTCGTCGTCCGGCGTCAGGCGGGTTTCGGCGATGATGCTGTCGAGAATGCTGTATTCGCCGTTCTCTTTGCTCTTTTGCTGTGCTGCGCTAGTGCTCATTGTTGGCTTCCTTGGCTGATGGTGGCTCAGACGTTCTGGGGGGCGTCCTGGGCTGCGGCGTTCAGGCCCAGCTCACCCAGTACGCGACCGCGGGATTCGTCGTCGGCGAGAACGCCTTCGATAGCTTTGCGGAACGCAGGCGCGTTACCCAGCGGGCCTTTGAGGGCCACCAGCGCGTCGCGCAGTTCCATCAGTTTTTTCAGCTCGGGCACTTGCTCGACCAGCGAGGCCGGGTTGAAGTCCTTCATCGAGTTGACGCGCAGTTTCACGGCCAGTTCTTCAGTGTCACCTTCTTCCTGAAGACGGTTCGGCACGCTCAGTGTCAGGCTCAGCTCTTGCTTGGCCAGCACTTCGTCAAACGTCATCTTGTCGATGCTGATCGGCTTGCGATCTTCGACTTTGCGTTCGTCCTTGCGGTGGGTGTAGTCACCGATTGCCAGTAGTTTCAACGGCAGTTCGATCTCTTCCTGGGCACCACCGGTGGCAGGTTTGAAAGTGACGTTGATGCGTTCCTTGGGGGCTACCGAGCCTTCTTTGGCCATGGCTTTTCTCCTTGCGGTTGTGGCCCTGGGGCCTATTCGAGTACCACTTCGAGATCGAGGTGGCACAGCCTGCGATAAATCTCTTCCTTGCGTTCACGTACGGCATGGTTCTGCGGCAACAACTCGCAGCAGCTATGCAGTAAATGCAGCACTTCCAGCGCAAGATCGGGCTCCCAGGCGTTCAGACCTGAGTCCTGTAATGTTTGGTCGAGTGTTTCGAGTTGGGTCTTGGCCAGTTCGTATTTCTTGGCCATGAAGCACAGCCGCGCGAGGGCGAACTGCCAGAAGAATCGGACGCGTCCGCCGTGGGCGCTTTGCAGGCCCTGCTTAAGGATCTGCACGGCAGCCTTGAGGCCGTCCTTGCGCAGGATCGGCATCACTTCTTCGAGGGCCACTTCCCAGGCTGGCTGGGTATCGGCGACTTCGACCTTGCGCGGCGCACTGGCGCTTTGCAGGTGCGGCATGACGTTGGCGCTGATCCAGGCGCGAGTGGCTGGATCGGCGAACGGCGCGCCGTCGTGGAAACGCAATTCGACGATGCCGGGCAGGCGCTGAATCAAAAGCGCGAAGTGGATTTCCACTTCGCGCATGGCCATCTCGGCGTTCAAGCCCTGGAGGCATTCCCAGACCATTCGCTGGCCGTCGAACCAGAACGGCGCCTTCGCCAGGCTCGCCTCCAGTTCCACCAGCAGATCGGCGTATTTGGCCTGATCGTAACGGTCCTGATAGGCCTTGAGCTTGTCGGCGGGCAAGCCGCGCAGCACGGTGATTTGCTCGGCGTTGCGCTCAGGCACCGCGTCGATGGGCAGCCACAACAGCGTGCGATTGAGGCGCAGGGCGCGCAGGTCGGTGGCTTTCTGCTTGAGCCACCAGGCACACAATGGACGCGCGCTTTCCTGCTGGGCGCGCAGGGCCTTGTGGGCTTCTTTTTCGTTGTCGATCGGTGCGCCGGGGGTGAACAGTTGCGTGGCGGCCTGTTTGACCTGGGCCACCGCAGCGCCCACCACGCCGGGTTCCGGCTGGTTGTCGGCGGCGCGTTGCACCATGTTTTTCAGGCGGCGGGAGATTGGCAGCAGCAGCGGCGCATCGTCGCCCAGGTGCTCGGTGCAGGCGGCATCGAGGCCTTCAAGGTGTTCGACCAGCCGCCGGAACATCGGCAACTGCTCTTTGATCGCGACGTTTTCGGTCAGCACCTGCTCGAGACGCGGCACCAGCCAACTGATCGCAGCGGAGCGGGTACGGGCCTTGCTCGGGTGAACGTCGGCCCAGTGGTTTTCGCACAGATGGTGCAGCAGACCAAGGCCGGCCAGCAGGCCCTGGAACGATTCGCGCTGGTACAAGGCCCAGGTCAGCCAGGCGCCGACCCGCAAATCCTTGGACTGGGTGCGCAGCAGGTTTTCGCTGTTTTCACGGATTTTCAGCCAGTCGATCTGACCGCTTTCGTGCATGGACGAAGCTTTCGCCAGCTCGCTTTCGAGTGCTTCATATTCGCTCGAAAAGCGAACGTCCTCGCCCGCGAAATTCTCTTTGGAAACAGAGGCTTTTGCGAGATCAAGGTAATGAGCAGAAAGTTTGCTTGAGTAGGACATCCATGGCCTTTATTTAGGATTACGGTCGAACGCCAATTGCAGTTGCAGGGGCGCGGGACAGTATCAAAGAGCTGCGATGAGTCTCATCCAATTGAGTTCGTGCTCTTTCAAGTGGGCGCATCGTAATCACAATGATGGCCACTAGCAAGCATCTGATTAAACAACAAGACGAACTGTTGTTTATTGCGTGTAGGAGATCTCCCTATATGCGCAAGGGGATTCCCTGATACCGATTTAATATTTACCCCTCCAGCCGATAGCCCTGAAACCATTGAGGCAGAGCGGCCGGTAAAACTTTCATCAAGCCGTGGCCGACACCTCCCCCAATGGCGGACGTGAAGCATGCCAACAATAGAGGAGGATGAATGTAGGAATGATCCGAAAGATTGCTGTCATCTGCGAACAAACCAACGCGGACAACAGAGCATTAATAAAGTGCCAGCAAAATGATGGCACTTTATATACAGCATTATTTTTGTAAGGCGTTTCGCAAACAATTGGAGCTGTGGACAGTTGTTTTCCAACCTGTATTAATCAGTCCACGAAACATATACAGAAACTGAACGCCGCCCATAAAAAATGGGCACCCGACTCAATCGGTGTGCCCATTTTTCAATACGGTTCTCCCCGTTATTCAGGGAGTTCGCCGCAATTATGGATTAACGCTGTCTTTCAATGATTTGCCTGGCTTGAACGCAACAGTGTTGCTGGCCTTGATTTTGACAGGCTCACCGGTTTGCGGGTTTTTGCCGGTGCGGGCACCGCGGTGGCGTTGCAGGAAGGTGCCGAAGCCGACCAGCGTCACGCTGTCCTTGCGGTGCAGGGCTCCGGTGATTTCTTCGAGAACGGCGTTGAGAACGCGGTTGGCCTGCTCTTTGGTGAGATCTGCTTTTTCCGCGATGGCGGCGGCGAGTTCTGGTTTACGCATTAGTGAAGCCCCTTTGACGGTTTTTTGTTGTTATGTCCGTGCTGTTCTCGTTGGAACAGCGCCCAAGGCGCCGCAGGTGCTCTACTCTGCGGCAGACGGGAGTGAGAATGGCACGCACGGAAGAGCCGCGCCAGTCTCGGCGCGACCTTTGTAGGGGCAAAAGCGGGGTGATTCCGACAGAACGACCGGTATTTACGCCAGCAGTGCCGGAAGCTCTTTGTTGAGGGCCAGTTTTTCCATCACCGCCGCGCCTGTCAGGGCATAACCGAGCAGTTTTCCGCTGGCATCACGGCACAAAACTTTGATGTCCGCGCCCTGCCCTTCGACGGTCCAGACGCCCTCGGCGCCCCGTGGTGGCGGCGAAACCACCAACGGACAGACCGGGGTTTTCACGGTAATCGGCATCGGGCCATAACTCACGGCGGTAGGGTTGCCGGCAAGGGTTTGCGCCAGCGCTCTCGCACAGCTCATGAGGGGCATGACGTACAACAGATTCAGCCCATCGACCTCGGCGCAGTCGCCCAGCGCATAGATATTGGCGTGGGAGGTTTTCAGATGGCGATCGACCACCACGCCACGATTGACCTGCACACCGGCCGCTGCCGCCAGATCGATACGGGGACGCAGGCCAATGGCCGAGACCACCACGTCGCAGGGAATCACCTGACCATCGGACAGATGCGCTTCCACGCCGTCCGCGACGCGCTGCAAGCGATTGAGCACCGGCCCAAGGTGGAAGCGCGCGCCGAGGCTTTCGAGCCCGGCCTGAACGGCCGCAGCTGCCGCCGGGTGCAACAGGGTCGGCATGACTTGCTCGCACGGTGCAACCAGTTGCACCTCGAAGCCCCCGAGGATCAAGTCATTGGCGAATTCGCAGCCGATCAGGCCGGCACCGAGCAGCAACACCCGGCGCTTGCCCGCCGCGGCGGCACGAAAGCGTGCGTAATCTTCCAGGTCGTTGATCGGGAAAACCACATCCGTTGCATCGCCTTCGATAGGCACCCGCACGGTTTCCGCGCCCCAAGCCAGGATCAGGTCGCGATAAATCACCGATTCCTCACCGATCCACAGGCGTTTATGGCCCGGATCGATGCCGCTGATGCGCGTGTGGGTACGCACTTCGGCCTTCAATTGCTCGGCCATGGCGCCCGGTTCGGCCATGCTCAGGCCGTCCGCGTCTTTGTTCTTGCCGAAACCGGTGGAGAGCATCGGCTTGGAGTAGGAGCGTCCGTCATCGGCGGTAATCAGCAGCAGCGGCGTTTCGCCATCGAGCTTGCGAAACTCGCGGGCCAGGTTGTAGCCAGCCAGCCCGGTGCCGACGATCACGACAGGTGCGTTCATTCCTTACTCCTCAAATGTCTTAGTTGATTTCGATCATTTCGAAATCCATCTTGCCGACGCCGCAGTCCGGGCACAGCCAGTCTTCCGGCACGTCTTGCCACAGCGTGCCCGGCGCAATGCCGTCGTCCGGCCAGCCGTCGGCTTCGTTATAAATCAGGCCGCAGACCACACATTGCCACTTTTTCATTCAGGTACTTCCTCAGGATTCAGGCTTATTGCCGGCGCGGACGGTCGCCAGGTGGATCGATGCCGTCCGGCTCAGGGGCGTTTTGTACTGATCGGGCCCGGCAGATGCAAGCCTGTTCGGCGCAACGGCGGCCCGGACCAATCAAAATCGCTGGCTGACATGGTAAGCTCGCCGCCTCATTTGCTGCCAATAATGACTCACTGTGCCGCACTCAAAATTCCCCTCCGCGACCCCACTGTGGCTCCCTCAAAGCCAACTGACGCCCCTCCCCGACACGTCTACCCTCGACTGGCTGTTCGACGAAGGCTCTCTGACCCGACGCCTGATCCGTTTGTCGAATGACGGCTTCAGCGTCACGCCGCTGTTTGAAGGCTGGCAGACGCTGCGCGCCGACGAATGTGCCGCGCTGGAGCTGGAGGAAGGCAGCGAAGGCTGGGTGCGCGAGGTGTATCTGCGCGGTCACGGCGAGGCCTGGGTGTTTGCCCGAAGCGTCGCGGCGCGCAGTGCCTTGCAGGGCGACGGCTTGCACATGGATGAATTGGGCAGCCGTTCCCTGGGTGAATTGCTGTTTTGCGATCAGGCGTTCCAGCGTCGCGCCATCGAGGTTTGTCACTATCCTCAAGAATGGCTGCCGCTGGAGTCCCGGGCACCCGAACTGTGGGGCCGTCGCTCGCGTTTCGACCGTGGCACCTTGAGCGTGCTGGTGGCCGAGATCTTCCTGCCGACCTTGTGGCTCGCCACCCGCGCCCACCCGGAGAACTGTTGATGTATCAGAGCCTGCTCAAGTCCCTGAACCGCTTGAACCCTCGGGCCTGGGATTTCATTCAGCTGACCCGCATGGACAAACCCATCGGCATTTATCTGTTGCTGTGGCCGACGCTGTGGGCGTTGTGGATTGCCGGTAAAGGTTCGCCGTCGCTGGCCAACGTAGTGATCTTCGTGCTCGGCGTGGTGCTGACCCGCGCTGGGGGCTGCGTGATCAATGACTGGGCGGACCGTAAGGTCGACGGCCATGTAAAGCGTACCGAACAGCGCCCGCTGCCGAGCGGCAAGATCAGCTCTAAAGAAGCGCTGGTGTTCTTTGCATTGCTGATGGGCGTGAGTTTCCTGCTGGTGTTGTGCACCAACGCGGCCACGATCTGGTTGTCGTTCGGGGGTTTGGCACTGGCTTTCACTTACCCGTTCATGAAGCGCTACACCTATTACCCGCAAGTGGTGTTGGGCGCCGCGTTCTCCTGGGGCATGCCGATGGCGTTCACCGCCGAAACCGGTGAACTGCCGGCAGCCGCATGGTTGCTGTGGATCGCCAACCTGCTGTGGACCGTGGGCTACGACACCTATTACGCGATGACCGACCGCGACGACGACTTGAAGATCGGCGTGAAATCCACGGCGATTCTATTTGGCGAAGCAGACCGGGTGATCATTCTGATCCTGCAAGGGTTGGCGCTGGGTTGTCTTTTGCTGGCCGGATCGAAATTCGAGTTGGGCGGCTGGTTCCACCTGGGATTGTTGGCGGCGGCGGGCTGTTTTGCGTGGGAGTTCTGGTACACCCGTAGCAAGGACCGGATGCGTTGCTTCAAGGCGTTTTTGCACAACCACTGGGCGGGGTTGGCGATTTTTGTGGGGATTGTGCTGGATTACGCGACGCGCTGAAGAAACACAAAGCCCTGTGGCGAGGGAGCTTGCTCCCGCTGGGCCGCGAAGCGGACCCAACATCTGCGAGTGCTGCGCACTCGAGCGGGAACAAGCTCCCTCGCCACGGGCTTAGCCAGCTGCTACAGGCTTACATTTTCGGCCCTTGGAGGATGTGCCACTTGTCCATCTTCTTGTCGCCCGTCATGTCTCCTGGCTTCTTGTCCTGAACGAAGTAGTACAGCGGCTTGCCGTCGAATGCCCACTGCATCGTGCCGTCGTCACGCTTGATGATGGTCCACTTGCCTTCATCCTTGTCAGTCGCCTTGGCCATCAATGGCGGCCAGTTCTCTGCGCACTTGCCGGTGCACGCCGACTTGCCGCCCGTGTCGTTGTCGAAGGTGTACAACGTCATGCCTTTGTGGTCGACCAACATGCCGTCTTTAACCATGCCAGGGTCTTCAGCGAAGGCCATTGTCGGTAGCGTCAGCGCAACGGTAACCAGCAGAGCCTTCCAGGATTGAGCGATGTGCTTCATGGAAACCTTCCTTTTGTGGTTGTCAGGATTCGGACTTAGAGCTTAGTTCAGGATCATGACAATCGCCGGTCGACTAAAATACTGTCACACGACTGCAATAATTCCGTTATCTAATGCGGCGCAAGACAGTTAAATGACAAGAGGATTAAGGCATGGTTGGCAGGAGCATTCTGATCGTCGACGACGAAGCGCCCATTCGCGAAATGATCGCCGTTGCGTTGGAAATGGCCGGCTATGACTGCCTGGAGGCTGAGAACTCGCAACAGGCCCATGCCATCATTGTCGACCGCAAGCCGGACCTGATCCTGCTCGACTGGATGCTGCCCGGCACGTCCGGCATCGAGCTGGCCCGGCGCCTCAAGCGCGATGAGCTGACCGGGGACATCCCGATCATCATGCTCACCGCCAAGGGCGAAGAGGACAACAAGATCCAGGGCCTGGAAGTCGGTGCTGACGATTACATCACCAAGCCGTTTTCCCCCCGGGAGCTGGTGGCGCGCCTTAAAGCCGTGCTGCGCCGCGCAGGTCCTACCGATGGCGAGACGCCGATCGAAGTCGGCGGCCTGCTGCTCGACCCGATCAGCCACCGCGTGACCATCGACGGCAAACCCGCCGAGATGGGACCGACCGAATACCGCCTGCTGCAATTCTTCATGACCCACCAGGAACGTGCCTACACCCGTGGCCAGTTGCTGGATCAGGTCTGGGGCGGCAACGTTTATGTCGAAGAGCGCACCGTCGACGTGCACATCCGCCGCCTGCGCAAAGCCCTCGGCGATGCCTACGAGAATCTGGTACAAACCGTGCGCGGCACCGGTTACCGCTTTTCGACCAAAGCCTGACCAAGACCTTTACCGCCCGACAAGCTGACAAGGACGCGTGTTCAATTGAACCAGAACTGGCATGGCACCCTGATTCGCCACATGTTGTTGCTGGTGACCGGCTGTTTGGTGATCGGCCTGATTACCGGCTACTACGGCTGGAGCCTCGCCGCGGGCCTGGGCCTTTACCTGGCCTGGACCCTCAAGCAATTGCTGCGGCTGCACGAATGGCTGCGGCTGCACAAACCCGACGAAGCACCACCCGACGGCTATGGGCTGTGGGGCGAAGTGTTCGACAGCATCTATCACCTGCAGCGCCGTGACCAACGCGTGCGTGGACGTCTGCAAGCGGTGATCGATCGAGTTCAGGAATCCACCGCTGCCCTGAAAGACGCCGTCATCATGCTCGACAGCGATGGCAACCTGGAATGGTGGAACCGCGCCGCCGAAACCCTGCTCGGCCTCAAGACGCCGCAAGACAGCGGTCAGCCGGTCACCAACCTGGTACGCCATCCGCGCTTCAAGGAATACTTCGAGCAGGACAGCTACGCCGAACCGCTGGAAATCCCGTCACCGATCAACGATCGCCTGCGCATTCAGTTGTACATCACTCGCTACGGCAACAACGAACACTTGATGCTGGTGCGTGACGTGACGCGCATCCATCAGCTGGAACAGATGCGCAAAGACTTCATCGCCAACGTGTCTCACGAATTGCGCACACCGCTGACGGTGATCTGCGGCTACCTGGAAACCCTGCTCGACAACGTCGAGGAAGTGAACCCGCGCTGGACTCGTGCCCTGCAGCAAATGCAGCAGCAAGGCGGGCGCATGCAAACCTTGCTCAACGACTTGCTGTTGCTGGCCAAGCTGGAAGCCACAGATTACCCGTCGGACAATCAGCCCGTGGCCATCGACGGTTTGTTGCAATCGATCATGAGCGACGCCCAGCAATTGTCCGGACAGAAAAACCAGCGCATCACCCTGGAGGCCGATCCGACGATTCTGCTCAAAGGCAGTGAGGCCGAGTTGCGCAGCGCGTTTTCCAACCTGGTGTTCAACGCAGTGAAATACACCCCGGCCGAAGGCAATATCCGCATTCGCTGGTGGGGCGATGAGCAAGGCGCACACTTGAGCGTGCAGGATTCCGGCATCGGCATCGACAGCAAACACCTGCCGCGTCTGACCGAACGATTTTACCGCGTCGACTCCAGCCGCAACTCCAACACCGGAGGCACCGGCCTGGGTCTTGCGATCGTCAAACACGTATTGCTACGGCATCGCGCGCGGATGGAAATCAGCAGTGTGCCGGGGCATGGCAGCACGTTTACCTGTCATTTCGCACCTGCCCAGGTCACGAAAACCCGGGTCATCAGCACCGCCGACTGATACCGGCCAGCACTCGCCACTAGGCAATCGCCCGGTCAGCCGCTACATTGGCTGACTTGTGCCTGCCTTTCAGGTGCACTTTTTTCTTTCCTTTCGAATACACGGAACCCGCAAAACTCCATCATGGACCCTTCCCCTGGCTTGACCCTCGCGACACTCTTCGCCGATTTCGGCATGATTCTTTTTGCTCTGATCCTGGTTTTGCTCAACGGCTTTTTCGTTGCGGCGGAATTCGCCATGGTCAAGTTGCGCTCGACCCGGGTCGAGGCCATCGCTGAAAAAAACGGCTGGCGCGGACACATCCTGCGCACCGTTCACAGTCAGCTCGATGCGTACCTCTCGGCGTGCCAATTGGGTATCACCCTCGCCTCCCTGGGCCTCGGCTGGGTCGGTGAGCCGGCGTTTGCGCACATCCTCGAACCGGTGCTGAGCGCCGTTGGCGTCGAGTCCGCCGAAGTGGTCAAAGGCGTGTCGTTCTTTACGGCGTTCTTCATCATTTCGTACCTGCACATCGTGGTCGGCGAGCTGGCGCCGAAATCCTGGGCCATCCGCAAACCCGAGCTGCTGTCGCTGTGGACCGCAGTGCCGCTGTACCTGTTCTACTGGGCCATGTACCCGGCGATCTACCTGCTCAACGCCAGCGCCAACACGATCCTGCGGATCGCCGGCCAGGGTGAACCCGGCCCGCATCACGAGCACCATTACAGCCGTGAAGAACTGAAACTGATCCTGCACTCCAGCCGTGGCCAGGACCCGAGCGACCAAGGCATGCGTGTGTTGGCCTCGGCGGTGGAAATGGGCGAGCTGGAAGTGGTCGACTGGGCCAACTCCCGGGAAGATCTGGTGACGCTGGAGTTCAACGCGCCGCTCAAGGAAATCCTGGCGATGTTCCGTCGCCACAAGTTCAGCCGTTACCCGGTGTACGACAGCGACAGCCAGGAGTTCGTCGGCCTGCTGCACATCAAGGATTTGCTGCTGGAATTGGCGGCCCTGGACCATATCCCCGAGTCGTTCAACCTCGCCGAGCTGACCCGGCCGCTGGAGCGCGTGTCGCGTCACATGCCGCTGTCGCAGTTGCTGGAGCAGTTCCGTAAAGGTGGTTCGCACTTTGCCCTGGTCGAAGAGGCCGATGGCAACATCATCGGTTACCTGACCATGGAGGACGTGCTTGAGGTGTTGGTCGGCGACATTCAGGACGAACACCGCAAGGCCGAGCGCGGCATTCTCGCGTATCAGCCGGGCAAGCTGTTGGTCCGTGGCGATACGCCGCTGTTCAAGGTTGAACGCCTGCTGGGCATCGACCTGGACCACATCGAAGCAGAAACACTCGCCGGGCTGATCTACGAAACCCTGAAACGGGTGCCGGAAGAGGAGGAAGTGCTGGAAGTCGAAGGTTTGCGGATCATCATCAAGAAGATGAAAGGGCCGAAGATCATTCTGGCCAAGGTGTTGATGCTGGATTGATGCGCTGATCCGGAACCGGGTCGATCCCATCGCGAGCAGGCTCGCTCCCACAAGGGCTACGCATAACCCTGTGGGAGCGAGCCTGCTCGCGATAGCGTCAACACAGGCAACACATCACTGCTTGCCCAACGCAAAGTTGGGCAACGCCCCGACCGGCTGATTGAACTGATACGGAATCGATACCAGCCCCAACCCCGTATTGCGCTGCACCACGAAGTGCAGATGCGGCCCGCTGCTGTTGCCGGTATTGCCCGACAGTGCCAGCGCACTCCCCACCGCTACCCGTTGCCCCTCGCGAACGCTGACCGAGCCTTGCTTGAGGTGAAGGTACACGCCCATGGTGCCGTCATCGTGCAGCACCCGCACGAAGTTGCCCGACGGATCAGTCCCGCGCCCGGTCTGGGCATTCTCGGTTTTCACCACCACCCCGCCACGCGCGGCAATGATCGGCGTGCCTTCGGGCATGGCGATGTCCATGGCGTAACGATTCTTGGCGCCGAAATGGCTGTACTGGCCGTTGGCGCCCTGACTCAAGCGAAACGGCCCGCCACGCCAGGGCAACGGATACCGATAGGCCATGGTGGCCCCTGAAGGGTCGCCCAGTGAATATTCGAACCTTGGGGTGTACGCCAACGGCCTTCCGGCCTTCGTCGCCGTGAGCAGCGCCAGACGGATGTTGCTGCGCGCTGGCATCACCCGGCGAATCGGCCGGCTCGGCGCACCGCTGACGTTGTTCAGCCCGGCAAAACTCAGCTCGATCTCGACCGGCGCGTACAGGTCGTTGCGCACGTAGATGTTGTCCACGCCCTTCTGCTTTTTGATATCGAGGTACACCTGACCCTCAAGGTGCTCGACCATGCGATCACGAAAAACGAACACCTGGGAGCCTTTCGTGGGGCGGTCGCTATAGGAGACCACGCCATTGGCGTCTTTGGACTTGTAGATCGTCATGGACACAGCCGAGGTGGAGGCCATGAAAAGACCACAGAAAAACAGCAGGCGCGCGAGCATGGGCAAGAGTCTGTCGAGTAAGGCCTGGGGAGGAGCCTAGCAGCTGCAATGGACCCGGGTCGTCGGCAGATGTTTCAAAATGGGCAGGGAAAGGGATGTGCGGTGAATTTGTGGGCCCCATCGCCAGCAGGCTAACTCCCACAGGGGAATGCATTCCAATGTGGGAGCTAGCTGTGTAAACCCACCACGTTGTTCACGGATGCTATTCGGCTAATCGGTGGCAAATAACTCAGGCTGGCATGCGGGCGATGCCAGTTGTACTCGTGCAGCCACGATGTCAGGTAGGTCGCACGTTGA
>NZ_JBOFQE010000032.1:0-4081 GCF_051660785.1 Pseudomonas sp.
TCAACGTGCGACCTACCTGACATCGTGGCTGCACGAGTACAACTGGCATCGCCCGCATGCCAGCCTGAGTTATTTGCCACCGATTAGCCGAATAGCATCCGTGAACAACGTGGTGGGTTTACACAGCTAGCTCCCACATGGGTTTTGCGGTGTGGCTTAGAGCGTGAAATCACCTTCAGCCGCCAACTCACTCAGCGGGCGACGCGGGCTTGGTTCTTCGCGTGCTTGCAGGTAATCGGCCAGCGTCGCTTTATCGCCCAGTTTGCCCACGGCCACTGCCGCGTGCAGTGCATATCCTTCAGGAATGTTCAGCTCCTTGCGGGTCAGGTCCTGGTCGAAACCGGCCATGCCGTGGGTGTGCCAGCCGCTGATGCTTGCTTGCAGCGCCAAATGGCCCCAGGCCGAACCGGTGTCGAAAGTGTGCCACAGCGCCGGGGTTTCTTCGGTCGCTCCAGGCACCGCGAAGGTGGTTTTCGAGATCACGATCACCAGCGCCGAAGCGTGTTGCGCCCAGCCACGGTTGAATTCGTTCAGCAAGCCCAGGAAGCGCTCCCAGTTCGGCGTGTCGCGACGCGCGTAGAGAAACCGCCAAGGCTGCGAGTTGTAGGCCGATGGCGCCCAGCGTGCGGCTTCGAAAAAGCTCAGCAGGGTTTCTTCGGGGATGGTTTCGCCGGTGAAGGCGCGGGGCGACCAGCGATCGGTGAACTGAGGGTGGATCGCATAATCGGCAACGCGTGGATTTGCACTCATCAAGAGATTCCTTGCTTCGTATGAAAGTGAGGGTCGTCTGAAACCTGCGGGCGCAGTTGAGCTGAGCGCTAAGGTTTTCGAGAGCCGGGCAGTTCACCTGAATGCAACGCGGTGGAGCGTTAATGGCATTTGGGCATGGCTCCTTGCGACTGGCAAAGCTACGTGGCGGCGCAATAACTGACAAGCCCGTTCTACCGGCAGTCGCCAATGCTTGGCCCGCAAGGGCCTTGGCACTAGACTGGCGGCCTTTTCACCACCTGATGTCGATGCTTGAACCATGGCCGCCAAAGTCGAACCGTTCTGGATACGCAAAACCCTCGATCAACTCGATCCCCAGGAATGGGAATCGCTGTGCGACGGCTGTGGCCTGTGCTGCCTGCAAAAGCTCGAAGATGAAGACGACAACTCCGTCTATTACACGCGCATCGCCTGCAAATTGCTGGACCTAAACACCTGCCAGTGCACCGATTACCCGAACCGCCGGGAATTCGTCCCCGATTGCATCCAGCTCACGCCGGGCAAGGCTGACGAGTTCAAATGGCTGCCGCCGACCTGCGGTTATCGCCTGGTCAGCGAAGGCAAGGACTTGCCCCTGTGGCATCACCTGGTGTGCGGCGATCGCGATGCAGTGCACCACGAACGTATTTCCCAGTCCGGGCGCATGCTTGCCGAAGGCAGCGTGGACGAAGATGACTGGGAAGACCATCTGATTTTTCGGGCGGGTTAATTCCCACTCACAAAATCGGCATTGATTACTAGAATTCAGGGCTGCTACGCAGCCCAGCGCGAGCAAGCTCGCTCGCCACAAGGAGTGAGTATGGCTGTGGGATTGCGGCTGGCGTTGACCTTTGGGCTTTTGGCTCTAAGTGCGCCCGTATGGGCGGCGAAGAAAATCGATCTTGATTACCACGTACGACTGTTGCCGCAAAGCGATCAGGCCGAAGTGCGGCTGACCCTGGCTCAGGGCTCGGCGGTGCGCAGTCTGGATTTCGATCTGGGCGACGGCAGCCACTACAGCGACTTCAAGGCCGACGGTCAATGGCAGCTCATGCCGGGCAAGGAGTCGCGCGGTGTCTGGCGTCCGGCCGCCGACAAGGCCAGCCTGACTTACCGCGTGCGCATCAGCCATGGGCGCAAGAGCGGCAGCTTCGATACGCGCATGACGCCAACCTGGGCGCTGATGCGCGGCGACGATCTGGTGCCACCGGCCAAACTCGATCAGCAGGACGGCATCGAGCTGGTGTCACGCCTTGAATTCGAACTGCCCGCGGGCTGGAAAAGCGTCGAAACCGCCTGGCCGCGGATCGGCAAGAACAAATTTCGCATCGATAACGTCTCCCGGCTGTTCGACCGGCCCACCGGCTGGATGCTCGCCGGCCACCTCGGCAGCCGTCGCACCCGGCTCGGGGAAACCGAAGTCACCGTCGCCTCGCCCCGAGGCCAGGGCATGCGCCGCATGGACGTGCTGACGTTGCTGACCTTTGTCTGGCCGCAAGTGCAGGCTGTGTTCCCGCGTCATCCGACCAAACTGCTGATCGTCGGCGCCAACGACCCGATGTGGCGCGGCAGTCTGGGCGCGCGCGAATCGATCTATCTGAACACGCGTCTGCCGCTGGTCAGCGAAGGCGGCACCAGCGCGCTGGTGCGTGAATTGGCGCAGGTGTTCGGGCGGATCAACGACAAGCAGCGCAGCGACTGGATCAGCGAAGGGTTGGCCGAGTATTACGCGATCGAACTGGTCCGCCGCGCCGGGGGCATGAGTGATGAGCGCTATGAAAGTCTGCACGGCAAGTTGGTCAAGGACAGCCAGAAGGTCACCACGTTGCGTGGCGAACAGGTAAGCCCGGCCCAGGTTTCGAAAGCGGTGTTGTTACTGCAGGAACTGGATCGCGAGATTCGCTTGAAGACGCGCAACAAGCGCTCGCTGGATGATGTGTTGCGTGGGGCGATGCATCTGGAGAGTGTGGATACCAAGGAGTTCGTGCAACTCGCGGAAAGCGTAATTGGCGAATCGTCGAAGGTTCTGGATACCGAGTTACTTCAGTAACACAGCCATCGCGAGCAGGCTCACTCCTACACTGGTCTTGTGTACGACGCAGATCAAATGTGGGAGTGAGCCTGCTCGCGATGAGGCCCTAAGCCTCACCGCAATATCCAGATCAAACCCCGGTTTTAGGCGACTTCAACGAATCATTACCTGTCACCGTAGCGGTATGGGTCGCCGCCTCGGCATTCGCCTTCAATTTGCTCAACTCTTCCCCGGCCCGCTCGATCTTCGCCCGAACGGTGTTCATGTCCTGACGACTTTTCTCCAGCAGGCTTTTCGCCGAACTGTGCCCGGTAATCCCGCGAGCCAATGCGACACCGCCGATTGCCACCTGGATCAACCCGAAAATCCCGCCGCGACGCAGGCCCTTGCCCATCATCAGCACGCCGCCGGCAAGAGAGCCGACGCGTTCCCAGCCGTGAACGTTCTGCTCGGAATGAGTCTGGAACGGGGTGGATTCGATG
Source organism: Pseudomonas sp. (assembly GCF_051660785.1). Lineage (GTDB taxonomy): Bacteria > Pseudomonadota > Gammaproteobacteria > Pseudomonadales > Pseudomonadaceae > Aquipseudomonas. Next base: position 3,262 of record NZ_JBOFQE010000032.1, read on the forward strand.
CGTTCTACGCGTTTGAGTTCGCTCATGATCTGTCTCCAGGCAGGAATGACTGCTTCAACAATAGATAGTTAAGCTGACTGCCGGGGGCGTCCGCTTGTTCCATCGAATGTGCAGTGATTCAGCGGAATTTTGCCCCGGAACGGGTATTAAGCCCTTTGGACATGCGGTCGTAGAGCACGACGTTGACCGTGGCGGCCAGGTTCATGCAGCCGGTGGTCGGGATGTAGACCACGTCTTCGCACCAGTCGCGAATCTCTTTATCCAGCGAACCGTCTTCCGGACCGAAGATGTACAGCGCGCGGTCCGGGTGGGTGTATTCGGGCAGCGAGCGGGCGCCTTCGACCAGCTCCACGGCGACGGGGACGCAGCCCAATGGAAGGATTTTCTTCAGGTCGTCGATGCCGATCAGCGGGATGTCGTAGTGGACGCGTTTGGTGTCGGTCACAAAGTCGGCAGCGCGTTCATAACGCTTGCCGGTGTAGAACACGGACGCCACGCCATAGCAGCCGGCGGCGCGCATGACCGAGCCGACGTTTTCCGGTGATTTGGGGTTATACAAACCAATGCAGCTGTACCGTTTGTCTGCCACGAGCGGGGTGCCTTCGGGGAAAAAACGGCGATTATACGGGGATTGGGGGAGGGGGTGTCTGGTTTGAGATTGGTGGTGTCTGAACATTTGCTATCGCTAGCAGGCTAGCTGTGTAAACCCACCACGTTGTTCACGGATGCTATTCGGCTAATCGGTGGCAAATAACTCAGGCTGGCATGCGGGCGATGCCAGTTGTACTCGTGCAACCACGACGTCAGGTAGGTCGCGCGT
>NZ_JBOFQE010000033.1:0-4578 GCF_051660785.1 Pseudomonas sp.
GGCTTGCTGGCGATGGTGTGTCAGACGCTTTGTTGTCGACTGACACAGCATCGCCAGCAAGCCGGCTCCTACAAAGGGGGGGCGTTTTACTTGAGGTTGCCGCTCAGGAACTGCTTCAAGCGTTCGCTCTTCGGACTGCCCAGCACGTCTTCCGGCGCGCCTTCTTCCTCGACCAGGCCCTGGTGCAGAAACAACACTTGGCTCGACACTTTGCGGGCGAAGCTCATTTCGTGAGTCACCATGATCATGGTCCGGCCTTCTTCAGCCAGGCCCTGGATCACCCGGAGCACTTCACCCACCAGTTCCGGGTCGAGTGCCGAAGTAGGTTCGTCGAACAGCATGACTTCCGGTTCCATGGCCAATGCCCGCGCAATCGCCACGCGTTGCTGCTGGCCACCGGAAAGAAACGCCGGGTATTGATCCGCCACGCGGGCCGCCAGCCCGACCTTGTCGAGATAACGCCGCGCGCGGTCCTCGGCTTCCTCTTTGCTGCAACCCAGCACCCGGCGCGGGGCCATGGTGATGTTTTCCAGCACGGTCATGTGGCTCCACAGGTTGAAGTGCTGGAACACCATGGCCAGGCGCGTGCGGATTTTTTGCAATTCATCGGGATCGGCCACGTGCATGCCGTGACGATCCTTGATCATGCGGATGTTCTGCCCGTCCAGGCTCATGGCGCCGTCGTTGGGTTGCTCGAGAAAGTTGATGCAGCGCAGAAAGGTACTTTTGCCCGAGCCGCTGGCGCCGATCAGGCTGATGACGTCGCCGGTGTTGGCCTTGAGTGAAACGCCTTTGAGCACATGATGATCGCCATAGCTTTTATGCAGGCCGTCGATGGTCAGTTTGTACATGGGGCATGCATCCTCAAGGCGAAAGTAGGTAGCCGCTGCGATAGGCTTCGGCGCCCGCGACGTGCGCGATCACCATGCCGGCAGTGGCCATGCGCCGCAGCGAGCGGGCGTACATCAGGCCGGCGGCGGTGCAATGAACGGGGGTGACGCGATCAGTGATCGGGTCGATGATTTCGGCGATCAGTTGCCCGGCCTCGAGGTATTCCCCCGGTAGCGCCGTGAACACCAGCAGGCCGCCGACCGGTGTCGATACCGGCTCGACGCCGGCCAACGGTGTGGCGGGGTAGGGCAGCTTGGGCAAAGGTGCCGATTCACCGGCAATGGCGCCGAAGTGAATCAGGTAATCGATCAGCGCCTGGCAATCGAGGCTGGCCAACGGGTGATTGACGTCGCCCTGGCCGCGTAATTCGACGGTGACCGAGAAGCTGCCGAGCGGGATGTCGAACTGTTCGCCAAAGCGTTCTTTCAACTGCCACCAGAGCAGGGTGAAGCATTCGTCGAACGACTGACCGCCGGAATCGGTGGCCAGCAGACTCGCTTCAGCGCCGATGTAGCGCGCCAACGGTTCGACCTGCGGCCAGGCTTCGGGTGTGGTGTAAAGGTGGGCGACCGCTTCGAAATCGCAATGCAGGTCCAGCACCATGTCGGCATCGCAGGCCAGTCGTTGCAGCGTCAGGCGCTGGGATTGCAGTTGCGTGCCTGCAGTCTGCCGGGCGAGTGCGTTGCGCAGGCTTTCGCGGATCAATTCGAGATTGCACTGCGGATCATCGCCCAACTGGCCTTCGATTTCGTTGCCCACCGCTTCGCTCAAGTCAACGAACCAGCGATTGAAGTTCTGTCCGCTTTCCAGTTCGTAGCGGCCCAGCGGCACATCCATCAGCACCTGTTCCAGGCCCACCGGGTTGGCCACCGGCACCAGCACGATTTCGCTGCGCAGGCGGCCGGCGGCTTCAAGTTCCGCCAGTCGCTGCTTGAGGTGCCAGGCCACCAGCATGCCGGGCATTTCATCGGCGTGCAGGGACGACTGGATGTAGATCTTGCCTTTGGCCGACGTCGGGCCGAAGTGGAAACTGTGGATCTGTCGAGCGGTCCCCGGCAGCGGGGCCAGCAAGTCATGAATCTGGTGGCGCATGTTCGTCTCTTTATCCCTGAAAGCGGGTCCTAGTGGGTCGGCCCGAGGAACGCCAGCCATCGGCGTTCAGCGAGGCGGAACAGGCCGACCAGCGCAAAGGTAACGGTCAAATAAATCAGCGCGGCGATACCGAATGACTGGAAGGTCATGAAGGTCGCCGAGTTGGCGTCCCGCGCGACTTTCAAAATGTCCGGGATGGTCGCGGTGAACGCCACGGTGGTCGAGTGCAGCATCAGAATCACTTCGTTGCTGTAATAAGGCAACGAGCGACGCAGGGCCGACGGCATGATCACGTAGGCATAGAGCTTCCAGCCTGTCAGACCGTACGCCTTGGCCGCTTCGACTTCACCATGGGCCATGCTGCGGATTGCCCCGGCGAAAATCTCCGTGGTGTAGGCGCAGGTGTTCAGGGCGAACGCCAGGATCGTGCAGTTCATTGCATCGCGAAAGAACGCATCCAGCACCGGTTGGGCGCGCACGGCGGCCAGGCTGTAGATACCGGTGTAGCAAATCAGCAGCTGGATATACAGCGGCGTGCCACGGAACAGGTAGGTGTAGAACTGCACCGGCCAGCGAATGTAAAAATGCGGCGACACCCGGGCGATGGACAGCGGGATCGACACCAGGAAACCGATGAAGATCGAGGCGCTGAGCAGCCACATGGTCATGGCCAGGCCGGTGATGTTGTTGCCGTCGCTATAAAGGAAGGGTCTCCAGTATTCCTGCAAGAGCTCGATCATCGTACGGCCTCCCGGGAACCGGCGGCGTAACGGCGTTCGAGCCAGCGCAGGACGAAGTTGGAGGCGCTGGTGATCAGGAGGTAAATCAGCGCGGCGAGCACCAGGAAGTAGAACAGCTGGTAGGTACTTTTACCGGCGTCCTGCGCTGCCTTGACCAGGTCGGCCAGGCCGATGATCGAGACCAGTGCGGTGGCCTTGAGCATCACCATCCAGTTGTTACCGATGCCCGGCAGGGCGAAACGCATCATTTGCGGGAACACCACGATACGAAAACGCTGGCCGCGTTTGAGGCCATAAGCGGTAGCAGCTTCGACCTGGCCCCGTGGCACGGAGAGAATCGCGCCACGGAAGGTTTCGGTGAAGTACGCGCCATAGATGAAGCCCAGGGTGATGACCCCGGCACTGAACGGGTTGATCTCGATGTATTCCCATTCCATGAAATCGGTAAACGACGTTAACCAGGTTTGCAGGCTGTAGAAAATCAGCAGCATCAGCACCAGGTCCGGCACGCCGCGAATCAGCGTGGTGTAGATTTGGGCCGGAACCCGCATCAGTTTGACTTTTGACAGTTTGGCGGTGGCGCCGAGCAGGCCGAGCAATACGGCCACCAGCAGCGACAACGCCGATAATTTGATGGTCATCCAGGTGCCTTCCATCAGCAACGGACCGAAGCCCTTGAGGCTGAAGGCTGAGAGCCCCAGGTTTTGTAATAGGTTTTCGAACATAAATCAGCAACCTGATCGGATGAAAAAAGCGCCCATCGCGAGATGGGCGCCGGGCATTATTTGCCGCTGTACAGATTCAGATCGCCAAAGTGTTTCTTCTGAATGGTGGCGTAGGTGCCATCGTCGTGTAACGCTTTGATACCTTTATTCAAAAGGTCTTTGAGGTCTTTGTTACCTTTAGAGATACCGATAGCTGTTTTGGCCGGCAGCAATTCGCTGTCAACCGGTTTGCTGACTTCGTAGCCTTCGCCCTTCGGCGACTTCAAAAAGCCCAGTTCGGCTTGCAGCATGTCCTGGATCGCGGCATCGAGACGACCGGACATCAGGTCGGAATACACTTGGTCCTGGTTCTGATAGGCCTGGGTTTTCACGCCGGCCTTGTCCAGTACGGCCTTGGCGTAGGCTTCCTGGATGGTGCCTTGCTCGTAGCCGACGGTCTTGCCCTTCAGCGAAGCGACGTCTTCGGTCAGGCCGGAACCCTTCTTGAACACATAAGCGGTTGGGCCGGAGAACAGCTCGTCGGAGAAGTCGATGACTTTTTCGCGGGCCGGGGTGACGGTCATCGAAGAGATCACACCGTCGAATTTATTGGCCTTCAGGCCCGGAATCATGCCGTCGAAATCGCTTTCGACCCATTTGCACTTGACCTTCAGCTCGGCGCAGATTGCGTTCCCCAGATCGATGTCAAAGCCCACCAGGCTACCGTCGGCCGCTTTCGACTCGAACGGAGCATAGGAAGGGTCAACGCCAAAACGCAGTTCTTTGTATCCCTTTGCCATGGCGGAGCCAGCAGCCATGCACAACGCCAGTGCAGAAAGGGTCAGCAATGCTTTTTTCATTATTCAATCCCTAAGAACCAATATGAGCGCTTGTGGCGCAGAATTATTGTTACTGGAAAGCGTAAGACCTAATGAAAGTAGCAATTTCCGAACCAGAGTGCCGAACAAGCGTTTAAAAGGTGATACAAGAAATGGCAACAGCGGATTTGTGCACGAAATCGGGCGCCGGAAAATAGCTGCACCATCTTGGTTCAAAATGGCACAAATCCCTGTAGGAGTGAGCCTGCTCGCGATAGCGGATGTCAGACACTAAAGTGTTACCTGATACACCGCTATCGCGAGCAGGCTCAC
>NZ_JBOFQE010000034.1:0-10720 GCF_051660785.1 Pseudomonas sp.
CTCGACCAGAAACGGTTAATCGGGCATTTTTATGAGTGTTCACTCGGGGCCTCCAGGTACTTGGTTTGGTTCGCACCTCCAATTTCCCGGAAAAGCCCCGAGTGAACAACCTACAGAGAGATCACAGCTAGCTCCCACACTGGATCTCTGATATTCAGATAATCCACCTGTGGGAGCCAGCCTGCTGGCGATGGCGATAGATCAATCAATACAAAATCAAGCCACCACCCCAGCATCCGCCCTCAACCCCGCCGCCTCGATCGCACTGATCGCACACTGCTCGTCAACATCCGACAGATCCCCGCTGATCCCCACCGCCCCCAGCACGTTCCCTTCCTGATCCCGTATCAACACTCCACCCGGTGCCGGCACGACGCTGCCCTGCCCCAAGCTGTTCAGCGCCGCGAAGAAGGCCGGGCGTTGCTGGGCGTCCAGTGCCAGCAGGCGTGAGCCTTTGCCGAGGGCAATGGCGCCCCAGGCTTTGCCGATGGCGACCTGCGGGCGCAGCAGGCTCGCACCGTCTTCGCGTTGCAGGCTAATCACGTGCCCGCCGGCATCCAGTACCGCGATGGTCAGTGGCGCCGCGGAGATTGCACGCCCTGCGATGATGGCCTGATCGATCAGGTTGACTGCAACTTTCAAGGTTAAAGCGCTCATGGTGCCGTCCTCATTTTGTTATAGGGAAAGCCAGTGGACTGCGCGTTTGTGCCGCAGTCCGATGCAACAAATAGAACACAATGAGTTATTTTTTTGTATACAATAATTCTCGAAAAGCGCCACATGCGACGAAAAGCCACAGCAGGAAGGGCTTCCGACGAATGAAACGGCCGCTTGAGAAAATGGATTGACCTGCGCCGTCCGCCGTGAATACACTCTGCGCAAAGCCACTTGTATACAATTACAAAACGTAAGAGGCACAAAACCATGAGCAAAATGAGAGCAATCGAAGCCGCCGTTCTGGTGATGCGCCGTGAAGGGGTTGATACCGCTTTTGGCATCCCGGGCGCCGCGATCAACCCGCTGTACTCCGCCTTGCAGAAGGTCGGTGGCATCGATCACGTCCTCGCGCGCCACGTTGAAGGCGCCTCGCACATGGCCGAGGGTTACACCCGTACCAAGGCCGGCAACATCGGCGTGTGCATCGGCACTTCCGGCCCGGCCGGTACGGACATGGTCACCGGGCTCTACAGCGCCTCGGCCGACTCGATCCCGATTCTGTGCATCACCGGGCAAGCCCCCCGCGCCCGTATGCACAAGGAAGACTTCCAGGCCGTCGACATCACCACCATCGTCAAGCCAGTGACCAAGTGGGCAACCACCGTCATGGAGCCGGGCCAGGTGCCGTATGCGTTCCAGAAAGCCTTCTATGAAATGCGCTCCGGCCGTCCAGGTCCGGTGCTGATCGACCTGCCATTCGACGTGCAGATGGCCGAAATCGAATTCGACATCGACGCCTACGAGCCCCTGCCGCTGGCCAAGCCAACCGCTAACCGCGTGCAAATCGAGAAGGCCCTGGCCATGCTCGATCAGGCTGAGCGCCCACTGCTGGTTGCCGGTGGTGGCATCATCAATGCCGATGCCAGCGAATTGCTGGTGGAGTTCGCCGAGCTGACCGGCATTCCGGTTATCCCGACTTTGATGGGCTGGGGCACGATCCCGGACGATCACCCGCTGATGGTCGGCATGGTGGGCTTGCAGACATCGCACCGTTACGGCAATGCGACCCTGCTGAAATCCGACGTGGTGTTGGGCGTGGGTAACCGTTGGGCCAACCGTCACACCGGTTCGATCGACGTGTACACCGAAGGGCGCAAGTTCATTCACGTCGACATCGAGCCGACGCAAATCGGCCGCGTGTTCAACCCGGACCTGGGCATCGTTTCCGACGCCGCTGCCGCGCTGACCGTGTTCATCGAAGTTGCTCGTGAATGGCAAGCCGCCGGCAAGCTGAAAAACCGTAGCGCCTGGCTGCAAGACTGCCAGCAGCGCAAAGCCAGCCTGCAGCGCAAGACTCACTTCGACAACGTGCCGGTCAAGCCGCAACGCGTGTACGAAGAGATGAACCAGGTGTTCGGCAAAGACACTTGCTACGTCAGCACCATCGGTCTGTCGCAGATTGCCGGCGCGCAGTTCCTGCACGTCTACAAGCCGCGTCACTGGATCAACTGCGGTCAGGCAGGCCCGTTGGGCTGGACCATTCCGGCCGCTCTGGGCGTGGTCAAGGCCGATCCGACCCGCAAGGTTGTGGCACTGTCGGGCGACTATGATTTCCAGTTCATGATCGAAGAACTGGCGGTGGGCGCGCAGTTCAAGCTGCCGTACATCCACGTTGTGGTCAACAATTCGTACCTGGGGCTGATTCGTCAGGCTCAGCGCGGTTTCGACATGGACTATTGCGTGCAGCTGTCCTTCGATAACTTGAACGCTCCGGAACTCAACGGTTACGGTGTCGACCACGTCGCGGTCGCCGAAGGCCTTGGCTGCAAGGCGCTGCGTGTTTTCGAACCGGGTCAGATCCAGCCGGCATTGCGCAAGGCCCAGGAGCTGATCGAAGAGTTCAGGGTGCCGGTAATCGTCGAGATTATTCTGGAGCGCGTGACCAACATTTCCATGGGCACAGAGATCAACGCCGTCAACGAGTTCGAAGACCTGGCGCTGGTCGGCAACGATGCGCCGACTGCGATTTCGTTGCTGGATTAACAGCTGAACGCTCTCCCTGTGGGAGCGAGCCTGCTCGCGATGAGGCCGGCACATTCAACATTGATGTTGACTGTCCCACCGCTATCGCCAGCAGGCTGGCTCCCACAGGGGATCTGCACATACTTTCGGGAGACCACCATGCCGCGTTTCGCAGCCAACCTGTCCATGCTGTTCACTGAGCAGGATTTTCTTGCCCGTTTCGAAGCGGCCGCCAAGGCCGGCTTCAGTGGTGTCGAGTACCTGTTCCCCTACGACTTCAGCTCCGCCGAGATCAAGGCCAAGCTCGACGCCAACGGCTTGACCCAGGTGCTGTTCAACCTGCCGGCCGGTGACTGGGCCAAGGGCGAACGCGGTATCGCGTGCCTGCCGGATCGGGTGGAAGAGTTCCGCGCCGGTGTCGATCTGGCGATCGCATACGCGCAAGTACTGGGCAACACCCAGGTCAACTGCCTGGCCGGTATTCGTCCACAAGGCGTCGACGATGCCACCGTGGAAAAAACCTTCGTCGCCAACCTCAAGTACGCTGCCGACAAGCTGCAAGCGGCGGGCATCAAACTGGTGATGGAAGCGATCAACACCCGCGACATCCCGGGTTTTTACCTGAACAACACGGCGCAGGCCCTGTCGATTCGCGAACAGGTCGGCAGCGCCAACCTGTTCCTGCAATACGACATCTACCACATGCAAATCATGGAGGGCGACCTGGCCCGCACTCTGCAATCGCACTTGGGCGAGATCAACCACGTGCAGCTGGCGGACAACCCAGGGCGCAACGAACCGGGTACCGGTGAAATCAACTACCGCTTCCTGTTCGAACACCTCGACCGCATTGGATATCAGGGTTGGGTTGGCTGTGAATACAAGCCGCTGACCACCACTGAAGCAGGTTTGGGCTGGCTGAAAACCCATAACGCAATCTGAGATGAGGTTTGGGCCCTTGTGGCGAGGGGATTTATCCCCGTTCGGCTGCGAAGCAGTCGTAAAACCTGCTCATGCGGTCTGACCGATTCACAACAAAAAATCTGGGGCAGCTTCGCTGCCCAACGGGGATAAATCCCCTCGCCACAAAGAGCTCATCGGTGCAGAGCCGGGAGCTACACAAAAACAAGAGGAATTTCTCATGGCTAAAATCGGATTTATCGGCACAGGCATCATGGGCCACCCAATGGCGTTGAACCTGCAGAAAGCCGGTCACAGCCTGTTCCTGTCGGCGCACCACGACGCCGCACCGGCCGACCTGGTTGCCGGTGGCGCCGTCGCTCTGGCCAACCCGAAAGAAGTCGCCCAGGAAGCTGAAGTCATCATCATCATGGTGCCGGACACCCCACAGGTCGACGACGTGCTGTTCCGTGCCGACGGCGTTGCGGCCGGTGTGGGCAAAGGCAAAATCGTCATCGACATGAGCTCGATCTCGCCGACCGCCACCAAAGCCTTCGCGGCCAAGGTCAACGAAAAAGGCGCGCAATACCTCGATGCACCCGTGTCCGGCGGTGAAGTCGGCGCCAAAGCTGCAAGCCTCAGCATCATGGTCGGCGGCGATGCCGATGCCTTCGAACGCGCGCTGCCGCTGTTCCAGGCCATGGGCAAGAACATCACCCTGGTCGGCGGCAACGGCGACGGTCAAACCGCCAAAGTGGCGAACCAGATCATCGTCGCGCTGAACATCCAGGCCGTGGCCGAAGCGCTGCTGTTCGCCTCGAAAAACGGCGCTGATCCAGCCAAGGTGCGTGAAGCGCTGATGGGCGGTTTCGCGTCCTCGAAGATCCTCGAAGTGCATGGCGAGCGCATGATCAAAGGCACCTTCGACCCGGGTTTCCGCATCAGCCTGCATCAGAAGGACCTCAACCTGGCCCTGGCCGGCGCGCGCGAGTTGGGCATCAACCTGCCAAACACCGCCAATACCCAGCAAGTGTTCAGCACCTGCGCGGCCATCGGTGGCAGCAATTGGGACCACTCGGCGCTGATCAAGGGCCTGGAACACATGGCGAATTTCTCGATTCGCGATAAGTAAGCAAGCCTTGCATAAAACCTGTGGGAGCTAGCCTGCTAGCGATGAAATCAACGCGGTGTGTCTGATAGACCTCGGCGCCTGAATCGCTAGCAGGCTAGCTCCCACAGGGAACCGAGTCGCCCTCCAAATAACAAGAAATCCGGGAGCCCGCCATGTCGGTCAATCCGCAACAATTCCTGCGCGAGCTGTTTGCCACAGCCATCGACGCGGCCCATCCGCAGCAAGTCCTCGAAGCCCATTTGCCCAAAGATCGTAGCGGTCGGGTAATCGTCATTGGTGCCGGCAAAGCCGCGGCCGCCATGGCTCAGGTGGTCGAGCGTTGCTGGCAGGGTGAAGTGTCCGGTCTGGTGGTCACCCGTTACGGCCACGGCGCCCCGTGCGAAAAAATTGAAGTCGTCGAAGCCGCTCACCCGGTGCCTGACGCGGCCGGTCTGGCGGTGGCCAAACGGGTGCTGGATCTGGTCAGCAACCTGAGCGAAGACGACCGCGTGATCTTCCTGCTCTCGGGCGGTGGTTCTGCGTTGCTAGCCCTGCCGGCCGCCGGCATCACCCTGGCCGACAAGCAATCGATCAACAAAGCCCTGCTCAAATCCGGCGCCACCATCGGCGAGATGAATTGCGTACGCAAGCACCTCTCGGCGATCAAGGGCGGCCGTCTCGGCAAAGCCTGCTGGCCTGCCACTGTTTATACCTACGCGATTTCCGATGTGCCGGGCGATCTCGCCACGGTCATCGCCTCCGGCCCCACCGTGGCCGACCCGAGTACCTCGGCCGAAGCCCTGGCGATCCTCAAACGCTACGTCATCGACGTTCCGGCCTCGGTACGCAACTGGCTGCAGAGCCCGGAATCGGAGACGGTCAAACCCGGCGATCCGAGTCTGGCGCGCAGCCATTTCCAGTTGATCGCCCGTCCGCAGCAGTCGCTTGAAGCAGCGGCGGTGAAAGCCCGTCAGGCCGGTTTCAGTCCGCTGATCCTCGGTGACCTGGAAGGTGAATCCCGCGAAGTGGCCAAGGTTCATGCCGGCATCACCCGCCAAATCGTGCTGCATGGCCAACCCCTGGCGGCGCCGTGCGTGATTTTGTCGGGCGGAGAAACCACCGTCACCGTACGCGGCAATGGCCGTGGCGGACGCAACGCCGAATTCCTGCTCAGCCTGACCGACAGCCTGAAAGGCCTGTCCGGCGTCTACGCGCTGGCCGGTGACACCGATGGCATCGACGGCTCCGAAGACAACGCCGGTGCAATCATGACCCCGGACAGTTACGCCCGCGCCGCCGCCCTCGGTCTGAGCGCCAGCGACGAGTTGGACAACAACAATGGCTACGGTTATTTCGAGGCGCTGGACGCATTGATCGTCACCGAACCGACCCGCACCAACGTCAACGACTTCCGCGCCATCCTGATCCTTGAGAGCCCTGAAAATGACGCCTGACAAGAAGGTTAAAATCCTCGCCACCCTCGGCCCTGCCACCGACGGGATCGACGACATCCGTGAGCTGGTGCAGGCCGGGGTCAATATCTTTCGCCTGAACTTCAGCCATGGCGATCACGCCGACCATGCTCAGCGTTATCAATGGATTCGTGAAGTCGAGCGCCAGCTGAATTATCCGCTGGGCATTCTCATGGACCTGCAAGGTCCGAAACTGCGGGTCGGCAAGTTCGCCGACGGCAAGGTGCAACTGCATCGCGGTCAGGCCTTGCGCCTCGACCTCGACCCGACGCCGGGTGATGAGCGCCGGGTCAATCTGCCTCACCCGGAAATCATCGCTGCGCTCGAGCCCGGCATGGACCTGCTGCTGGACGACGGCAAACTGCGTCTGCGCGTGGTCACCAAGTATGCCGACGCGATCGACACCACCGTGCTAAACGGCGGCGAACTGTCGGATCGCAAAGGCGTGAACGTGCCGCAAGCGGTGCTGGAACTGAGCCCGCTGACCGCCAAGGATCGCCGTGACTTGAGTTTCGGTCTGGAACTGGGTGTGGACTGGGTCGCGCTGTCGTTCGTGCAGCGTCCGGAAGACATTCGCGAAGCCCGAGAACTGATCGGCGACAAAGCGTTTTTGATGGCCAAGATCGAGAAGCCATCGGCCGTGACTCAGCTGCGCGAGATCGCCGAGTTGAGCGATGCGATTATGGTCGCTCGCGGTGATCTGGGCGTGGAAGTGCCGGCCGAAAGCGTGCCGCAGATTCAGAAAAACATCATCAGCATTTGCCGCGAACTCGGCAAACCGGTGGTGGTGGCGACGCAGATGCTCGAATCGATGCGCTTCTCCCCTGCCCCGACCCGTGCGGAGGTGACCGACGTTGCCAACGCCGTGGCCGAAGGGGCCGATGCGGTGATGCTGTCGGCGGAAACCGCGTCGGGCGAGTACCCGCTGGAAGCCGTGCAGATGATGAGCAAAATCATCCGCCAGGTGGAAAATGGTCCGGACTATCAGGCGCAACTGGACGTGAGCCGGCCTAAGGCTGAAGCGACTGTTTCCGACGCGATCAGTTGCGCGATCCGCCGCATCAGCAATGTGCTGCCGGTGGCGGTGCTGGTGAATTACAGCGAGTCGGGGACATCGAGCCTGCGTGCGGCGCGGGAACGGCCGACGGTGCCGATCCTGAACCTGACGCCGAACCTGCAGACCGCGCGCCGCTTGACCGTGGCGTGGGGCGTGCATTCGGTGGTCAATGATCGGCTGCGGCAGGTGGACGAGGTGTGTTCGACGGCGCTGGAAATTGCCCAGGCGCAGGGGATGGCGCAGCGCGGGGATACTTTATTGATCACGGCGGGTGTGCCGTTTGGGCAGCCGGGGTCGACTAACTCACTGCGTATCGAGACATTGATCTAGAGCGCCCATACCGGCCTCATCGCCAGCAGGCTGGCTCCCACATTGGTTTTGTGTCGATCACGGAATCAAGACTGAACTGAGATTCAGTGTGGGAGCCAGCCTGCTGGCGATACGGGTTTAACTGACTTTTAGAACTGCCATGCCTGCCAATCACTTCAACACCCACTGCCCCGACTGGGCGACTGCCCTGCTCAACGGCTTCAGCCAGATCTTCCTCCAGCGTCATCCGCTGTGCGGTCTGCTGTGCCTGTTGGCGATTCTTTTCACCGCGCCCACCCTGCTCGGCGGTGCGCTGCTGGGCGGTGTCGCCGGGTTGCTCACCGCGCAACGTCGCAACTACCCCAAGGCTGACCGTCAGGCCGGGCTGTTCAGTTACAACGGTGTTTTGCTTGGCCTGCTGCTGAGTCTCTACTTCCCTTGGTCCGCGCTGTTGCCGCCGCTGATCATCGCTGCGGGTGGACTGAGCGCGATGCTCACTCAACAGTGGCTCAAACGGGTCCGGGTTAGCCATTACCTGCCGGCCTATACCGCGCCCTTCGTGGGGCTGGGCTGGTTGCTGCTGTGCTTCGCCACGCCCTCGACCGATGCGCACCTGATCGAAATCAGTACGCTGAACATGCTCGCCGCCCCCCTGAAAGGTCTCGGCCAGGTGATGTTCCTCGGTCATCCGCTGGCCGGTGCGATGATTGCCGTGGGTTTGCTGATCGCTGATCGCCGCGCATTCTGCTGGGCGTTGTTGGCGTCTGTCGCAGGCATGGGCTGGAGCCTGCTGAATCACGACTTTTACAGCGCATTGATCGGCCTCGGTGGCTATAACGCCGTACTCGCCGCCCTCGCCCTCAGCTCACAGCGCCAGCAACCGTGGCTGCCGCTCATCGGTATTGCCTCAGCGGTGTTGTTGACGCCGGTGTTTGCTGCCATCGGTCTGCCAACACTGACCGCGCCGTTCATCCTCGCCTGCTGGCTGATCCGCTCGGTTGTTCCAATGCTCGGCAAGACCCCTGTCGCCCGTACGCCTTGCACTCTGGAGGAGAATCAACCTAGGCTTCGCTGATCATTGGCTCAGGCGACATCCATGGACAGCAGCAAAAACTGGCGTGAAGAGCTTTACGTCATGGTTTTCCAGAGCGACACCAAGGCCGGGCGGCGCTTCGACGGCATCCTGCTGTTGATCATCCTCGCCAGCATCATCATCGTGATGCTCGACAGTATCGACATGATCCACAAGAACTACGCCAATGTGCTGGCGTACATCGAGTGGGGCTTCACGGTTATCTTCGCCATCGAATATGGCTTGCGCCTTTACTGTTCGCCCAAGCCGTTGCGCTACGCGTTCAGCTTTTATGGGTTGGTGGATTTGCTGGCGATTGTGCCCGGCATCCTGGCACTGTATTACGCCGATGCGCAGTACCTGCTGATCATCCGGATCATTCGGATGTTGCGGATTTTCCGCGTGCTCAAGCTCAGTCCGTACCTCAAGCAAGCCAACTATCTGATGTCCGCATTGCGCGGCAGCAAGCAGAAAATCGTGGTGTTTCTGGTCAGCGTCTGCACGCTGGTGACGGTGTTCGGCACACTGATGTACGTGATCGAAGGCCCGGAACACGGCTTCACCAGCATTCCCAAAGGCATCTACTGGGCAATCGTCACGCTGACCACGGTGGGCTTCGGCGACATCGTGCCCAAGACGCCGTTGGGCCAGGTGATTTCGTCGCTGGTGATGATCACCGGTTACTCGATCATCGCCGTGCCGACCGGTATCTTCACGGCTGAACTGGCCAACGCCATGCGCGGCGAGCAGCTGCAACACGATTGCCCGGTGTGCAAGAAAAACAGCCATGAACACGGGGCGGCGTTTTGCTCGCGCTGTGGCAATGCGTTGTTTAAGAAAGCGGAATAAGCAAAGTGCTTTTTAATCTTTAAAGGTCTATGTCTGCCCGGCTATAGTCGCTGGCAATTGCCTCACTCTTAAATAAAAACATCTTTTCAGAACAAGGAATGCGCAGTGAAAAAACTCTTTGGCGCCTCACTTCTGGCCGCTGGCCTGGCACTGACCAGCGTGGCTCAGGCCGCACCGACCCTGCTCAACGTTTCCTACGACGTGATGCGCGACTTCTACAAGGACTACAACACTGCGTTCCAGAAACACTGGCAAGCCGAACACAACGAGAACATCACCCTGCAGATGTCTTTCGGCGGCTCCAGCAAACAGGCACGTTCGGTGATCGATGGCCTGCCGGCTGACGTCATCACCATGAACATGGCCACCGACATTAATGCCTTGGCGGACAACGGCCAACTGGTTCCGAAGGACTGGGTCACCCGCCTGCCGAACAACAGCGCGCCCTTTACCTCGGCCACCGTGTTCATCGTCCGTAAAGGCAACCCGAAAGCCCTGAAAGACTGGCCGGACCTGCTCAAGGACGGCGTGCAAGTCATCGTACCGAACCCGAAAACCTCGGGTAACGGGCGCTACACCTACCTGTCGGCCTGGGGCTACGTGCTGAAAAACGGCGGCGACGAGAGCAAGGCCAAAGACTTCGTCGGCAAGCTGTTCAAGCAAGCGCCGGTGCTGGATACCGGTGGCCGCGCAGCGACGACCACGTTCATGACCAACCAGCTCGGTGACGTGCTGGTGACCTTCGAAAACGAAGCGGAAATGATTGCCCGCGAGTTTGGTCGTGACCAGTTTGAAGTGATCTACCCAAGCGTCTCCGCTGAAGCCGAGCCGCCAGTGTCGGTGGTCGACAAATCCGTCGACAAAAAAGGCACTCGCGCGGCGGCCGAGGAATACCTGAAGTACCTGTGGTCACCGGAAGGTCAGGAGATTGCAGCGGCCAACTACCTGCGCCCGCGTGATCCGGCGGTGCTGGCCAAGTACACCGATCGGTTCCCGAAAGTGGACTTCCTGTCGGTGGAGAAGACCTTTGGTGACTGGCGGACTGTGCAGAAGACCCACTTCAATGATGGCGGGGTCTTTGATCAGATCTACAGTGGTCAGTAATTCCTGAGCTGAATGAAAAAGGCGACCTGTTGAGGTCGCCTTTTTTATGCCCGAACAACAGATTTGTATTCGCTGAAGATCCCTGTGGGAGCGAGCCTGCTCGCGATAGCGGTCTGTCAGCTACATTGATGTTGAATGTTCCGACGCTATCGCGAGCAGGCTCGCTC
>NZ_JBOFQE010000035.1:0-6449 GCF_051660785.1 Pseudomonas sp.
ACGTGGTTGACGTCGACTATAAAACCTTTCGTTATTCGGGCAAGGAACGCGATGCGACGGGGCTTTATTACTATGGATTGCGCTACTACGTACCGTGGTTGTTCCGGTGGCTCAATCCTGACCCCAAAGGCTTCATTGATGGACCCAACCTGTATCAGATGGTGGGAAATAATCCCATGACTTACGTCGATAGCGACGGTGGTCAATTGACCGAAGCTTCAGAGCTGAACGACAGCCAGGACAAGCAAAATGCCTTGTTGAAATCCGTAGGAGGTGGCGCTGCTGATTTCAAGAACTCGTTACTCAATCACGTTTATGCGCAGCATCGTTTCAAAGCGTTGGGCAGACGTGTCGTTACGCAACTTGCCAGCAGTGCTGTGCGTACTGCCGCGACGACTGCGGGGGCTGCGGCGGGCGGTGCCCTTGGTGGTCTGGCGGGTCCTGTGACCGCAGGGTTGGGAAGCAAAGCGGGGGCGGCGGTCGGGGCTAAAGCAGCCAATGCGCTGATTTCCAGGATGGTGGACACCTATCAACTGGATCGCCCGATCAGCTTCAAAGGCAATGAAATGAACCCTAAAGCATTCATCGAGGCCGTTGAACCCAAAGGTAAAACCAACTTGAGGACGATAAAGTTCGAGCTGTCGGCAATGGACCCTCGGACCCCTGAAGGGCGAACGAAGCTGGGGAAAAAGATCGCCACCGCAGTGGCTGATAAATTGGTCGATAAAGTCGCCAGCAAGCTGGGATCAGAAGCGCCGGGCCTGATCAAGACGGGGCGAGAGTTCTACCAGGCGTCACAGGGACTGAACGCCGCATCGCTCAGCGAGGTTTACGACGATACGCCGGCGGTGATCGACATGTTGGAGTTCCGGATGCAGGCAATCAAAACCGAGTTCGCCGGCTCCGGCAGTTCGGACCCGAAGGCCTTTGAGGATATTGCCGAACTCTCCGTGCAAACGGGGGAGGTGGTTCAGCAATTGAACAGAAACCAGAACTTGATCGGGCTTGTCGCGCCCAAGCCATATGCCGGTAGACGGCAGTCGCTGAGTGGAAAGTCCCGTTCGGCTCCGGTTCGGCAGCAGTCACTGGGCTGACTCCAGCAAAAAGCCCCCACCCAACCCGCTGCGGATAGGGAAAACGCAGCGGACTGGACGGGGGCTTGGGTGTTGCTAATCGCTTACTGCGCGATGGTTTTCACCGACACGCCGCGTTCGATCGGGGTGGAGCGACCGTAGATATCTTCAAACCGCTCGATATCGTCTTCGCCCAGGTAGCTGCCCGATTGCACTTCGATGATCTCGAGTGGAATCTTGCCTGGGTTGCGCAGACGGTGAACCGAAGCGATCGGAATGTAGGTCGACTGGTTTTCGCAGAGCAGGAACACGTTGTCGTCGCAGGTCACTTCAGCAGTGCCGCTGACCACGATCCAGTGTTCGGCGCGGTGGTGGTGCATCTGCAGCGACAGGCACGCGCCCGGCTTGACCGAGATGTGCTTGACCTGAAAACGACCGCCCATGTCCACCGAGTCGTAGGAGCCCCACGGACGATAGACTTCGCAGTGGTTCTGGGTTTCGGTGCGGCCCTGTTCGTTGAGGGTGTTGACCATTTGCTTCACGCCTTGGACCGAGTCCTTGTGGGCGATCATCATGGCGTCCTTGGTTTCGACGACCACGATGTTTTCCAGGCCGATCACCGACACCAGTTTGCCGTTGCCGTGGATCATGCAGTTTTTGCTGTCCTGAATGACCACGTCGCCTTTGGTGACGTTACCGTTGACGTCTTTGTCGTTCACTTCCCACAGCGACGCCCAGCAACCGACATCGCTCCAGCCGGCGGTCAGTGGTACGACGCAGGCGCGCTGGGTTTTTTCCATCACCGAATAATCGATGGAATTGTCCGGGCAGCAGGCGAAGGTGGCTTCGTCGATGGTGACGGTGTCGGCATCCTGTTCGCTGCGTTCTAGGGTCAGCAGGCAGGTGTCGTAGATGTCCGGATCATGCTTTTTCAGCTCTTCGAGGAAGCGGCTGGCGCGGAACAGGAACATGCCGCTGTTCCAGAAGTAACCGCCGGACTGGACGAACTCGGTGGCGCGTTTCACGTCCGGTTTTTCGACGAAGTGCGAGACGCGGCTGACGCCTTCCGGCAGCAGCGAGTCATTGGTGGACTTGATGTAGCCGTAGCCGGTTTCCGGTTTGGTGGCCGGTACGCCGAACAGCACCATTTCGCCGTTTTCGGCAGCGACGGTGGCCAGGGCCAGGGCGCGTTGCAGGGCTTTCTGGTCGTCCAGTACGTGATCGGCCGGCAGCACCAGCATCAACTCGTCACGGCCTTCATTGACCAGCATCATCGCGGTCAGGGCCACGGCCGGCGCAGTGTTGCGGCCGAACGGTTCCATCAGGATGCGCTGGGTTTCCAGTTTGCGATTGGCCAACTGCTCGTTGACGATGAAGCGGTGATCCTTGTTGCAGACCACGATCGGGGTGTCCATGCCTTCAAACACCAGGCGTTCCAGGGTTTGCTGGAACAGCGTGTGTTCGCCGGTCAGGGCGAGGAACTGTTTAGGGAACTGCTTACGGGAAAGCGGCCAAAGACGTGAGCCGCTACCACCTGACAAGATCACCGGAATCATGTTGTTACTCCTTGAAAATCGTATGGGTCAGAGCTACTGCGTTCTGTCGTTTCACTCTTGTTCTTGTTCCGTGTCCCGACTGACACCCCGGTTTATTGTGGGAGCGAGCCTGCTCGCGATGGCGGCGTATCAGTCGACATCAATGCTGAATGTCCGACCGCTATCGCGAGCAGGCTCGCTCCCACAGGGGGATGCGTCAGTCAGAAAAAATGATTAGCGCGTCGAAACCGGGCGTTTTACCCAGACTGGCGACAGGCTGGTGCCTTTGCCGGTGACGTACAGCACGGCGGCTTCACCGCGTTCCAGGGCAACCGGTTTCACGTCGCCGACTTTGGTGGCGCCGTCATACAGAGCCAGGCTGACTTTGACCGGGTTGATTTCACGCTCGCCACGGCCCTTGGCCGCTACAGACGGAACCACTTCGGTCTTGCCGTCAGCGGTTTTCAGGGTCAGGGCCTTGTCGCTGAGGTTCTGTACGCGAACCAGGGATTTCTGCTTGTTCTTGAACGGCGGCTCTTCGATCAGTTGCGGCGCGCCGCTGGCGTTGTTGACCAGGGTGTAATAGTGATCACCGGCCAGTTTCACCGGCAGGGTCTGGCTGCCGACCTTGGCGCTGTAGTCGCCGCCCGGCATGAAGCTGAAGTCGGTGCTGGACAGCGGCGCAACTTCGGCCAGGTTGGTGCTGCCGACGGTGGCGCTGACTTCAGCGTTACCGGCGTTGTAGACACGGACGAAGCTCGAACCTTTTGGTGCAGTCGGGCCATAGAGTGCGGCGTCGCCAGCGAAGGCGGACATCGACAACACGCTCATGCCAGCAACAAGTGCAAAGGTCTTGGCGAGACGGCGAGGAGTAGTAGTGAAAGTCATGGTAGTACCTCTCTCTTTCAGTTTTGCGCCCGGTCGGGCGTCTCGGATTTAGTGTTTGCGGCTACGTTTTGTTGGCGAGCGCCGGCTTCTTTGAGCTCTGCGACCCACTGCGGGTCGGCGTCGCCGATTTCGTTGTTCACAGGCAGATAACGTTCAGGAAACTCCCAGATCAGCACCTGTGGCGGGCTGTTCTTGAAAGCATCACTTTTCAGGTAGCTGAGCATCGGCAGAATCGGGCCATGGCCGTCTTCGGCGTAATTGACCACGTCGCTGTTCAGCGCTTGTTTCAGCGCACCGACGAAGTTCCAGTTCGGGTTGGCGCTGTAGCTGGTGCCGATCAGGGCCACCGGCACTTCAGTGTTGGCGAACAGCGCGTCATCACCGGCAGGCTGGTCTTGCGCGACCACGGTGTTGCGCTTTTGCAAAGGTTCTTGCGCCGGCATCAGGTTTTCGAACAGCGGGTCCAGCGGCAGGAATAACCGCAGGTCGCCCTTGTGCGTAACTTTCTCGGCAGGCTCGGTGACGAAGCGTTGCGGCTCGCCGCTGAGCGGGGCTTTTTCGGCAATGGTCTTGGCCAATGTCTCGGCGGCGATTTGCGCGCCTTCCGGAGTCCAGTGAGTGTCGGTGCGCAGGAACACTTGCTGACCGTCCAGCTTGGCTCGGAGCATCGGGCCAAACAGGTCGGGGGCGAGGATCTTGTTGGCCGCCACACGCGCGTGGAAGTCTTCATAGAGGTTGGCGTGAATGCTCGAAGGCTTCACTTCGCCCAGGTGTTCCGGATACAGGCGAGTCTTGGCCGGCACGATCGCCATCACCAGTTTCACGCCCTTGGCTTTCAATTCCTGACGCACGCCTTCTACGAGCGCGTAGTTGCCTTGCAGGTTCAATTCTTCGTTGACGATCGGGTTGAATTCTTCATCGCTGTACAACCATTGATCGCGACCGAGCACGACACCCGGACGACCTTCGTTGAACAGTTTGAAATCCAGCGCGGCCCAGAGGTTGGTGCCCAGGCGCTTGATCGGGAACTCGTCGTCGTAATGCGTTTCCACGGCTTTGGCCCAGCGGCCATTGAGCACGGTCGCATCGGCGTTGGTGCTGAAGCCGAAGAAGCTGCGCGTAGACCACAGGCCCAGGACCAGCAAGGTCACCATGAACAGGGCGATGTAGAAGATACGTAATGAGCGGGTCATGGTCAGATCCCTCAGAACTGGAAGTAAAGGAACGGCGAGAAGCTTTGCGCCGAGAGTTTGAAAATCGAGGCGATGAACAGCACCAGGACCAGCGTGCGCATCACGTAGCGGGACCAGTCCGCCGTCCAGTAGGCCGGTTGCACAGTCGCTTCAACGCCGACGGTGTAGCCAGGCTCGTGGATGTTGCCCGGGTTGTCGCCCGGTACTGCTTTGATCATTCCAGGTGTCGCAGCGGCAGGGCCATCGGCCTCGACGTTGACCACAGGCTTGGTCTTCTCCGGCGGCAGGTTGCTGTAGAAATCACGGATGCCGAAGAACGCCAGGGTCATGTAAGCCACCACCAGGGTTGCCACTTGCAGGCCGGTGAGGCTGGCCGCGTTGAGTTCCGACAGTGACCATTCGCCGAAGCTGAACATCGCGCCGTACATGCGACCGGCGACGTGCAGGTTTTCCGAGCGGAAGATCACCCAGCCCATGACCACGAGCAGGAACGTCAGCGCCCAGCGGATCGGGTTGATGCTGCGTGGCGAAGTGTTCAGCCCCAGGGCCTTTTCAATCGCCAGCCACATGCCATGCCACGCACCCCACACGATGTAGGTGATGTTCGCGCCGTGCCACAGACCACCGAGCAGCATGGTCAGGAACAGGTTGCGATAGGTCATCATCGTGCCTTTGCGGTTACCGCCGAGCGTGATGTACAGGTAGTCACGCAACCAGGTCGACAGGCTGATGTGCCAGCGACGCCAGAACTCGGTGATCGACTGGCTGATGTATGGCTGCTTGAAGTTTTCCATGAAGCGGAAACCCATCATCAAGCCCAGGCCGATGGCCATGTCGCTGTAGCCGGAGAAGTCGAAATACAACTGCGCGGTGTAGGCGAGGGCGCCCAGCCAGGCATCGCCCGTGGTCGGGTTCTGCAAGGCGAAGCAATGGTCGGCCACCACCGCAAGGGTGTCGGCGATGAACACCTTCTTGATGAAACCCTGCATGAACCGCGTGGCACCTTCGGAGAACTTGTCGAGGGTGTGGGTGCGGTTGTTGAACTGGTCGGCGAGGTCGCGAAAACGCAACACCGGGCCGGCGATCAGGTGCGGGAAGATCGCCACAAACGCAGCAAAGTCGATCAGGTTACGGGTCGCCGGGGTATCACCCCGGTAGACGTCGATGATGTAGCTGATGGACTCGAAGATGTAGAACGAGATCCCGATCGGCAACAGCACGTGGGTCAGGATGAACGGCGACAGACCGACCGACGTCATCATCGCGTTGATGCTGTCGACGCCGAAGTTGGCGTACTTGAAGTAGCCGAGGATGCACAAGTCGACTGCCACGCCGAGCAGCAGCCAGCGTTGGGCCGGTTTGGTCCGAACGCCTGCGGCGCCGACTTTGAGGCCGATCCAGTAGTTCCACAGCGTGACGGCTGCGAACAGCGCAAGAAAGTCCACACGCCACCAGGCATAGAACACGTAGCTGGCGATCAGCAGCAGCAGGTTGCGATAGCGTATTCCGCTCAAGTAGTACATGCCGAGAAAGATCGGCAGGAACAAAAACAGGAACACGTTGGATGAAAATACCATCCCGGTCTCTCCATGTTTAACCAACAGTCAAGGGCCAACGGCCCCCCCAAACCCCCCATCAAGAACCTGGGGAGATGCATTGCATTCAAATCACCGCGATCCCTTGTAGGAGCCGGCTTGCTGGCGAAGGCGGTGGATCAGTCGACATCGATGGTGAATGTCATACCGCCATCGCCAGCAAGC
>NZ_JBOFQE010000036.1:0-14904 GCF_051660785.1 Pseudomonas sp.
GAGGGAGCTTGCTCCCGCTGGCTGCGCAGCAGTCCTTTTTTTGGGGCCGCTGCGCGACCCAGCGGGAGCAAGCTCCCTCGCCACAGATTGCCATTCGTCCGAGGCTCCAAGATGCTTCGGGCCGATTATTCGCGGAACAATCCTTCAGGCTGGCATACTGGGCCACTTTTCGGGCCTGGTGCCTGATCCAGCCTGCGCGCGACTGCGCCAAAGAGGATGCACGGTGAAAAAAATCGCAGTGTTCGCCGATGTCCAGAACCTCTATTACACCGTGCGTCAGGCCTATGGTTGCCACTTCAACTACGCCGCGCTGTGGGCTGATATCAGCAAGCAAGGCGAGATCGTCGAGGCCTATGCCTACGCGATCGACCGCGGCGACAGCAAGCAGCAGCAATTCCAGCAGATCCTGCGCAACCTCGGCTTCATCGTGAAGCTCAAGCCCTACATCCAGCGCAGCGACGGCTCGGCCAAGGGCGATTGGGACGTGGGTATCACCCTCGACATCATGGACGCCGCCGATCATGTCGACGAAGTGGTGCTGGCGTCCGGTGACGGTGATTTCGACATGCTGCTGGAACGCATCATCACCAAGCACGGCGTGCAGGCAGTGGCCTACGGCGTGCCGGGGCTGACGGCCAACTCGCTGATCCGCGCCGCCAGCCGCTACGTGCCGATCGAAGGCGCGTTGCTGCTCAAGAATTGATTTTTACGGAGTTGAAACAGGTTTGGAACGCATAGCAGTCATCGACTTTGAAACCACCGGGATCTCCCCGAGCAGCAGCTGCCGGGCCACGGAAATTGCCGTGGTGATCCTTGAACAGGGGCGCATCGTCGAGCGTTACCAGAGCCTGATGAACGCCGGCGTGCGCGTCCCGGCCTTCATCGAACAACTCACCGGCATCAGCAACGCCATGCTGCGCACCGCGCCCTCGGCCGAGCAGGTGATGAACGAGGTCAACGAATTCGTCGGGATCACGCCGCTGCTGGCGCACAACGCCGCGTTCGACCAGAAGTTCTGGGACTTCGAACTCGGCCGCATCAAACGCACCCGCTTGCAGAACTTTGCCTGCTCGCTGCTCCTCGCCCGCCGCCTGATGCCCGCCGCGCCGAACCACAAACTCGGTACGCTCACCACCTTCGCCAGCCTGCCCAACACCGGCAAGGCTCACCGTGCCATGGCCGATGCCGAAATGGCGGCCAACCTGACGGCGCATCTGGCTCAGGAATTGCGGCAGAAGCACGGGTTGCGCGAGTTGTCCCATGATCTGCTGGTCAGCTTGCAGAAAGTGCCGGCGGCGAAGATCAACGAACACCTCAAGCGCCATCGCGGATTTTGAGTCGCACATAAAACCTGTGGGAGCGGGCTTACCCGCGATTGCGGAGTGCCAAACAACACAGATTTCGACTGACACTCCGCTATCGCGAGCAGGCTCGCTCCCACAGGGTCGGTGTCGTATCAAACTTTTCCATTGCCTTCCAGCTGCCCCAACGGCACGCGCTTCTCGATGGCGCTCGACAGCACGATCGAGGTCTTGCTGAACCCGAACTTGGCGATCCGGTTGATCAACTCTTCCAGCTCCGGCATCGATCCCACTGCAGCCTGCATAATCACGCACGGATCACCCGTCACACGATGGCACTCCGTCAGTTGCGGGATTTTGATCAGGTCGTCGTAGGCCTTCTGGTTGCCATGCTGGTTCAAGCGCAGTTCGATCACGCACTGGATCGGCAATCCAAGCTTGGCCATGTCGACTTTCGCCTGGTAACCGGTGATCACCCCGCAGGCTTCAAGTTTGGCCACGCGCTCGGCCACGGCCGGGGCGGACAGGTTGACCTTGCGCGCCAGGTCGGCGTAGGACGCACGACCGTTTTCCAGCAGGGCGCTGAGGAGCATGCGGTCGTACTTATCCATGATCACATTCCTGAAAAATGACTGACTTACGAAAACACGGTTTATAGCGCCGATCTCCGTGTTTTGAAAAGTGTACCGGCGCTATAAACAGGTTTTGTAACTTATTTTACGCCGCTGGCCTTTCTAGAATAGCTGTTCACATTGTCTTGTCATCGAGCTGCCCATGCGCCGTTTCCCGTTACCGTTGATCGCCGCTTTCTTCGCCCTGTACGTGATCTGGGGTTCGACCTACCTTGTGATCCGCATCGGCGTGGAGTATTGGCCGCCGTTGCTGCTCGCCGGCATCCGTTTCGTGATCGCCGGAACTTTGATGTACGCCTTCCTGCGTTGGCGCGGGGCACCGGCACCGACCTGGGCGCAGTGGAAAGCCGCCGGGATCATCGGGATTTTGCTGCTCGCCTGCGGTAACGGCGGGGTCAGCGTGGCCGAGCACATGGGCGTGGCATCCGGTGTGGCGGCATTGGCGGTGGCGACGGTGCCGTTGTTTACCTTGCTCTGCGGTTATTTCTGGGGCGCGCGTAATACCCGTCTCGAATGGGCCGGGATTGTGCTCGGGCTGATTGGTATCGCCATGCTCAACCTCGGTTCCAACCTGCAATCAAGCCCGCTGGGAGCGCTGTTGCTGGTGTTCGCGGCGGCTTCCTGGGCCTTCGGTTCGGTGTGGAGCAAACACTTGCCGTTGCCCCAAGGCGCGATGGCCAGTGCCGTGGAAATGCTGGTGGGTGGCGTGGTGTTGCTGATCGGCAGTGCGTTGAGCGGTGAACATCTGGAAGCGATGCCGCCGATCGAGGGCTGGGCGGCGCTGGCCTATCTGACTTTCTTCGGTTCGATCATCGCCTTCAACGCTTACATGTACCTGTTGAAAAACGTGCGTCCAGCGGCGGCCACCAGTTATGCCTACGTCAACCCGGCGGTGGCGGTGTTGCTGGGGATTGTGTTTGTCGGCGAGACCATCGGCATCGAAGAAGCCCTGGCCATGCTGGTGATCATCAGTGCCGTGGTGTTGATCGGATTGCCGCAGTGGCGCCGGGCTCCGCAAAGACCTGCTGCCGTGGTGCAGACAGAATCGAGTGTGAATTAGGGTAAACTGCGCGCCATTGCACACTCGTTATGCACAACTGCGCTGAATTTTCCTACGGTAATCCCATGACTTTCGCCACCCTTGGCCTGATCGAACCCTTGCTGCGCTCTCTCGAGACGCTCGGCTACCAGACCCCGACGCCGGTTCAGGCGCAAGCCATTCCGGCGGTGCTGGCCGGTCGCGACCTGATGGCCGCGGCCCAGACCGGCACCGGCAAGACTGCCGGTTTCGCGCTGCCGCTCCTGCAATTGCTGGCCATGGAAGGGCCGAAAGTCACCGCCAATTCGGTGCGCGCGCTGATCCTGGTGCCGACCCGCGAGCTGGCCGAACAGGTTCACGAAGCTGTTCGTCAGTACGCCGAAAACCTGCCGTTGAGCACTTACGCGGTGTACGGCGGCGTCAGCATCAACCCGCAAATGATGAAGCTGCGCAAAGGTGTCGACCTGTTGGTGGCGACACCGGGCCGTTTGCTCGACCTGTTCCGTCAGAACGCCCTCAAGTTCAACCAGCTGCAAACCCTGGTGCTGGACGAAGCCGATCGCATGCTCGACCTGGGCTTTTCCGAGGAGCTGGGGAACATTTACAAGGCGCTGCCGAAGAAACGTCAGACGCTGCTGTTCTCCGCGACTTTCTCCGACGCGATCCGCACCCTCGCCGGGCAAATGCTTAACGATCCGCTGAGCATCGAAGTCAGCCCGCGCAACGTCGCTGCCAACACTGTTAAACAGTGGGTGGTGACGGTGGACAAGAAGCGCAAGCCGGAGCTGTTTATTCACTTGCTGCGCAAGGGCAAGTGGAAGCAGGTGCTGGTGTTCGCCAAGACCCGTAATGGCGTGGACGCGCTGGTGGAAAAACTCCAGGGACTGGGCATCAACGCCGACGGCATCCACGGTGACAAACCGCAGGCGACTCGTCAGCGTGCGCTGGACCGGTTCAAGGCCAGTGAAGTGCAGATCCTTGTGGCCACTGACGTTGCCGCCCGTGGTCTGGATATTGAAGATTTGCCGTTGGTGGTCAACTTCGACCTGCCGATCGTCGCTGAGGACTACATCCACCGGATCGGTCGTACTGGCCGTGCGGGTGCTACCGGGCAGGCGATTTCGCTGGTGTGTGCCGATGAAGTGAATCTGCTGTCGGCCATCGAGACGTTGACCCGTCAGACATTGCCTCGGCAGATGGAACATGACTTCGAACCTGAGCACCGGGTGCCGGATACCGATGCCAGTGGTCAGGTGGTGAAAAAGCCGAAAAAACCGAAGAAGCCAAAGACCTCTGGTGGCGGTAAACGCAACCTGGGCAAGTGGGTGGAGAGCGGTGATGCTTCGGCGCCTGAGCCTTCGATCAAGCCTGTGCGGAAAGTGCCGGTGTTCAACACTGGGCCGCGTAAGCGTAAGCCTTAATATTCGCTGCGTCGGCTAGACCGCTATCGCGAGCAGGCTCGCTCCCACATTGAACGCATTCTTTCTGGAAGAACTCGGTCACCTGTGGGAGCGAGCCTGCTCGCGAAGGGCTCAACTCGGTCTCAAGCCTTGGTGCTTCAACCACTCCACCATCCCCAACCCCGCCGCACGCCCACTGGCGAAGCACGCGGTCAGCAAATAACCGCCCGTCGGCGCTTCCCAATCGAGCATTTCCCCCGCGCAGAACACGCCAGGCAATTGCTTGAGCATCAATCGTTCATCCATCGACTCAAACATCACGCCACCGGCGCTGCTGATGGCTTCGTCCAGTGGGCGGGTTTTCACCAGCGTCAGCGGCAACGCCTTGATCGCTTTGGCCAGCAACGCTGGATCAGCAAAGCTTTCAACCGCTGTGAGTTCGCGCAACAACGCCGCTTTCACCCCATCAATCCCGAGCTGGCTATGCAGGTGTTTGGACATGGAGCGCGACCCGCGCGGTTTGCTCAGCGCAGCCTGGACTTTATCCACAGGCCGGCCCGGCAACAGATCAAGGTGAATAGTCGCCGAGCCGTACGAGTTGATGGCTTCGCGGATCGGTGCCGAGAGGGCGTAGATCAGACTGCCTTCAATCCCGGTCGCGGTGATCACGCATTCGCCCAGGCGCGGCACGTCGTCATTGAGACCAATGGCGATGTTTTTCAGCGGCGCGCCGGCGAATTTGCTGACCATCAATTCGCTCCAGGCCTGCACCTCGAAGCCGCAATTGCTCGGTTGCAATGGCATCAATCCTACGCCGCGCTGTTCCAGTGGCAGCATCCATGCGCCGTCTGATCCGAGGCGCGACCAGCTGCCGCCTCCGAGGGCGAGCAAGGTGGCGTCGCGCCTGATGGTTTTTTCGCCTTCGGGGCTGTCGATGCGCAATCCACCGTTGTCATCCCAACCGAGCCAGCGGTGGCGGGTGTGAATAACCACGCCGGTCTCTCGCAGGCGTTTGAGCCACGCACGCAGCAGAGGCGCGGCTTTCATGTCGGTGGGAAACACCCGGCCGGAGCTGCCGACAAAGGTTTCGATGCCCAGGTCGTGAATCCATTGGCACAACGCATCCGCGCCGAATGAGCGAAGCAGCGGAGCGATCTGCGGGGCGCGTTCGGCGTAGCGCGAGAGGAATGCCGGATAGGCTTCGGAATGGGTGATGTTCATGCCGCCGACGCCCGCGAGCAGAAACTTCCTGCCCACCGAAGGCATGCCGTCGTAAAGGTCGACCTTGATTCCGGCCTGGCTCAACACTTCGGCGGCCATCAGGCCGGCGGGGCCGCCGCCGATGATGGCGACGTGAGGGGAGTGAGCGGCGGATTGGGTCATGGGAAGCGCTGCGGTATGGCGGAATAAGCCGGGCATTCTATCAGCACAGGTCCCTGTAGGAGCGAGCCTGCTCGCGATGGCGTCAGGTCAGTCGACATCGATGTTGGATGTGAAGGCCCCATCGTCGGAACGCCGCCCGGAGCAGGCTCACTCCCACATTTGACCTTCGGTGGTTTCAAGAGGTGGTTAAAAAACAACCACCGAGTTGTAGGCTAAGTGCAACATGGCCTGCAGGCTCTTTCACTCAGGTTATCCACAGGCAGTTCCACAGGGAATGTGGGTAAAGACTCACCCCTCAATGACAACCTTATGACGCCCACACCCGTTGCGCGCTGTGATGCAGGATGCCGTGACGGCGCGCCAGGGCCTTGCGGTCTTTGCTGTAACCGCCGCCAATCACCCCGACCACCGGAATATCCCGGCCCAGGCAATGACGCATCACGCTTTCATCGCGAGCGGCAACGCCTTCGTCTGTCAGCTTCAGGTAACCGAGTGCGTCGTCCTTATGCACATCGACGCCGGCGTCATACAACACCAGGTCCGGTTGGTAGAGCGGCAGCAAATAATTCAGCGCATCGTCCACCACCTTCAAGTAATCGGCATCACCCATGCCTTTGGGCAACGGGATGTCCCAGTCACTTTCAGCCTTGCGTGCAGGAAAATTCTTTTCGCAGTGCAGGGAAACGGTCACCGCGTCCGGGGTGTTGTGCAGAATTCGGGCAGTCCCGTCGCCCTGGTGCACGTCGCAATCGAAAATCAGCACCCGATTCACACGGCCGCTTTCCAGAAGGTAATGGCTGATCACCGCCAGGTCGTTGAAGATGCAGAAACCCGCCGGATAGTCGTAATGCGCGTGATGGGTGCCGCCGGCCAAGTGACAGGCCAGCCCGTGCTCCAGCGCCTGTTGCGCCGCCAGCAACGAACCGCCGACCGCGCGCACCGTGCGCCGGGCCAGCGCTTCGCTCCATGGCAGGCCGAGGCGCCGCTGGTCTTCGCGGGACAACTCGCCGCTCATGTAGCGTTCGATATAGGCAGCGTCATGGGCGAGGGCAAGAATCTCCGGGGGGCAGAGTTCCGGGCGCAGCAGGTCGGCGTCCCGGGTCAGGCCGCTGTCCACCAGGTGATCGCGCAGCAGGCGAAACTTGTCCATGGGGAAGCGGTGATCTGCCGGGAACTCGGGGCTGTAGTCTTCGTGGTAAATCAGTGGCAGCGGCATGACGAATTCAGGCAGGAATGAGTGAAGGATCCTACCAGCGTTGTAGACTTGCGGCATGGAAAGGGGAGGACACGATGGAGCCGATACTGGAACTCGAGAGCGCACGACTGTTGTTGCGACAGTGGCGCGATGAGGATTTGCCGGAGTTTGCGGCGATGTGCGCCGATCCACAGGTCATGCGTTATTTTCCGGCGCCCTTGAGTCGTCTGGAAAGTGCTTCGCTGATCGGGCGGGTTCGCGGGCATTTTGCCGAACATGGCTTCGGCCTCTGGGCACTGGAGCGTAAGGACACAGGAGCGTTTATCGGTTTCACCGGTCTCGGTGTGGTCGGTTTCGACGCGCCCTTCACCCCGGCGACCGAAATCGGCTGGCGCCTGGCGCGCGAACACTGGGGCCTGGGTTATGCCAGCGAAGCGGCGTGGACCGCTCTGCGCTGCGGCTTTGATCGGTTGGCGCTGCAAGAGGTCGTGTCGTTTACTGCCAAAGACAACCTGCCTTCAGAAAAAGTCATGCAGGCGATCGGCATGCACCATGATTCAGCCGATGATTTTGAACATCCCAAGCTCGCGGCCGATCATCCCCTGCGTCACCATGTGCTGTATCGCATCACCCGTGAACAATGGCTGCAAACCTTGCATGGATAAGCAGGCACGGACGTTTACAATGGCGCCCATGGGCCCTGGCCATAAACTGAATCGACCGCCGCAGCCAAGACTGCGCGGCATGCGTTGTGTGAGGAGAGTCTGAATGAGCCAAGTGTTGGATGATCTGGTCGACCTGCTGACCCTGGAACCGATCGAAGAAAACCTGTTCCGTGGCCGCAGTCAGGACCTGGGTTTTCGTCAGTTGTTCGGCGGTCAGGTGATCGGACAATCGCTGTCGGCGGCCAGTCAGACGGTCGAAGAAACGCGTCATGTGCATTCGATGCACGGTTATTTCCTGCGTCCGGGCGATTCCGCATTGCCTGTGGTGTATCAGGTTGACCGGGTGCGCGACGGCGGCAGTTTCAGCACGCGTCGAGTGACGGCGATCCAGAAGGGCAACCCGATCTTCACCTGCAGTGCCTCGTTCCAGTACGACGAAAAAGGCTTCGAGCACCAAGCGGAGATGCCGACCGTGGTCGGCCCGGAAAACCTGCCCTCGGAGCTGGAGCTCACGCAACAGCGCGCGCACCTGATTCCCGAGCACATGCGCGAAAAATTCCTGTGCCCCAAACCGATCGAATTCCGACCGATCACCGAGAAAGATCCCTACAACCCGCAACCGTCCGATCCGATCAAGTACGTCTGGTTTCGCGCCGACGGTGCCTTGGCCGACACTCCGGCGCTGCACAAATACCTGCTGGCCTACGCCTCGGACTTCGGTCTGCTGACCACCTCGATGCAGCCCCATGGCAAATCGGTGTGGCAGAAAGATATGCAGGTCGCCAGCCTCGATCACGCGCTGTGGTTCCATGCAGATCTGCGCGCCGATGACTGGTTACTGTATGCGATGGACAGTCCATGGGCCGGCAATTCTCGCGGGTTCACCCGCGGCAGCGTGTTCAATCGTGCCGGGCAACTGGTGGCTTCGGTGACTCAGGAAGGCTTGATCCGTCATCGCAAGGATTGGGCATGAGCCTGGCCGATGTGCGGCACTGGGTGTTCGACATGGACGGCACCCTGACGGTGGCCGTGCATGATTTCGCGGCGATTCGCGTGGCCTTGGCGATCCCGGCCGAAGACGACATCCTGACCCACCTCGCCGCGCTGCCGGCGGATGAAGCGGCTGCCAAACATGCGTGGCTGCTGGAGCACGAACGCGATTTGGCCTTGGGTTCGAAAGCCGCGCCGGGGGCGGTGGAGCTGGTGCGTGAGTTGGCCGGTCGCGGTTATCGCCTGGGCATTCTCACGCGCAATGCCCGGGAGCTGGCGCACGTGACGCTGGAGGCGATCGGCCTGGCGGACTGCTTTGCCGTGGAGGATGTGCTGGGGCGTGATGAAGCGCCGCCGAAACCGCATCCCGGTGGTTTGCTGAAGTTGGCCGAAGCCTGGAACGTGCCGGCGAGCGAGCTGGTGATGGTCGGTGATTACCGCTTTGATCTGGATTGCGGTCGAGCAGCGGGGGCGCGGACGGTGTTGGTGAATTTGCCGGATAATCCGTGGCCTGAGCTAACAGATTGGCATGCAGCGGATTGTATGGTGTTGCGGGAAATGCTTTCGGCTTGAGGGCCCCATCGCGAGCAGGCTCGCTCCCACAGTAGATCTTTAGCGAACACAAGATTTGTATTCAATGGAGATCCCCTGTGGGAGCGAGCCTGCTCGCGATGGCGTCAGATCAGGCAATACAAAACTCACTGACCAAACAATACCTTCTGCCCCTCCGGCGACGTCAACATCCCATCCCCGTTATGCCCGACCCCCGGCACTTCTACCAGACGCTGATTGACCCCTTTGGGGTTGCGACGCAGCAGGTAATTGAAAAAATTCTGCCCGCGAACCAGACGATAAGCACCTTGGGCTTGGGCCTCACAACTCTTGTCGAGCGCCGGATGCTGCGGGTCGGTGTCTTGCTTTCCGAGCAGATAAGTCACGTCCCGTTTGACGTAGTTTCCTTCAAGCTGTGGTGCCGTCTGCCCACTGGCATAAACGGGTAAATCCGCCAGTCCATATTTCCAGCGATTAAAGCCGGGACACGCCGCATGATTGAACGCCACGGGCCGGCGCTCATCGAAATACGCGTACGACGAAGGGTTGGCGACGACGTAGCGAAGCTTCACGCCGGCGGACGTCAAAGCCGGTTGCTCACGCGCCAGCAGCGCATAGCGCTGAACCACCTGAGCGCCACCGGAGTGCCCGGCGATGATGATTTGTTTCACATCCGGAAACTGCCGACGGTCGCTGATTCTCTCGATGATTTGATCGAGGGCCGCGTAGGAACTCAGCGCAAAAGGAGCGGTGGATAAACCGCCGGCCATCCAGTCATTGCCCTGCCAGCGCAACACCGTGTCAGCCACCGGATGAAGCACGACATCGGTTTCGTTGAGGAATTGCGGCGCGATCACCAGGGTGTTCGCACTTTGCCCGGCCAGTTCCGCCGCGCGTTCGGCGCTCTGGAGATAAGTTTCAGCATTGCGTAAGCGACCATGAATGATGATCAGCACGCGTTCGATTTTCGCAGGCGCCGGGCCGAGGCTCACCGCCATCTCACCTTCTTTCAACAACAACCGTCCGGAGCTGACCTCCTTGACGCCATGCTCCGCCGCTTGAGTGCTTGCGCAGGTGAACAACAACATCAACAACCAATTTTTCATTTACAGGTTTTTCGCCGCAAAGGTATCGCACTGGCCCACCTGGCCTTGCGCAAATCCGGTTTTAAACCAGCGCACCCTTTGCGCCGATGTGCCATGGGTAAACGAGTCAGGTACCACCCGGCCCTGACCCTGTTGTTGCAAACGGTCGTCGCCGATGGCGTTGGCCGCGTTCAAGGCTTCTTCGATATCACCCGGTTCCAGCCAGTTCAGACGCTGCTGCGCATTGTTGGCCCAGACACCGGCCAGGCAGTCGGCCTGCAACTCCTGACGCACCAAAAGTCCGCCATCACCTTCCATTTGCCGGCCTTGCTGGCGGGCCGCCTGAATTTTCGCGGAAACGCCGAGCAACGTCTGCACATGGTGTCCGACTTCGTGAGCGATTACGTAGGCCTGAGCGAAGTCACCGGCCGCGGAGAAGCGTTGCGACATTTCCTGGAAAAAAGCCATGTCCAGGTAGACCTTCTGGTCGGTCGGGCAATAGAACGGCCCGGTCGCCGAAGTGGCCAGGCCGCAGGCCGAGTTCACCCGGTTGCTGAACAGCACCAGGGTCGGGTTCTTATACTGCCGACCCGCCTGCTGGAAAATCTGGCCCCAGGTGTCTTCGGTATCGCCAAGGATCGAGCGCACGAACTCGGCGCCTTCATCGTTGGCCGGTGGCGCCTTGCGGCTCTGGTTGGTGGCCGGAGCCGATTGCTCGGTCATTTGTCCGGTCAGTTGTCCGAGGATTTGCATCGGGTCCTGCCCGGTGAGCCAGCCGATCCCCACAATCAGGATGATCGCGGTCAGGCTCAGGCCTTTGCCGCCACCAAAACGCATCCCGCCACCACCGCCGCCGACACTATCACCACGGGCGTCGACCACGTTGTCGCTGCGTCGGCCTTTTTTCCATAGCATGTGGGAATCCTCTGATAATCCGTGGTGATGAGTGTTGCTGGTGTGTGGGGGCGGCGCCAGTCCGGCTGTCCGGCTTTTCGTTCGCTGGCCGGCAGCCTTGCAGACTGTAGGAACATGGATAACCCATCGAATTCCGTCAAAGGCCGGGTTTTTATCGAGTTGTCGAGCAGCTGTGTCTGTAGAACATCGGGTTCCAGATTTCGCAATACCCGGTTCATCTTCTAGAATCAGGCAAATTGTATGTGGAACCCCCCATGGCCGGCAGTCAGATCGAACGTGTCTTCAATGTGCTGGAAAGCCTTACCAGCGATCCTCGTGGCCTTCCGATGCAGATGCTCGCGGAGCAACTGGACATCCCTAAAAGCGCAACTCACCGGCTGCTTGCCGAGCTGATCCGGCTGGGCTACGTGCGGCAGAACCCGGAGAACCTGCGCTATCACTTGTCCACCAAACTGGTGGCGATGGGTTTTCGATACCTGTCGGGCAGCGGCGCCGATATCGTTCAGCCCGTGCTGGATCGCCTGGCCCAGGAAGCAGGGGAACTGGTGCGTCTTGGAGTGATTGAAGGCGAGCGGCAGATCTGGATCGCCAAGTCTCAAGGGGCTCGTTCCGGCCTGCGTTATGACCCGGAAATGGGCCGCGATGCGCCGTTGTTCTATACCGCGTCGGGGCATGCGTGGCTGGCGTGCATGAGCGATGCCGAGGCGTTGTCGCTGGTGGAACGCCAGGGTGGCGAGCGGCCTAAGGATCTCGGGCCGAATGCACCACGTTCCAACATCGAATTGCTGGAACGTCTGCGTCTGGCGCGGGAGCAGGGCTACGCCTGGGTCGAGGAGAGTTCGGCGGTGGGCACCTCGGCGATCGCGGCGGTGGTGCGGCATCCGAGTGAGGGGCGGGTGATCGGTGTGCTGAGCATTGCCGGCCCGAGTGCAAGGATGCCGGGCGCGCGGTTGCATGAATTGGCGCCGCTGTTGTTAAGGTATGCCGAGGAACTGGCGGCGGCGAGTCTGGCGTCGGAGTTGTTTAGTTAAATCAATTCATGTGGGAGCAGGCTCGCTCCCACATTGGATTGTTGTCGGCCGCTAAACTGTGCGGTGTTCGAACACTTTCGGCCCATGCTTGTATTGGAATCTGGAACCAGGTTCTAAATTATTGGGACTCGCCGCCCGCGACACGATTCACTCCGCAAGGGATACCCATGACAGCAAGCACCCCGCTCTCCGGCGTAAACCAGCCCTTTAAAGGGATTTTGCTGATCGTCGTCGCCACCTTCCTGTTTTCCAGTCATGACGCCTTTTCGAAATACCTCTCGGGCTTCTACCCGATCGTGATGGTGGTCTGGGCCCGTTATGTGGTTCACACCTTGTTGATGGCCGGGATTTTTCTGCCGCAATCCGGGTTGCGCGTCCTACGGACTAAACGGCCGATGCTGCAGTTAGTGAGGGCGTTGTGCCTGTTGGGCACCAGTCTGTTTTTTACCACCGGCTTGCAGTACATCCCGTTGGCGGAAGCCACGGCGGTCAACTTTCTTGCGCCGGTTCTGGTGACCGCGCTGTCAGTGCCGCTGCTGGGCGAGCGCGTGACCCGTGGTCAATGGATTGCAGTGATTTGCGGATTTATCGGCGTGTTGATCATCGTTCATCCCGGTGGCGATCTGTTCACGCCAGCGGTGCTGTTGCCGCTGTGTTCGGCGCTGTTTTTCTGCTTCTACCAGCTGCTCACTCGCAAGCTCAGCAACATCGATAGCCCGACCACCAGCAACTTCTTCGCCGGACTGTGCAATACCCTGGTGATGAGCGCACTGGTGCCGTTCTTCTGGCAAGTGCCGACCCTTGGGCATGGCTTCATGATGGTCGCGCTGGGCGCGTGCGGAATGACGGCGCACTTGTTTCTGACCCAGGCATTCCGCTACGCCGCCCCTGCACTGCTGGCGCCGTTCGGCTATTGCCAGATTGTGTTCGCGGGTCTGCTGGGGTGGCTGCTGTTTTCTCACACCCCGACGCTCACCACGATTGTCGGGATCGCCGTGATTTGCTGCAGCGGGTTGGCGGCGGCGTGGCAACAGAGTCGTCGCTAGGAAAAAAAGGCAGGCCTGGAATCAGGCCTGCCGAGGGAGGAAATTTTACTCGGTGACGGTAGGAATCTTGCGCGGCGCCATGAAGTACATCCAGATCAGCGCGATGAAGTACATGGCCGGAATCATGGTGAAGAGCACGGTGTAATTGTTGTTGGTGATGGTCAGGATGTGGCCGACCAGCTGGGTCATGAACATCCCGCCGATGGCTGCGCACATGCCGCCGAAACCGAACACCGTACTCATCATGTGTTTAGGCGTGTAGTCCATCACCAGGCTCCAGATGTTCGCGGTCCAGGCCTGATGCGCACCGATGGCCAGGGAGATGGCGAACACCGCGACCCACAGACTGCTTGAACCCGCCGCCATGACCACGCCGACGATGCAGCAGGCGAACAGAAACATGGACAACAGTCGCGCCTTGATCGGGTTCATGCCGCGGCCGATCATGAACGAAGAGAGGATCCCGCCGCCGACGCTGCCGAAGTCGGCAGTCAGGTAGATGATGATCAGCGGGATGCCCATTTGGGTCACGTTGATCCCCAGTTGGTATTGCTGATTGAGAAACGGCGGCAGCCAGTACAGGTAGAACCAGAACACCGGCGCGGTCATGGAGTAGGCGAGGGCGAAGGCCCAGGTGCCACGCATGCGCAGGATCTTCGAGAACGGCACGCGGGTCTGTTCCGGTTCGACTTCCTTCTGGATGTAGTCCAGTTCCGATTGTTTGACGCTCGGATGCTCTTCCGGGTTGTAGTACTTCAAGCCCCAGAACAGCAACCAGATCCCGCCCAGTGACGCCATGCACAGGAACGCGGCTTGCCAGCCCCACACGTGCAGGATCAGCGGCAGCAGCATCGGCGTGAACATCGCGCCGACGTTAGTGCCGGCATTGAAGATGCCGGTGGCCACGGCGCGTTCGCCGGCCGGGAACCACAACCGCGTAGTTTTCACGCAGGCCGGGTAGTTGGCGGCTTCGGTCAATCCGAGAATGAACCGGCAAACCATGAAGCCGACCGCCGAAGTGGCCAGGCCGTGGGCGCCGGTCGCCAGGCTCCAGAGCAGCACCGCGCAGAAGAACACGCGCTTCACACCGACCCGATCGATCAACCGGCCTTGCAGCACAAAACCAATGGCGTAGCCGACCTGGAACCAGAAGTTGATGTTGGCGTAGTCCATCGCCGTCCAGCTCATTTCCTTGGCAAGGATTGGCTGCATGACGCCCAGTGCGGCGCGGTCGATGTAGTTGAGCGTGGTGGCGAAAAACACCAGCGCCAGCATGCCCCAACGGATTTTGCCGACCGCCATGGCGCCGCGAATCTTGTCGCCGATGCCGCCGGAGGCAGGAGTCATGGAGGAACGCTCCACGGGAGAGCTTTGAGAAGGAGTCATGTAGGCCACCGATTGTTTTTATGTGGTGTTCTGGGTCTTTGGTCACCGAGGCCGATGTGTGTGACCGGACTCAATGTGCTGTCGATGTTGGGCAGTGGACGAAAAATCGTCAATTCGCCAATCGGCATAGTGTTCGATAATCGCACGAAAAACTAACCGGGTAGTACACTTTGAATTGCTGTGCAGGATCTTGCAGCCAATAATTCACTTCAAGAAAAACGCGGTCTCTGTAGGAGCCGGCTTGCTGGCGATGGCGATCTCGCGGAAGCCATCGCCAGCAAGCC
>NZ_JBOFQE010000037.1:0-40413 GCF_051660785.1 Pseudomonas sp.
GCGAGCCTGCTCGCGATCGCGGTGTGTCAGTCGACATTAATGTTGTCTGACACACCGCTATCGCGAGCAGGCTCGCTCCCACATTTGTTATGCGGCGTTACTTGAAGCCGAGCTGGCGCCAGCCTTCGTAGACGGCGACCGCCACGGTGTTCGACAGGTTCAGGCTGCGGCAGCCTTCACGCATCGGCAAGCGCAGGCGTTGTTCGCCGGGCAGTGCATCGAGCACTTCGGCCGGCAGTCCACGGCTTTCCGGGCCGAACAGGAACGCGTCGCCCTCGGCAAAACTGGCATCGTGGAACGGTCGCGAGCCCTTGGTGGTGAAGGCGAACAACCGGGGATGACCGAGGCTTTCCAGGCAACTGGCGAGGTCCGCGTGGCGTTGCAGGGTGGCATACTCGTGGTAGTCGAGGCCGGCCCGGCGCAGGCGCTTGTCGTCCATCTCGAAGCCCAGCGGCTCGATCAAATGCAGGTGGCAGCCACTGTTGGCGCACAGCCTGATAACGTTGCCGGTATTCGGCGGAATTTCTGGTTGGAAGAGGATGACGTGAAACATGCACGGCCCCGAAGGTAAAGATGAGCGGCATTCTACGCCGCCCGTCGATCCACGTTCGAAACTATTACCGCGGGTGATGGGTTCGCTGGCGATTTTCGGACTGATGGTGGGGCTGATGATCGGTCGCCTGACCACGCCAGACCCCAGCGAATTGCAACAGATCGAGGTGACGGACGATGGGCTGGTTGTGTGGTTCAACAACGAACCCAAGTCCCACGGCGAGTTCGTGGACGGCAGCCTCGCGCTCCTGTTCGAGGCCCAAGGCAAGGCGCAGAAAGGTCAGCTCAAGCTCAACGACAAGGTCGTGAATTGGCGGACGCGATTGAGTGATGGGGGGTTGTTGCTGACGGTAGTGGCGGCCCGGCCACTGCAGGGCGAGTGGACCGGTAGCGAGGTCGATGACCGCTGGCGGCTGGAGATCCATCTCCGGGAGCAATAAAAGAGGGAATCCCCGGCCTGCCTGTACCAAGGTTCCCAAAACGGCAGGGCTCGCGCATGGCGTCGAGCCCGGTGTAAAGAAGGAACCCCTGACCTGCCTGTATCAAGGGCCCCAAAACTGGGGGCTCGTCGCGATGCGGTGAGCCCCGATGTAAAGAGGGGAATCCCCGGCCTGCCTGTACCAAGGTCCCCGAAACCGGGTAGTGAACTGAATCACTGAAGGGACTGTTGCAGGGGGCGTGCCAGGTTTTAACAAGTTGAAACAGAAAGCCGCGCTGAAACGTCGAAAGCCCCGTATTCCGGGGCTTTCGTGTTTTTTCGATCGGGGTTCGATTGTGAACTTGGGCGGGGGTTTGAAGCGGTTTGCGTGCGCGATTGCAGTTCACGATGCATTACGGCGGTGCACGGAGGGGCTCGCGGTGCATCCTGGAAATGGGACTGATCCTGAATCGACCCCTCACCCTGACCCTCTCCCTGAGGGAGAGGGGACTGACCGAGTAGTTCTTTCGAGTTACATCGACCTGATAGTCCGAGTCGAACTCAGGTTTTGAAAAGCATGGAGATCGGCTCCCTTCCCCCTCTCCCCTTTGGGGCGGTCCGACGTTTCGGGAGGGTTGGGGTGAGGGGCTGGTTCTTGAAAACGACTAAGGCATTGAGCGAATTGGGATTAACCCTCTTCCCCCTCATCATCATCCCCACCATCAACCTTCATCCCCAATTCCTTGATCTTGCGCGTAAGAGTATTACGCCCCCACCCCAGCAAAACCGCGGCATCCCGACGCCGTCCGGCGGTGTGTTTCAGGGCGGTCTCGATCATGATCCGCTCGAAAGCCGGCACCGCGCTGTCGAGCAAGCTCGACTGACCACGCGCCAACGCCTGGTCAGCCCACTGACGCAGCGCTTGCTCCCAGTTGGTCACCGGCGCCGAATCCTGCGGCAGGCTCAACAGCTCTGGCGGCAGATCGCTGATGTGCACTTCGCGTCCCGAAGCCATTACCGTGATCCAGCGGCAGGTGTTTTCCAGCTGACGCACGTTGCCGCCCCACGGCAGGTTCTTCAGGTATTCCTCAGTCTCGCTTTTCAGCAGCTTCGGCTCCACCGCCAGTTCCTGCGCCGCGCGGCTGAGGAAGTGCTTGGCCAGGGTCGGAATGTCTTCGCGACGGTCCGACAGCCGTGGAATGTGGATGCGGATCACGTTGAGGCGATGAAACAAGTCCTCACGGAATTTCCCGGCATGCACCAGGGTTTCCAGATTCTGGTGCGTTGCGGCGATGATGCGTACATCAACCTTCACCGGCACATGACCACCGACGCGGTAGAACTCGCCGTCAGCCAGTACGCGCAGCAAACGAGTCTGCGTATCCGCCGGCATATCGCCGATTTCATCGAGAAACAGCGTGCCGCCGTCCGCCTGCTCAAAGCGCCCGCGACGCAGGTTGGCCGCGCCGGTGAATGCGCCTTTCTCATGGCCGAACAGCTCGGACTCCATCAGGTCTTTTGGAATCGCCGCCATGTTCAGCGCGATGAACGGCGATGCTGCCCGTGGACTGTGGCGGTGCAGGGCGTGGGCCACCAGTTCTTTGCCGGTGCCGGACTCGCCGTTGATCAGCACGGTGATGTTGGAGTGGCTCAAGCGCCCGATGGCGCGAAACACTTCTTGCATCGCCGGCGCTTCACCGATGATTTCCGGGGTGCGGGTCAGGGCAACCGGGACTTCCAGGCCTTGCTGTTCCTGAGCGTGCTGGTTCGCACGTTTGACCAGCGACACCGCTTCGTCGACGTCGAACGGTTTTGGCAGGTATTCAAACGCGCCGCCCTGATAGGACGCGACAGCGCTGTCCAGATCGGAGTGCGCGGTCATGATGATCACTGGCAGCCGTGGGTGTTGTTCGCGAATCCGCGCCAGAAGGTCCAGACCGCTGGCACCCGGCATGCGGATGTCGGAGATGATCACGTCCGGCTGCTGGCGCGCCAGGCGGCTCATCACGCCATCGGCGCTGTCGAAGCTTTGCGTAGTCATGCCTTCTTGCTGCAAGGCTTTTTCCAGGACCCAACGGATAGAACGGTCGTCATCGACGATCCACACGGTTTCACTACGGCTCATGTCGATGTGGCTCCTTGTTCCAGTGGCAGAAAGATCGAGAAGGTGGTGTGGCCTGGGTGGCTGTCACATTCGATCAAACCCTGGTGCTGGCTGATGATGTTCTGGGTAATGGCCAGGCCCAGCCCGGTACCGTCCGGGCGGCCGCTGACCATGGGAAAGAAGATGGTTTCCTGCAGGTCCGCGGGAATGCCGGGACCGTTGTCGATGATTTCGATCTTGGTCACCAGGCGATGACGCACATGGCCGATGGTGAACTGGCGCATGGCGCGGGTGCGCAGGCTGATGCGGCCCAGGCGCAGCTCGTTCTGACTGCTGATGGCCTGCATCGCGTTGCGCACGATATTCAGGACCGCCTGAATCATTTGTTCGCGGTCGATCAACACGTCGGGAATGCTTGGGTCGTAGTCGCGCACCAAAGTGATGCAGCCCTGACTTTCGGCCTCCACCAGATGACAGACGCGTTCCAGCACCTCGTGGATGTTGCACATGGCCAGTGAAGGCAATTTGTTGGAGCCGAGCATACGGTCCACGAGGTTTCGCAGGCGGTCGGCTTCTTCGATGATGACGTTGGTGTAATCGCGCAGGCTTTCTTCCGGCAGTTCACGGGCGAGCAGTTGTGCGGCGCCGCGAATCCCGCCCAGCGGATTCTTGATCTCATGAGCGAGGCCGCGCACCAGCATTTTGCTGGTTTCCTGTTTCGACAGCTGCGCCTCTTCCTTGGTGATCCGCAGCAAGCGGTCACGCGGGTGAACTTCCAGCAGCAGCATGGTGGCGCCGTTGGCGAGGATCGGTGTTACCGCGTAGTCGACGGTCAGCGTCTGGCCGGTGAGGGCGGTGAGCATCGCTTCGCGTTTGGTGAACGGGTGGGCCTGCTCGACCGCCTGGCGCAGGGAATTCAGCGCTTCGGTGGATTCGGTGAACAACTCACTGATGAACTGCCCATGGCTGCGCTGGCCGCTGATGGCCAGGAGCATCTCCGCCGCCGGGTTCATGTACTCGAGGCGCAGTTCGGCGTCGAGCAGGATGGTGGCGGTGGTCAGGTTGTCGAGTAGCAAGCGGTGTAGTGCGTCGCTAATGGTCATCAGGACCTCTTTTGGAGCAGTGCATGCGCGTGAATAACGCGCCGATACGAGCAAAATGCAAAAACCAAACCAAGGCTCCGAAAAGAAGCGTTTAAAGCCTGAAACGGGCGTTTGACGCTCTTTTGCGTGGCGTTCTGCCAGCTTTCGCGGGTACTTTCGAACCAAAATGGGTTGAGATGTGGGAACGGTGCAACCTATTGCACCAATATAGTGCGCAAAGCTGAACGAGGTTAGAAGAAGCGCAGGAAAGGATTTTTTTCTTCTTCGGGTTTGTCTTTGAGCGGACATTCCGGCCGTTGGCCATAGTCGGTGAGGGTGCAGGGTTTGACCTTGCGTTTCTGCGCGAGGGAGATGCGCAGCATCTGGAAAGGTTGATTGGCCGTGCGTTCGACGGTGCGGCCTTGTTCGTCGAGGATTTCCACGGACAGGTTGTGGCTGCCGCGGTCGATGTTGCTCAGGGCAAATACCGGGCTGAGGCCGGGCTCGGCGGTGGGTTGGCCATCGAGCAGTAAACGGTAGCGGTGACCCCGTTGCAGGCCGGGTTCGTTGGTGACGCTGACAATCAATTCGCCGCCGTTGCTACGGACCGTAGCGTCCGGTTCCGGGACCAGTACGCGGAGCATGTCGTAGTGGAACATTGGCAGTTGTTCATTCTTCTTCTCGGCCATCACGGGTTTCGCGCCGGTCGGGTTGGCAGACATCCGATTGCTCGTCGCCAGCGGCACACGCTTGGCATGTCCTGAGCCTGGCTGGTCGGTGTAGACCCGATTGCCCTGAGCGTCGACGTAGGTGAAAACCTCGGCCGATACCGGCAGCGCGATCAGGCATGCGATCAGCAACACAGCCCTCATGGCTTATGCACCCGTTGCACGGTGAACGTCACCGTCGGGCTCTGCTGAACGGTGTGCTCGCCATCGATCACCTGCACCGCCAGCCTGTGTTCGCCACGGTCAATGTTTACCAGTTGCAGGATCGGCACGTTGCTCGACTGCCCATAGGGCTGGTCATCGAGCAGCAATCTGAACAGGTGCGGCGCTTGAAGGCGCGGTTTGATCATGACGCTGACCGTGAACGTGCCGTTGTTGGCGCGCAGGGCTTCGTCAGTGGGCAACCCGGTCAACTCCAGCACCTCGTAGGCGCTGCGCGGCTGTTCTCGGTTGCTGGCTTCGGAGGCGGGCGCAGGAGGCGCCTGGGGCGCAACACTGTTGAGCGGTGGCAACTCGACGGGCTGGGCCTTGACGCCGTCCGGCGGTTGATTGCTGTAGGCGGTGTTGCCGGAGGCGTCGGTGTACTTATAGATCTGCGCTGCGGCGGGCAGGGCGATCAGCAGCAACATCAAAAGAAAACCACGACCCATAAAATCGACCAGAAACGAAAGCGTTGGGGTGCAGCATAGGTCAGGGGGTGGTGATTGACCCAGCTCGTTAACATTTGGGCGCAATTGCCGAAATCTCTCAGACATCACAAATCCCCTGTGGGAGCGAGCCGGCTCCCACAGGGTTCTGTGTTGGTCGCTAAATCGCGGGCATAAAAAAGGCCTCCCGAAGGAGGCCTCTTTTTGTCACGCCGCGAACTGCAGCGCTACCGGATCAGCAGCTGTAGTACAGCTCATATTCCAGTGGGTGTACGAAGGTGCGAACCTTGATTTCTTCTTCGCTTTTCAGAGCGATGTAAGCGTCGATGAAGTCATCGGAGAACACGCCGCCTTTGGTCAGGAACGCACGACCTTTGTCCAGCTCTTCCAGGGCTTCTTTCAGGCTGCCGCAAACTTGTGGGATCTCTTTCGCCTCTTCAGGCGGCAGGTCGTACAGGTTTTTGTCAGCTGCGTCGCCAGGGTGGATCTTGTTCTGGATGCCGTCCAGGCCAGCCATTACCAGGGCAGCGAAGGCCAGGTACGGGTTGGCTGCCGGATCCGGGAAGCGAGCTTCGATACGGCGAGCGCGAGGGCTGGACACGTAAGGAATACGGATCGAAGCCGAACGGTTGCGAGCCGAGTAAGCCAGCATCACTGGAGCTTCGAAACCTGGGACCAGACGCTTGTAGGAGTTGGTCGACGGGTTGGTGAAGCCGTTCAGCGCTTTACCGTGCTTGATGATGCCGCCGATGAAGTACAGGGCGGTGTCGGACAGGCCGGCATAGCCTTCGCCAGCGAAGGTGTTCTTGCCATCTTTGGCGATGGACAGGTGAACGTGCATACCCGAACCGTTGTCGCCGTACAGAGGCTTAGGCATGAAGGTCGCGGTGCGGCCGTAAGCGACAGCAACGTTGTGCACGCAGTACTTCAGGGTCTGAACTTCGTCAGCCTTGGCTACCAGAGTGTTGAACTTCACACCGATTTCGTTCTGACCGGCAGTTGCCACTTCGTGGTGGTGAACTTCGATCACCAGACCCATTTCTTCCATGGCGTTGCACATGGAGGTACGGATTTCGTGGTCGTGGTCGAACGGTGGAACCGGGAAGTAACCGCCTTTGATACCTGGACGGTGGCCATGGTTGCCGCTTTCGATGTCCTGGTCGGACATCCAGGAACCCTGTTCGGAGAAGATTTTGAACATCGAGCCGGAGATGTCGGACTTGAACTTCACTTGATCGAAGATGAAGAACTCAGGCTCCGGGCCAACGAATACGGTATCGCCGATACCGGTCGACTTCAGGTATTCCTCGGCACGTTTGGCGATCGCACGTGGGTCGCGATCGTAGCCTTGCATGGTCGACGGCTCGATGACGTCGCACACGATGATCAGCGTTGGGTCTTCGGTGAACGGGTCGAGAACGGCAGTGCTGTCGTCCGGCAACAGGATCATGTCGGAGGCTTCGATGCCTTTCCAGCCAGCGATGGAGGAACCGTCGAACATTTTGCCTTCTTCGAAGAAAGCTTCATCCAGCGCGTCGCGAGCCGGCATGGTCACGTGGTGCTGAGTGCCTTTGGTGTCCGTGAAGCGCAGATCAATCCACTTGACGTCATGATCTTTGATGAGTTGAACCGACTTCGACATAGTGTCCTCCGGGTGGCTTCGGGCTAAGTAGTGGATGCCCTTAGAATGTGGGTGATGCCGGCGCGAATACTCTGCCAAGGCAACCTGCCTCACA
Organism: Pseudomonas sp.; assembly: GCF_051660785.1. GTDB lineage: Bacteria > Pseudomonadota > Gammaproteobacteria > Pseudomonadales > Pseudomonadaceae > Aquipseudomonas. Next base: position 7,268 of record NZ_JBOFQE010000037.1, read on the forward strand.
AGGGAGCAAATTGCATGCCAGTGCCCCAGCATGGGTTTTTTGCCCCAATATCACGCTTATAAAGGCACAAAGCGTCTTTAAGCGGAAAATCTCGCCCTACAATGTAGCGTTAAAATCATTAAATGACCCGTTTTGGTGCGTGCAAAACCTTCTGCACATTAACTGGTTAAACCTTGAGCAATTTCCGCTATAATCCGCGCCCCCCTTTTTCGGCTGGCCCAGCGCGCGCTGTTTTCATGAAACTAATCGTAAAAGTCTTCCCCGAGATCACCATCAAGAGCCGCCCGGTACGGATGCGTTTCATCCGCCAGTTGGCCAAAAACATCCGTACCGTGCTCCGCGACCTGGACCCGGCTGTGGTGGTGAACGGTGTGTGGGACAATCTCGAGCTGGAAACCCGCGTCAGCGAGCCCAAGGCCCTGAAGGAGATGACCGAGCGCCTGAGCTGCATGCCGGGCATCGCGCATTTCCTGCAGGTCGACGAATACCCGCTGGGTGACTTCGACGACATCGTCGCCAAGTGCAAACAGCACTTCGGCGATGCGCTGGCCGGGAAGATCTTTTCGGTGCGCTGCAAGCGCGCCGGCAAGCATGAATTCAGTTCGATGGACGTCGAGAAATACGTCGGCAGCCAACTGCGTCGTCAGTGCGGTGCCGCCGGAATCTCGCTGAAAGAGCCGGAAATCGAAGTTCGCATCGAAATTCGCGACAAACGGTTGTTTGTGATCCACAGCCAGCACAACAGCATCGGCGGATATCCGCTGGGTGCCCTGGAACAGACGCTTGTGCTGATGTCCGGCGGCTTCGATTCGACCGTGGCCTCTTATCAGATCATGCGCCGCGGCCTGATGAGCCATTTCTGCTTCTTCAATCTGGGCGGACGGGCCCATGAACTGGGCGTCATGGAAGTCGCGCACTTCATCTGGAAGAAGTACGGCAGCTCCCAACGCGTGTTATTTGTGAGTGTGCCATTCGAGGAAGTACTGGGAGAAATTCTCGGGAAAGTCGATAACAGTCATATGGGTGTAGTTTTGAAGCGTATGATGTTGCGCGCTGCTTCCCGTATTGCCGATCGGCTGGACATCGAAGCGCTGGTTACCGGCGAAGCGATTTCCCAGGTGTCGAGCCAGACACTGCCGAACCTGTCCGTGATCGACTGCGTGACCGACAAGCTGGTCTTGCGTCCGCTGATCGCCAGTCACAAGCAGGACATCATCGACCTGGCCAACGAAATCGGCACTGCCGACTTCGCCAAGCACATGCCGGAATACTGCGGGGTCATCTCGGTGAACCCCAAGACCCACGCCAAGCGTCCGCGCGTGGAGTACGAAGAACAACAGTTCGACATGGCAGTCCTTGAGCGTGCGCTCGAGAACGCCAAACTGGTGCCGATCGATCGCGTGATCGACGAATTGGGCCAGGACTTGCAGATCGAAGAAGTCAGCGAAGCGCTGGCTGGTCAGATCGTCATCGACATCCGTCATCCGGATGCCGCTGAAGACGACCCGCTGGGCCTCGATGGCATTGAGGTACAGACGATGCCGTTTTATGCACTGAACGCTCGTTTCAAGGAACTGGACCCTACTCGCCAGTACCTGCTGTATTGCGACAAAGGCGTGATGAGTCGCCTGCATGCCCACCATTTGCTCAGTGAGGGGCATGCCAATGTGCGCGTTTATCGACCGAGCTAAGAGCCCGGGGCTGTATGCCTGTGGCCTGCGTCACCGGCCCCCCGACTCTGCCGTCAAGCTGTAACGGCAAGGCCTGACTCTACTGTAAATCGCTGCCAAGACTTGTCAGCACACCGAATCCTCTGATCGAGATACACAAGTGATCGAAAATCTACGCAACATCGCCATCATTGCTCACGTTGACCATGGTAAGACCACCCTGGTAGACAAACTCTTGCGTCAATCCGGCACCCTGGAGCGCAACGAGCTCAACGACGAGCGCGTGATGGACTCCAACGACCAGGAGAAAGAGCGCGGTATTACCATTCTGGCGAAAAACACCGCCATCAACTGGAACGGCTTCCACATCAACATCGTGGACACCCCGGGCCACGCCGACTTCGGCGGCGAAGTTGAACGCGTAATGTCGATGGTTGACTCCGTTCTGCTGCTGGTTGACGCTCAAGACGGCCCTATGCCGCAAACCCGTTTCGTGACCAAGAAGGCTTTCGAAGCCGGCCTGCGTCCAATCGTGGTCATCAACAAGGTTGACCGTCCAGGCGCGCGTCCGGACTGGGTTCTGGACCAGATCTTCGACCTGTTCGACAACCTCGGTGCTACCGAAGAACAGCTGGACTTCAAAGTCGTCTACGCCTCGGCCCTGAACGGCATTGCCGGTCTGGAACACACCGACATGGCTGAAGACATGACCCCGCTGTACCAGTCGATCGTCGACAACGTACCTGCGCCGAAAGTCGACCGTGACGGTCCGTTCCAGATGCAGATCTCCGCTCTGGACTACAACAGCTTCCTGGGTGTTATCGGCGTTGGCCGTATCGCTCGTGGCCGCATCAAGCCGAACACTCCGGTTGTCGCTATCGACGCCGACGGCAAGAAGCGTACCGGTCGTATCCTGAAGCTGATGGGTCACCACGGTCTGCACCGTATCGACGTTGAAGAAGCAGCTGCCGGCGACATCGTCTGCATCAGCGGCTTCGACCAGCTGTTCATCTCCGACACTCTGTGCGACCCACTGAACGTCGAAGCGATGAAGCCGCTGACCGTTGACGAACCAACCGTTTCCATGACCTTCCAGGTAAACGACTCGCCTTTCTGCGGTAAAGAAGGCAAGTTCGTGACGTCCCGTAACATCAAGGAACGTCTGGACAAGGAACTGCTCTACAACGTTGCCCTGCGCGTTGAAGAAGGCGACACCGCCGACAAGTTCAAAGTCTCCGGCCGTGGTGAGCTGCACCTCTCGGTACTGATCGAAACCATGCGTCGCGAAGGCTTCGAAATGGGTGTTGGTCGTCCGGAAGTGATCATCCGTATGGTTGACGGCGTGAAGCACGAACCGTACGAAAACGTGACCATCGACCTGCCGGAAGAATCGCAAGGTTCGATCATGGAGCAGATCGGTATCCGTAAAGGCGACCTGACCAACATGGTTCCGGATGGCAAGGGCCGTGTGCGCCTTGAGTACAACATCCCGGCTCGTGGCTTGATCGGTTTCCGTAACGAGTTCCTGACCCTGACCTCCGGTGCAGGCATCCTGACCTCGATCTTCGACCGTTACGACGTGATGAAGTCCGGCGACATGTCCGGCCGTCAGAACGGCGTGCTGGTTTCGGTTGCTACCGGTAAGGCTCTGACTTACTCGCTGGAAACCCTGCAAGCTCGCGGCAAACTGTTCCTGGGTCACGGCGAAGACGTGTACGAAGGTCAAATCGTCGGCATCAACAGCCGCGACAACGACCTGGGCGTCAACCCAACCAAAGGCAAGAAGCTCGACAACATGCGTGCCTCGGGTAAAGACGAGACCATCGCTCTGGTTCCGCCTATCCGTTTCACCCTGGAACAAGCTCTTGAGTTCGTGCAAGAAGACGAACTGTGCGAAGTCACTCCTAAGTCCATCCGTCTTCGCAAGAAGATCCTGGGCGAAAGCGAGCGTACCCGCGCTGCCAAGAAGTCCGGTAACTAAGTTATTTAGTTAGCTGACAAAAAAACGCCCCCGACCGCAAGGTCGGGGGCGTTTTTGTTTGTCTGGGGTAGAAGAATTTGATGTCGGCGGTTTCAGAATTTTGGGATGACTTTGGATCGACCCCTCACCCCAACCCTCTCCCCGGGGGGTAGAGGGAGCTGACCGAGTTGTTTGTTTGAAATACTGCGACCTGACAGTCCGGAGTCGAACTCAGGATTTGAACAGCCCCCGATCGGCTCCCTTCCCCCTCTCCCCACTGGGGAGAGGGCTGGGGTGAGGGGTGGTTCTCAAGAGCGGCGCAGAATCAGCCCTTAGCCTCGATCAGAATTTTTCGAGGGTGCGGCGGCTTTCGCTGGTCTCGCGCGCCACTTCCTTGGGCTTGTAGGCGCAATACCCCGGACGTGGGCCGATTTTCGGATGATTACGGCAGGTGTCCGGGCGCTTTTCATAAATAGTGCACAGACGGCTTTTGCGATCCAGGTACAGGCAATCGTTGTTGCTCATGCGCTGGAGGGTGAAGATCTCGGTTTTCTGGCTGTAGCGCTCGACGATCCCTTCCTTCTGCAAACGCTTGGCGATGTTCTTCGCCGGCTCGCCGCGCTCGAACTCGTCGACGATGCCGATACGGATCAGATCCTTGATCTTGACCTCGACCGGCAGCGTGCAGCAGCTGGATACACACGAGCCGCACATCGGCGCAGAATATTTGGCCCAGGTATCGAGGCGATCGATCTCAGCGGCGGCGATCAGGTTGGACTTCATCATCGGTTGTTACCAGCGTGTGCATCAGGGCGCGCGATCATACCGGGACTGGTGGATTTTTGAACAACCTTTCGCCAGATTTTTTCTCCGGTGCCCAAATAACACCGTTAATCCGGCACGGCCCCTGCATTGATTCAGGTACATGACAATGTAATGCCACCCTATCTCGCACTATCAGGAAAAACTGCCGAACCAGACTCCCCACGGCCTGTCTGACCGTCTAGGCTCAACTACTTCACGCTCGCTCGAGGTCCTATCGATGACTCAAGAACCACTTGTTCGCGAAGCAGAGGTGGCCGCATTTCGCGATGCCGTCTTGACCAAACTCACCTACGCGGTGGGTAAAGACCCGGATCACGCCTTCGACCACGACTGGTTCGAAGCCATTGCCCTGGCAGCGCGTGATCACATGGTCGAACACTGGATGGATCACACCCGGCAGATCTACCGCAAAGGTCAGAAACGGGTTTACTACCTCTCCCTGGAATTTCTCATCGGCCGGCTGCTTTACGACAGCCTGAGCAACCTCGGCCTGCTCGACGTCGCCCGCGAAGCCATGACCGAACTTGGCGTCGATATTGAGCGCATTCGTCTGCTGGAGCCCGACGCGGCGCTGGGCAATGGCGGCCTTGGTCGCCTGGCGGCGTGCTTCATGGAAAGCATGTCGACCCTCGGCATCGCTGGCCACGGCTACGGCATTCGTTATGAGCACGGCTTGTTCCGTCAGGCGATTGTCGATGGCTGGCAACAGGAGCAGACCGAACACTGGCTGGATTTCGGCAACCCGTGGGAATTTGAACGGCCTGAAGTCGTTTACCCGATCGGCTTTGGCGGCAGCGTCGAAACCGTCACCGACGAAAACGGCAAGTCCAAGCAAGTCTGGTCCCCGGCGGAAACCGTTCGGGCCATTGCTTACGACACACCGGTGGTCGGCTGGCGCGGAGCGAGCGTCAATACCCTGCGCCTGTGGCGTGCCCGCGCCATGGAAGATCTGCACCTGGAACGCTTCAACGCCGGTGACCACTTGGGCGCTGTGGCCGAAGTGGCCCGGGCGGAAAGTATCTCCCGCGTGCTCTACCCTGCGGACAGCACCGAAGCCGGTCAGGAACTGCGCCTGCGTCAGGAATATTTCTTCGTCGCCGCGTCCTTGCAGGATCTTCTGCGCCGCCATCGCAACATGCACACCTCGGTCCTGACCCTGGGTGACCACGCGGCGATCCAGCTCAACGACACGCACCCGTCGATCGCCGTGGCCGAGCTGATGCGTCAACTCGTCGACGTCTATGACGTGGCGTGGGACGCCGCGTGGCAGGTCACCGTCGACACGCTCTCTTACACCAACCACACGCTGTTGCCGGAAGCGCTGGAAACCTGGCCGGTCGGTTTGATGGAGCGGATGTTGCCGCGGCACATGCAGATCATTTACCAGATCAACGCCCAGCACATCGACTCCCTGCGCGCCAAAGGCATTCACGACTTCGACGTGCTGCGCGCGGTGTCGCTGATCGAAGAAGACAACGGCCGCCGTGTGCGCATGGGCAACCTGGCGTTCCTCGGTTCCCACAGCGTCAACGGCGTGTCCGCGCTACACACGCAGTTGATGCGCAAAACCGTGTTCTCCGAACTGCACAAGCTCTATCCGGAGCGGATCAACAACAAGACCAACGGCATCACCTTCCGCCGCTGGCTCTACCAGGCCAACCCTGAGCTGACGTCGATGATGGTCGACGCCCTCGGCCCGGACCTGTTGGACGACCCTGAAGCACGCCTGAAGGATCTGGAACCGTTCGCCGAGAAAGCGGCGTTCCGCAAAGCCTTCGCCGAGCAGCGCCTGCACAGTAAAAAAGCCTTGGCGTACCTGATTCATGAGCGCCTGGGGATCGCGGTCAATCCGGCGGCGATGTTCGACGTGCAGGTCAAACGGATCCACGAATACAAACGACAGTTGCTCAACCTGATGCACACCGTCGCGCTGTACCAGGCGATTCGCGCCGAGCCGGAAATAGACTGGGTACCTCGGGTGAAGATCTTTGCCGGCAAGGCCGCGGCCAGTTATCACCAGGCCAAGTTGATCATCAAGTTGACCAACGATATCGCCCGGGTAGTGAACAACGACCCGACGGTGCGCGGCCTGCTCAAAGTGGTGTTCCTGCCCAACTACAACGTCAGCCTGGCGGAGAGCATCATTCCGGCGGCGGATTTGTCCGAGCAGATTTCCACCGCAGGCTTCGAAGCCTCGGGCACCAGCAACATGAAGTTCGGCCTCAACGGCGCGCTGACCATCGGCACTCTTGATGGCGCCAACGTCGAAATGTGCGAGTTCATTGGCGCCGAGCACATGTTCATCTTCGGCCTCAGCGCCCAGCAGGTTGAAGCGCGCAAACAGAACCATGAGTTCAATGCGACACCGGACATTGCCGCGTCCCATCGGCTTAACGATGTGCTGCAAGCGATTCGTGGCGGGGTGTTCTCGCCGGATGATCCGTCCCGTTACGCAGGCTTGATCGACTCGCTGATCGACTACGACCGCTTCCTGGTCTGCGCCGATTTCGATTCCTACTGGGACGCGCAGATGCGCGTGGAAGCCCATTGGCACGATTCTCAGGCATGGTGGCGATCGGCAGTGTTGAGCACCTCCCGGATGGGCTGGTTCTCGTCCGACCGAACCATTCGTGAGTACGCCACGGATATCTGGAAGGCGTTGGAGTAACTTTTAGCAATAATTGCGAGCAAGGCCCGACGTCCGTTGGGCCTGATCGATATACTAAGCCCCAGTTTCACCGGGCAGCACGTACTGGCAATCCATTGTGGGAGCGAGCCTGCTCGCGATAAGGCCATAACATTCAGCATCAATGTTGAATGTAAGTCCGCTATCGCGAGCAGGCTCGCTCCCACAGGTTTATGTGGTTTCAAACTAGACTCAGCCAGACGCTGCTTCACCCGGATTCGCCCCGCAGCGGGGCCGCTTAGGGATATCGACCATGCAATGGATGTTCATGCTGATTGGGCTGGTGCTGGGCTGGATACTCGATGAGTCGTTCAGCGATGCACTATTGGGCGCGTTGCTCGGGCTGGGCATCGGCCAGGCCATTCGCATCGGCCGTTTGGGTACAGAAGCGTCCGAACAGCGTCGTCTGCTGGAGCAGGCGCAGGTTGCGCTGAATGGGGTGCAACAACGCCTGGCATTGCTGGAGATGTCTGGCGATACCGCGCCGCAAACCAGCGAACCGCTTGCCAGCGAAGTCGTCCCCTCTCCTGAATTCACACTCGATGAAATTCCTGCCGAAACCCCGGAGATGATCTGGGAGCTACCGCCCGAACTGGAACCGATGGCCGCAACGGCAGCGCAAACCAGCCGTCCGCTGCCCGACGATGTCTGGAAACCCGAGCCGGTCGCCCGTGAACCGCAACAACCCGCCATCCCCCGCGGCCCGAACTTCATCGACCGGGCCATCAGCGGCGCGCGCAACTGGCTGTTCGGCGGCAACACCGTGCTGCGAGTCGGCGTGGTGCTGTTGTTCCTCGGTCTGGCGTTCTTGCTGCGGTATGCGACCGAAGGCATGGTGGTGCCGATCGAACTGCGATATGCCGGGGTAGCGGCGGCTGCGCTGGGCCTGCTCGGCCTGGGTTGGTGGCTCAGAACACGCAACAGCAACTACGCGCTGATGCTGCAAGGCACCGGGATCGCCGTGTTGTACCTGACGGTGTTTGCCGCGATGCGCCTGCACCCGCTGCTCGATCCGACAGCTGCGCTGGGCTTGCTGGTCGCGGTGACGGTGTTCTCGGCGATTCTCGCCATCACCCAGGATGCATTGGGTCTGGCCGCTGCCGCGGCACTCGGCGGTTTCGCGGCGCCGATCCTGACCTCCACCGGCGCCGGCAACCACGTCGCGCTGTTCAGCTACTTTGCTCTGCTCAACGCCGGCATCCTCGCCATCGCCTGGTTCAAGGCCTGGCGACTGCTGAACCTGATCGGTTTCGTCGGCACCTTCGGCATTGGTTTCGCCTGGGGCCTGCGTTCCTACACGCCGGAGCTGCTGTGGAGCACCGAGCCGTTCCTGATTCTGTTCTTCCTGATGTACCTGGCCATCGGCCTGTTGTTTGCCCGGCGCAAGCTGCTGGAGATGAGCGACGCACCCGACGACAACAGCCGCGAGGCGTTGCTGCGCTGGTCGGCGCGCAAGGGCGATTACGTCGACGGCACGATGCTGTTCGGCCCGCCGCTGGTGGGTTTCGGATTGCAGTTCGCACTGGTTCAGCATCTGGAATTTGCCGCGGCGTTCAGCGCTTTGGCGCTGGGCATGATCTACATGGGGCTCGCCCGGTTGCTGATGGGTGGCCGTGCCTTGCTGCTCGCGGAAACCTGCCTGGCACTGGGCGTGATCTTCGCCAGCCTCGCGATTCCCCTGGGGCTCGACGCTCGCTGGACGGCCGCTGCCTGGGCGGTGGAGGGCGCGGGCATCTTCTGGCTCGGCCTGCGTCAGCAACGACCGCTGGCTCGCGCGTTTGCTTTGCTGCTGCAACTCGGCTCGGCGCTGGCGTTTGTCAGCGAATTGCGGATCGGCGACGGCAGCTTGCTCGACGGCGCTCCACTGGGCGCATTGATGCTTGGCGCGGCGTTGTTGTTCAGCTTCTATCAATTGCGCAAAGCCTCGCCCGATCAAACGTCGGCATGGGAGCGCAAAGGGCTGCCGGTATTGGCTTGCCTCGGCCTGACTTTTCTCTACCTGCTGGCGCCGTTGTTTTTCCTGACCCACGGCACCGCGATCAGTTGGGCGCTGGCGGGGTTGGCGACGTTGTTTGTCGGCTTGCGTCTGCAGTCGCGCACGTTCCTGTTTACCGCGTTCGCCGTGCAGTTGCTCGGCGGTGCGTTGTTCCTGCTGCGGTTGCAAGGGTCCAGCGGTGAATCGGCTGCCGTGTTCAGCGCGGGCTGGAGCGGGTTGCTCAGCGCGTCGTTGATTGGCCTGGCGTTGATCGCCGGCATGTTGCTCGCCGCCCGTGATGAGATGGTGCGCAGCGATGTTCGACTGTTGCGCGGCTTGTCGGTGGTGTTGCTGGCCGGTCTGGTGCTGATCAATCTAGCGGTGCTGTTCGTGTTGCCATGGCAAACCGCGAGTGCGGTGTGGGCGGCCAGTGGCCTGTTCATCATTTGGCTCAGCCTGTACCTCAAGCAGCGCGTGAGTTTTGTCTTCGGCCTGCTGTTGCAAGTGATTGGCGGCGCGGCGTTCCTGTTCGCCGGTCCGGACCTGCTCGGGCCGTTGGCCAGCGAAGGTTTGAAACCGCTGGCCCACAGCGGTTTCTGGACACCGTTGGTGTTAGGCCTGGCCGCGATGGTCGGGGCGTGGCGCTTGCAACTCGGCAATCATGCCTCTGCGTTCGATGTGCTGAGCATGCAGCGTTTGTCCGAAGTGTTGCTGGTGTGGGGCGCGGGTTGGTGGGCGCTGGCTTGGATCAGCGAAGTGCTGCGCTTTGCATCACCGGAGCTGCAAGCGACCTTGCTGCTGGCGGTTGCCGCCGTGAGCATGGCGCTGTGGACGGTGTTGGCGCTGCGTTTGAAATGGTCGGCGCTCGGCCTGCTTTGTACCTTGCTGATTCCTGCTGCCGGTCTGGTCCTGCTGGCTGCCTGGCACTCGCGTTATCACCCGGCGGCCAACTTCGGCTGGCTGGTCTGGGCGGCCGTCTTTATCGTGCATTTCATCTCCCTGCGACGCTTGGCGCCGATGTTGCCGGCGCGTGCGCTGAGCACTGCCCATGTGCTCGGCTGCTGGCTGTTGATTGGCGTGCTGGCGCTGGAGCTGCGTTACGGTTTGCTGCTGTTGTCCGAGCAGTACAACGCCTGGCGCTGGCTAGGTTGGGCGATCCTGCCGAGCCTGTATCTGGTGCTGATGGCTGCACCGCGCAATGGGCCATGGCCAGTGACGGCTTATCCTCGCGAATACCGTGTCTACGCGGCGACACCGTTGGCAGTGCTGATGCTCGGCTGGTTCTGGCTGGCGAACATCGTCAGCGACGGCACGGCCGAGCCTTTGCCCTATGTGCCGCTGATCAATCCGTTGGAGCTGGGCCTGCTGTTTGCGCTGTTCGGCGTCTACGTCTGGTCCCGCAGCGCCGTCACGCAACTGGCGATCCGCAAGGACTACGCTGATCACGCCACGCAACTGATCGCCGGGGTTTCGCTATTTGCCTTCTTCACCGCGCTGGTGATGCGCACCGCGCACCATTGGGGCGGCGTGCCGTTCGAGCTGGATGCGTTGCTCGGGTCGATGCTGGTGCAGGCCGGCCTGTCCATCGTCTGGACCTTGATGGCGCTGAGTCTGATGATCGGCGGCCATCTGCGTCATCGCCGCGAAGTCTGGCTGATCGGCGCCGCGCTGATCGGCGTGGTGGTGGCCAAACTGTTCTTTGTCGAATTGAGTAACCGCGGCGGTCTTGCGCGGATCGTGTCGTTTATCGGCGTCGGCGTGTTGCTGCTGGTGGTGGGTTATTTCGCGCCGCTGCCGCCCAAGCGTACCGAGGCTGTGCCGGATGATGAAAGGCCGGCCCCTGAAACCGAAGGAGTGTCGTCTTGAGTCAGAAGCTGAGCCTGGGCTGGTTGGGCGTAGTTGTGTTGGGTGTGGCACTGTCCGTCAGCGCCCAGGAAAAACCGGCGGACTTCGCCACGCAAATACCGTTGTCGCTGAGCGGTGAAGGACCTTGGTATCGCCTCGAATTGCCCTTGAGCGTGCAACTGCATGCACGGCAAACGGATCTTGGCGATGTTCGTGTGTTCAACGCTGCCGGGGAAGCCCAGGCCTACGCCATGGCTCGCGAAGCGGCGTCAACCCGCGAAAATCGCACGCTGGCCGACGTGAAATGGTTCCCGCTGTACAACTCGGCGGACGCCACGGAACGCGTGCCGGGCATACGCGTGCAATCGAACGAGAACGGCACGTTAGTGGAAGTGCAGCCGTCCAGTCAGCTGGAGGCGGGCGAAGAAATACTGCGCGGCTGGTTGCTCGACGCCAGCGGCATCAAGGCGCCGTTGCAACAGTTGATCCTCGACTGGACCAGCGAGCGCGATGGCTTTCAGCGATTCACCATCGAGGCCAGCGACGACTTGCAACATTGGCAGTCGTGGGGCGAAGGGCAAGTGGCGCGATTGACGTTTGCCGACGAGCGGGTCGAGCAGCATGAAGTCGGCTTGCCGGGGCAATCGGCGCGTTACCTGCGCTTGCTGTGGAACTCGCCGCAATCGGCGCCGCAGCTGACGTCTGCGCAGCTGCAAAGCGCGAGCATCCGCAGCCTGCCGCTGCCGTTGGTCTGGTCGCAACCGTTGGCGGGTAACAGCGTGAAGGCGGGTGAGTACACGTGGCAGTTACCGATGGGGCTGAATATCGAGCGGGTCCAGATCGAACTGAGTCAGCCCAACAGCCTGGCGCCGGTGACGTTGTCCGGTCGTCGCGAAAGCAGTCTGCCGTGGCAGCCGCTGACCAGCGGTTTGCTCTATCGCCTGACCCAAAGTGGCCAGGACGTGGTGCAGAACGAATTGCAACTGTCGGGTCAAACCGTGCAGCAGCTGAAGCTGGTCGTGGATGAACGCGGCGGTGGCTTGGGCGCTGAAGCGCCGACGGTGAAATTTGCTGTGCGCTCGACGCAACTGGTGTTCCTGGCGCGCGGGGCCGGGCCTTATTCGCTGGCGCTGGGGAATGCGACGGTGAAGGCGGCGAACCTGCCGTTGTCGACGCTGATTCCGGATTACAGCGCTGCTAAATTGGCGGGTTTGGGTAAGGCTTCGGTAGAAGGTGCGGCGGTGGTGAGCAGCACATCAACGATGTCGGCGGCAGCGACAACAGACACGAACTGGAAGAAGTTCGGGTTGTGGGCGGTGTTGTTGCTGAGCGTTTTGTTCCTGGCGGCAATGGCCTTCAGTTTGCTGCGCAAGCCCCCGGTAAAACCTTGAAGGCGGGTGCTTCGCCCCGATCGCCAGCAGGCTGGCTCCCACAGTTAATCGCATTCCCCTGCGGGAGCCAGCCTGCTGGCGAATGCGGTTTATCGGACGGTAAAAATGCCGGTTTGGAACTACGCTCAACCCGGCACATGAACTCTATTGGGCGTATCACGTCTGATAGGAGGAAATGCGCCTCGACTCGCGTTAAACTGCGCGGGTTTTTAGCCCCCAATTCCACCGGAGCCTTCCATGTCCCGCGTTACCCTGAGTCGCTATTTGATTGAGCAGACCCGTAGCAACAACACCCCTGCCGATCTGCGTTTCCTGATCGAAGTGGTGGCGCGTGCTTGCAAGGAAATCAGCCACGCCGTATCCAAGGGCGCCCTCGGTGGCGTTCTGGGCAGCATGGGCACTGAAAACGTCCAAGGTGAAGTGCAGAAGAAGCTTGATGTGATGTCCAACGACATCCTGCTCGAAGCCAACGAATGGGGCGGTCACCTGGCCGGCATGGCGTCCGAAGAAATGGACAATGCCTACCAGATCCCGGGCAAATACCCGAAAGGCGCGTACCTGCTGGTGTTCGACCCGCTGGACGGTTCGTCGAACATCGACATCAACGCGCCGGTCGGTACGATCTTCTCGGTGCTGCGTTGCCCGAACGAATACCTGACCCAGAACGAGCCTTTGAACGAAAAGGCCTTCCTGCAGCCAGGCACTCAGCAGGTTGCCGCCGGTTACGCGATCTACGGCCCACAGACCATGCTGGTGCTGACCCTGGGCAATGGCGTCAAAGGCTTCACCCTGGATCGTGAAATGGGCAGCTTCGTACTGACCCATGAAGACATCACGATCCCGGAGTCCACGCAGGAATTCGCAATCAACTCGTCCAACAAGCGTCACTGGGAAGCTCCGGTACAACGCTATGTCGACGAATTGCTGGCTGGCGATGAAGGCCCGCTGAAAAAGAATTACAACATGCGCTGGGTCGCCGCGATGGTTGCCGACGTGCACCGTATCCTGACCCGTGGCGGTCTGTTCATGTACCCACGCGACAGCCGCGAGCCGTCGAAGCCGGGCAAACTGCGTTTGATGTACGAAGCCAACCCGATGTCGTTCCTGGTTGAGCAGGCCGGCGGCGCGTCCACCGACGGTCACCAGCGCATCCTCGACATTCAGCCAGAAGGCCTGCACCAGCGCGTAGCGGTGTTCCTCGGCTCGAAAGAAGAAGTTGCACGCGTCACGGCTTACCATAAGGAATAAACCATGACCGCGCCCTGGCAGCCGTTGCTCGAATGGTGGTTCGGAACCCTCGAATCCCCCCACGACATAGCGGCTGACAAGGGCAAGTTATGGTTCGGCAAGCGCGACAGCCAGGACCTCGAGGCGCAGACGCGTTTCGGGGACTGGGTCGAGCAGGCACTGGCCGGCGGATTGACTGACTGGGCGCAACGCCCCGAAGGTTGGCTGGCCCTGGTGCTGCTACTCGATCAACTCCCGCGAATGATCTATCGCGACACTCCCAAATCCTTTTCAGGCGATCTCAGGGCTCAGGCACTGGTCGCGCAAGGCATTGCTGCGGATTTCGATCGGCAGTTGCGGCCGATTGAGCGGGTATTCATCTACCTGGTGTTTGAGCATTGCGAGAACCTGGCGGTGCAGAACGAGGCGGTTTCGCGCTATATCGAGCTGGTTGCGCAGCAGCCGGAGGCGGATCGGAAACTGTTTACCGATTATCTGAGCTATGCCGAGAAGCATCAGCGGGTGATCACGCGGTTTGGGCGGTTTCCGCACAGGAATGAGGTGTTGGGGCGGGAGTCTACGACTGAAGAACTGGCGTTTCTGAGTACGCCTGGCTCGCGTTTCTAAACGCGCCCCAAGCTCTCATTTACCCTTGTAGCAGCCGCTTCATCAACAGTGTTGGCAAACTCTTGCGTGTGTCGGCAATGATGTGGACATAGACCGTCTGGCCACGAATCTCATAGATGATCCGGTTCATCCCTGACAGGATTTGTCGATATTGGCTGAGATTAAGTTTCTCGATTTCTTCCGGGATCGATCCTGCATAGGGCTGTACACCCAAATTGCGGATGACAGTCTTCAGATCGGTGTAGGTGCTTTGCCAGGTTTGGGTAGAAAACTGTTTGGTGAGATAAGTACGAAGTTCTTTCAGGTCTATCTCGGCAGACTGAAGAATGACGACCTTTAAACTCATTGATGGTCAGCCCTGTCCAGTTCTGCAAAGACATCCTCGGCATCGCGAAACTTGCCTTCTTCTACTTCACGATTTCCCATCGCCAGGAGTTTGAGCAGGGCCATGGCGTCTTCCTGCTCTTCGAAACTTTTTACGTCCATGACGACAAGCTTGGCTTCACCGTTTTGGGTGATCACCAACGGCTCGCGGCTCTCAGTGAGTGCTTTGACAATTTCAGCTGTATGGCTTTTCAGGTAGCTGATCGGCTTGATTTGAGATGAAAGCTTCATGAAGTTAGCCTCGCCAGTTTGAGTAGGACCGAGTTTAGTCTTAATTCAGTCCGGTGTCAGGCTGCGGCGACCAGCGTTTGTTGTCGTCCGGTTGTAGATTTTTCTTTCGGCTGATGCCGCCATCGCCAGCAGGCTGGCTCCCACATTTGGTTTGTGTCGTTCACAAATCCCCTGTGGGAGCCAGCCTGCTGGCGATGAGGCCAGTGAGAGCGGCTTAGATTCTGAAGCTACCCACCAACTGCTTAAGCCGCGCCGCTTGCTGTTCAAGATCCGCACACGCGCGCAATGTCGACTGCAAGTTCTCCACGCCTTCCTGGTTCAGCGTGTTGATCTCGGTAATGTCGACGTTGATCGACTCCACCACAGCGGTCTGCTCTTCAGTCGCTGTCGCCACGGACTGGTTCATCCCGTCGATCTCGCCAATGCGCTGGGTCACGCTGCCCAGGCGTTCGCCCGCCTGGTTGGCGATGCCGACGCTGCTTTCGCTTTGGCGCTGGCTGTCGGTCATGGTGCTCACCGCTTCACGGGCGCCAACTTGCAGTTCCTCGATCATCTTCTGCACTTGCTGCGCCGAATCCTGCGTGCGGTGGGCGAGGTTGCGCACCTCGTCCGCGACCACGGCAAAACCGCGTCCGGCTTCACCGGCACGGGCCGCTTCGATGGCCGCGTTCAAGGCCAGCAAGTTGGTCTGTTGCGAGATGCTGGTGATCACTTCCAGAATCTGCCCGATATTCACCGTGTTGCTGTTGAGCGTCTCGATGTTGCCGCACGAGTCGCTGATCTTCGCCGACAGCTGCTGCATCGCGGCGATGGTTTTATCCACCACTTGCTGACCGTCTTCGGCCAGGGCGCGGGCGTCGCTCGAATGCTGGGAGGCGAGGGCGGCGTTCTGGGCGATTTCCTGGGCAGCGGCGCCCAGTTCGTTGATCGCGGCTGCCACGCTGCTGGTGCGTGAAGCTTGCTGATCAGAGTTGAACATCGACGAGTTCGAGGCTGCCACCACACGCAGCGCCACTTCGTTGACCTGGCCGGTGGCCGAGGACACTTCACGGATCGAGGTGTGAATACGCTCCACGAAGCGGTTGAACGAGGTGCCCAGTGCGCCGAATTCGTCCTGGCCATGAATGGTCAGGCGTTTGGTCAGGTCACCTTCGCCTTCGGCGATGTCATGCATGGCGCGGCCCATGGTCAGCAGCGGCTGCATCAGGAAGCTGATCAGCATGCCCAGCAGCGCGATGATGATCACCACGGCGATGACCATGGCGATGATCGCCGAGGTGCGGAATTCGCTGAGCATCGCGAACGCGGTGTCCTGGTCCAGTACCAGCGCCACGTACCAGTCGGCCGAGGGCACACCGTTGACGTGGGTGAAAGAGATGAACTGGGTCTTGCCGTCGAGCTCGACTTCTTTCAGGCCCGGGCTGACTTTCGGCGCGCCGTTCGGGTAGGCCTCGGCGAGGCTCTTGAGCACCAGTTTGCTGTCCGGGTGGATCAGGATCTTGCCGTCGGCGCTGACGATGAACGCATGGCCGTGTCCGCCGAAATTAAGCGAGTTGATGATTGCGCTGACGCTCGACAGGTCGATGTCCGCACCGGCGACGCCGATCATCTGGCTCTGATGCTGCACCGGTGTGGCGACGGTGATCACCAGCTTGCCGGATGAAGCAGCGATGTAAGGTTCGGTGACGATAGTCTGCTGCGCGCTGTTGGCCGCCTTGTACCAGCCACGGGCCCGCGGATCGTAGTCAGCTGCACGATTGCCGGCCGGGATCGAGAACATCACGCCGTCAGTGCCACCGAAATAGCTCAGTTGAAAGTTACCGGTGTAGGCCGGCAAATCGATGGCGCGCTTGAGGCTGGCCGGTGCGCTGCCGTCCACGGCGATCTGCTGTGACAGCGATTGCAGCAACTGCATGCGGCTTTCCAGCCAGGTCTGGATGTTGCTGGTGGTCAGGCTGCCGAGTTCCTGCATCGAGGATTCGGTACTGCTGCGCAAGGTCTGGCGCTGGCGGTAGTCGTTGAACAGGATAAAGCAGGCGAACGCAACAGCGACCACGAGGGCGGCTGCCAGCAGGATCTTGTGGCTGAATTTCATGTTTCTGGTCATTAAATGCACTACCGCGGAGGGACTGGTCAGCGAGGGGCGTCAATTTGCCACAGTCGAGGGCTTTGCGCTGCTTCTATGTCGACTGCTCAGCGCCAAAGATTAGGCATCTTTTGGTGAAAACCGACGAAATACTCAACGGCGCAGGAAAGTGGCTGAATTTTCGGAAAAAGGCAGACGAGCGGCCCGATAAATAGCCGCGCGGCCGGGGAACCAGATGGGGGTTTTCTCTTCTAAGCTTCTGCTTGGCAGCCCATGCCATTCCCCTTCGCCCCAGGAGCTACACCATGTCGCTGCGATCTATCGCCTTGCTCTCGTTCTGCGTGTTGTTGGCCGCATGCAGCAAGGTCAATCAGGAAAATTACTCGAAGCTGTCGGCCGGCATGCCCAAGGCAGACGTTGAAGCCTTGCTGGGCAAAGCCAGTGATTGCTCGGGCGCGCTCGGCATGTCCAGTTGCACCTGGGGTGACAAGAACAGCTTTATCAGCGTGCAGTACGCCGGTGACAAAGTACTGATGTTTTCCGGCCAAGGCCTGAAGTAATCCGGGGCAAAATGCCCACGGGAGAAAAACAATGAAGCGGTTATTGATACTCCTTTTTGCCGGCCTGGTATTGGCCGGCTGCGCCACTTCTGGCACAGATCCGTTGGCGCCGAAAACCGTCAACAGCGTCAATCTCAAGAAATACCAGGGCACCTGGTACGAGTTGGCCCGCCTGCCGATGTATTTCCAGCGCAACTGCGCGCAATCCGAAGCCCATTACACGCTCAAGCCTGATGGCAACGTGTTGGTACACAACCGCTGCCTGACAGCGAATTGGCAATGGGAGGAGGCCAAGGGTACGGCTTATCCGCAAGTACCGGGCAAGACCGACAAATTGTGGGTCGAGTTCGATACCTGGTTCTCGCGATTGCTGCCGGGTGTGGCGAAAGGGGAATACTGGGTGCTGTACGTCAGCGAAGATTACAAGACCGCCATCGTCGGCGATCCGAGTCGCAAGTACCTGTGGCTATTGTCGCGGACGCCGACGGTTAACGGCGTAGTGCGTGAAGAACTGCTGAGCAAGGCGCGTCAGCAGGGCTACGACACCACGCGGTTGATCTGGCGCGCGTCGGATACGCAGATGGCCAAGACCTCGAACTGACGGGTCAGCGAAAATCCAGTGTGGGAGCGAGCCTGCTCGCGATGGCGGACTGTCATTCAACATCCTTGTTGAAGCTGATGGCCCTATCGCTAGCAGGCTAGCTCCCACATTTATTTTTGTGTCAGCCGAGGAGGTCGCGCAGGACCTGAGTGAACGCGCGGTTGCTTTCTTCTTCTGCGGCATGCCGCCCATCCCGCACAACCCACTGGCCATTGACCAGCACATCGCGCACCTGGCGATCGCCACCGGCAAACAACCAACGATTGAGAATCCCGTCGCCACTGGCTGTTGCCAGGTACGGATCGTTGCCGTCCAGCACCAGCCAGTCGGCACGCTTGCCAACTTCCAAGGCGCCGATCGGCTGACCCAGCGCCTGAGCGCCGCCATCCAGAGCAGCGTCATACAACGTGCGGCCGACCATCGGCTGGTCCGCGCCATACAAGCGATTACGTCGCTGATCGCGCAGACGCTGGCCGTATTCCAGCCAACGCAGTTCTTCCACAACGCTCAATGACACATGGCTGTCGGACCCGATCCCCATGCGTCCGCCCTGCGCGAGGAAATCCACCGCCGGGAAAATTCCGTCGCCGAGGTTGGCTTCGGTGGTCAGGCACAGGCCGGCGATGGCGCGACTCTTGGCCATCAGCGTGACTTCTTCCGGGTTGGCGTGGGTCGCGTGGACCAGGCACCAGCGCTGGTCGACTTCGGTGTTTTCGTACAGCCATTGCAGCGGTCGGCGGCCGCTCCAGGCTATGCAGTCATCGACTTCTTTCTGCTGTTCGGCAATGTGAATGTGCACCGGGCACTGCTTGTCGCTGGCCGCCAGCACTTCGCTGATCTGCTGCGGTGTGACCGCGCGCAACGAATGGAAGCACAAGCCCAGCGACTGCGCCGGTTGCTGCGCCAGGATCGGCTGCAAACGCGACTGAAGCGTGAGGTAGTTTTCCGTGCTGTTGATGAAACGGCGCTGACCGTCGTTCGGGGTCTGGCCGCCGAAACCGGAATGGCTATACAGCACCGGCAACAGAGTCAGGCCGATACCGGCGGAGCTGGCAGCCTGGCTGATACGCAGTGCCAGCTCGGCCGGGTCGGCGTAAGGCTGGCCAGTGGTGTCGTGGTGCACGTAATGAAATTCCGCGACCGAGGTGTAACCGGCCTTGAGCATTTCGATGTACAGCTGACGGGCGATCACACCGAGCTGATCCGGACTGATTTTTCCGACGAGGCGATACATCAAGTCGCGCCAGGTCCAAAAACTGTCATTCGGATTACCCGCCACTTCCGCTAGCCCGGCCATGGCCCGCTGGAAGGCATGGGAGTGCAGGTTCGGCATCCCCGGCAGCAGCGGACCGCTTAGCCGTTCGGCGCCATCTGCGTGGGAATCGGCCTGGATATGGGTCAGCACGCCATCGGCACGGACCTCAAGACGTACATTGTTGGCCCATCCACTAGGCAGCAGTGCGCGTTCGGCAAAGAAGGCGGACATGGTTCAGCACCCCATCGTGTGTTATTTGTATATACATATACAGACGTTTGCCTGCTCGGTAAACTCCGGCAAGCTAGCAACTCTTACTAAACGACCAAGGATTAACCGTGCCGACTCCGCCCCCAGTGTCACCGTTGGCCGCGAATATGGGCGACAGTCCGGCGCCCTTGTACGCCCGCGTCAAACAGATGATCACCCAGCAAATCGACAGTGGAAACTGGCCGCCGCACTACCGCGTTCCGTCGGAAAGCGAGCTGGTCAGCCAACTCGGTTTCAGCCGCATGACCATCAACCGCGCCCTGCGCGAGATGACCGCCGACGGTCTGCTGGTGCGCATGCAAGGTGTCGGCACGTTCGTCGCCGAGCCGAAAAGCCAGTCCGCCTTGTTTGAAGTGCACAACATCGCCGACGAAATCGCCTCCCGTGGCCATCGCCATACCTGCAAGGTGATCACCCTCGAAGAAGAGGCCGCCGGTTCCGAGCGCGCGTTGGCCCTGGACATGCGCGAAGGCCAGCGGGTTTTCCATTCGTTGATCGTGCATTTCGAAAACGACATTCCGGTGCAAATCGAAGACCGTTTCGTCAACGCGCTGGTGGCGCCGGATTACCTCAAGCAGGACTTCACCCTGCAAACGCCTTACGCCTACCTGAACCAGGTCGCGCCACTGACTGAAGGCGAGCACGTAGTCGAGGCGATTCTGGCCGAGGCCTCCGAGTGCAAATTGCTGCAGATTGAAAAGGGCGAGCCGTGCCTGTTGATTCGTCGCCGCACGTGGTCCGGCCGTCAGCCAGTGACCGCCGCTCGTTTGATCCACCCTGGTTCCCGTCATCGTCTGGAAGGTCGGTTCCATAAATAGAGAGCCATAAATGAGTCAGATAAAGGTTTTACGCGCCATTGATTACCCGCGCATGCCGTGGAAAAACGGTGGCGGCAGCACTGAAGAAATCACCCGCGATGCGGGCACTGGTCTTGACGGTTTCGGCTGGCGTCTGTCGATAGCCGATATCGGTGAGTCGGGCGGCTTTTCTACCTTCGCCGGTTACGAGCGGATCATCACCGTGTTGCAAGGCGAGGGCATGTCCTTGTCGGTTGATGGTCAGATCACGCGTTCACTGTTACCGCTCGATCCATTCGCCTTTAGTGGCGAGAGCCAGGTGTCCTGCACATTGCTCGGCGGGCCGATTCGCGATTTCAACCTGATTTATGCGCCGCAGCGTTATAGCGCGCGGTTGCAGTGGCTGGACGGCGAGCAGCGGTTTTTCAGCGAAGCCGGAACTGTGTTGGTGTTCAGTGTCAGCGAGGCGCTGGAAGTAAAGGTCGATAACAGCACCCAGCAATTGGGTCGTCATGATTGCCTGCAACTCGTCGGTAACACCGGCCTGTTGGACATCTCCAGCACTGGCCCGTGCTGTGTGATCGAGCTGACTGCACGCTGATAAACTGCTGAAGAAATCTAATGTGGCGAGGGGATTTATCCCCGTTGGGCTGCATAGCAGCCCCATTTTCTGGGGCCGCTTCGCAACCCAACGGGGATAAATCCCCTCGCCACGAAGCAGCCATCTTTCCCTGTTCCCGAATGCGCACCACTTTGTTACCGAACGCCCCAGCGTGGCGCAAAACCTCGGTCAAGTAACAGCTCTCTTCCCTCCGAAAAATCCCCCGCGAAAAATTTCATCTTCACCAAAACCCTTGATCCAAGGGCTTTCCAGCCTTCCAGAAACTTTTCTTGAACACCCATCCAACAAGTTGGCCGCTTGATTGCATATGCTTGTATGTACAAGTAAAGACGTATGCGTATGAGTCGATCGAGACTCCTCGCAACGTCCACTGATTCGCTTGTGTCGCTTTGACGCGCACAGGCTGGCTTACCCACCGCCAGGGTTGGTTTGGATTGATCGCTGAGGAGTCTTTTTCGTGACTGACAACACCCAGAAACCTACTACCGCCTCTTTTACAAAAAGACGTGATGTTGAAATTCGTGCGCAGCGCGGTAACAAGCTGACCGCCAAGAGCTGGCTGACCGAAGCGCCGCTGCGCATGTTGATGAACAACCTCGACCCGGAAGTCGCCGAGAACCCTAAAGAACTGGTGGTTTACGGTGGTATCGGTCGTGCGGCACGTAACTGGGAATGCTACGACAAGATCGTCGAAAGCCTGACCAACCTGAACGACGACGAGACCCTGCTGGTGCAATCCGGCAAGCCGGTCGGCGTGTTCAAGACCCACAGCAATGCACCGCGCGTGCTGATCGCCAACTCCAACCTGGTGCCGCACTGGGCGAGCTGGGAACACTTCAACGAACTCGACGCCAAAGGCCTGGCCATGTACGGCCAGATGACCGCCGGCAGCTGGATCTACATCGGCAGCCAGGGCATCGTCCAGGGCACCTACGAAACTTTCGTCGAAGCCGGTCGCCAACACTACAACGATGACCTGAAAGGTCGTTGGGTCCTGACCGCAGGCCTCGGTGGCATGGGCGGCGCTCAGCCTCTGGCCGCTA
This sequence comes from Pseudomonas sp., assembly GCF_051660785.1. Taxonomy (GTDB): domain Bacteria; phylum Pseudomonadota; class Gammaproteobacteria; order Pseudomonadales; family Pseudomonadaceae; genus Aquipseudomonas. The sequence goes on from NZ_JBOFQE010000037.1 coordinate 29,323, forward strand.
CCCTGGCCGGCGCTTGCTCGCTGAACATCGAATGCCAGCAGGTCAGCATCGATTTCCGCCTGAACAGCCGTTATGTCGATGAGCAAGCCACCGACCTCGACGACGCGCTGGCCCGCATCGAGAAATACACCAAAGAAGGCAAGGCGATCTCCATCGCGCTGCTGGGCAACGCGGCGGAAATCCTGCCGGAACTGGTCAAGCGCGGCGTACGCCCGGACATGGTCACCGACCAGACCAGCGCCCACGACCCGCTCAACGGTTACCTGCCGGCTGGCTGGACCTGGGAAGAGTACCGCGCTCGCGCCAAGACCGAGCCTGCTGCCGTGGTGAAAGCCGCCAAGCAATCGATGGCCGTGCACGTCAAAGCGATGCTCGAATTCCAGAAAATGGGTATTCCGACCTTCGACTATGGCAACAACATCCGTCAGATGGCCCAGGAAGAAGGCGTGGAAAACGCATTCGATTTTCCTGGCTTCGTACCGGCTTACATCCGTCCGCTGTTCTGCCGTGGCATCGGTCCGTTCCGCTGGGCTGCGCTGTCGGGCAACGCTGAAGACATCTACAAGACCGACGCCAAGGTCAAGGAGCTGATCCCGGACGACGCCCACCTGCACAACTGGCTGGACATGGCGCGCGAGCGCATCAGCTTCCAGGGTCTGCCGGCACGTATCTGCTGGGTTGGCCTGGGCCTGCGCGCCAAGCTCGGTCTGGCGTTCAACGAAATGGTTCGCAGCGGTGAATTGTCCGCGCCCATCGTGATCGGTCGCGATCACCTGGACTCCGGCTCCGTAGCCAGCCCGAACCGCGAAACCGAATCGATGCAGGACGGTTCCGATGCCGTGTCCGACTGGCCACTGCTCAACGCTCTGCTGAACACCGCGAGCGGCGCGACCTGGGTTTCCCTGCACCACGGCGGCGGCGTCGGCATGGGCTTCTCCCAGCACTCGGGCATGGTGATTGTCTGCGACGGTACTGACGAAGCGGCCGAGCGTATCGCTCGCGTCCTGCACAACGACCCGGCGACCGGTGTCATGCGTCACGCCGATGCGGGTTACCAGATCGCGATCGACTGCGCCAAGGAACAAGGGCTGAACCTGCCGATGATCACCGGCAAATAAGCCAATACCCCGTAGGAGCCGGCTTGCTGGCGATTCAGACACCCCGATGTGTCAGGCAAACCGCCATCGTCGGAGCGCCGCCCGCAGCAAGCCGGCTCCTACAGGGGTTGCACCAACCCAGAATAACAATCCACAGAGGTTGAATCATGGCTGTTAACAACGATCGTGCAGGCAGTAAACCGTTGATCGAGACACGTTCGATCGACTACATCCCGGAAGCGGAAAGACACGGTCGTCTGTTGAGCCAGTTCACCCTGTGGATGGGTGCCAACCTGCAAATCACCGCAATTGTCACCGGCGCTCTGGCCGTCGTACTGGGCGGTGATGTGTTCTGGTCGTTGATCGGTTTGCTGATCGGCCAGCTGATCGGCGGTGGTGTGATGGCGCTGCATGCCGCACAAGGGCCCAAGCTTGGCCTGCCACAGATGATCTCCAGCCGCGTGCAGTTCGGCGTGTATGGCGCGGCCATCCCGATCGTGCTGGTGTGTCTGATGTACCTCGGTTTCACCGCAACGGGCACCGTGCTTTCCGGCCAGGCCCTGGGCCAGTTGTTCGGGGTCAGTGACACCGTCGGTATCCTCCTTTTCGCCAGTGTCATCGTGCTGGTCACGGTGCTCGGTTATCGGGTGATCCATTGGATAGGCCGTGTTGCCAGTGTCATTGGCGTGATTGCCTTTGTTTATCTGTTCAGCCGTCTGATCAGTCAGGTTGACGTTGGCGCACTGCTGCAAATCCGTCACTTCAGCTGGAGCAGCTTCCTGCTCGCGGTGTCGCTCGCGGCATCCTGGCAGATCGCCTTCGGCCCTTATGTGGCTGACTATTCTCGCTACCTGCCGAGCAAGGTTTCATCGGTGAAAACCTTCTTCGCTGCAGGCGCAGGTTCGGTGATTGGCGCCCAGGTGGCGATGGTCCTTGGCGTGTTCGCTGCCGCTTCGGCCAACGGCCAATTCGCCGGCCACGAAGTCGCCTACATCGTCGGTCTGGGTGGTACCGGTGCCACCGCAGCGCTGCTGTACTTCAGCATCGCGTTCGGCAAGGTCACCATCTCCACGCTCAACTCCTACGGCAGTTTCATGTGCATTGCGACCATCATCAGCGGCTTCCGTGGTGAACTGAAGGTCTCGCGCTTGCAGCGTCTGGTCTTCGTGCTGGTCATCGTCGGTGCGGCGACCCTGATGGCGTTGCTCGGTCAGCACTCGTTCCTCGGTGCGTTCAAGTCGTTCATCCTGTTCCTGCTGGCGTTCTTCACGCCATGGAGCGCGATCAATCTGGTGGACTACTACTGCATCACCCGTGAACGCTATGACGTGCCGGCGCTTGCCGATCCGAACGGTCGCTACGGCCGTTGGAACGCCCTCGGGATCAGCGTCTATGTCTTCGGTGTACTCGTTCAATTGCCGTTCATCGCCACCAAGTTTTATACGGGTCCGCTGGTTGACGCCCTGGGTGGTGTGGATATTTCCTGGATCATTGGTCTGGTGATTCCCGCAGCCCTGTATTACGTGTGCGCAAAAAAATGGCACGGCTCGGTGCCCGATCACCTGATTCTGCCGGTTGAACAGGGCAGCGTTGCAGAACAAAAAACAAGTGGGGCTGGTCGCGCTGCGGCGCAGGCCTGATTGGACGTGGACAGGGCTGGATGCCTCTTGACTGCCGTAAGCCAATTCATGATTAGGAGCGTCACTACAATGAAATCGAACAAGACCCTGCTGACCACATTGCTTTCCATGGGCCTGCTCGCCAGCGCCGGCGCCACTCAGGCTGCGGGTTGGTGCGAGTCGGGCAAACCGGTGAAGTTTGCCGGCCTGAACTGGGAAAGCGGCATGCTGCTGACCGACGTGATGCAAATCGTGTTGGAGAAGGGCTACGACTGCAAGACCGACAGCTTGCCGGGCAACTCCATCACCATGGAAAACGCCCTGAGCAGCAACGACATTCAAGTGTTTGCCGAAGAGTGGGTCGGCCGCAGCGAAGTCTGGAACAAGGCCGAGAAGGCCGGCAAAGTCGTGGGTGTCGGCGCTCCGGTCGTTGGCGCAATCGAAGGCTGGTACGTTCCGCGCTACGTGATCGAAGGCGACGCCAAGCGCAAGCTGGAGCCCAAGGCCCCAGACCTGAAAGCAATCGCCGATCTGGGCAAATACGCCGCCGTGTTCAAGGACCAGGAAGAGCCTGCCAAGGGCCGTTTCTACAACTGCCCGGCCGGCTGGACCTGTGAGCTGGACAACAGCGAAATGCTGAAAAGCTACGGCCTGGAAAGCACCTACACCAACTTCCGTCCGGGCACCGGCCCGGCGCTGGATGCCGCGGTGCTGTCGAGCTACAAGCGTGGCGAGCCGATCCTGTTCTACTACTGGTCGCCAACCCCGCTGATGGGCCAGGTCGACTTGGTCAAGCTTGAAGAAAAGCCAGGCGTGGACAAAAGCGTGACCATCAAGGTCGGCCTGTCCAAGACCTTCCACGAGCAAGCCCCGGAACTGGTGGCCGTGCTGGAAAAGGTCAACCTGCCGATCGACCTGCTCAACCAGAACCTCGGGCGCATGGCCAAAGAGCGGATCGAGTCGCCAAAACTGGCCAAGATCTTCTTGAAGGAACATCCTGAAGTCTGGCACGCATGGGTGAGCGAAGACGCAGCCAAAAAGATCGACGCGGCCTTGTAGGTTGAGTGTCTCCGACTGCCCTGAGCGGCAGTCGGATGCTTGATCGCAACCCCTTGATTGAGAGTCTCTTATGTTTCCCGAAAGCTTTACCTTTTCCATCGCCGACTGGGTCAACAGTTGGGTCGATTCGCTGGTCACCAACTACGGCGACGTGTTCCGGCATATCTCCGACACCCTGTTGTGGGCCATCGTCAATCTTGAAGGGCTGCTGCGTGCGGCGCCCTGGTGGCTGATGCTGGCGATTGTGGCGGGCGTTGCCTGGCACGCGACCCGCAAAATCGTGACCACTTCCGTGATCGTCGGCCTGCTGTTCCTGGTCGGCGCGGTCGGCCTCTGGGACAAGCTGATGCAGACCCTGGCGCTGATGATGGTCGCGACGGTGATTTCGGTGCTGATCGGCATCCCGCTGGGCATTCTGTCGGCACGCAGCAATCGCCTGCGTTCGGTGCTGATGCCGTTGCTGGACATCATGCAGACCATGCCGAGTTTCGTGTACCTGATCCCGGTGCTGATGCTGTTTGGCCTGGGCAAGGTGCCGGCGATTTTCGCCACCGTCATCTACGCTGCGCCGCCGCTGATCCGCCTGACTGATCTGGGCATTCGCCAGGTCGACGGCGAAGTGATGGAAGCAATCAACGCCTTCGGCGCCAACCGCTGGCAGCAACTGTTCGGCGTGCAACTGCCGCTGGCCCTGCCGAGCATCATGGCCGGGATCAACCAGACCACCATGATGGCCCTGTCGATGGTGGTGATCGCCTCGATGATCGGTGCCCGTGGCCTGGGTGAAGACGTGTTGGTGGGGATTCAGACCCTCAACGTCGGACGTGGCCTTGAAGCCGGTCTGGCGATCGTGATTCTGGCAGTGGTCATCGACCGCATTACTCAGGCGTATGGTCGGCCACGGCATGAGGTGAGCAAATGAACAACGAAGCCATCAGCAAAATCGAAGTCAAAAACGTCTTCAAGATTTTCGGCAACCGTTCCAGGGAAGCGCTGGGCATGATTGGCCAGGGCAAGACCAAGGATCAGGTGCTGGCCGAGACCGGCTGCGTGGTCGGCGTGAACGACCTGTCGTTAAGCATCGGTAGCGGCGAGATCTTCGTGATCATGGGCCTGTCCGGCTCCGGCAAATCGACCCTGGTGCGTCACTTCAATCGCCTGATCGACCCAACCAGCGGCGCGATTCTGGTGGATGGCGTGGACATCCTGCAATACGACATGGAAGCCCTGCGCGAATTTCGCCGGCGCAAGATCAGCATGGTGTTCCAAAGCTTCGGCCTGCTGCCGCACAAGACCGTGCTGGACAACGTCGCCTACGGCCTGAAAGTGCGTGGCGAAAGCAAACAAATGTGCTCCGAACGTGCGCTGCACTGGATCAACACCGTGGGCCTCAAGGGCTACGAAAACAAATACCCGCACCAGCTCTCGGGCGGTATGCGTCAGCGTGTGGGCCTGGCCCGCGCCTTGGCGGCGGACACCGACATCATCCTGATGGATGAAGCATTCAGTGCGCTTGATCCGCTGATCCGCGCGGAGATGCAGGACCAGTTGCTGGAACTGCAAAAGACCCTGCACAAGACCATCGTTTTCATCACCCACGACCTTGATGAGGCAGTGCGGATTGGTAACCGCATTGCGATCCTCAAGGACGGGCGCCTGATTCAGGTGGGTACGCCGCGAGAGATCCTGCATTCGCCGGCGGATGAGTATGTGGATCGGTTCGTGCAGCGTCGCGCGGCGGTGGTCTGAGCTTGACCGCTTTTGTGGCGAGGGGATTTATCCCCGTTCGGCTGCGTAGCAGTCGTAAAACTATTACACGCGTTATGCCTGAGAAACTGTGGTGGTAGGTTTTGGGGCCGCTTCGCTGCCCAACGGGGATAAATCCCCTCGCCACAGGGTTTCAGTAGTCAACAGAATTGGTAAGAGGCTCCGGATGTCCCAGGCTGAAAAAATCGTTATCGCCGACGCCCCGTTGCGTTGGCAGGATGTGGTTGCCGTCGCCCGCCATGGCGCGCAGCTTGAGCTGTCGCCACAGACCTGGGCGCGCATCGAGAATGCCCAGGCCATCGTCCAGCGCATCGTCGCCAGCGGCGAGCGCGCTTATGGCGTCAACACCGGCCTCGGTGCGCTGTGCAACGTCTCGCTCAAAGATGAACAGCTCAGCCAGCTGTCGCGCAACACCTTGCTCAGCCACGCCTGTGGCGTTGGCGCTCCGCTGGCCGACGAGCAGACGCGTGCGATCATGTGCGCAGCGATCCGCAACTACAGCCACGGCAACTCCGGCATTCATCGTCGGGTGGTCGAAGCCCTGCTGGCGCTGCTCAATCGCGGCATCACCCCGCAAGTGCCGTCCCAGGGTTCGGTCGGTTACCTGACCCACATGGCTCATGTCAGCATCGCGCTGTTGGGTGTCGGCAATGTGAGTTATCGCGGGCAGATCGTTTCCGCGCAGCAAGCCCTGGCTGAAGAAGGTCTGCAACCGGTTCAGCTCGGTGCCAAAGATGGCTTGTGCCTGGTCAACGGCACACCGTGCATGACCGGCCTCAGCTGCCTGGCGATTGCCGATGCGATGCGCCTGGTGCAATGGGCCGACGTGATCGGTGCGATGAGCTTCGAAGCCCAGCGTGGCCAGATCGCAGCGTTTGACGCCGAGATCATCGCGCTCAAACCGCATCCGGGCATGCAGCTGGTCGGCCTCAACCTGCGGGCGTTGCTCGATGGCAGTGAAGTGATCGCGTCGAGCAAAGGCATTCGCACGCAGGATGCACTGAGCATCCGCTCGATCCCACAGGTTCACGGCGCTGCTCGCGATCAGCTTGAGCACGCGATCAAACAGATCGAAACCGAACTCAACTCGATCACTGACAACCCGATGCTGCTGGGCACGCCGGATAATTTCCGCATCATGTCCCAGGCCAATCCGCACGGTCAGTCCGTGGCCATGGCCGCCGATTTGCTGGCCATCGCCATGGCCGAAATCGGCTCGATTGCCGAGCGCCGTCTGGACCGTTTGATCAACCCGCACGTCAGCGGTTTGCCGGCATTCCTGGTGGCGAATCCGGGGGTGAATTCCGGGATGATGATCGTCCAGTACGTCGCCGCTTCGCTGTGCGCGGAAAACCGCCAATTGGCGCAACCGGCGGTGCTCGACAACTACGTCACTTCGGGCCTGCAGGAAGACCACCTGAGCATGGGCACCAACGCGGCGCTGAAGCTGCATCGTGCGCTGGAAAACTGCACGCAGATCCTTGCCATCGAGTACTTGCTGGCGGCTCAGGCGTTTGAATTCCTGAAAGAGCAACGCTTCGGCGCCGGCACAGATACCGCGTGGCGTCTGCTGCGCGAACGCGTCCCGGCCTACGATCAGGACCGTTGGCTGGCACCTGATATCGCCGCCGCTGCCGGCGTGTTGAAAGACCCGATTTTGCTGCACAAGGCGTTACCGAACCTCAACTGATTCCACATCAAACCAGCGTGCCAAGGCGCCAGCCCCCCACAAGGCGGGAAGCGACGGACAACGGACATTTCCGGAGCGTCTGGTTAGTTAACAAGAAGACTCTCAAAAGGAGAACAAAAGTGACTGCGCTAAACCTGATTCCCGGCCAACTGAGCCTTGCCCAACTGCGTGATATCTATCAGCAGCCGGTCAAAATCACCCTCGACAACAGCGCCTCGGCCCAGATCGAAGCCAGCGTTGCCTGCGTGGAACAGATCCTCGCCGAAAACCGCACCGCCTACGGCATCAACACCGGTTTCGGCCTGCTGGCCTCGACCCGCATCGCCAGTGAAGACCTGGAAAACCTCCAGCGTTCGCTGGTGCTGTCCCACGCCGCCGGTGTCGGCGAGCCGATCAGCGACGCACTGGTGCGCCTGGTCATGGTGCTCAAGGTCAACAGCCTGAGCCGTGGTTTCTCCGGCATTCGCCGCGTCGTGATCGACGCACTGATCGCGCTGATCAACGCCGAGGTTTACCCGCACATTCCGTTGAAAGGATCGGTCGGTGCCTCCGGCGACCTGGCGCCTTTGGCCCACATGTCGCTGGTGTTGCTGGGCGAAGGCAAGGCTCGCTACAAAGGCGAGTGGATGGAAGCGACTGAAGCGCTGAAAATCGCCGGTCTGACGCCGCTGACCCTGGCGGCAAAAGAAGGCCTGGCGCTGCTCAACGGCACACAGGTTTCCACCGCCTACGCGCTGCGTGGCCTGTTCGAAGGCGAAGACCTGTTCGCTGGCGCCGTGGCCATTGGTGCCCTGACGGTCGAAGCGGTACTGGGCTCGCGCTCGCCGTTCGATGCGCGCATCCACGCTGCCCGTGGCCAGAAAGGCCAGATCGACGCCGCTGCCGCTTACCGCGATCTGCTGGGCGAGCGCAGTGAAGTGTCCGATTCGCACCAGAACTGCGAAAAGGTCCAGGACCCGTATTCCCTGCGCTGCCAGCCACAAGTCATGGGCGCCTGCCTGACTCAGTTCCGTCAAGCCGCTGAAGTGCTGGCCGTTGAAGCCAACGCCGTTTCGGATAACCCGCTGGTCTTCGCCGCTGAAGGCGACGTGATCTCCGGCGGTAACTTCCACGCCGAGCCGGTGGCCATGGCCGCCGACAACATGGCCCTGGCCATTGCTGAAATCGGTTCCCTGAGCGAACGCCGCATCTCGCTGATGATGGACAAGCACATGTCGCAACTGCCGCCGTTCCTGGTGGCCAATGGCGGCGTGAACTCCGGTTTCATGATCGCCCAAGTGACCGCCGCGGCACTGGCCAGCGAGAACAAGGCGTTGTCCCATCCGCATTCGGTGGACAGCCTGCCGACTTCCGCGAACCAGGAAGACCATGTGTCCATGGCGCCGGCTGCGGGCAAGCGTCTGTGGGAAATGGCCGAAAACACTCGCGGCGTTCTGGCGGTGGAGTGGTTGGCGGCCGTTCAGGGGCTGGATTTGCGTGAAGGTCTGAAGAGCTCGGCGAAGCTGGAAAAGGCTCGCGGGATTCTGCGTAACGAAGTGCCGTTTTATGAGAAGGATCGGTTCTTTGCGCCGGACATCAATGCGGCGACCGAGCTGTTGGCGACGCGTTGCCTGAATGAGCTGGTGTCGGTGAAGTTGCTGCCGAGCCTGTAAGGGCCTCATCGCCAGCAGGCTGGCTCCCACAGTTGTATTGCGCATCACTGTGGGAGCCAGCCTGCTTGCGATTCGATTTTGAATAATGTGGAGACTACGGGATGAAAACTCTCTGGCAACACTGCCACGTCGCAACCATGGCGCAAGGCGTCTACTCGATCATCGAGGACGCGGCCATCGTGACGTCCGGTGCGCACATTGAGTGGGTCGGCCCGCGCAGTGAGCTGCCGGCTGGGGAATACCCGGCCGTCAACGATTTGAAAGGGGCCTGGGTTACCCCGGGCCTGATCGACTGCCACACCCACACGGTGTTCGGCGGTAACCGCAGCGGTGAGTTCGAGCAGCGCCTGCAAGGCGTCAGCTACGCAGAAATCGCCGCGGCCGGCGGCGGTATCGCCAGCACCGTGCGCGCCACCCGCGCAGCGACCGAAGACGAGCTGTTCGCCAGCGCCGCCAAGCGTCTGAAAAGCCTGATGCGCGACGGCGTGACCACGGTCGAAATGAAATCCGGCTACGGCCTCGACCTGGCCAGTGAACGCAAGATCCTGCGCGTGATTCGTCGCCTCGGCACCGAGCTACCGGTCAGCGTGCGCAGCACTTGCCTCGCCGCCCACGCCTTGCCGCCGGAGTACACAGATCGCGCCGACGACTACATCGATCACATCTGCGCCGAGATGCTCCCGGCCCTGGCCGCCGAGGGGCTGGTGGATGCGGTGGACGCGTTCTGCGAATACCTGGCGTTCTCGCCGGCGCAGGTCGAGCGCGTGTTCATCACCGCGCAAGAACTGGGTCTGCCGGTGAAGCTGCACGCCGAACAACTGTCGTCGCTGCACGGTTCGAGCCTGGCGGCGCGCTACCACGCACTGTCGGCCGATCACCTGGAATTCATGACCGAAGACGACGCCATCGCCATGGCCAAGTCCGGCACCGTCGCGGTGCTGCTGCCGGGTGCGTTCTACTTCCTGCGTGAAACCCAGTTGCCGCCGATGGACGCCCTGCGCAAACACGGCGTGAAAATCGCCATCGCCAGCGATCTCAACCCCGGCACTTCGCCGGCGCTGTCATTGCGCTTGATGCTGAACATGGCCTGCACCTGTTTCCGCATGACTCCGGAAGAGGCATTGGCCGGCGCGACCATCCATGCCGCCACCGCGTTGGGCATGGCTGACACACACGGTTCGCTGGAAGCCGGCAAGTTCGCGGATTTCGTCGCCTGGCAAATCGATCGTCCCGCCGACCTGTCGTACTGGCTGGGCGGCGACCTGGAAAAACGCGTCGTGCGTCACGGCGTCGAGACAAGCGTTTAGGAGAACAGTTGTGGATAAGGTTCTGAACTTCAAACAAGGCCGCGTGCCGCTGCTGATCAGCATGCCCCACGCCGGCCTGCGCCTGACCCCGGCGGTCGAGGCCGGGTTGATCCCCGATGCACGCAGCCTGCCGGACACTGACTGGCATATCCCGAAGCTGTATGAGTTTGCCGCAGAACTCGGCGCGAGCACGCTGGCTGCCGAGTACTCGCGGTTTGTCATCGACCTGAACCGGCCATCGGACGACAAGCCTTTGTATGTCGGCGCCACCACCGGTCTGTATCCGGCGACGCTGTTTGACGGCATTCCCTTGTTCCGCGAAGGGATGGAACCGTCGGCGGCGGAACGGGCGACGTATCTGGAGCAGGTGTGGACGCCGTATCACACCACGCTGCAGAACGAACTGGCGCGACTCAAAGCCGAGTTTGGCTACGCGCTGCTGTTCGATGCGCATTCGATCCGTTCGATCATCCCGCACCTGTTCGACGGCAAGCTGCCGGACTTCAACCTCGGCACCTTCAACGGCGCCAGTTGCGATCCGCAGTTGGCCACTCAACTGGAAGCGATCTGCGCGCGTCATGGCGATTACAGCCATGTGCTGAACGGCCGTTTCAAGGGCGGCCACATCACGCGCAATTACGGCAACCCGGCCGAAAACATCCACGCGGTGCAGCTGGAGCTGGGGCAGTGCACGTACATGGAAGAGTTCGAGCCGTTCCGCTACCGCCCGGACCTGGCTGGACCGACGCAAGTGGTGCTCAAGGAATTGCTGCAAGGCCTGGTGGCCTGGGGCAAAAACCACTACAACGCATAACCCCTGTGGGAGCGAGCCTGCTCGCGATGACGGAGTGTCAGTCGAAGAAAGTGTTGTCTGACCCACCGCCATCGCGAGCAGGCTCG